>NZ_JAQGNQ010000053.1 GCF_028291745.1 Ramlibacter sp. | reverse complement strand
GGGGCGGTGCGCGGCGCGGCTGCGGTGCCGGCACGCGGGGTGACCTGCGCTTGCAGCGGCGCCTGCGGCTGGCGCAGCGCCGGCGGGTCGAACAGCATCGTGAAGTCGCGCTGCACGCGGCCAGAGGCCCACGTCGCTTCGAGGATCACGTCGACGAAGGGCTCGTTGACCGGGCGATCGCTGGCCAGGCCCAGGAAGTAGCTGCCGTTGGGACGGCGCTGCAGCGTGATCGTGACGTTGTTCAGCGTGGGGTTGTATTCCAGGCCCTGCTGCTGGAACAAGGTGGCCGGGGCGATGTTCGCCTTCAGCGAGGCGACCTCATCGGGGGCGATCTGGGGAACGTCGATCTCGGCACGCAGCGGCTCGCCCAGTGCCGACTGCACGCTGACCCGGCCCAGCGCCAGCGCCAGGGCGTCGGTGGGCGCGAACCCGAAGGTGACTGCTGCCGCCAGTGCCAGCGTGGACAGCCGGAGCCCCGGCTTGCTCATTCGTTGCTTCCCCACGGTCCGTTCCAGAGGCAGTCTTGTTGTCTTCATGCGGCGCATCGCCCCGAGGCTAATTCGAAAAAGGACCATAACAGCAAGGTCTTAGAGTGACAAGCTGAGACACCGCTTAACGTCCGTGGAACGCTTTGCGCAGTACTGCGTCACGGGGGCTTGTTGTCGGGCCACAACGCGCGTTAACCGGTGGATACAGCTGGGGTAGCTCACGCCTCCAGCAGAACCCGCAGCATCCGCCGCAACGGCTCCGCGGCACCCCACAGCAACTGGTCGCCGATCGTGAACGCGCCGACGTACTCCGGGCCCATCGCCAGCTTGCGGATGCGGCCGACCGGGATCTCCAGCGTGCCGGTCACGGCAACGGGCGTCAGGCCCTGCATCGTGGCTTCGCGCGTGTTGGGCACGACCTTCGCCCAGGGGTTGTCGGCGGCGATCATGGCCTCGATGTCGGCCAGCGGCACGTCCTTCCTGAGCTTGAAGGTCAGCGCCTGGCTGTGGCAACGCATGGCGCCGATGCGCACGCAGAAGCCGTCGACCGGCACGGCGGCCGTGCCGAAGCCCTCGCCCTGGCCGAGGATCTTGTTGGTCTCGGCGCCGGCCTTCCACTCCTCGCGCGAGATGCCCCAGCCGGCCTCGCCCGGCTGCTTCCCAGCCCCCAGGTCCTTGTCGATCCAGGGAATCAGCGAGCCGCCCAGGGGCACGCCGAAGTTGGCGGTCTCTTCGCTGTTCATGGACTGCTGGCGGGCCAGCACCTTGCGGTCGATCTCCAGGATCGCGGACTTCGGGTCATCGAGCAGGCCGCGCACTTGCGCATTGAGCGTGCCGAACTGCGTCAGCAACTCGCGCATGTGCTGCGCGCCGCCGCCCGAGGCGGCCTGGTAGGTCATGCTGGTCATCCACTCGACCAGGCCCGCCTTGTACAGCGCGCCCACGCCCATCAACATGCAGCTGACCGTGCAGTTGCCGCCGATCCAGTTGCGGCCGCCCTTGGCGAGCGCGTTCCTGATGACGGGCAGGTTGACCGGATCGAGCACGATCACCGCGTCTTCCTTCATGCGCAGCGTGGAGGCGGCATCGATCCAGTGGCCGTTCCAGCCGGCGGCACGCAGCTTGGGGAAGACCTCGGTGGTGTAGTCGCCGCCCTGGCAGGTGATGACGATGTCGCACTGCTTCAGCGCCTCGAGGTCGAAGGCGTCCTTGAGCGTGGACTCGTTCTTCGCCTGCTTCGGGGCCTTGCCGCCCGCGTTGGAGGTGGAGAAGAAGACGGGCTCGACCAGGCCGAAGTCGCCTTCGGCCTGCATGCGGTCCATCAGGACCGAGCCGACCATCCCGCGCCAGCCGACCAGGCCGACCAGGGGTTGTTGTCCGTTCGAGAGTTTCATCGTGCGCGCCCTTTCAGTTGGATCCTGGGTCTCCCGGCTCCCGTGCGTGCCGGGACTCTCGGGTACTCCGGTCCGTCGGACCGGAGCTGGCGCGACGAACCGGAGCTGCTAGCTCTTGGTAGTCGTCTTCTTCGTGATGGCAGCGACGACCGCGTCGCCCATTTCGCGGGTGCCGACCTTCACGACCGAAGGGGTCTTCGCGTTGCCTTCGGAGAAGATGTCCGCCGTCCGCAGTCCCTGGGCCAGCACGTCCTGCACCGCGGACTCGATGCGGTCGGCGGCTTGCGGCTGGTTGAGGGAGAAGCGAAGCATCATGGCGGCAGACAATATTGTAGCCAGTGGGTTGGCAACCCCCTTGCCGGCAATGTCGGGGGCACTGCCGTGAGACGGCTCGTACAGGCCCTGGTTCGAGGCGTTCAGGCTGGCCGAAGGCAGCATGCCGATCGAGCCGGTGAGCATCGCCGCCTCGTCCGAGAGGATGTCGCCGAACATGTTGCCGGTGACCACCACGTCGAAGGACTTGGGCGACTTCACCAGCTGCATGGCGGCGTTGTCCACGTACATGTGGTCCAGCTTCACGTCCGGATACTGCTGGCTCACCTCGGTGACCACGTCCCTCCAGAACTGGAAGGTCTCCAGCACGTTGGCCTTGTCGACCGAGGTCACCTTCTTGCTGCGCTTGCGCGCGGCCTGGAAGGCCACGTGCGCGATGCGTTCGATCTCCGGGCGCGTGTAGCGCATCGTGTCGAAGGCTTCCTCGGCGCCGGCAAACGCGCCATCGGGCGAAGTGCGACGGCCGCGGGGCTGGCCGAAGTAGATGTCGCCGGTGAGCTCGCGGATGATCAGGATGTCGAGGCCCGCGACCAGTTCCGGCTTCAGGCTGGAAGCATCCGTGAGCTGCTCGTAGCAGATGGCCGGCCGGAAATTCGCGAACAGGCCGAGGTTCTTGCGCAGGCCGAGGATGGCCTGCTCGGGGCGGAACTGGCGTTCGAGCTGGTCGTACTTCCAGTCGCCGACCGCGCCGAACAGGATGGCATCCGCTTCCTTGGCGAGTTTGAGCGTGGCCTCGGGCAGGGGGTGGCCGTGCTTGTCGTAGGCGGTGCCGCCGACATCCGCAAATTCCAGCTCGAACTTCAGGTCGAGGACCTTCAGGACCTTGACGGCCTCCTGGACGATCTCGGTACCGATGCCGTCACCGGGGAGAACTGCGATTTTCATTGGGGTGCTTTCGTGGGTCGCTGAAAACCCGATATCCGGACGCAGAAGGCGCAGAAGTTACGCAGAAGTCGCAGAAAGACAAAGAAAACTTTAAAGGTTTTCTTCTGCGAGTTCTGCGTAACTTCTGCGCCTTCTGCGTCCGGTTGTTGGGTTTTTAAAGCGTATGCGCCAGCCAGGGCTTGGTCGCCAGGCGCTCCGCTTCGAACGCCTTGATCTTGTCGGACTGGCGCAGGGTCAGGCCGATGTCGTCGAACCCGTTGATCAGGCAGTACTTGCGGAAAGGCTGCACGTCGAAGCCGATCGACTCGCCGCCGGGCGTGACGATCACCTGACGGTCGAGGTCCACCGTCAGCTCGTAGCCGGGGAAGGCCAGGACCTCGTCGAACAGCTTGGCCACCGTCGGCTCCGGCAGCGCGATCGGCAGCACGCCGTTCTTGAACGTGTTGTTGAAGAAGATGTCCGCGAAGCTCGGGGCGATCAACGCGCGAAAGCCGTACTGCTGCAGCGCCCAGGGCGCGTGCTCGCGCGAGGAGCCGCAGCCGAAGTTCTTGCGCGCCAGCAGGATGCTCGCGTTTTTATAGCGCGGCTGGTTCAGCACGAAGTCGGGGTTGGGCTTGCGGGTGGCGGGGTCCTGCCCCGGCTCGCCGTGATCCAGGTAGCGCCACTCGTCGAACAGGTTGGGACCGAAGCCGGTCTTGCGGATCGACTTGAGGAACTGCTTGGGAATGATCGCGTCGGTGTCGACGTTCTCGCGATCGATGGGGGCGACGAGGCCTTTGTGAACGGTGAATTTATCCATGATCTTCAATGTGAGGGGACCGGGCACCGCTTCGCTGGTGGTCCGTCCCCAGGTCGAATCAAGCAAACAGCCGCACGTCGACGAAGTGCCCGTGCACCGCCGCCGCCGCCGCCATCGCGGGGCTCACCAGGTGAGTGCGGCCCCCTGCGCCCTGGCGGCCTTCGAAGTTGCGGTTGCTGGTGGAGGCGCAGCGCTCGCCCGGCTCCAGCCGATCGGCGTTCATGGCCAGGCACATCGAGCAACCCGGCTCGCGCCATTCGAAGCCGGCCGCTTCGAAGATCTTGTCGAGGCCTTCGCGCTCGGCCTGCTCCTTGACCACGCCCGAGCCCGGCACGACCAGCGCCGCCTTCACGTTGGGCGCGACCTTGCGACCGAGCTTCTTCACCATCGCGGCCGCCTCGCGCATGTCCTCGATGCGGCTGTTGGTGCACGAGCCGATGAACACCTTGTCGACGAAGATGTCGTTCATCGGCTTGCCCGGCTGCAGTCCCATGTAGGTCAGCGCGCGCTCGATGGCGCCGCGCTTGCTGGCGTCCTTTTCCTTGTCGGGATCCGGCACGCGGCCGTCGATGGCGGTGACCATCTCGGGCGAGGTGCCCCAGGTCACCTGCGGCACGATCTGCGTGGCATCGAGCTGCACCACGGCATCGAACTTCGCATCCGGGTCCGAGCGCAGGCCGCGCCAGTAGGCCACGGCGTGGTCCCACTCGACGCCCTTGGGCGCGAGCGGCCGGCCCTTGACGTAGTCGATCGTCTTGTCGTCCACCGCCACCAGCCCGGCGCGCGCGCCCGCTTCGATGGCCATGTTGCACACGGTCATGCGGCCTTCCATCGACAGGCCGCGGATCGCGGCGCCGGCGAACTCGATGGTGTAGCCGGTGCCGCCGGCCGTGCCGATCCGGCCGATGACGGCCAGCACGATGTCCTTGGCGGTCACGCCCGGGGCCAGCCGCCCCTCGACGTTGACCAGCATGTTCTTCGCCTTCTTGGCCAGCAGCGTCTGCGTGGCCAGCACGTGCTCCACCTCGGAGGTGCCGATGCCGTGCGCCAGCGCACCGAAGGCGCCGTGCGTGGAGGTGTGCGAGTCGCCGCACACCACGGTCATGCCCGGCAGCGTCGCGCCCGACTCCGGGCCGATCACGTGCACGATGCCCTGGCGCCTGGACAGGAAGGGGAAGTACGCAGCGGAGCCGAACTGGGCGATGTTCTTGTCCAGCGTCGTGACCTGCTCCTTGGAGATCGGGTCGTCGATGCCGTCGTAGCCGCGCTCCCAGCCGGTGGTGGGCGTGTTGTGGTCGGCGGTTGCCACAACCGAGCTGATGCGCCAGACCTTGCGCCCGGCCTCGCGCAGGCCTTCATAGGCTTGCGGGCTGGTCACTTCGTGCACCAGGTGGCGGTCGATGTAGAGGATGGCGGTGCCGTCTTCTTCGGAGTGGACGACGTGCTCGTCCCAGATCTTGTCGTACAGCGTGCGTGCCATGGGGCTTTCCTTTGCGTGAAATTTTATGTGGCTTGGGGACAGACCAGGAGCGCAGCGCTGCTCGGTCCCCCCTGATCAGCGAGCGGCTGCTGCTCTTGCGCCCGCGAGCGCAGGTGGTCCACCAGCAGGCGAGCCGTGAGGGGCAGGGTGGAGAAGTCGCGCGCCACCAGGCGGATGTCGCGCGTGGCCCAGGCGTCGGTGAGGGCGACGCATTCCAGGTCGCCCACGCCGTGCATCAGCGTGAAGGCGCGGCGCGGCATCACGCCCACGCCCAGGCCGTTGTGGATCATCCGGCACATCGCATCCAGGCCGGTGACGTGGATGCGCAGGCGGATCGTGCGGCCGGCAGCCGCGGCCGCCTCGCGCATCGCGAGATAGATGGAGCTGTTGGAGTGCAGGCCGACGTGGTCGCACTCCAGCGTGTCCTCGAAGGCCACGGCCGCATGCCGTGCCAGCGCATGGCCGCGCGGCACGATCAGCACCAGTTCGTCGTGGCGATAGGGCAGGGTCTGCAACTCGTGGCCGGCGCCCGCCGCGACGTTGCAGATGCCGAGATCGGCCGCGCCTTCCTGCACGGCGCGCAGCACCTCGGTGGAGAGGTGCTCCTCGAGGTCGATCTTCACCTGCGGGTGTTCCTGGCTGAAGGCGCCCAGGTCCTCCGGAAGGAACTGCACGATCGCGGAGATGTTGGCGTGGATGCGCACGTGGCCGCGCACGCCATCGGCGTACTCGGACAATTCGGCCTGCATCTTCTCCAGGCTGAACAGGACCGAGCGCGCGTGATGCAGCAGGCTTTCGCCGGCGGGCGTGAGCTTCACGCCGCGCGTGTGGCGATACAGCAGGGGCGTCTCGAGCGTCGCCTCCAGGTCGGAGAGGCGTTTGCTTACCGCGGAGGCGGCGATGAACTCCCGCTCCGCGGCGCGGCCGATCGAACCCAGCTCGCAGACAGCCACGAACAGCTGCAGCGAGGTCAGGTCGATTCGGCGGGCAAAGGAACGTTCGGTGGGTCGCATCGCGTAAGGCCCATCGCGCAGGGCGATGGCAGAACGCGATTTTCCAATAAACACGCGCTCTCGTCATCGTCATCTGCGATGGCAGCGCTGCCGAGCGGGTCTGCCACGCGATCGCGGCCGCCGGCTCCTGCCGACTCGCTGCTGTTGAGCGACGACTACACTCTCAAGGCAGGCACCAGAAGCGGCGCGCGTGCCGCTTTCCCGAATGAAGAAAACCTCCCTTGCGATCTTCCTGGTCGCCGTGCTGGCGGTCGCGTACGCGGCCTATCTGGCAATCGCCTTCGCTGCCCAGCCGCCGTTGGACCTGCACGCGTTCCGGCAGGCGCAGACCGCGCTGACTACTTACTGGCTCGCCCAGGATGGATTCAAGCTGGCTTACGAGACACCGGTGGTCGGCCCGCCGTTCGCCATTCCGTTCGAGTTCCCGATCTACCAGGCCATCGTCGCAGGCCTTTGGAAGGTTTCCGGTCTCCCGCTCGATGTGGTCGGGCGCCTCACGAGCTTTGCCTTCCTCCTGCTATGCGTCCTTCCGGCGCGCTCGATCACCAGAAATCTGCAATTGCCGCGATCCGTGTTCTGGATTTTCGTGGCCTTGCTGTTCTCCTCGCCGATCTATGTGTACTGGGGCCGGAGCTTCCTGATCGAGACGGCCGCGCTCTTCTTTGCCGTGGCGGCGATCGGCTTCTTCGTCGACTATCTGTTCGCGAGCCGTTCCGCCAGGTCGCTGCTCCTATTCGCCGTGTTCGCCACCCTGGCCGTTCTGCAAAAGGCCACCACGTGGCTTCCGGTCGTGCCCGTGCTTGGCCTCGCCTATCTTTTGGTCGAAGGCAAGAGGCCAGGGTCGCTGCGCGACCTCCTTGTGGGCAGGCGTGCACTGCTGGTCGCCGCCGGATTTTTCGTGCCGATCGCGCTTGGGTTTGTGTGGGTTCGATTCAGCGACCAGGTCAAGTTGCTCAATCCACTCGGCCAGCAGATGACGTCCGTCGCGCTCAGCAGGTGGAATTTCGGCTCGTTCCTGCAAAGAACGTCCGGCGACATCTGGACCACTGTGGTCTGGCGCAGGCTCCTGGTGCCCAACCTGGGCGCTTTGCTGGGGCTGTTCCTGCTGGCCGCGCCGTTTCTCGTTCGCACGCAAGCCCGCGTGAGATGGATCGCCCTCGCGGCGCTCGCCCTCGGCATCCTGCCTTTGTTCGTGTTCACGAACCTGCACCTGGTCCACACCTACTACCAGTCCGCGAACGCCATCTACCTGCTCTTCGCGGTCGCCGTGGCGCTCGGCGCGGTGGTTCTGCCGCGGCTCGGTTCCGCCTCGGCCATGTTGATGCTCGCAGTCATTCTGGTCGGGAATCACGCGGCCCTGGACTCGGAGTACATGGGCGCCTTGCAACAGCGGTTCACGGAGGAAAACCGGGACGTGGCCGTCGGCGGCATCCTCAAGCGGGAAGTGCCGGCGGACAAGGTGTTCGTCGCGTTCGGCAACGACTGGAGTTCGACCTTCGCGTACATGGCGCAGAGAAAGTCCTTCACGGTTCCGCGCTGGTTCAAGGGCTACACACAGATCGCACAGGCGCCGGAGCGTTTCGTCGGCCCGGGTCAGCTGGGTGCTGTGGTCTCGTGCTCCGTACCGGTTCCGAATGCCGCCGATGTGGCGGGGTGGGCTTCCCTGGGTCGCTCCTGGAAAGTCGGCGAGACCCAGGGCTGCGTGATCGCGGTTCCGCAGAAAACCATGGAATCGGGAGTGGATGGCACCATCGCGTGCCAGGGAAAGATCGATGTCGCGCAGGTGGCCATCCGCTACGGACACAGGATGCTGTCGGTAGCGGGCTGGACGGCCCCTGCCGACTCCCGCACCACGCTTGCCGAGCGCGTCTTCCTTTCCGTCTCGGCGCGCGGCGCACCCGCCACCTATTTCGATACCTTGAAGGTTCCGGGTCCGGATGTGAAGGAGCAGCTCCTGGAAGGCGAAGTCTCCTACAGCGGTTTCACCCGGCTCATCCCGGGTGACTGGAAGCCGGGCGAGTACGAGCTTGGCGTGGTGCAATACGCATCGGGTCGCTACCAGGCATGCCAGCTGAAGAAGCAGCTGGTCGTCGAATAGCGGGCCCACCGCAGGCCCGGCTCCACCTTTGTGGATCAGTCCCGCAGCATGCGGTTCGTGCGCAGCGCCACCAGCGTGCACACCGCCCCGGACAGCAGGTAGAGACTCACGGACCAGGTCCCGATGTAGACCGACAAGGCCAGCGCGACCAGCGGCGCGAAGCCCGCGCCGATCAGCCAGGCGATATCGGTGGTGAGCGCGGCGCCGGTATAGCGCAGGTGCGGCTCGAAGTTCGACGTCACCGCACCGGCGGCCTGGCCGTAAGACAGCCCGAGCAGCACGAAGCCGACCAGGATGAACACGTCACGCCCGACGCTACCGCCGCCCAGGAGGAAAGGCGTGGCGAAGCTGAACGCCGCGATGGCCACCGCGAGAGTGCCCAGGGTCCTGCGCCGCCCGATGCGGTCGGCCATCCAGCCCGAGCCCAGCATCGCCAGCCCGCCCAGCACCGCACCCACCAGCTCGATGGACAGGAACTGGAAGACTTCATCTTCGGCATAGAGCGCCACCCAGGAGAGCGGGAAGATGGTGACCAGGTGGAACAGCGCATACGAGGCCAGCGCCACGAACGCGCCGATGAACACGTTGGAGCCCTGCTTGGAGAACAGCTCGCGCACGTCGCACGGCTCGAGCTCCGCCTCCTGCAGGCCGCGCTCGTACTCGTGGGTCACCACCAGCCGCAGGCGCGCGAACAGCGCCACCACGTTGATCGCGAAGGCGGCGAAGAAGGGGAAGCGCCAGCCCCAGACCAGGAAGTCGGGCATCGACAGCTGCGACCACAGGTAGGTGAAGACGCCGCAGGCCACGAAGAAGCCGAGCGGCGCGCCCAGCTGGCCCAGCATCGCGTACCAGCCACGCCGGTTCTCCGGCGCGTTGATGGCCAGCAGCGAGGGCAGCCCGTCCCAGGATCCGCCGAGCGCCAGGCCCTGGCCGATGCGGCACGCGATCAGGCCGGCGATGGCCAGCCAACCCATGGCTCCGTAGCCGGGCAAGACGGCAATGCTCACCGTGGAAGTACCCAGCAGAAAGAGCGATACCGTCATCTTCACGGTGCGGCCGAAGTGCCGCTGCAGCGTCATGCCCAGCAGCGTGCCGATGGGGCGCACGACGAACGCTATCGCGAACACCGCGAACGAGTACAGGATGCCGTGCAGCCGGTCCACGAAGGGGAAGAACACGGCCGGGAACACGAGTACGGAGGCGATGCCGTAGACGAAGAAGTCGAAGTTCTCCGAAGCGCGGCCGACGATCACGCCGACGGCGATGTCGCCCGGTGCGAGCTGCGCGTCGTGGAGGGAGTTGTCGGGGCGGGCGCCGTGGGCGCCGGACTGCGTGGGGGAGAGGGGGGAAACGGGCGCGGTAGCGACGGAAGCCATGGGAGGAGGAAAGTTCAAACGTAACGCGTGGGACAAAATGTCCAATCCAAATCTCTCGGTAATCAGGATACAGTGGCTGCCAATACGCAAGTGGCGTTTTCCCTTGCGCTCGGTAACCCTATGTATCCCCCACTACGATTTGCCGTCCGCCTTGCGGGGCTCGCCACGCTGACCGCCGCACTCGCCGGCTGCGACACCATCGTGATGAAGCCGCACGGCGACATCGCCATGCAGCAGGCGAACCTGATCTGGCAATCGGTCTTCCTGATGCTGATCATCATCGTGCCGGTGATGGTCCTCATCCTGCTGTTTGCCTTTCGCTACCGGCACTCGGGCGACGCGACGTACACGCCCGACTGGGACCACTCCACCCGGCTGGAACTGCTGATCTGGGGCGCGCCCCTGCTGATCGTGATCGCGCTGGGCACCATCACCTGGATCAGCACGCACAAGCTCGATCCCTATCGCCCGCTCGACCGGATCAACGCGGGCACGCCCATCACCTCGCCGGTGAAGCCGCTGGTGGTCGACGTGGTGGCGCTGGACTGGAAGTGGCTGTTCATCTATCCGGAAGAAGGCATCGCGACGATCAATGAAGTGGCCGCGCCGGTGAACCGCCCGATCGAGTTCCACATCACCGCCTCCACCGTGATGAATACCTTCTACGTGCCGGCACTGGCGGGGATGGTCTACGCCATGCCCGGAATGGAGATCCAGCTGCACGCCGTGATGAACGACCCCGGCAGCTACCAGGGCCTGTCCGCCAACTATTCGGGCGCCGGCTTCTCGGACATGAAGTTCAAGTTCCTGGGCCTGTCCGACGCCGACTACGCCAACTGGGTGAACGCGAACCGGCAGTCCGGTGACGCGCTCACACGAAGCGCGTACCTGAAGATCGAGCAACCGAGCGCCCGCGATCCGGTGCATCGCTTCGGCCACGTCGACGAGGGCCTGTATCCGCTGATCGTCAACCGCTGCGTCGACGGCAAGAAGATGTGCATCGGCCAGATGATGCACATCGACGCCAACGGCGGCATGGGCAAGGGCAGCGTGAGCGGCCTCACGCAGCAGGACCTCGGCGCCGACCGCACGCGCACCGTCGTCGCCGCCCTGTGCACTCCGGCCAATCCCAGTGGGCTGTCCGCCGCCACGGTGGCGGCCGCGCGACCCTGATGTTTTCGGGCGGCGCCCCGGCGCCGCCCCTCCAACACGAAACCACGATGTCCACCGACCTGAGCCATCTCCTCTTCGGCCGCCTCAGCTGGGAAGCGATCCCCTACCACGAGCCGATCCTCGTGATGACCTTCATCGGCGTCGCGCTCGGCGGCATCGCCGTGCTGGCGGCGTTCACCTATTTCCGCTGGTGGGGCACGCTGTGGCGCGACTGGGTCTGCAGCATCGACCACAAGCGCATCGGCATCATGTACATGGTGCTGGGCGTCATCATGCTGCTGCGCGGCTTTGCCGATGCCATCATGATGCGCGCGCAGCAGGCGATCGCCTTCGGCGGCGACCCGGGCTTCCTGCCGCCGCACCACTACGACCAGATCTTCACCGCCCACGGCGTGATCATGATCTTCTTCGTGGCGATGCCGCTGGTGACGGGCCTCATGAACTACGTGGTGCCGCTGCAGATCGGCGCGCGCGACGTGGCCTTCCCGTTCCTGAACAACTTCAGCTTCTGGATGACGGTGGGCGGCGGCGCGCTGGTGATGCTCTCGCTGTTCGTCGGCGAATTCGCGCGTACCGGCTGGCTGGCGTACCCGCCCTTGTCGGGGTTGATGGGGAGTCCGGACGTCGGGGTCGATTACTACATCTGGTCCTTGCAGGTGGCGGGGGTCGGGACGACCTTGTCAGGCATCAACCTGATCGCCACCATCATCAAGATGCGCGCGCCGGGCATGACGATGATGCGCATGCCCATCTTCACCTGGACGGCGCTGGTCACCAACGTGCTGATCGTCGCCTCGTTCCCGGTGCTGACCGCCACGCTGG
The DNA here is from genome assembly GCF_028291745.1 of Ramlibacter sp. GTDB lineage: Bacteria > Pseudomonadota > Gammaproteobacteria > Burkholderiales > Burkholderiaceae_C > Ramlibacter. The sequence continues at coordinate 125,600 of NZ_JAQGNQ010000053.1, read as the reverse complement.
CGCTGCTCGGTGCCGACCGCTACCTGGGCACGAACTTCTTCACCAACGATTTGGGCGGCAACGCCATGCTGTACGTGAACCTGATCTGGATCTGGGGGCACCCCGAGGTCTACATCCTGGTGCTGCCGGCCTTCGGGGTGTGGTCGGAGGTGGTCTCCACCTTCTCGGGCAAGCGGCTGTTCGGCTACGCCTCCATGGTCTATGCGACGATGGTGATCGCCATCCTGTCGTACCTGGTGTGGCTGCACCACTTCTTCACCATGGGCTCGGGCGCCAGCGTGAACTCGTTCTTCGGGATCACGACCATGATCATCTCGATCCCCACGGGGGCGAAGATCTTCAACTGGCTGTTCACGATGTACCGGGGCCGCATCCGCTTCGAGGTGCCGATGATGTGGGCCGTGGGCTTCATGTGCACCTTCATCATCGGCGGCATGACCGGCGTGATGCTGGCGGTGCCCCCGGCGGACTTCGTGCTGCACAACAGCCTGTTCCTGATCGCGCACTTCCACAACGTGATCATCGGTGGCGTGGTGTTCGCGATGTTCGCGGGCATCAACTTCTGGTTCCCGAAAGCCTTCGGCTACAAGCTCGATGCCTTCTGGGGCAAGGTGTCGTTCTGGTGCTGGCTGATCGGCTTCTGGGTCACCTTCACGCCGCTGTACGTGCTGGGCTTCATGGGCGTGACGCGCCGCATGAACCACTTCGACGACCTGACGCTGCGCCCCTGGATGATCGTCGCCGCGATCGGCGCCGCGATCATCGCCCTGGGCATCGCCGCCTTCCTGGTGCAGCTGGCGGTGAGCTACCTGCGGCGCGAACAGCTGCGCGACCTCACGGGCGATCCGTGGGATGGCCGCTCGCTCGAGTGGTCCACGGCCTCGCCGCCGCCTGACTACAACTTCGCGTTCACGCCGATCGTGCACGATAACGATGCCTGGTGGGACATGAAGCGCCGCGGCGCGACCCGTCCGCTGACCGGCTTCAGGCCGATCCACATGCCCAAGAACACGGCGGCCGGATTCACCATTGCCGCCTGCGCCACGGCGCTGGGCTTCTCGCTGATCTGGCACATGTGGCTGCCAGCCGCAGCGTCCTTCGTGGCGATGCTGGTCTGCGCGATCGTGCACACCTTCAACTACCACCGCGACTTCAACATCCCGGCCGACGAGGTCGAGCGCACCGAGGCGGCGCGTACGCGCACCCTCGCGGCGGCCTGAGGCGGGAAACAGCGACCATGAGTTCCTCCACCACGACCGCCGACAACGCGACGCCCGTTTTCTACGACGACGGCGCGCACCATCCGCAGCAGGGCACGCTCTTCGGGTTCTGGATGTACCTGATGAGCGACTGCCTCATCTTCGCGATCCTGTTCGCCACCTACGCGGTGCTCGGGCGCTCGTATGCGGCGGGCCCCTCGGGCGCCGACCTGTTCGAGCTGCCCAAAGTGGCCCTGAACACGGCCTTCCTGCTGCTGTCGTCGATCACGTACGGCTTCGCCATGATCCAGATGCTCAATGGCAAGAAGGCCGGCGTGCTGGTGTGGCTGGCCATCACGGGCGTGTTCGGCCTCGCCTTCCTCACCGTTGAACTCAATGAGTTCGCGCACCTGATCTCCGAAGGCGCGGGCCCGTGGCGCAGCGCCTTCCTCTCCAGCTTCTTCACCCTGGTGGGCACCCACGGGCTGCACGTGACCTTCGGCACGGTGTGGCTCGTCACGCTGATGGTCCAGGTCGGCCGGCTCGGCCTCACCCGCGAGAACAAGCGCCGCCTGATCTGCCTCTCGATGTTCTGGCACTTCCTGGACCTCGTGTGGATCGGCGTCTTCACCATCGTCTACCTGATGGGATCCATGCGATGAGCGCGACCCCCACCACGGCCCACGGCCACGACCACCACGACGATCAGCACGAGGACGACGTCGGCTACCACGCCACCGTCAAGGGTTACGTCACCGGCTTCCTGCTGTCGGTGATCCTGACGGCGATCCCGTTCTGGCTGGTGATGGGCAAGGTGCTGCCAGCGACGCTGACCAGCATCGTCGTGCTGGGGCTGGCCGCGATCCAGATGATCGTGCACATCGTGTACTTCCTGCACCTGGACCGCAAGTCGCAGGGCGGCTGGAACCTGCTGGCGCTGGTGTTCACGGCCATCGTGCTGTTCATCCTGCTCTCGGGCACCATCTGGGTGATGCTTCACATGAACGAGAACATGATGCCGGTCGATCCGCAGACGATGCGCACCATGCCCTGACCATGGACGGGGAGGCACGCGGCCCCGGTTCCATCGCCAGGCTGGTTCTCCTGCTCGCGCTCGCCTTGCTGGCGGGCGCGGGCTTTTTCGCATTGGGCGTGTGGCAGGTACACAGGCTCGCGTGGAAGGAGGCGCTGATCGCGCGCGTCGAACGCAACGTGAACGCAGTCCCTGCGGCGGCACCGGGACCCGGTGCATGGCCCGGCATCACGCCTGACGACGAATACCGGCGCGTGCGCGCCCGCGGCCGCTTCGAGTACGCGCACGAGGTGACTGTGGCCGCGACCACCGAACTGGGTTCCGGCTACTGGGTGCTGACGCCGCTGCGCACGCAGGAGGGCGCGTGGCTCCTCGTGAACCGCGGCTTCGTGCCGATGGACCTGCGCGCGCACGTCCCGCCCGGGCCCGCCGAGGGCGACATCGTTGGCCTGCTGCGCTTGAACGAGCCCCACGGCCGCTTGCTGCAAACCAACGTGCCGGCGGCGGGGCGCTGGTATTCGCGCGACGTGGTGGCGATCGCCGCCGCGCAAGGGCTGGCCGGCGCTGTCGCCCCTTACTTCATCGACGAGGTGGCGACGCCGGACACGGCTGCGCGCTGGCCGCGCGCTGGCCTGACGGTGCTGCAGTTCCCGAACAACCACCTGGTCTACGCCATCACCTGGTTCGCGCTGGCCGCGATGATGGCCGCGGCCTTCGGGTACGTTCTGCTCGACCACCGGCGCAGCCGCCGGCCGGCCTGAGGACTGCGTTGCTGAGCCATCTCCCCCTGGACGAAGCGGGCAAGGCGCCCGAGCGGCTGGCCCACCGCCGCAACCTGCTGCAACTGGTGGAGCTGCGCTGGCTGGCGGTGGCGGGGCAGCTGCTCACCATCCTGCTGGTGCAAAGCTTGCTGCACGTGCCGCTGCCGCTGCGCGAGATGCTGACGCTGATGGCCGTGCTCGCTGTCTTCAACGTGGCCGGTTGGCTGCGCACGCGGTTGCCGCTGCGCGTGATCCATGCGGAACTGTTCGCCGGCCTGCTGGTGGACGTGGCCATCCTCACCGGGCAGCTGTATTTTTCCGGCGGCATCAGCAATCCCTTCGCCTTCCTGTTCCTGCTGCAGGTGGCGGTCGGCTCGCTGCTGCTGCGCCCGCGCTATGTCTGGGGGCTGGTGCTGGTCACCACCTGCGCGCTGGCAGCGCTCACGCGCTGGCACCGGCCGCTCGCGCTGGACGGCCTGGCGCAGGCGGCGCTCTCGGGCGACTACGTGGGCGGGCTGCTCGTGTGCTTCGTGCTGTGCGCTTCGCTGCTGGTGATCTTCATCGGCCGCATCCTGCACAACCTGCGCCAGCGCGACGCCAGCCTCGCGCAGCTGCGGCAGCGCGCGGCGGAGGAGGAACACATCGTGCGCATGGGCCTGCTGGCCTCGGGCGCGGCGCACGAGCTGGGCACGCCGCTGGCCACACTGGCCGTGATCCTGGGTGACTGGTCCAACATGGCGCCGTTTGCCGGCGAGCCCGAGCTGCGCGAAGAAATCGAGGAGATGCAGCGGCAGATCGGGCGCTGCAAGACGATCGTGGCCGGCATCCTCTCGTCGGCGGGCGAGACCCGCGGCGATGCGCCGGTGCAGACCACGCTGCACGCCTTCCTCGACGACCTGGTGCGCGAATGGCAGCGCACCCGCGCCGGCGCTGTGCTGGCGTATCGCCGCGAGGGCGCCGACCTGCCGATCGTCGCCGACACCGCCTTGCAGCAGATGGTCGGCAACATCCTGGACAACGGCCTCGAGGCTGCGCCCGGCGCGCCGCTGCGCCTGGACGCGCACTGGGACAAGGAGACGCTGACCCTGCGCGTGCAGGACCGCGGGCCGGGCTTTCCGCCGGCGATGCTCGATCGGCTGGGGACGCCCTACCAGTCCAGCAAGGGAACGCCCGGTCGCGGCCTCGGCCTGTTCCTGTCCGTGAATGTCGCGCGCACGCTCGGGGGACAGGTGACGGCGCACAATGTCCCCGCGGGCGCCGAGGTGGTGATCACGCTGCCGCTGGCGGCCCTGGTGCCCAGCGGGAACAAGGACCAGGATGGGCGTTGAAGAACGGGATCTGCTGGTGGTGGAGGACGACGATGCGTTCGCCCGGACGCTGCAGCGCTCCTTCGAACGGCGCGGCTACCGCGTGCTGCGGGCGGCCGGCATCGACGGCGCCCGCGCGCTGCTTCAGACGCACCAGCCGGACTACGCGGTCGTCGATCTCAAGCTCGCCGGCGGCGCCTCCGGCCTGGCCTGCGTGCGCTTGCTGCACGAACACGACCCCGACATGGTGATCGTCGTGCTGACCGGCTACGCGAGCATCGCCACGGCGGTCGAGGCTATCAAGCTGGGCGCCCGCCACTACCTGGCCAAGCCCGCCAACACCGACGAGATCGAGGCGGCGTTCGAGCGCGCGGCCGGCAATACCGAGGTGGCGTTGACCGAGCGCCAGACCAGCATCAAGACGCTGGAGTGGGAGCGCATCCACGAGATGCTGGCGGCCACCGGCTTCAACATCTCGGAGACGGCCCGGCGGCTGGGCATGCACCGCCGCACGCTGGCGCGCAAGCTGGAGAAGCAGCGTGTCAAGTGAGCCTTGCGGCATGCTCCGCCGCCTCGCCGTGTTCCTGCCTGCGCTGTTGCTCGCGGCCGCCGCGCCGGCCCAGGAGCGGCGCAACGCCTTCGACGATCCCTTCCTGCCGGTGACCTCGGCGCTGCCCGGCTGCCCCGTGCCGCGCGGGCCAGGCTACACCGAGGCCGAGGTGCGCGAGGAGGCGCATGTGCGCGCGCAGCACGGCACGAGCTGCTATCTCTCCGGCCGTTGCCGCCTGCCCAACTCCTACCTGTACGACAAGGAGATCATCCCGCGCGTGCAGCAGTACATCCGCCGCGATGGCCGCTTCGGCGACACCTCGGTCTGGGTGGTGGGCGAGCGGCGCATCGTCAAGCTGATGGGGTGCGTGAAGACGAAGGAGCAGGCGGCGGAGATGGAGCGGACGGTGCTGCTCATCGACGATGTGATGGGGGTGGTGAATCAGTTGATGGTGGGGACGACCGGGCAGCCGAAGTACCCGTTGGCGAAATGAGAATGGCCCGCTTGCGCGGGCCATTCTTCTGTTTGCATGTCATCCCGGGCTTGACCCGGGATCCACGACGGCGCTGGTGCGAGGCGTGGATTGCGGGTCAAGCCCGCAATGACATCCTGGGCGATCAGCGTTGCGCGATCGGCTTCACTTCCCGCTTGGCGGAACCGGTGAACAGCTGGCGCGGGCGGCCGATCTTGTACTCGGGGTCGCCGATCATTTCGTTGAGCTGCGCGATCCAGCCGACCGTGCGGGCCAGCGCGAAGATCGCGGTGAACAGCGAGACCGGGATGCCGATCGCGCGCTGCACGATGCCGGAGTAGAAGTCGACGTTCGGGTAGAGCTTGCGCGACACGAAGTACTCGTCTTCCAGCGCCACCTTCTCCAGGGCCATGGCAAGCTTGAACAGCGGGTCGTTCTGCAGGCCCAGTTCGGCCAGCACCTCATAGCAGGTCTCGCGCATCAGCTTGGCGCGCGGGTCGTAGTTCTTGTACACGCGGTGGCCGAAGCCCATCAGCTTGATGCCGCTGTTCTTGTCCTTCACCTTGGACACGAACTCGCCGATCTTGGCCACGCCGCCCATCTTCTGGATGTCTTCCAGCATGTTGAGCGCCGCCTCGTTGGCACCGCCGTGCGCCGGGCCCCACAGGCAGGCCACGCCGGCCGCGATCGCCGCGAACGGGTTGGTGCCGGAGGAGCCGCACAGGCGTACCGTGGAGGTCGACGCGTTCTGCTCATGGTCGGCGTGCAGGATGAAGATCCGGTCCATCGCGCGCACCAGCACGTCGTTGGGCTCGTACTCCTCGCACGGCGTGGCGAACATCATGCGCATGAAGTTCGAGGTGTAGCCCAGCGAGTTCTTCGGGTAGATGTAGGGCTGGCCGATCGTGTACTTGTACGCCATCGCCACCAGCGTCGGCATCTTGGCGATCAGGCGGATCGCCGAGATCTCGCGGTGCTCGGGATTGTTGATGTCCGTGCTGTCGTGATAGAAGGCCGACAGCGCGCCGACCAGGCCCGTCATCACGGCCATCGGGTGCGCGTCGCGGCGGAAGCCGCGCAGGAAGAACTGCATCTGCTCGTTGACCATCGTGTGGTTGGTCACGCGGGCGACGAACTCGGTCTTCTGCTGCGGGTTGGGCAGCTCGCCGTACAGCAGCAGGTAACAGGTCTCGAGGTAGTCGCACGAGGTGGCGAGCTGCTCGATGGGATAGCCGCGGTACAGCAGCTCGCCCTTGTCGCCGTCGATGTAGGTGATGGTGGACTGGCACGACGCCGTCGACATGAAGCCGGGGTCGTACGTGAACATGCCGGTCTGGGCGTACAGCTTGCGGATGTCGATCACATCGGGGCCGATGCTGCCGTGGTAGACCGGCATCTCGACGCTGGGGCTGCCGTTGCTGAAGGACAGCGTGGCCTTGTTGTCAGCGAGTTTCATGGGTGATTCCTAAAAGTTAAAGCCCAGGGCCGGGGGATGCCGCCGGCGGGCGCAGCATCTCCAGCACTTCTCTCACGTCCGGCCGATCGAGTTCGCCGGCGGGTTCCCGCCGCCGCAGCAGCAGGTCCAGCAGGTCGTTGTCGGCCAGATCCATCAGCTCCCCGAGCGCCTGGGCCTGACGCAGCGTCAGGTCGGGCGCGTAACGATCGAAGAACCGCTCGATCAGCAGGTCGTTTTCCAGCAGCCCACGGCGGCAGCGCCACCTGAGCTTGCTGAGACCGCGTTCATCGAGCAGGACTTCGGCCATTCTCTCTCTCACTGCGAATACGTGCCGGTCAGACCGAGCGCCGCACCATCAATTCCTTGATCTTGCCGATGGCCATGGTGGGATTGAGTCCCTTCGGGCAAACGTCGACGCAGTTCATGATGGTGTGGCAGCGGAACAGGCGGTACGGATCTTCCAGGTTGTCCAGCCGCTCGTTGGTCGCCTGGTCGCGGCTGTCGGCGATGAAGCGGTAGGCCTGCAGCAGCCCGGCCGGACCGACGAACTTGTCCGGGTTCCACCAGAAGCTGGGGCAGCTGGTCGAGCAGCTCGCGCACAGGATGCACTCGTACAGGCCGTTGAGCTCATCGCGCTCCTCGGGGGACTGCAGGCGCTCCTTCTCGGGCGGGATGTCCTCGTTGACCAGGTAGGGCTTGATCGAGTGGTACTGCTTGAAGAACTGCGTCATGTCCACGATCAGGTCGCGGATGACGGGCAGGCCGGGCAGGGGCTTGAGCACGATCGGCTTGTCGCCGAGCTGGCGCAGGTTGGTCAGGCAGGCCAGCCCGTTCTTGCCATTGATGTTCATGGCGTCGGAGCCGCAGACGCCCTCGCGACAGGAGCGGCGGAAGGCGATGGTCGGGTCCTGCGCCTTGAGCTTCATCAGGGCGTCGAGCAGCATGCGCTCGTTGCCCTCGAGCTCGATCTCCACCGTCTGCATGTACGGCTTGGCATCCTTGTCCGGGTCGTACCGGTAGATATGGAAGGTGCGCTTTTGCATTGTTGAATTCCTTGAATCTAGGCGCTCTCGCGGTCCGCAGGATTACGTAATCAGAAGGTCCGCACCTTCGGCGGAATCGACTCGACGGACAGTGGCTTGAGCTTCACCGGCTTGTAGGCCAGGCGGGCGCCTTCGCTGTAGAACAGCGAGTGCTTCATCCAGTGGGCATCGTCGCGGCCGAGCGGCGAGACCGGATCGTCGGCCGGACGCTCGTACTCGCTCACCGTGTGGGCGCCACGGCATTCCTTGCGGGCGGCGGCCGAGACGATGGTGGCCTGCGCGGCCTCGATCAGGTTCTCGACTTCCAGCGCTTCGATCCGCGCCGTGTTGAAGACCCTGGACTTGTCCTTGAGCTCGATGCCGCCCACGCGCTCGCGGATGGCCGCGATCTTGCGTACGCCTTCGTCCATGCTGGACTGGGTGCGGAACACGCCCGCGTGCTGCTGCATCGCGGCGCGGATGTCGTTGGCCACGTTCTGCGCGTATTCGCCGCGCGTGGTGTTGTCCAGGCGGTTCAGGCGCTCCAGCGAGCGCTCGGCGGCGTCGGCGGGCAGTTCCTTGTGCGACTTGGTGCGGCTCGCGAATTCGACGATGTGGTTGCCCGCGGCCTTGCCGAACACCAGCAGGTCCAGCAGCGAGTTGGTGCCCAGGCGGTTGGCGCCGTGCACGCTGACGCAGGAGCATTCGCCCACGGCATAGAGGCCGTTGACCACCGCGTTGTCGTCGCTCGCGTTCTGCACCACCACCTGGCCGTGGATGTTGGTGGGGATGCCACCCATCTGGTAGTGGATGGTGGGCACCACCGGGATCGGCTCGCGCGTGATGTCGACGTTGGCGAAGTTGATCCCGATCTCGTACACCGAAGGCAGGCGCTTGTGGATGGTCTCGGCGCCCAGGTGGTCGAGCTTGAGCATCACGTAGTCCTTGTTGGGACCGCAGCCGCGCCCTTCCTTGATCTCCTGGTCCATCGAGCGGGACACGAAGTCGCGCGGCGCCAGGTCTTTCAGCGTCGGCGCGTAGCGCTCCATGAAGCGCTCGCCGTTGCTGTTCAACAGGATCGCGCCTTCGCCGCGGCAGCCTTCGGTGAGCAGCACGCCGGCGCCGGCCACGCCGGTCGGGTGGAACTGCCAGAACTCCATGTCTTCCAGCGGGATGCCGGCGCGCGCCGCCATGCCCAGGCCGTCGCCGGTGTTGATGAAGGCATTGGTGGAGGCCTGGAAGATGCGCCCCGCGCCGCCGGTGGCCAGCAGCACGGTCTTGGCGTGCAGCACGTGCAGGTCGCCCGTTTCCATTTCCAGGGCGGTGACGCCGACCACGTCGCCTTCGGCGTCGCGGATCAGGTCGAGCGCCATCCACTCGACGAAGAAGCTGGTGCGCGCCTTCACGTTCTGCTGGTACAGCGTGTGCAGCATGGCGTGGCCGGTGCGGTCGGCCGCGGCGCAGGCACGCTGCACCGGCTTCTCGCCGTAGTTGGCCGTATGGCCGCCGAAGGGCCGCTGGTAGATCGTGCCGTCGGGGTTGCGGTCGAACGGCATGCCGAAGTGTTCGAGCTCGTACACGACCTTCGGCGCCTCGCGGCACATGTACTCGATCGCGTCCTGGTCGCCCAGCCAGTCGCCACCCTTGACGGTGTCGTAGAAGTGGTAGTGCCAGTTGTCCTCGGACATGTTGCCCAGGGAGGCGCCGATGCCGCCCTGCGCCGCCACGGTGTGCGAGCGGGTGGGGAACACCTTCGAGAGCACGGCCACGTTCAGGCCGGCCAGGGACAGTTGCAGGGAGGCGCGCATGCCGGAACCGCCGGCGCCCACGATGACGACGTCGAACTTGCGCGTCGTGATGTCTTTCTTGGTATATGCCATCTTGTTCAAACTCTCCAGAGCACCTGGATCGCCCAGCCCATGCAACCGAGCAGCCACACGATCACCACCATCTGCAGCGCCAGGCGGATGCCGACCGGCTTGACGTAGTCCATCAGCACGTCGCGCATGCCCACCCACACGTGGTACAGCAGGGCGACGATGGTGGCGAAGGTCAGTGCCTTCATCCACTGCGGATGGAAGATGCCGGCCCACTGGTCGTAGCCGACCGGGCCGCGCGTGAAGATCACCTGCGCGATCACGACCAGCGTGAAGAGCGCCATCAGGACGGCGGTGACGCGCTGCGCGAGCCAGTCGCGCGTGCCGTAATGCGCACCGACGACGATGCGGCGGGAGCCGTAGTTGACTGCCATTTTTGTTCTTCCTATTCAGTTGGGGACAGAGCTGAAGATCTGTCCCCAAGATTTCAGTACAGCCCGAACAGCTTCGCGCCCAGCACGACGGTCAGCACCAGGCTGAAGCCCAGCGTGAACTTCGCGGAGCTGCCGCCCCAGCTCTTGCTCACCGCCTTGTGGCTCACGTCCATCCACAGGTGGCGGACGCCGGCGGTGAAGTGGTGCAGGTAGGCCCAGATCAGCGCCAGCGCGATCAGCTTGAGCAGCAGGCCCGAGGCGCCGCTGGCGAAAGCGTGGCGCAGGCGGGCATAGGAGATCTCGGAGGACACCGAGTTGTCGAACAGCCACATGATGAGCGGCATCAGCACGAACATCAGCACGCCGCTGATGCGATGCAGGATGGACACCAGGCCCGGCGCCGGCAGGCGGTACTTGGGCAGGTCGGTGAAGGCGTTGATGTTCCGGAATTCCGGCCGCTTCTGGGCGACTGTCATGCTGTTTTCTTTCTCGGGAGGGCGGGCGCTGACGTGGACGTGTCCCTAGGGACAACCCTAAATTCTAGGCCAACGCAACAACCCGATAGCCGGGTTGCACATCTTTCGGCGGGCGGCGCTGCGTGTGTTCGCATCAGCTCAAGGCGTTGCGGTAGTGATGCGTGTCGGTGCGGTACAGGCCGCGGCGCAGCTCCATCGGCACGTCGTTGTAGGTGTAGGAAAGGCGTTCGACGGAGAGCAGCGGCGCGCCCGGCGCCACGCCCAGCAATTGCGCCTGCTGCGCATCGGTGGCGACGGCGCGGATCTTCTCTTCGGCGCGCACCATGCGCACGCCGAACTCCACCTCGAACAGCGCGTAGGTCGGCCCCTGGTGGGCGGCCAGCCGCTCGATGCCGAGCCCCTTGAAGGTCGAACCGGGCAGCCACATGTCCTCGAGGATGGCCGGCACGCCGCCGAAGGACAGCACGCGCCGCACCTGCACCACCGCGTCGCCGGTGCGCAGCGCGAGTGCGCGCGCCACTTCGGCCGAGGCGCGCACGCGCCGGCAGTCGAGGATGCTGCGCTGGGCCGGTCCCTCGTCGCCGCTGTCCGGCACCAGCCGCAGGAAGCGGTAGCGCACGTGCTGCTCGGCGTGGGTGGAGACGAAGGTGCCCTTGCCCTGGCGGCGTGCGACCAGGTTCTCGGCCGCGAGTTCGTCGATGGCCTTGCGCACCGTGCCCTGGCTCACGCGGAAGCGCGCGGCCAGTTCCATCTCGGAGGGAATCGCTTCGCCCGGCTTCCATTCGCCGGCCTCCAGGCTCTGCAGGATCAGGTCCTTGATCTGCTGGTACAGCGGGCTGAAGGCAGGCGTGCCCGACGCCGTTTCGGCGCTGGTCGCGGTGGGGGCGGAGGGGATGGAAGTGGCCATGGCGCGGAGGGCGGAAAAGCAGCGTCTTCCTGCGGCGGATCATATCTTATATAAGACATAAGACAAATTGACCCTGCGGGTTTCTCCGGGTAAACTCGCGCGCTGTCCCCGCAGGGCCAGCCCGAGGCCTGACGCCTCTCCCTCGCGCCCCACGCCGACTCACTCACATCCGCTTCCACCCATCATCCATTCGGAGATTTCCATGAGCAAGAAGCCCGTTCGCGTTGCCGTTACCGGTGCCGCCGGCCAGATCGGTTATGCCCTGCTGTTCCGCATCGCCTCCGGCGAGATGCTGGGCAAGGACCAGCCCGTGATCCTGCAGCTGCTGGAAATTCCCGACGAGAAAGCGCAGAAGGCCCTGAAGGGCGTGATGATGGAACTGGAAGACTGCGCCTTCCCGCTGCTGGCCGGCATGCAGGCGCACAGCGATCCGATGACCGCCTTCAAGGACACCGACTACGCGCTGCTGGTCGGCGCCCGTCCCCGCGGCCCCGGCATGGAGCGCAAGGACCTGCTGTCGGCCAACGCGCAGATCTTCACCGCGCAGGGCAAGGCCCTGGACAAGGTGGCTTCGCGCAACGTGAAGGTGCTGGTGGTCGGCAACCCGGCCAACACCAATGCCTACATCGCCATGAAGAGCGCGCCCAGCCTGCCGCGCAAGAACTTCACCGCCATGCTGCGCCTCGATCACAACCGCGCGCTGTCGCAGGTCGCCGCCAAGACCGGCACGCAAGTGGCCGACATCGAGAAGCTGACGGTGTGGGGCAACCACTCGCCCACCATGTACGCCGACTACCGCTTTGCCACGGTGAATGGCAAGCCGGTCAAGGACCTGATCAACGACCAGGAGTGGAACGCCAACACCTTCCTGCCGACGGTGGGCAAGCGCGGCGCCGCGATCATCGAAGCACGCGGCCTGTCGTCCGCCGCCTCGGCCGCCAACGCCGCCATCGACCACATGCGCGACTGGGCCCTGGGCAGCAACGGCAAGTGGGTCACGATGGGCATTGCCTCGGACGGCCAGTACGGCATTCCCAAGGACATCATCTTCGGCTTCCCGGTCACCACGCAGAACGGCGAGTACAAGCTGGTCGAAGGGCTGGCGATCGACGCCTTCTCGCAGGAACGCATCAACGTCACGTTGAAGGAACTGCAGGAAGAACAGCAGGGCGTCGCTCACTTGCTGTGAGCAGGAAGGCGATCGAAAAAAAGGATGTCATCCCGGGCTCGACCCGGGATCCACGCGGCGCTTGCTCAGGCGCCGCCTGGATTGCGGGTCAAGCCCGCAATGACATGGTTTGGCCATTGCTTCGAGTCCCATGACCCATCCCGCAGACATCCTCCTCGGCGCCCAGGGCCGCACCGGCGTGCTGCCGGTGTGCGATCACTACAGCGGCGTCGAGGCGCGCATGCGCAAGAGCCTCGCGCTGCAAGAGGAGATGACGCAGGAGTTCGGCACCTGCGTGTTCGACGTCACGCTCGATTGCGAAGACGGCGCACCGGTGGGCGGCGAGGCCGAACATGCCGCGCTCGTCGTCTCGCTCGCACTCGGTGCCAAGCCCGACGCGCGAGTGGCCGTGCGCGTCCACCCGGTGGACCATCCGGCCTTCGAGAGCGACATCGCCACCATCGCGGGCCAGGCCGGTCAGCGCCTCGTGCACATCATGCTGCCCAAGGTGGAGCGCGTGGAGGACGTCGAGCGCGCCGCGCGCGCCCTCGACGCCGCCGGTGCCAGGCATCTGCCGCTGCAGGGCCTGATCGAATCGCCCGCCGCCGTGCATCGCGCCTTCGATATCGCGGCGCATCCGCGCATGCAGTCGCTCAGCTTCGGGCTGATGGACTTCGTCTCGGCGCATGGCGGTGCGATTCCGTCCGAGGGCATGGGGGTGCAGGGCCAGTTCACGCACCCGCTGGTGGTGCGCGCGAAGCTGGAAATTTCTTCGGCCTGCCACGCGCACGGCAAGGTGCCCGCGCATGGCGTCGTCACCGAGTTCAAGGACAAGGCCGCTTTCCGCGCCGCGGCGTCGCGCGCAGCCAACGAGTTCGGTTACACGCGCATGTGGAGCATCCACCCCGACCAGATCAGGACGATCGTCGAAGTGTTCGCTCCAAGTGAAAGCGAAATACACAAGGCGACACAACTTCTTGGCGCCGCGCAGGGCGCGGAATGGGCGCCGATCAGCTTCGACGGCAAACTCGAGGACAGGGCGAGCTACCGGTACTACTGGCAGGTGCTGCAAAGGGCACACCAGACCGGCCGACCGCTCCCCGCTGAAGCGCGCGCGTGGTTCGACAGCGCGCGTCCCTGAAGTCCAAAGGAGAGACCTCCATGAAGTTCCTGTTTGCCTCGATCCTGATCGCCTCGCTGGCGGCTGCCGCCTCGGCCCAGACCACTGACCCGGTCAAGGCCCATTCCAAGAAGGCCGTCTCGGCGAAGAAGGTGCCGGCGGCCAGCAAGCGCCAGGCCATCGAGGAGGCCACGCCCACGAGCGAACCCGATCCCACGATCAAGCTCAGCGAGGCTGAACTTGACACCGCCAAGCGCATCTACGTGGGCGAGATCCCCTGCGAGCTCGGTGCCAAGGTGACCGTGAAGGCGATGAAGCGCGAAGGCTTCTTCTTCGTCACGCGCGGCATCAACAAGTTCGTGATGCACCCGGTGGAAAGCCGCACCGGCGCCATCCGCCTGGAAGACTCCGTGCGCGGCGCGCTCTGGCTGCAGCTTGGCAACAAGTCCATGCTGATGAACCAGAGGGAAGGCAAGCGCCTCGCCGACGAATGCCAGGCCCCGGAGCAGCTGAAGGTTGCCCAGGACATGAAAACCCGCCCGCCGGTGAACCTGCTGGAGCCTGCTCCGGCGGGTGCGGCGGCGCACTGACGCCCCAGATTTGAACGGAGAACCCCATGTTGCAAAGCTACGTTGAACACGTTGCCGAACGCGCTGCGCTCGGCATCCCCCCGCTGCCGCTATCCGCCAAGCAGACCGCCGACGTGATCGAACTGATCAAGTCGGCTCCGGCCAAGGAAGAAGCCTTCCTGCTGGACCTGCTGACGAACCGCGTGCCGCCGGGCGTGGACGACGCCGCCAAGGTGAAGGCCAGCTTCCTGGCCGCCGTTGCACATGGGGATCTCGCGCTCAATGCGATTTCCAAGGCCAAGGCGACCGAGCTGCTCGGCACCATGGTCGGCGGCTACAACGTCAAGCCGCTGATCGACTTGCTCGATGACGCGGAGGTCGCGCAGATCGCCGCCGATGGCCTGAAGAAGACGCTGCTGATGTTCGACTACTTCCACGACGTCGCGGAGAAGGTCAAGGCCAACAACGCGTTCGCCAGGGAAGTGATGCAATCCTGGGCCGAGGCCGAGTGGTTCACCGCGCGGACCGAAGTGCCGCAGAAGATCACGGTCACGGTGTTCAAGGTGCCCGGCGAGACCAACACCGACGACCTCTCGCCCGCGCCCGACGCGTGGTCGCGTCCCGACATTCCGCTGCACGCGCTGGCGATGCTGAAGAACTCGCGCCCGGGCACGGCCTTCAAGCCGGAAGAAGAGGGCAAGCGCGGCCCGATGAAGTTCATCGAGGAGCTCAAGGCCAAGGGCCACCAGATCGCCTATGTCGGCGACGTGGTCGGCACCGGCTCTTCGCGCAAGTCCGCGACCAACAGCGTGATCTGGGCCACCGGGCAGGACATCCCCTTCGTGCCGAACAAGCGCTTCGGCGGCATCACGCTGGGCGGCAAGATCGCCCCGATCTTCTACAACACGCAGGAAGACTCCGGCGCGCTGCCGATCGAAGTCAACGTCGCCAAGCTCGAGACCGGCGATGTGATCGACGTGTACCCGTACGAGGGCACGATCGAGAAGGACGGCAAGGTCATCGAGCGCTTCGCGCTCAAGAACGACGTGCTGCTGGACGAAGTGCGCGCCGGCGGCCGCATCAACCTGATCATCGGCCGCGCGCTGACCGCCAGCGCGCGCCAGTTCCTCGGCCTCGGCACCTCCACCACCTTCCGCCTGCCCAAGCCCACGGTCGATTCCGGCAAGGGCTTCACGGTGGCGCAGAAGATGGTCGGCAAGGCCTGCGGCCTGCCGGAAAAGAATGGCACGCAGCTGGGCATTCGTCCGGGCACCTATTGCGAACCGCGTATGACCACCGTGGGCAGCCAGGACACCACCGGCACCATGACCCGCGACGAGCTGAAAGACCTCGCCTGCCTGGGCTTTTCCGCCGACATGGTGATGCAGTCCTTCTGCCACACCGCGGCCTATCCGAAGCCGGTGGACGTGAAGACCCACCGCGAGCTTCCGGCCTTCATGAGCAATCGTGGCGGCGTCTCGCTGCGTCCCGGTGACGGCGTGATCCACTCGTGGCTCAACCGCCTGCTGCTGCCCGACACCGTCGGCACCGGCGGCGACAGCCACACGCGCTTTCCGATCGGCATCAGCTTCCCCGCCGGCTCCGGTCTGGTGGCCTTTGCCGCCGCGACCGGCGTGATGCCGCTCGACATGCCCGAGTCCGTGCTGGTGCGCTTCAAGGGCGAGATGCAGCCTGGCATCACGCTGCGCGACCTGGTGCACGCGATCCCCTACTTCGCGATCCAGCAGGGCCTCCTGACCGTCGCCAAGGAAAACAAGACCAACGTCTTCTCCGGCAAGATCCTGGAGATCGAGGGCCTGCCGAACCTGAAGGTGGAACAGGCCTTCGAACTGACCGACGCCTCGGCCGAGCGCTCCGCCGCCGGTTGCACGGTCAAGCTGAACAAGGAACCGATCGCCGAGTACCTGCAGTCGAACGTGGTCCTGATGAAGAACCTGATCGCGCAGGGCTACGCCGACAAGCGTTCGCTGGAGCGCCGCATCAAGGCGGTCGAAGCCTGGCTGGCCAAGCCCGATCTGCTGCAAGCGGACCCGGACGCCGAGTACGCGGTGGTGATCGAGATCGACATGAACGCGATCACCGAGCCGCTGCTGTGCTGCCCCAACGATCCGGACGACGTCAAGCCGCTGTCCGCCGTGCAGAACACGAAGATCGACGAGGCCTTCATCGGCTCGTGCATGACCAACATCGGCCACTTCCGTGCGGCGTCCGCGCTGCTGGAAGGCAAGCGCGACCTCCCGGTGAAGCTGTGGGTCGCGCCGCCGACGAAGATGGACGCGGAGCAACTGACGCGCGAGGGCCACTACGCCAACTTCGGCGCCGCCGGCGCGCGCACCGAGATGCCCGGCTGCTCGCTGTGCATGGGGAACCAGGCGCAGGTGCGCGAGGGCGCGACGGTGGTTTCCACTTCCACGCGCAACTTCCCGAACCGCCTGGGCAAGAACACGCAGGTGTTCCTGGCCTCCGCGGAACTGGCGGCGATCGCCTCCAAGCTGGGCCGCCTGCCGACGGTGGCCGAGTACGCCGCCGACATGGGCGTCATCAACCAGCAAGGCGACCAGGTCTACCGCTACATGAACTTCGACCAGATCGAGGAGTACGCGGAGACGGCGAGGGAAGTGGCGGTCTGAGCGCCAGCCCAGGTCCCGCGGATGTGCGGGCCCGAAAAAGCGGCCCTCGGGCCGCTTTTTCGTTCTGCGCGGCTCAACGCAAGCCCTGGTAGCGCTGCAACGCGCGCGCTTGCGTACTGTTCAGGCCGGCCAGGGACTGGCGCGATGCGGAGCCGCCCCATGCGCCCGATGCGCCCATGGACGTGGTGTCCGTGACCGACACGCCACTTTGCGTGCCGGGCTTGCCCTCGATGGTATTGCCAGACACCGCCGTGTCACTCGTGAGGGCCGCGTTGCCGCGCACGTCGGTGGCGGTCTTGGCGGCGGCGGGCGTCGTGCCCACGGAAGCGGCAGCGCCGGCGCCGATGCCGGCTTGCTGCGCCGAAGCGGTGCCCATGGCGCCGCCCAGGGCAGTCGCCAGCAGGACGAGTTGGAACTTGCGGAATTTCATCTTTTGTCTCCTTGGGATGGTCTGCACTCATTGTGCGAACCGCCGCCGCGCCTGGAGTGGGAGCCACTTGGAACGTGTTGTCCGCAGGGGCCGACAAGCACCTTCGCGCCAGGGGCGAGCCCCAGCCGGTGGCGCAACCGGCACGATCGCGCACAACTCGAGGCATGAAGGGCAGCGCCATCGCCTCCAAGCTGGGCCGGCTGCCGACGGTGGCCGAGCACGCCGCCGACATGGGCGTCATCAAGCAGCAGGGCGAGCAGGTCTACCGCTACATGAACTTCGACCAGATCGAGGAGTACGCGGAGACGGCGAGGGAAGTGGCGGTCTGAGGACCAGCCCTCTCCGACGGAAAAGCGGCCCTTACCGGCCGCTTTTTCTTGGGCTGCCGCTCCGTCCCCCTCCGGGGGAAGGCTGGGATGGGGGCGCTGCGGCGATCGCAAGGCCCGCGGCGGTGATGGAGGCCGGAGCGCCCCCACCCCAACCCTCCCCCGGAAGGGGAGGGAGCAAGGCAGGCGCGTCAGCGCTGCACGCCCAGGCCCAGCCCCCCATTCACCCCCACATCCCCCGACACATTCCCCGAGGGCACGCTGCCATCCAGCGTGCCGCTGCCGTTGATACCAACGGTGGCGTTGCTCTGCCCGCCGATGGTGCCCGGCAGGTTGTTCGGGACGATGTTGCCTGGCGTGCGGCCGCTACCCAGCACACGCGTGTCGTTGGTCGACTGGCCGCCGATCGAGGAGTTGCCGTTCGCGCCGACTGCGCCCGCGGCGCCAGCACGGTTGTTGATCGAGCTGCTGCCCGGCGTGAGCGAGCTGCTGGCGCCAACGCCGGCATTCAGCCCGGCCCCGGTGCCATCGATCGTCGCCGTGCCTTGGGCACAGGCCATTCCGGCCGAGGCCGCCAGCGCCGCCGCCGCCAGCACGGTACGGGTGAGATTGTTTCGCATGTCGCGCTCCTGTCGTCTGGATGCGGTCAGCTTGCGCCACCGTGGCGGAAATGGAGTCGGTGCGGTCCGCCCGGGCCTGTCCGACGAACTCGACCCAGCCGCCGGGAACTCATGCGCTGCCGGCCGCACCAACGCGGACGCTCCGCTCCTGAAAGCAGAGCGCCCCTGCGGTCAGCTGCAGCCGGTAGCATGCCAGTCGCCCTCCCACAACCAAGGCAGAAAGAATGTTCCGATCGTTTTTCTTGAACCGGCGCTGGTGGCTCTGGTCGATTCTGGGGACCGTCCTGATCCTGTTCACCACGTGGTACCGCGTGCAGCTGGACGTGCAGATCAACGACTGGTTCGGCACTTTCTACGACCTGGTGCAGAAGGCGCTCACGACCAAGGGCAGCATCACCCTGGCGCAGTTCTGGCAGCAGCTCTCCACCTTCCTGCACATCGCGATGATCTACGTGATCGTTGCGGTGTTCGTCGACTTCTTCGTCAAGCACTACATCTTCCGCTGGCGGCAGGCGATGAACGACTACTACATGCAGCACTGGGAGCAGCTGCGCAAGATCGAGGGCGCGGCGCAGCGGGTGCAGGAAGACACGATGCGCTTCGCCAGCATCATGGAAGGCCTGGGCGTCGACCTGGTGCGCAGCGTGATGACGCTGGCCGCCTTCGTGCCCATCCTGTGGACCCTGTCGGCGCAGATCACGCAGTTGCCCATCGTCGGCGCAATTCCGCATTCGCTGGTGTGGGTGTCGATCGGCTGGGCGGTGTTCGGCACGGTGCTGCTGGCCTTCACCGGCATCCTCCTGCCCGGCCTGCAGTTCCAGAACCAGCGGCGCGAGGCGGCCTACCGCAAGGAGCTGGTGTACGGCGAGGACGACGCCTCGCGCGCGCAGCCGCCGGTGGTGCACACGCTGTTCGCCGAGGTGCGCCGCAACTACTTTCGCCTGTTCTTCCACTACCTGTACTTCGACGTCGTGAAGTGGTCGTACCTGCAGGTCAGCGTGCTGGTGCCGCTGATCGCACTCGGCCCCACGGTGGTGGCTGGCGTGATCACGCTCGGCGTGATGCAGCAGATCTCGCGCGCCTTCGACAAGGTGACCGAATCGTTCCAGTACCTGGTGTACAGCTGGAGCACGATCGTGGAACTGCTGTCCGTGTACAAGCGGCTGCGAGCCTTCGAGGCGCAGATCCAGGAGCCGGGTGTGGCGCCGCCGGACGACGGGCTGGTGCCGTTGAATCCGTGAACCAGCCCGAATGCGTGCGTTGGTTGCATCTGCAGGCTGGGCTGCGCACAGCGCACCCCAGCGTTTTCGCGCCTCCGCTGGGGTGACTGTCGTCAGCCCAGCCTACGTGGATGACATTCTTCGCAGGGCAGCGGCTGTCTCGGGATCCGCCGGAAAGAACGTCTCCAGCGCCAGCTCCTGCAAGGTCACGTCCACCGGCGAGCCGAAGACGGTCGTCGTGCTGATGAAGCTCAGCACACCGGCCTCGGTGCGCAAGCGCAACGGCGCGGCGATCCCCAGAACTTCACCGTCGATGTGTTCGTCTTCGCCGGTGACCAGCGCGGGATAGCCACGCAGCTCCCGTTCCAGCGCCTGCAGTCCCGCGTCCGCCGTCACCGCAATCTGCTGGTGCAATCGCTCGAACAGGTGCTGCCGCCATTGCGCGAGATTCACGATCCGGCTCGCCAGTCCCTGCGGGTGCAGGCTCAGGCGCAGCACGTTGACCGGTGGCTGCAGGAGCTGGGCAGCGACACCCGCCAGCAGCAGCGGCACCGCGGCGTTGTGCGCGAGCAGGTTCCAGTGCCGGTCCACGGCCAGCGCAGGGTAGGGCTCGTGGCCCCGCAGGATCAGTTGCACCGCTTGCCTGGCGGCCGCGAGCGCGGGATCGTCCAGCGGTCGCTCGCGGTACATCGGGGCATAGCCGGCCGCCACCAGCAGGGCATTGCGTTCGCGCAAGGGAACCTCCAGCCGTTCGGCCAGGCGCAGCACCATCTCGCGGCTGGGCGCCGAACGGCCGGTCTCGACGAAGCTCAGGTGGCGGGTGGAGATGTCCGCCTCGCCGGCAAGATCGAGTTGGCTCATGCGGCGCCGCAGTCGCCAGCTGCGCAGGTGATCGCCGAACGGGCGCAGCGAGGCCGGTGGCGACAAGGGCGCGGACGCGGCGACGGCGAGATCCATGGCGCAATGGTAGGGCCGGAGTGCGGGTGCTGCCATGACCTGCGAGGTCATGGCGCCGCCATCTTGTATGCTGGTCAACCCGCGCGCGAGCGCCCCTGGCCCCGAGCCGCCAACAGATCCCATGACCCGCGTCTTCAATTTCAGCCCCGGTCCCGCCACCTTGCCCGAGCCCGTCTTGCGGCAGGCCGCCGAGGAGATGCTGGACTGGCAAGGCAGCGGCATGTCGGTGATGGAGATGAGCCACCGCGGCAAGCAGTTCATGGGCATCCACGCCGAGGCCGAGGACCTGCTGAAGGAACTGATGCAGATCCCCGCCAGCTACCAGGTGCTGTTCATGCAGGGCGGCGCGCTGGGCGAGAACGCCATCGTGCCGATGAACCTGATCGGCGCCACCGGCCGCGCCGATTACGTGCTGACCGGGGACTGGTCGAAGAAGTCGGCGCAGGAAGCGAAGATCTACGGCGAGGTGAACGTGCCGGTCAGCGGCGACGCTTCGAAGTTCACCGCGGTCCCGCCGCAGTCGCAATGGAAGCTCGATCCCGGCGCTTCCTACGTGCACATCTGCTCCAACGAAACGATCGGCGGCGTGCAGTTCCACTGGACGCCAGAGACCGGCAGCGTGCCGCTGGTGGCCGACATGTCCTCGGACATCCTCTCGCGGCCCATCGATGTCTCGCAATACGGGCTGATCTACGCCGGCGCCCAGAAGAACATCGGCCCTTCGGGCCTGACCATCGTGGTGGTGCGCAAAGACCTGCTGGGGCGCGCGTTGCCCATCACGCCCTCGGCCTTCAACTACCAGATCCAGGCCGCGGCGGACTCGATGTACAACACGCCGCCCACCTATTCGATCTACATCGCGGGCCTGGTGCTCAAGCACGTCAAGGCGCAAGGTGGCATGGCCGCCGTGGCCGAGCGCAATGCCCGCAAGGCGAAGCTGCTGTACGACTTCCTCGACGGCAGCAGCTTCTTCCGCAATCCCATCGCGCACCAGGACCGCTCGCTGATGAACGTGCCTTTCTGGCTCAAGGACACTGCGCTCGACGCGGCCTTCCTGCACGGCGCCGAGCAACGGGGCATGATCCAGCTCAAGGGTCACCGCTCGGTGGGCGGCATGCGCGCCTCGATCTACAACGCCATGCCGATCGAGGGCGTGCAGGCGCTCGTCGAGTACATGAAAGAGTTCGAGCGACAGCACGGCTGAGGCTCACCGGATCGGCTCCCCCGCCTGCACGTCTGGCGGCACAATGGCGCAAAGCAACAATCAGAGGTCGAGAATGGCGCACGCATTCGCGGAAACACTCCAGAGCTTCAAGGCCGCAGTGGGGTTGACAGGGAAGTTCTACTCCCTGCCCGTCCTGGCCCAGCACTTCCCCAACGTCAAGCGGCTGCCGATGTCGATGCGCATCGTGCTCGAGTCGGTGCTGCGCAATTGCGACGGCAAGAAGGTGACGGCCGAGCACGTGCAGCAGGTCGCCAACTGGCAGGCGAACGCCGAACGAACGACCGAGATCCCCTTCACGGTGGCGCGCGTCGTGCTGCAGGACTTCACCGGTGTCCCGCTGCTGGCCGACCTGGCGGCGATGCGCAGCGCGGCGCAGCGGCTGGGCAAGGACGTCAACCGCATCGAGCCGCTGGTGCCCGTCGACCTGGTGGTCGACCACTCGATCATGGTCGACTACTACGGCCAGAAGAACGCGATCGACCTCAACATGAAGCTCGAATTCCAGCGCAACCGCGAGCGCTACGAGTTCATGAAATGGGGCATGCAGGCCTTCGACACCTTCGGCGTCGTGCCGCCCGGCTTCGGCATCGTGCACCAGGTGAACCTCGAATATCTCGCGCGCGGCGTCCACCAGCGCGAGGACGGCGTGTGCTACTTCGACTCCCTGGTGGGCACCGACAGCCATACCACGATGATCAACGGCATCGGCGTGGTGGGCTGGGGCGTGGGTGGCATCGAAGGCGAGGCCGCCATGCTGGGCCAGCCGGTGTACTTCCTCACGCCCGACGTCGTCGGCTTCGAGCTGACCGGCAAGCTGCGCGAGGGCTGCACGGCCACCGACCTGGTGCTGACCGTCACCGAGCTGCTGCGCAAGCACAAGGTCGTGGGCAAGTTCGTCGAGTTCTACGGCGAGGGCACGCGCAGCATCGCCGTGCCCGACCGCGCCACCATCGGCAACATGGCGCCCGAGTACGGCGCCACCATGGGCTTCTTCCCGGTGGACGAGCGCACCATCGAGTACTTCGAGGGCACCGGCCGCAGCCGCGAACAGATCCGCCTGCTGGAGGCCTACTTCAAGGCGCAGGACATGTTCGGCGTCCCCATGCCCGGCGAGATCGACTACTCGCAGGTGGTGAAGCTGGATCTCGGCGAGGTCACGCCCAGCCTCTCCGGTCCCAAGCGGCCGCAGGACCGCATCGAGATCGGCAAGGTGGCCAGCACCTTCCGCTCCCTGTTCTCCAAGCCGATCGGCGAGAACGGCTTCAACCAGTCGGCCGACGTGCTGCTCACGCGCCACCTGGTGCAGCGGCCCAACATCGAGGAAGACCCGATCCGCACGCCGGAGAGTCCACCCGCGCCGGTGGCTGCGCCCCGCTCCGAGCAGGAGATGGAAGCCAACAAGCCGACGCTGCGTGCCTCGCAAGCCCTGTCGGTGCCGCACGTCGAAGTGGGCGACATCACCATCGGCAACGGCGACGTGCTGATCGCCGCCATCACCAGCTGCACCAATACGTCGAATCCCGGCGTGATGCTGGCCGCGGGGCTGCTGGCGAAGAAAGCGGTGGAGAAGGGCCTGCGCGTCGCGCCGCACATCAAGACCTCGCTGTCGCCCGGCTCGCGCATGGTCACCGAGTACCTGCGCGATGCCAAGCTGCTGCCCTACCTGGAGCAGCTCGGTTTCACGCTGGCGGGCTATGGCTGCATGACCTGCATCGGCAACTCCGGCGACCTCACGCCCGAGATCAACGAGGCGATCGGCCAGAGCGACCTGGTGTGCGCCGCGGTGCTTTCGGGCAACCGCAACTTCGAGGCACGCATCCATCCGAACATCAAGGCCAACTTCCTCGCCAGCCCCCCGCTGGTGGTGGCCTATGCCATTGCCGGCAGCGTGCTGAAAGACCTGATGACCGAGCCGTTGGGGCAGGGCGCCGACGGCAAGGATGTCTGGCTGGGCGACATCTGGCCCTCCAGCGACGAGATCAACAAGCTGATGAAGTACGCGATGAACCCCAAGGGCTATCGCGCGAGCTACGGCAAGGTGAAGACCGATCCGCCGGAGCTGTGGAAGCGCATCCAGGGCGTCTCGGGCGAGACCTACAACTGGCCGAAGAGCACGTACATCGCCGAGCCGCCGTTCTTCGAGGGCTTCCAGTTGCAGGCGCCGGCGGCGCAAGCGGGTGGCACCGCGGGCGCCTCCGCACCGCACTCGATCCGCGACGCGCGGATCATGGCGCTGTTCGGTGACTCGATCACCACCGACCACATCTCGCCGGCCGGCTCGATCAAGGAAAGCTCGCCGGCCGGCCGCTGGCTGGTGGAGCACGGCGTGGCCAAGCCGGACTTCAACAGCTACGGCTCGCGCCGCGGCAACCACGAGGTGATGATGCGCGGCACCTTTGCCAACGTGCGCATCAAGAACCTGATGCTGCCGGCCGGGGCGGACGGCTCGCGCGAAGAAGGCGGCGTCACGCTGTACCGCGACGCCGACGGCAACACGGAGAAGATGTTCATCTACGACGCGGCGATGAAGTACATGGCCGAAGGGCGGTCGACGGTGGTCTTCGCGGGCGAGGAATACGGCACCGGTTCCTCGCGCGACTGGGCGGCCAAGGGCACGCAGCTGCTCGGGATCAAGGCGGTGGTGGCCCGCAGCTTCGAGCGCATCCACCGCAGCAACCTGGTGGGCATGGGCGTGCTGCCGCTGCAACTCCAGGGCGACATGAGCTGGCAGGCGCTCGGACTCACCGGCGATGAGCTGATCGACATCGAGGCCGATGCCATGCTGCGGCCGCAAAGCCAGGCGGCGCTGATCATCCGGCGCGCCGATGGCACCCGGCAGGAAGTGAAGCTGACGCTGCGCATCGACACGCCGATCGAGGTGGACTACTACCGCCACGGCGGCATTCTTCCCTTCGTGCTCCGGCAGTTGCTCGCTGCATGAGCACGCAGGCGGTCCTGCGGCAACTGCTGGCGGGGTGAGCCGGGAGCTGCTGGTCGCCGGCGGCGGCATCGCCGGGCTCGCGGCCTCGATCGCAGCACGCCGCGCCGGCTGGGAGGCGCGCCTGTTCGAGCAGGCGCCGGCCTTTTCGGAGGTGGGCGCGGGCCTCCAGCTCGGGCCCAACGCGACCCGCATCCTGCGCGAATGGGACCTGCTGCAAGGCGATCTCGTGCGCCAGGCGGTGGCGCCGCAGTGGCTGCGCGTGCGCGATGGCGCGGATGGCGGCGAACTGGGCGTGCTGCAACTGGGCGAGACGCTCGCGCAGCGTTATGGCGCGCCTTATCTCACGATGCACCGGGCCGACTTGCAGGCTGCCTTGCTCGCGGCCGGGCAATCCGCCGGGGCGCGCCTGCAGGTCGACTGCCGCGTGCTGGCGGCGCAGCAGGACGCCGCGTGTGCCGGCGTGCGCACGAGCCACGGTTCGCACGTCGAGGGCGAGGCGCTGGTCGCTGCCGACGGACTATGGAGTGAATTGCGCGGTACCGTCTGCGCGGATGGGCCGCCCCAGGCGACCGGCCACCTGGCCTATCGCGCGCTGGTGCGGCAACAGGACCTGCCGGCCACGCTGCGCAGTGCCGAAGTGACCGTGTGGCTCGCGCCGCGCGTGCACCTGGTGACCTATCCGGTGCGCGGCGGCGAATGGCTGAACGCGGTGTGCGTGGTGCAAGGCACGCAGCCGGGCGATCCGCGGGCCTGGGACCACGCGGCCTCGCAGGCGCAGCTGGCAGCGGCGCTGGGGCCGGTGTGCGGCGCGGTGCGCGAACGCGTGGCCGCGATGCCGCAATGGCGACTGTGGGTGCTGCATGCGCGGCCACCGGTCGCCTCGGCCGACGCGCTGGCGCGCGGCCGCATCGCCTTGCTGGGCGACGCAGCGCATCCCATGCGGCCTTATCTCGCGCAGGGTGCCGGCATGGCGATCGAGGACGCGCGCGAGTTGCAGCGCGTGCTGGCCGTCGCGGACGATCGGGTGCTGGACGTGCCGACCGCCCTGCGCCGCTATGCCTTGAACCGTTGGCAGCGGGTGGCGCAGGTGCAGGAGAAAGCGCAGCGCAATGGCACGATCTTCCATGCGAGCGGTGCGCTCAGGCTGGCGCGCAATGCGGGGATGCGGCTGCTGGGGGCCAGGGTGCTGGATCAGCCGTGGTTGTACGGCGTGTGAATGGGCCGGGTTGCTGGGGTTCGCTGGCGCGAAGCCCAGCCTACGAGGATGCCGTTGCAGGTAGGCTGGTCCGCGTAGGCTGGGCTGCCGAAGGCAGCCCGGCGATGCATTCCTACAAATCCGTGCGCAGCTGCCAGATCTCCGGAAACAGCACCACGTCCAGCATCTTGCGCAGATAGCTCACGCCACCCGTTCCGCCCGTGCCGCGCTTGAAGCCGATCACGCGCTCCACCGTGGTCACATGCCGGAAGCGCCACAGGCGAAAGGCGTCTTCCAGGTCGGTGAGTTCCTCGCCGAGCTGGTAAAGGTCCCAGTGATTCTGCGGATCCCGGTAGGCCACCAGCCAGGCCTGCTCCACCTCCTTGCTGGCTTCGTAGGGCCGGGTCCAGTCACGCTCCACGTGCGAGGCGGGCAGCGGCAATCCGCGCCGCGCCAACAGCCGCAGCGACTCGTCGTACAGCGACGGCGCCTCGTACGCCGCGCGCACGGTGGCCAGGCGCTCGTCGTGATGCTCGTGCGGCTTGAGCATGGCCGCGTTCTTGTTGCCCAGGCGGAACTCGATGCAGCGGTACTGCCAGCTCTGGAAGCCGCTGGAGCTGGCGAGGTAGGGCCGGATGGCGCTGTACTCCGCCGGGGTCATGGTGGCCAGCACGTCCCAGGCGTGCACCAGCTGCTCCATGATGCGCGAGACGCGGGCCAGCATCTTGAAGGCCGGCGGCAATTCGTCGCGCGCGATGCACGCGATCGCTGCCGACAGCTCGTGCAGCATCAGCTTCATCCACAACTCGCTGGTCTGGTGCTGCACGATGAACAGCATCTCGTTGTGGTCGGGCGATAGCGGCTTCTGCGCCTGCAGAATCGCATCGAGCTGCAGGTAGTCGCCGTAGCTCATGGCGCGGCTGAAATCGAGCTGCGCCCACTCGGCGCGCACGATGTCCTCGGGCTTCTCGGCGGGCATGTTCAGGTCACCGCCTGCACGCGCTGGAATTCGGGGCGCCGCCACTCTTCTTCGACCAGCACCGCGCGCAAGTGTTCGACCGCCTGCCACACGTCCTCGAACCGGAGATACAGCGGCGGGAAGCCGAAGCGCAGGATGTCGGGCGCACCGGCGCGGAAGTCGCCGATGACGCCGCGCGCGATCAGCGCCTGCACGATCGCATGGGCGCCCTGCTCGCGCGTGAGGCACACCTGCGAGCCGCGTGCCGCGTGCTCGCGCGGTGTCGCCAGGCCCAGGCCGTGGCCGGCGCAGCGCTCCTCGACCAACGCGATGAACAGGTCGGTCAGCGCCAGCGACTTGCGGCGCAATGCCGTCATGCCGCCCAGCGGCTGCGCAGCGAGCAGGGTATCGAGCCCGCCATCGAGCGCCGTCAGGCTCAGGATCGGCTGGGTGCCACACAGGTAGCGGCCCACGCCGGGCGCCGGCTGATAGTTTGGCGTGAACGTGAAGGGGGTCGCGTGTCCCCACCAGCCGGAAAGCGGCTGCCAGCCACGCTCCGCATGGCGCGGATGCACCCACACGAAGGCCGGCGCGCCGGGGCCGCCATTGAGATACTTGTAGCCGCAACCAACGGCAAAGTCGGCGTCGGCGGCATGCAGGTCGACCGGCACCGCGCCCGCGCTGTGGGCGAGGTCCCAGACCACCAGCGCACCGGCCGCCTGCGCGGCGCGCGTGACGGCCTGCATGTCGTGCATCGCGCCGGTGCGGTAGTTCACGTGCGTGAGCATCAGCACCGCAGTGCGTTCGTCGACCGCGGCGGCGATCTGCTCGGGCTCGAGCAACTGCAGCGTGAAGCCGCGCTCGCGGCACAGGCCTTCGGCGATGTACAGGTCGGTGGGGAAGTTGCTGCGCTCGCTGATGATGGTCCGCCGTTGCGGCGTGTCGGCAGCGGCGATGGACAAGGCGACCGACAGCACCTTGAACAGGTTGATCGAGGTGCTGTCGGTGGCGACCACCTCGCCGGCGCGGGCACCCACCAGCGTGGCGATCTTGTCGCCCACGCGCTGCGGCAGCTCGAACCAGCCGGCGTCGTTCCAGGAGCGGATCAGGCCCTGGCCCCATTCCTCGCGCACGGCGCGGGCGATGCGCTCCGGCGTTGCGCGCGGCAGCGGGCCGAGCGAATTGCCATCGAGGTAGATCACGCCGGGTGGCAGCACGAACAGCTCGCGCAAGGGCGCCAGGGGGTCGTCGGCGTCGCGGCGCAGGCAGTCCTGCAAGGTCGTCATGCAAGCTCCCTCAGTACGGCGCGCACCGGCGAGGCGTCGGCCGTCATGAGTTTCAGGGGCAGGGCGATCAGCTCGTAGTCGCCTTCCGGCACGGCATCGAGCACGAGGTTTTCCAGCACGCGCAGGCCGCGGCGGCGAATCGCCTGATGGCTCTCGAGCGACTTGCTGTCGGCGGGGTCGATGCTGGCGGTGTCGATGCCGACCAGGCGCACGCCGGCATCCGCCAGCCGCTCGATGGTCTCGGGCGCGAAGGCCGCGAGCAGAGGGTCCCAGCGGTCGACCGGCGCGCGCTCGTACGTGCGCACCAGCACGCGCGCGGGCAGGTGCTGCGACGCGTGTGCGAGGTCATTCCAGGTGATCAGCGGACGGCGGCCGATCGCGTGGATCACGCGGCAGGGGCCCAGGTAGGGATCGAGGGCTAGCGCGCCGACGGGCGTGCCGCCCGCCTCGTAGTGCAGCGGCGCATCGGCATGTGCGCCCACGTGCGGCGACAGGGTCAGCGTGCTGACGTTGACGGGGCAGCCGGGCGAAATCGTCGCGGCCCATTGCTGGCGATACGGGGTGTCGCCGGGAAAGACCGGAGTGCCTTGCGCAACCGGCGGCGAGATGTCCCAGAGGCGTTGCATGCGGCGCAGTGTGCGCCGCCGATTTCCGGCGTGGTGTCGGTCGCAGCCAACGGCGGCCAAAAAAACTGCCGGTCTAGAGGATGTCGGGGGGAAGCGGCGGCAGGCCGTGACGCGCGCGCGCCTTCTCGCAGCCGTGGCTGCCGGGTTCGAGTTCCCGGCAGGGATTGGGCCGCCACTCGTAGATGCCGCAGGAGGCGCGCTCGCCCACCTTGCCGGTGAGCGCCGCGCAGCGGATCGGCACGTGGTCGGTGCCGCGCATGCGCCAGGTGTTGCCGGTGACTTCGACGGCCAGCCCCGCCGGCACGGAGCCACCGTGCGTCTCCATTTCGTCGACGGCGAAGTCCACGCGGTAGGCGGCGCAACAGGCGCCGCAGCGCAGGCAGGGATGTTCGGGGTCGGACATGGAGGTCAACGCCAGGGGTGGCGGGCGCGTTGCGGATGGACTGTATGCAAATACAGGCTCCGTCAACCCTCAGGAGGTATTCATGGAACTGCAGATCGCACGCCAGATTATCGACACCCTGGCCCAGGGCATTCATCCGGTCACCGGCGAGGCCATGCCGGAAGACAGCCCTTACAACGCGCCGCCGGTGATCCGCGCGCTGCACGTGGTGGCGCGGGCGCTCGAGGGCATGACGGCGCTCCCGCAGGACGAAGCGGCGCGCGGCGCGCGGCGTCCTGCGCCGCCCAATGCGGGCAAGCCGTGGAGTGCGCAGGAGGACGCGGCGCTGGAGACGGCTTTCGATGCGGGCATCGCGATGAAGCAGGTGGCGCAGGAGTTGGGGCGCACTGCGTTCGCCGTGGAGCAGCGGCTGGTGAAGATCGGCAAGGTGGCGCCGCCGGCGGGGGGCGGGCGGTTCGGAAGTTCGGCGCCCACCAACTAGATGTGGTGCGGTGAGTGGATGCATTCTTGAACGCAGAAGTCGCAGAATGAACACCAAAAGCGCGGAAGAAAAATCCTCTGTTCCCTGGTGATTCTTCTGCGCGTTCTGCGTTACTTCTGCGCCTTCTGCGTTCAAAAATTGTATGCGCGCACCGCGCCGAAACGGGGAAGCCCCGCAGCCTACCCAGCCACCTTCCCCAGCAGCAGGTACTCCATCAACGCCTTCTGCACGTGCATGCGGTTTTCCGCTTCGTCCCACACCACCGATTGCGGGCCGTCGATCACTTCGGCTTCGACTTCCTCGCCCCGGTGCGCGGGCAGGCAGTGCATGAAGAGGGCGTCGGGCCTGGCGACCTTCATCATGTCGGTGTCGACCCGCCAGTCGGCAAAGGCCTTGCGGCGTTCCTCGTTCTCGGCCTCGAAGCCCATGCTGGTCCACACGTCGGTGGTCACCAGGTCGGCGCCGCGGCAGGCTTCCATCGGGTCGCGAAAGACCTTGTAGCTGTCGCCACTGCGGATGCCGGCAATGGCCTGGTCCACCTCGTAGCCGGTGGGCGTGCTCAGGTGCACCGTGAAGCCCAGGAGCTCCGCGGCCTGCAGCCAGGTGTTGGCCATGTTGTTGCCGTCACCCACCCAGGCGACCACGCGGCCCTGGATCGAGCCGCGATGCTCGATGTAGGTGAAGATGTCCGCCAGGATCTGGCACGGATGGAATTCGTTGGTCAGGCCGTTGATCACCGGCACGCGCGAGTGCTCGGCGAACTTCTCGATCTTGTCCTGGCCGTAGGTGCGGATCATCACCAGGTCCACCATGCGGCTGATCACCTTGGCGCTGTCCTCGATCGGCTCGGCGCGCCCCAGCTGGCTGTCACCCGTGGTGAGGTGCACCACCGAGCCACCGAGCTGGTACATGCCCGCTTCGAAGCTCACGCGCGTGCGCGTCGACGCCTTCTCGAAGATCATCGCGAGCGTGCGGTCCGCCAGCGGGTGGTACTTCTCGTAGTTCTTGAACTTGCGCTTGATCTCCGCCGCCCGCTGGAACAGCCACTGGTGTTCCTCGGTGCCGAAATCGCTGAACTGCAGGAAATGCCTCAGGACCATCGCGCGCCTCACTCCGCCAGCACGTTCTTCACCAGCGGCGCCAGGATCGCGACCACCTCGTCGGCCTGCGCCTCGGTCATGATCAGCGGCGGCAGCAGCCGAACGACGGTATCTGCGGTGACGCTGATCAAGAGGCCCGCTTCGGCCGCGCGCTGCGTCAGCACGCCGCAGGGGCGTGCCAGTTCGATCCCGAGCATCAGGCCCTGGCCGCGGATTTCGACCACGCCCTTGAGCGCCCCGAGTTCGCGTGCCAGCGCGCCCTTCAGGTGGGCGCCCACGCGCGAGGCGTTCTCCAGCAGGTTGTCCTCCTCCATGATGCGGATCGTCTCGACGCCCGCGCGCATGGCCAGCGGATTGCCGCCGAAGGTGGTGCCGTGATTGCCAGGCTGGAAGATGTCGGCGGCCCGCGGCCCCGCGACCACCGCGCCGATCGGCACGCCCGAGCCCAGGCCCTTGGCCAGCGGCATCACGTCGGGCACGATGCCGGCCCACTGGTGCGCGAACCACTTGCCGGTGCGCCCCGTGCCGCACTGCACCTCGTCGATCATCATCAGCCAGTTGCGCTGGTCGCACATCTCGCGCACCTTCTGCAGGTAGTCGATGCGCATCGCGTTGATGCCGCCTTCGCCCTGGATGGTCTCCAGGAAAACGGCCACCACGTTGCGGTTGCCATCGGTGCCGGCGCGCAGCGCGTCGATGTCGTTCATCGGCACGCGGATGAAGCCCTCGACCAGCGGGCCGAAGCCCTCCTGCACCTTCTCGTTGCCGGTGGCCGACAGCGTGGCGATGCTGCGGCCGTGAAAGGCCTTCTCGTAGACGACGATCTCCGGCCGCGCTATGCCGCGGTCGTGCCCGAACTTGCGCGCGAGCTTGATCGCGGCTTCGTTGGCCTCGAGTCCGGTCGAGCCGAAGAACACGTTCGTCATGCCCGAGAGCTGCGCCAGCTTGGCGGCCAGCTTCTCCTGATTGGGCACGTGGTAGTAGTTGCAGCTGTGGATGATCTTCGCGAGCTGGTCCTGCAGCGCCGGGACCAGCTTCGGATGGTTGTGGCCGAGCGTGTTCACGGCGATGCCGGCCAGGGCATCGAGGTAGCGCCGGCCATTCACGTCCCACACGTAGCAGCCTTCGCCGCGCTCGAGCGCGATCGGCAGCCGGCCATAAGTGTTCATGGTGTGGGGCGATGACGCCTCGATCTGAGCCATTGCGCGCTTCCTCGTTTCGCAAATGAAATCGGCTCGAGGATGCGGGTGCGTGAAGGGCGTTTCACGCGGCCACAAGTGAGCCGTTGGAGCACGATTGTAGGCACACGCATCCCGTGCCCTGGTTGAGAATTCCGCATCACAGCGATGCGGGCGCGACAGCCGAATGACAGGACTGCGGCAGCCAATGCCCAGGCACAACTCTTATATAAGATAGAATTCTTGTGCGCCGCAGCAAGGCGATCATGCGGCGCCCGCGACCTCCCCCCACCCATGGCCTCCAGTACCGCCAGTGAAGTGTTCATCCAGGGCATCACCCGCGATGGCCGCACCTTCCGCCCCAGCGACTGGGCCGAGCGGCTGGCCGGCGTCATGAGTTCCTTCCGCCCAGGCGGCGCGCAGCCGGGCAGCCACCTCAACTATTCGCCGTGGTGCATCCCGACGAACATCGACGGCGTGAAGTGCGTGATCGTCAACCGCGAACTGCGCGCCTACGAACCGATGGCCTGGGACTTCGTCATCAACTTCGCCAAGGACAACAATCTGAAGGTGTCCGAGGGGAAGTTCGAGAAGTAGGTGCCTGGCGCGGGGCCGCACCAGATGTACGCGAGCCATGACGCAATCCCGGAAACGAAAAAACCGCCCGAAGGCGGTTTTCCGTTTTTCTTTGCTGGCAGCGCACCCGGTTCAAACGGCGCGAGCCTTGCGGCTCACGGGCTGACCCGACGATGGATCGTCAGGCGGCGGCCGGGGCCTGCAGGCCCTTGACCTTGGCCGACAGGCGACTCTTGTCGCGCGAGGCCTTGTTCTTGTGGAAGATGCCCTTGTCGGCAACCGTGTCCACGATCGATTGAGCCTTGGCGAAGAGTTCGGTCGCCTTGGCCTTGTCACCCGCGGCGACCGCCTTCTCGACGTTCTTCACCGCGGTACGGTATTTGGAGCGCAGGGACGTGTTGGCTGCGTTGAGCTTGACGTCCTGGCGTGCGCGCTTGCGGCCCGACGCCAGGCGCGGGTTCTTCTTCTTGGGTTTGGCAGATGCCATGGTTGATTCCTTCGATGTCTGAGGATGATGCCAGCAAAGCCCACGATTATAGCGCGCGCCCTTGTCCTACGCCGGCAGCGGGTCGTCCCTGCAAACGGCAGGGCTACACTCGCCGCCGTGAGCCTGTTCAAAGCCGCTTCCACCGTCTCCCTCCTCACCCTGGCATCGCGCATCACCGGCCTGTTCCGGGACACGCTGTTCGTGTCCGTCTTCGGAGTGAGCGCGCTGACCGACGCGTTCTACGTCGCCTTTCGCATTCCCAACCTGTTTCG
The DNA here is from genome assembly GCF_028291745.1 of Ramlibacter sp. Lineage (GTDB taxonomy): Bacteria > Pseudomonadota > Gammaproteobacteria > Burkholderiales > Burkholderiaceae_C > Ramlibacter. The sequence continues at coordinate 92,377 of NZ_JAQGNQ010000053.1, read as the reverse complement.
CCGCATCTTCGGCGAGGGCGCTTTCAGCCAGGCCTTCGTGCCGGTGCTGGCGCACTGCCGCACCGTCGAGGGTGAGGCCGGCGCCAGGCGCATGGTCGACCACGTCGCGACCGTCCTGTTGTGGACGCTGGTGGTGCTGTGCCTGGCCGGCGTGGTGGGCGCACCGCTGCTGGTCTGGGCCCTGGCCAGCGGGCTGCGCAAGGAGCCGCACGCCTATGCCGCGGCGGTGCTGATGACGCGCTGGATGTTCCCCTACATCGGCTTCATGTCGCTGGTGGCGCTGGCCGGCGGCGTGCTGAACACCTGGAAGAAATTCGCCGTTCCGGCCGCCTCGCCCGTGCTGCTGAACCTGGCGATGATCACCTCGATCGTCGCCGCGGCTCCGTGGTTCCGGCGCATGGGGATCGAGCCGATCTACTCGCAGGCGATCGGCGTGATGGCGGGCGGGGTGCTGCAACTCGCGATCCAGGTGCCGGCGCTGCGGCGCATCGGCATGTGGCCGCGCGTGGGCCTGGCGCTGGCGGCCATTCGCGCGTCGTGGAGCGATCCCGCCACCCGCCAGGTGCTGCGCCTGATGGTCCCGGCGCTGGTGGGCGTCAGCGTCGCCCAGGTCTCGTTGTTGATCAACACGCAGATCGCTTCCTACCTGCCGGCGGGCAGCGTCAGCTGGCTGAACAACGCCGACCGGCTGATGGAGTTCCCGACCGCGCTGCTGGGCGTGGCGCTCGGCGTCGTGTTGATGCCGCAGCTGGCTGCCGCGCGCGCGGCCGGCGACCACGAACGCTACTCCGGCATGCTGGATTGGGGCCTGCGGCTGGTCGTGCTGCTGGCGATCCCCAGCTCCGTGGCCCTGCTGGTGTTCGCGGCGCCGCTGGTGGCCACGCTGTTCCACTACGGCGCCTTCAAGGACAGCGATATCTCGCAGGTGGCACTGGCGCTCGCAGGCTACGGCAGCGGCCTGCTGGGGCTGGTCGCGATCAAGGTGCTGGCGCCCGGCTACTACGCCAACCACGACATGAAGACGCCGATGCGCATCGCGATCGCGGCGCTGGTGATCACGCAGTTGTTGAACATCGCCCTCGTTCCCTGGCTGCATCACGCGGGCCTGGCGCTGTCGATCGGCCTGGGTGCGCTGGTCAACGCCGGCTGCCTGCTGGTGGGGCTGCTGCGTCGCGGCAGCTACCAGCCGACCCCGGGCTGGGGCGTCTTTGCGCTGCAGGTTTTTGCGGCGAGCGCGCTGCTTGGAATCTTCCTGATGTGGGCGGCGCACAGCTTCCCCTGGGTGGGCTGGCGATCCGAGCCCTGGAAGCGCATCGGCATGATGGCCGTCATGCTGGCCGGCGCGGGCGTCCTCTACTTCGGCGCGCTTGCGGCCACGGGCGTGAAGCTGCGTCAGTTTGTCACGCGCTGAGCTGCTGAACTGCGGCAAACCGCGCCCGCGCTTGACGCTCGCTGGCCCGTCCATTACAACCCCCGAATGTCGCTGCAATTCTCTGCACCCTCTCCCCTGGAGTACTTCCGGACGCTGGTGCAAAGCGACGAGCACTTTCCCCTGCTCGAGGCCGCGGCCAGCCTGGCGCAGGACGAGTACCCCGATCTCGACCTGCAGGTCGTGCTGGGCGACGTCGACCAGCTGCTCGCGCGCCTGAAGCGCCGCATTCCGGGCGACGCCGCGGCATTGCAGCGCTTGCGCACGCTCAACCAGTTCTTCTTTCGCGATCTCAGTTTCGGCGGCAACGTCAACGACTACTGCGACCCGGACAACAGCTACCTGAACGTGGTGCTGCGCACGCGCCGCGGGATCCAGATTTCGCTGGCCGTGTTGTGGATCGAGCTGGCGCAGGGCATCGGCCTGCATGCGCGGGGCGTCTGCTTTCCCGGGCATTTCATGGTGAAGGTCAATCTGCCGAAAGGCCAGGTGGTGATCGATCCGTTCACCGGCCAGTCGCTCTCGCGCGAGGAACTGTCGGAGCGGCTGGAGCCGTACAAGCGCCGCAGTGGCCTCATCGACGAATTCGAGGTGCCGCTGGGCCTGTACCTGCAGGCGGCGCCGCCGCGCGACGTCCTCGCGCGCATGCTGCGCAACCTGAAGGAAATCCACCGCGCGCAGGAAGACTGGCAACGCCTCATCGCCGTGCAGAACCGGCTGCTGGTGCTGCTGCCCGACGCCTGGGCCGAATACCGCGACCGCGGACTCGCGCACGCCGAGCAAGGTCACACCGCCATGGCGGTGGACGACCTCGAGATGTACCTGGGCCATGCCCAGGACGCCCTGGACATCGACGTGATCGCGGACCGGGTGGCGCATCTGCGGCGGGAGTTGCAGTAGCGCGTGCTGGGGTGCCTTCGGCAGCCCAGCCTACGGGCCGTCGTAGGCTGGGCTTCGCGCCAGCGAACCCCAGCAACCGCAGCCCCGAAACCAACTATGCGTGCAACGGCCGCGAGCCCAGCACCGAAGGCCGTCGCACCGGCAGCACCGGTTCCCGCTTCACCTCCGGCACCTTCACGGGCTTGAGCACGGGCCGCAGCCAATCCATGATGCCTGCCCACTGCGCCAGGTCGGTGGTGTATTTCTCGGGCGGCAGGTCGAACAGGGTGAGCCCGCGTTCGAGGCTGCGGACATAGAGCTGCGTCTCGCGCAACATCCCGATCATCTCCACCTCCTGCTCGCCGGCCCACGCACGCAGCACGTCCGCCGCATGCGTGCGGCCGTCGACGCGCATGCCGACGGTCGCCACGCGGCACTGTCCCTTCGCGACCCGCGGGAGCGTCTGGAGTTCGGCGATGCAGGCGGCCGCCGATTCGCGGTCGAACAGCGAGGCGCACACCGGCACGACGACGGCGTCGGCAAACATCACGACGCGTGCCAGCTCGAAGCCGTGCAGCCCGCCGGGCGTGTCCAGCACCACGTGCGTGATGCCGGTCGGCACCCGCAGCACGTTCTTCTGATCGAGCGTCCAGGGCGCGATCGCCGGCAGCGCGGCGTCGCGCCGGCGCAGCCAGCCGCGGCTGGATTGCTGGCGATCGATGTCGCCCAGCATGACGGCCAGGCGCTCGCGGGCGCACCACGCGGCGACGTGCGCCGCGAACGTGCTCTTGCCGCTGCCTCCCTTGCGGTTCACGACTGCCACGACCGGCATGGCTCCCTCCCTGCGGTGTGATGGGCCAGTGTCACGCTGCCCGGCCGTGCAAGTCCAGCGCATGCTGGTGACGAAGTGCTACTGCTTTTGTAGCGATACAACGAGCGGCACCGCCTGTCCGCGATCAGCGACCGTTCACCGCCACGGGCCGCCCGACGGCCAGCACCGCAAGCGCCACGGCGCTGATGGCTGCGCCCGCAACGAAAGTGCTGGCGCCGCCCAGGCGATCCCACAGCCAACCCGCCAGGCCGCTGGCCACCAGCAGCACGATGCCGCTCGCCAGGTTGAACACGCCGAAGGCCGTGCCGCGCAGACTCGCGGGTGCGCTGCCGGCCACCATCGTCGCGAGCAGACCCTGCGTCAGCGCCATGTGCACGCCCCAGAGTGCGATGCCCACCCACAGCAGAACGCCGTGGTCCGCCGCTGCCAGGGCCGCATCGGCTGCAATCAGCACGACGAGTCCCCCTGCCAGCAGCTTGCGGTGGGACATGCGATCGGCCAGCTTGCCAAAGGGATAGGCGCCTGCGGAATACACGACGTTCATCGCGATCAGCACCAGGGGTGCCCAGGCCACGGGCAGGCCCCCTTGCTGCGCGCGCAGTACCAGGAAGGCCTCGCTGAAGCGAGCCAGCGTGAACAGCGCACCGATCGCGACCACGCGCCAGAAGTGCGCGGGCAATTGCCGCAACTGCTCGCGCCGCAGCGGATTGACCCGCACGGCCGCGGGCGGGCGATCCGGCTCCCGCACCCCCACCCAGAGCAGCAGTACCGACAGCACGGCCGGGATCACCGCCACCCGGAAGATCGCGTGATAGTCGTCGGCCCACAGCAGCATCAGCGCGATCGCGAGCAGCGGTCCGAGGAAGGCGCCGACGGTGTCCAGCGATTGCCGCAGGCCATAGGCGGCGCCACGCTGTTCGGGCGCGACCAGGTCGGCCACCAGGGCGTCGCGCGGTGCGCCGCGCAGTCCCTTGCCCACGCGGTCGATCAGCCGGGCGGAGAGCACCGTGCCAATCGTCGTGGCCAGCGCGAACAGGGGCTTGGAGGCCGCACCGAGTCCGTAACCCAGCACCGCCAGCGGCTTGCGTTTGCCAATCCAGTCGCTGATCACGCCCGAGAAGACCTTGACGATCAGCGCGGTCGCTTCGGCAGCACCCTCGATCAGGCCGACCGCGAGCATGCTGGCACCGAGACTGTTCACCAGGAACACCGGCAGCAGGCTGTGGATCATCTCCGAGGAGACGTCCATCAGCAGGCTGACGAAGCCGAGTGCCCAGATGGCGGCGGGCAGCCGCGCCGTGGCGGCCATGCGCGCGCTCAGGACACCGTGACGCTCGCCCCGTTGCCGCGGGCCGCGATCCGGCCGATCTCGTGCACAGCCTCGCCGGCCAGGCGCAGCGTCTCGGCGACGTCCGCCGCTGCGCCGGGCGCGACCACCACCACCATGCCGATGCCGTTGTTGAAGGTGCGGTTCATCTCGTGGTCGTCGATGGCGGCCACCTGCTGCAGCCAGGCGAACAGCTCGCTGCGCGGCCACGCGCCCTGCTGCAAATGCGCGGCCAGGCCATCGGGCAGCACGCGCGGGATGTTCTCCAGCAGGCCGCCGCCCGTGATGTGGGCGAGCGCCTTGATGCCGGCATGTTTCTGCAGCGCCGCCAGCACGGGCTTCACGTAGATGCGCGTCGGCTCCATCACGGCCTCGCGGAAGGGCCGGCCATCCAGCGTGGCGGGCTGTTGGCCGGCGGCGCGCTCGATGCACTTGCGCACCAGCGAGAAACCGTTGGAGTGGACACCGCTCGAGGCCAGGCCCAGGACGACGTCGCCCTCCTGCACGTCCTGGCCGGCAAGGATCTTCGATTTTTCCACGGCGCCGACAGCGAAGCCCGCCAGGTCGTATTCGCCCGCGGGATACATGCCCGGCATCTCCGCGGTCTCGCCGCCGATCAAGGCGCAGCCCGCGAGTTCGCAGCCGCGGGCAATGCCGCCGACGACGGCTGCGGCCGTATCGACATCGAGCTTGCCGCAGGCGAAGTAGTCCAGGAAGAACAGCGGCTCGGCGCCTTGCACCAGCACGTCGTTGACGCTCATCGCGACCAGGTCGATGCCGACCGTGTCGTGCATGTTCCACTCGAAGGCCAGCCTCAGCTTGGTACCGACGCCGTCCGTTCCGCTCACCAGCACGGGCTCCTGGTAGCGCTTGGGCACTTCGAACAGCGCGCCGAAGCCGCCGATGCCGGCCAGCACGCCCTCGCGCATGGTTTTCTTCGCCAGCGGCTTGATGCGTTCGACCAGCGCGTCGCCGGCGTCGATGTCGACGCCGGCATCCTTGTAGGAGAGGGGGGAAGCGTTCATGCGGGTGCTCGTCGGGGCCGAGTTCGCCCGACCGATAGAATTTGCGCTTGATTCTAGTGTCATCGGACCTCCAGCCCTCATCCACGGCGCGGCTTCAGCCCGCCGCCTCCACCCACCGCATGCAATTCACTACCACGCAAAAGCGGGCCGCGGCCTGGCTGGCACTCGCCGTGCTGGCCGTGCTGGTGCTGCGCGCGCTGGGTCCGGTGCTCACGCCGTTCCTGATCGCCGCCGTGCTGGCCTATGCCCTCACGCCGCTGGTGGACCGGCTGGACGAAGTCTGGGGCGGCCGCATGCCGCGGCTGCTGGCCGTGGTGTTCGTCGAACTGCTGTTCATGTTCGCCGTGCTGTGCATCGCCCTGCTGATCGTGCCGGTGCTGGTGAAGGAGGTGCCGGTGATGCGCGAACAGATCCCGCTGCTGTTCGACCAGTTGCATGCGCACCTTTCGCCCTGGCTGGCGCAGTTCGGCCTGCGCATCTCGCTCGACCTGGTGAGCCTGCGCGAGCAGCTCGTGCAATACCTGCAGAGCAACTGGAGCGACAGCTTCGGCTCGCTGTGGTCCTCGCTCAAGATCGGCGGCAGCGTGGCCGTGGTGCTGGTCGGCAATGCCTTGCTGGTGCCGGTCGCGCTGTTCTACCTGATGCTGGACTGGAAGGCATTGATGCAGCGCCTGCACGAGCTGGTGCCGCCGCGCGCCCGGCCGGCGGTCGACTCCTTCACGGCCGAGGCGGACGTGGTGCTGGGCCAGTACCTGCGCGGCCAGCTGCTGGTGATGGTGACGATGGCGGTTTTCTACAGCACCGGACTGGCGTTGTTCGGCCTCGACCTGGCATTGCCCATCGGCGTGTTCACCGGGCTGGCCATGTTCGTGCCCTATGTCGGTTTCGGCATCGGCCTGGTGCTGGCGGTGCTCGCGGGCCTGCTGGAGTTCGCCTCGTCCCGCGCCTTCGTGATGGTGGGCGCGGTGTACGGCGCCGGCCAGCTGTTCGAGGGCTTCTTCCTCACGCCGCGGCTGGTGGGGGAGCGCATCGGGCTGCATCCGCTGGCGGTGATCTTCGCGTTGCTCGCCTTCGGCCAGCTGCTGGGTTTCGTCGGCGTGATCATCGCGCTGCCCGCCAGCGCCGTGCTGCTGGTGGCCGTGCGCCGCATGCGCAGCGGCTACTTCGCCAGCAAGCTGTTCCAGAGTTGATCGCCACCCGCGCATGAAGCAGCTTCCCCTCGACATCGGCCTCGCCCGCGCGCCCAGCCTGGACAGCTTCCTGGCCGGCCCCAACGAAGCGGCGTGGCGCCACCTGCAGCTGTGGGCCGGCAGCCCGACGCGCTCGCCCGTGCCCACCTATCTCTGGGGCGCACCGGCCAGCGGCAAGACGCACCTGCTGAAGGCGGCGCGGGAAAGCCTGCGCGAGCAGGGCGCCAGCGCCGGCTGGCTCGATCCGACCCTGGCCGAGCCGCCGCCCTTCGACGAGCGCTGGGCGCTGGTGCTGATGGACGACGTGCATCTCTACACGGCCGTGCAGCAGCACGCGGCATTTGCCTGGTTCGTGCAGGCGCAGGCGCTGCAACGCGGCGTGCTGTCGGCCGGCGCCTTGCCGCCAGCGCACCTTAAACTGCGCGAGGACCTGCGCACGCGCCTGGGCTGGGGCCACATCTTCGAACTGCGTGTGCTCGACGAACCCGAGCGACGCGCCGTGCTGCGGCAGGCCGCCGATGCGCGCGGCGTGTTCCTGCCCGACGAAGTGATGGACTTCATCCTGCACCGCTTCTCGCGCGACCTCGGCAGCCTGATGCAGCTGCTGGAACACCTCGATGCGTATGCGCTGCAGACGCAGCGTGCCATCACCATTCCGCTGATCAAGTCGATGCTGGAGAGCGAGTGAGCAAACCCAAAGTCACGCTGTTCGACCTCGATCACACCCTGCTGACTATCGATTCCGATTACTCCTGGGGCGAGTTCACCCAGCAGATCGGGTGGACCGATCCGCTGGAATTCAAGCGCCGCAACGACGAGTTCTACGCCCACTACATCGCCGGCACCCTGGACGTGCACGACTACGTGCGCTTCGCCGTCGAGGCACTGCGCCTGCGCGGACCGCAGGCCTATCGCGAGGCCCATGCGCGCTTCATGCGCGAATGGATCACGCCCGCCCTGACCGCGGCCGCGCGCGATCTCGTCCAGCAGCACCAGCAGCAGGGCGACCTGGTCGCGATCGTCACCGCCACCAACGAACTGGTGACCCGGCCGATCGCGCAGGCCCTCGCCGTCGGCGAGCTGATCGCCGTCGAACTGGCGCGCGACGCCAGCGGCTGGATCACCGGCGAGATCGCGGGCGTGCCTTCGATGCGCGAAGGCAAGGTGGTGCGCGTCACGCAGTGGCTGGCGGCACGCGGCCTCGACTGGCTCGACGTCGAGACCACCTTCTATTCCGATTCCCTCAACGACCTGCCGCTGCTCGAGCGCGTCGACCATCCGGTGGCCACCAACCCCGATGGCCGGCTGCGCACTATCGCCCTGGAGCGCGGCTGGCGCATACTCGACCTCTTCGACAAGAAATGATCAAGAAGTTCATCGACAAGCTGATTGCCGGCACCACCCGCCGCAAGCCGAAGTTCGGCAAGCGCCAGGAAGTCGGCCCGGAACAGCACGCCATCGACCCCACCCTGGTGGACGAACGCGCCTTGAGCGTGGTGCACACGCTCAAGGAGGCGGGCTACGAGGCCTACATCGTGGGCGGCGCCGTGCGCGACCTGCTGCTCGGGCTGCGGCCCAAGGACTTCGACGTCGCCACCAGTGCGACGCCGGAGCAGGTCAAGGGGCTGTTCCGCCGCGCCTTCATCATCGGCCGGCGCTTTCGCATCGTGCACGTGGTGTACGGCCGCGGGCGCGAGCACGAGGTGATCGAGGTCTCCACCTTCCGCGCCTATCTCGATAACGCCGCCGCCGAAGCAGTCAGCGGCAACGAGCGCACGAGCAAGAGCGAACTTGCCGGCATGAAGCACGCGGTTGATTCCGCGGGCCGCGTGCTGCGCGACAACGTCTGGGGACCGCAGGAAGAAGATGCGGCGCGCCGCGACTTCACCATCAACGCGATGTACTACGACCCCGAGCGGCGCATCGTGGTGGACTATCACGGTGGCATCGCGGACGCCAAGAAGCGCCTGCTGCGCATGATCGGCGACCCGGTGACGCGCTATCGCGAGGACCCGGTGCGCATCATCCGCGCCGTGCGTTTCATGGCCAAGCTGGCGGCCCTGGGCTTCAAGTTCGATCCCAAGACCAAGGCGCCGCTGATTCCCAGCCTGCCACTGCTGAACGAGGTGCCGCAAAGCCGCCTGTTCGACGAGATGCTCAAGCTGCTGCAGACCGGGCATTCGCTGGCGACCATCGAGCAGCTGAAGGTGCTGGGCATGGCGTCGGGCATCTATCCGCTGCTGGACCTGGTGGTCGAGCGCGCGGAGCAGCCCTTCGTGCGCGCCGCGCTGCAGGACACCGACCGGCGCGTCGGCGAGAACAAGCCGGTCGCCCCCAGCTTCCTGCTGGCCTGCGTGCTGTGGTCGGATGTGCGCGACGGCTGGCAGGGGCGGCTGGCGCGCCGCATGCACCCCTTCCCGGCGCTGCAGGAGGCGATCGACGAGGTGTTCGAATCGCGCATCGGCGACATCTCCGGCCGCGGCAAGCTGGGCGCCGACATGCGCGAGATCTGGATGATGCAGCCGCGCTTCGAGAAGCGCGTCGGCCACACGCCTTTCAGCCTGGCGGAGCAGCCGCGCTTTCGCGCCGGCTTCGATTTCATGCGCCTGCGCGCCGACGTCGGCGAGGTCGACGTGGTGCTGGCCGACTGGTGGCAGGAGTTCAGCCAGGCCAGCGACGCGGTCCGCGAGGACCTGGTGGCGGCCCTGCGCGACGAGCAGCAGAAGCAGCAAAAGCGCACGCGCACCGTCAAGCCCAAGGGCGCCGAGGGTGACGCGCGGGAAGAGCCGCCGCGGCGCACTGCCCCGGTCGCGGAATCGGACAGTCCGGCCGACGAGCCGGAGGGCGATGGCCCCGGCGGCGACGCGCCCCGCAAGCGGCGCCGCCGTCGTCGCAAGCCGGGTGGCGCGGGCGGCGAAGGGCAGTCGGCCTCGGCCGGCGAGTAGGCGCCGCGATGCGCGAGCCGGTGACCGCGTTCGTCGGCCTCGGCGCCAACCTTGGGGACGCGCAGCAAGCCTTGCGGGATGCGCTGGCCGGCCTGGCGCGCATCCCGCAGACCGTGGTGGTGCGCAGCTCGCGCATGTACCGCAGCGCACCCGTGGATGCGGGCGGTCCTGATTACCTCAACGCGGTGGCACAGGTCGAGACGCGGCTCACCGCGCCGCAGTTGCTGGCGCAATTGCAATCGCTGGAGCAGGCGGCGGGCCGCGAGCGTCCCTATCGCAATGCACCGCGCACGCTCGACCTCGACCTGCTGCTGTTCGGTGCTGCGCGCATCGAAAGCGCCACGCTGACCGTGCCGCATCCGCGCATGCGCGAGCGCGCCTTCGTGCTGCTGCCGCTGCGTGAGCTCGCGCCGGAACGGGTGTCCGCGGAGGATCTCGCGGCGGTCGCACACCAGCGCATTGCCGCATTACCTGCCGCGTCATAGCCAGCTTGATGCGGGCCCGGCACCATTCGTTGCAGATTCAACGAAAGGAGTCAACCATGACCGACACGGGTTTGATTGCAGTGGCATGCGGCTTGATCATCGGCCTGGGCGCCATCGGCGCCTGCCTGGGCATAGGCACGATGGGCGGGCGCTTCATCGAGGGCGCGGTGCGCCAACCGGAATTGATGGAACCGCTGCAGGTCAAGATGTTCCTGCTGGCAGGCCTGATCGACGCCAACTTCCTGATCGGCGTGGGAGTGGCGATGATGTTCGTGTTCGCGAATCCGTTCGCGCACTGAAAACCCAACTTCCGGACGCAGAAGACGCAAAAACTTCGCAGAGGACGCAAAAGAGGCAAAGAAAACTTGAAGGGTTTTTTTTGCGCCTTCTGCGAAACTTTTGCGTCTTCTGCGTCCGGAAGTTGGGATGTCCGCCTTCTTCAAAACCAGTGCACCAGGCCCGACTGCTCCGCGTTCTGCGGATTCGATCCCGCGGCGCGCACGCGCTGCAATGCGGCTTCCTCGCCGACGCCGAGCGATTTCAGCAGGCAGGCTGCTGCGCTGCCGGTGCGGCCCAGGCCCGCCGCGCAATGCAGCAGCACGGATTGGCCGTTGCGCAGTTCCTGCGCGATGCCGGCGATGTCGCGGCGGAAGGCCGCGGGTTCTTCGGGCAGTCCGAAGTTGCGCATCGGTACATTCATCCAGCGCCACGGCAGGCCGCCGCACACCAGCGCGGCCTGGTACTCGGGCGAGAGCTCGGCCAGTTCCGCGCGCGGGGCCAGGCAGACGATCAGGCCCAGCCCGGTGCGCGCGGCCTCCTCGCGGAAGGCCGCCCATGGTTGGAAGCGGCCCGGCATCGGCCCCAACCAGAGGCGGCCGGGCACTTCGGCGGGCAGGGGGACGGGGCGCAGGCTCATTGGCGTCCTATTCGCGCGTGCTGCTGCGTTGCCGGCCCACGGTCAGTTCGTTGACCGGAGCTGCCTTGTTGTTCCAGGACGCGCGCAGGTAGGTGATGACCGCGGCCACCTCGGCATCCGACAGGGCCGTCGCGAACGGTGGCATGCCGTAGGGCCGCGGATTGCCGCGCGTCGCGGGCGGGAAGCCGCCGTGCAACACCACCTGCACGAGATTTTCGGTGGAAGGCAAGGTGACCGCACGATTGCCGGCCAGGGCAGGATAGGCGCCGGGCACGCCCTGGCCGCGGTCGCCGTGGCAATTGGCGCAATGATCGCCATACAGCTTGCCGCCGCGATCGAGCAGGGAGGCGGGCGCGACCGGCACTTCGCGCGGATCGGTGTCGCTGGCGGTCGGGGGCAGGCTCTTGAGGTACACCGCCATGGCCCGCAGGTCGTCAGCCTCGATGTACTGCGTGCTGTTCAACACCACTTCGGCCATCGGCCCGAGCACGGCCGATCGCGGCGAGGTGCCTGTGGCCAGCAACTGCACGATCTCCTGCACGGACCAGTCGGCCACGCCCGCTTCGCTCGGCGACGCCAGCGATGGCGCGTACCAGTTCTGCATCGGGATCAGCCCGCCGGAGAGGTCCATCGCCTGGCGTACGCCGCCGAGCGCGTTGCGGGCGCCGTGGCAGGCGCCGCAGTGCGCCAGGCCGCGCACCAGGTAGGCGCCGCGGTTCCATTCCGGTGTCTGCGCCGCATCGGCGACGTACTTCTCCGGCCGGAAGTACAGCGTGCGCCACACTGCCAGCGCCGCCTGCGTGTTGTAGGGCCAGCGAAGGCGATGTTCCCGGTTGGGCTTGTTCACCGGCGGCAGGCTGCGCACGAAGTCGAAGAGCGCATCGGCATCCGCATCGGTCACCAGCGTCGTGTGCGTGTACGGGAACACCGGATACAGCAGGCGGCCGTCGCGCGAGCGGCCCTCGCGCAGCGCGCGGCGAAAGTGCGCGGCCGACCAGGCGCCCAGGCCGGTTTCGGCATCGGGGGTGAGATTGCTCGAATACACGGTGCCGAACGGCGTGTCGATCGCGCGGCCGCCCGCATAAGGCGCGCTGCCGCGCTCGGTGTGGCACAGCATGCAGTCGCCCACGCGCGCCAGGTAGGCGCCGCGCGCCACCTGCTCGCGCGAGGGCGGCGTGCGCGGCGCGCTGTCGCGGATGCGCGGGGCGCCCCAGAAGTTGAACATCCACACGAGCCCACCCAGCGCGAGCAGGAGGGCCAGCACGATCAGCAGGACACGGCGGATCATCGTGCCGCTCCCGCCACCGGGGGCTGCGCGAAGCCGCAGCGCATGGCCGGCGGCTCCGGGGCGGGCGGCGGCTGTACCTTGCGGCCGCGCCGACGCGCCGGTGCCAGCGGTGCTTCGGCCGAGGCCGGGTGCGCATTGGCGGGCAGTTGCTCCGAGGAGAGGAAGGCCGTGACCGCCGACAGGTCCTCGGGCGAGAGCCGGCGCGCGATCTCCGCCATGCAGTCGGGCGCGACGGCGCGGCGCTGCCCCGTGCGCCACGCGCCGAGCTGCGCATTGAGGTAATCGCGCGGCAGGCCGAGCAGGCCCGGCACGTTGGGCAGCACTCCGGTGAGCGCCTTGCCGTGGCAGCCCGCGCACGCGGGCACCCGCCGGTCGGGGTCGCCCTGGTGGGTGAGAGCGCGTCCGCGCTGCAGCAGCTCCGGCGGCACGGCCGCCGGTTGCGGCGCTGCGTAGGGGACGTCGAGGCTGGCGAAGTGCTGCGCGATTTCCCAGAGATAGCTGTCGGACAGCGTGTCGAGCAGGCCGGCCATCAGGCCGTAGTGGCGCCGGCCTTCGCGAAAGTGCAGCAGCTGGTTGTACAGGTAGCCCGCCGGTTTGCCGGCGATGCGCGGGTAGTAGCCGTCGGGGCCGGCGCGGCCCTCTCGGCCGTGGCAGGCGGTGCAGGCGAGCGTCCGCTGGCCGATGGTGTTCTGGAACTCGACGGGGGCAGCCGCGGCCACACCGGCGCCCGACAGAAAGACAAGAAGCAAAAGCAGGCCGCGCATGGGGCGGGACTATGCCATTGTTGGCAGGCGTGCACTGCTTCGTCGGTGCCCGTCGGACACGCGCAGGGTGAGCGTCCTACAACACGCCCCAGGGACGAATCCTAAGGTGGCCGCATGAACCTCTACCGACGTTCGAGCAAGCCGAAGCCCCAGGCCGAGTCGCCGCGGGCCCGGCGCCGGCCGCCGTCCGGGAGCGAGGGCAGCAATTCGGTCCAGCATCGCCCGGACCCGACGGCTGAACCCATTCCCGACGGCGAGCACAAATACGTGCCGCGCAGCCCGTACCGCACGGGCAATTACTGAGGCGCGCAGCTTCAGTCTCCCAACACCACATCCGAGCACGGGTAAGCCACGCACGGCAGCACCACGTTGCCGGCGCTGCGCTCTTCCGGCAGCAGGCCGGGCCAGGGGATGGCGTAGTGCACGCTGCCCGCATGCAGCGCGCGCAGGCAGGTGCGGCAGGTGCCGTTGCGGCACGAACTGGCCAGCACGATCCCTGCCTCCGCGGCTGCGGCCAGCAAGGTGCGGTTTGCGGACGCGGAGAAGCTGCGGCCCGAGGGTTGCAGCACGGCCTGGTACGTGGCCGGCGCGGCCATGGTCATCGCTGATCATAATCAGCCGCTTTGGCTCCCCGCATCACCCATGGCCACCAGCCTGCTCGCACTGCTTGACGACATCGCCGGCCTGCTCGACGACGTCTCCGTCCTGACCAAGGTCGCGGCCACGAAGACCGCCGGCGTGCTGGGCGACGACCTCGCGCTGAACGCCCAGCAGGTCAGCGGCGTGCGCGCCGAGCGCGAGCTGCCTGTGGTCTGGGCGGTGGCCAAGGGCTCGCTGGTGAACAAGGCGATCCTGGTGCCGGCGGCGCTGGCCATCAGCACGATCGCGCCCTGGGCGGTGACACCGCTGCTGATGGTCGGTGGCGCCTATCTCAGTTTCGAGGCGGCGGAGAAACTGGCGCATCGCCTGCTGCACAGCGCGCAGGAGGACGAGAGCGAACATCGGCGGCTGCAGGATGCGGTGGCCGACGAGAGCGTGGACCTGTGCGCCTTCGAACAGGAAAAGATCAAGGGTGCGATCCGCACCGACTTCATTCTCTCCGGGGAGATCATCGTGATCGCCCTCGGCACCGTCGCGGGCCAGGACTTCCTCACGCGCGTCGCGGTGATGGTGGCGATCGCGCTCGTGATGACCGCCGGCGTCTACGGTCTGGTCGCCGCCATCGTGAAGCTCGACGACCTGGGCCTGCATCTGAGTCGCCGGGGCGCCGCGCTGCTGCGTGCGATCGGCAACGGCATCCTGTGGGCAGCGCCGTGGCTGATGAAGGCACTGTCGGTCGGCGGCACGGCGGCCATGTTCCTCGTGGGCGGCAGCATCCTGGAGCACGGCGTCGCGCCGCTGCATCACGCGATTGAGGACGCGAGGTCCGATGCCGGTGCCTGGAGTGCGCCCCTGGGCATGCTGCTCGATGGCCTGGTCGGCGTGCTCGCGGGCTCGGTGCTCGTGGCCGTGTACGCGATGGTGCGCAAGCTGCGGGGTAAACCCGTACTTCCCGCCTGAAAGCCGTGATTTGTACTCATGCGTAGGCGTGCTCCTACGATTGCTTGAGTGTGCGGCGGATACGCCAACGACGGCACTCCCGCGAACAATGACTCTTCGATAAGAAGGAGAGTCGCCATGCCTGAAATGCAGCCGTCCATGCCAACCGGTGCCACCGCCATTGCGACGGGCCTGGATGCCTCGGCGTATTCCACCTTCGACGATTCCGACTTCGCCCTCGGCTGCGAGTGCGCGGATCCGGCGCTGCAGATCGAACGCTGGATGCACGAAGCCTCCGGCGGCGCCGAGGCCGCCTGACGCCGCTGCGCTCCTCCCGGCGCAGCCACGCGGGCGCACAGCGCGCCGGTGCTGCCGTTTCCCAAGCCCAGGGTCCACTGCGAGAAGCTGTCCATGCCAGAACCCCAATTCGATCGTGACGGCGCTGCGCCAGGCCAGAAGGCCGGCCGTTCCGAATTCGTCGAATCGCTGCAGAAAGGGCTCCTGATCGGGGCCGCCCTGCTGGTGCTGATCGTGCCGCCGCTGCGGATGGCGAAGAACCGCGAGGCGCAGCAGCAGGCCGCGGTCGCCACGGCCCCTGCTGCCCCGCAAGGGCAGGCGGGCGACACTCCGCCTGGCCAGTCGCGGGACGCGGCCCCTGCCGTGCGCCGGGCCGACTTCCGCGATGAAGACCCGAGCCCGCAGGCTCGCCAGGTCGCCGACTGGGCGGTCTTCACCGGCAACAATGGCCGGCACGCCTTCGTGATCGTGGACAAGAAGGACGCGCGCGTCTACGTCTTTGCGCCGGATGGCCGGCTCAAGGACAGCGCTCCGGCGCTGCTCGGTTCCGCGCGCGGCGACGACACTTTCCCGGGCGTCGGCGACAAGCCCTTGTCCGCCGTGCGCCCCGAGGAGAAGACCACGCCGGCCGGGCGCTTCGTGGCCGAGCCGGGCCTGAACTCCGGCCACGAGGACGTCGTCTGGGTCGACTACAACGCCGCCGTCTCCATGCACCGCATCCGCCCGCTGGTGGCGCGGGAGCGGCGACTGGAGCGCCTCGCGTCGCTCTCCACCGACGACAACCGCATCTCCTTCGGCTGCATCAACCTGCCGGTCAGCTTCTACGAGAACGTGCTTGCTCCCACCGTGCGCAAGCAGGGCGCCATCATCTACGTGCTGCCCGAGGTGAAGACGGCGCAGGAGATGTTCGGCGCCTTCGACGTCAACGACGCGCAGCAGGTCGCCGCCTGGCGGCAACAGCAGGCGACCCGGCTTGCCGCTGCGCGCGGCGACGCACTGCAGAAGGTCTCCCTGCGCCCGGCCTCCCGCTGAGCAAGCTGTTACCTTGTGGGTCCTTGCCGGCCCACGGCCGAGCTTGCTAGCATTCCCCTCAGCTGAGCCATTGGCGGCTCGGTCCGGAGGGGACGATGGGGCAATGGAGCCGATGGCTGCGTCACGCAGCCGGCAGTACGGCATGGATCGCGCTGGCCGCCTGGGCTGGCACCGCTGCGCAGGCAGCACCGCAGGAATTGCTTGCGACGCGCCCGTCGATCGAGGCCAGCCGCCTCGTGGACTGGGTCATGCAGAAGAAGGACGCCCACGGCAAGGCGTTCGCGATCGTCGACAAGCGCAACGCCCACATCTACGTGTTCCGCGCGGACGGCCACCTGGCCGGCCACTCGCCCGTGCTCCTGGGCAGCGCCTTGGGCGACGACATTGCGCCCCACGTGGGCGAGCACGCGCAGACCGGCAAGGTGCCACCCCAGGAACGCACCACGCCCGCCGGCCGCTTCGAGGCGAGTCCCGGTCGCAATGTGAAGGGCGAGAACGTCGTCTGGGTCGATTACGACAGCGCGTTCGCCATCCACCGGTTGCGCCCCGGCTTCGCTTACGGGACGCGCAATTCGCGGCTGGTCAAGGCGCAGCCCGCGGGCCGGCGCCTGTCCTGGGGCTGCGTGGTGGTGCCGGTGGGCTTCTACGAACAGGTGGTGGAGCGCGTCCTGGGCAACGCGCGCAGCGTGGTGTATGTGATGCCGGAGACCACCACCATGCAGCAGGTGTTCCAGGATCTCTAAGGCCGTTGCGTCATCGGTGCTTTCCGACAGGGGTGCGCGCCCGGCACTGACGTTGCCTCAGCGAGAGAAACGTATGTTGGCAGTGCTGGCCTCGCTTGCCGGCGCGCTACCAAGTCCAACCAAAGGAGTCCTGAAAAAATGTCCACCACGTCCAAGATCCTCGCCGCTGCCATCTGCGCGGCTTCCGTCAGCTTCGCCTTCGCCCAGGGCGTGCCGCCCCGTCCCGCCACCAACGCCGCCATCGGCGCCGGCCAGCGCAGCCCCGAAGGCACCCCCATGGGCACGACCGGCACCCCGGGCGGCAATGGCGCCGCGGCCCAGGGCTCCAGCGCCGGCAGCACCGCTGCCACCTCGGCCGCTTCCACCGGCACGTCCATGAGCAGCGGCACCGGCAGCTCGATGAACTCCGGTGCCATGGCCAGCAACAGCGGCTCGATGGCCGGTGGCACGCACCACGCCAAGAAGTCCAAGAAGCACAAGCACGTGGCCAAGGCCGACCGCAACTGAGTACGAGGCGACAGCAGAAAGGGCCGCGCAAGCGGCCCTTTTTGATGGTGCAATGACATTGCGGCCTTGAGCCGGGATCAGGTCAGTACCCGCTTGCCCTCCGGCGTGACCACGCAGCCGCTGATGCGCCACTGGTTGTCGTTCTGCCGGTTCAACAGGTAGGTGAGCGACCACGACGAGCCGTCGTCGTCGGTGAGCCGCACCTTCTGCATGGCCACCGAGCCGTCGGTCTCCGGCTTGAGGAACAGCACGCTGGCCGGATGCATCAGCATCGGGTATTGCTCGCGCACCGTGGTGAGGAAGGCTTCGGCACTGCCGAACTGCGTGCGCATTTCGTTGTCGGCCAGCGCGAACGCCTGCATCGCGTCCTGCGTCGCCAACGCCTGCAACTGCTGTTGCACCACCTGCTGCACGACCTGCACCGGGCCCACGGCCGGCGTGCCGGGCGCCGCGTGGCGCGGGTGATGCGACGTGTACAAGGCGAACGCCAGCACGCCGCCGAACAGCATCGACCAGGCGCCCGCGGTACGGCGCCAGGTACGCCGCGGGCGGCGGGGATGCAGCTGGAAATCCTGCGGGGAAGGTCGATACTGCACGGCCGTCCTCAGCGCGAGCGCCACTGGGTGCCCGCCGCCAAGCAACTGCCGTTGCCGGCGACCATCACCACCGGGTGCCGCGCCTGGGTGCCGGGCAGGGTGTCCGCGCGCGCCCTCAGCTGCATGCTGGCGGCGGCGAGCGCGATCCCGACCAGGGTGAAGAGACGCATCATCAGGGGACTCATGGGTTCTCCGGCTGCATGTATGACCTTGGCCGATAGCGTAGGTGCGCGCTGCGGGCCAGCCCTGTAGGTGGAAAACGCGGCGCCGCGTGGGAGCCGCAATCGCGCTGCTGACGGTGTTCCGTGGGCAGCAATAAAAATGGCGCACCCGGGGGGTGCGCCATTTCTCCGCAAGGGGAAACCAGCCGGCCCACTGGACAATGTTCTCGCTGATCGCCTGCGGAGGCGGAGAGTCCGATACCTGTCTTTGTGACGCGGAAAACCGGCTGGCTTTGCAGGTATTGAAGCCTGCGCTCCCAGTCGCACGCGCAGGCCGGCCGCGCGTGCACTTGTAGGCCTTGCTTGCGCCCGGCTGTGGGACCTCGGGGCCGCGCGCTCAGTCGCCCAGCAGGATCGCCAGCCCCGCGTCGGGCTCGAAACGCCCGTTGCGCCAGGACAGGCGCGTCGGCCCGGGCAGCACCTGGTCGCCGCGCGGATGCCTCGGGTCGCCCGGATAGCACAGCACGCGCACGCCTTCGCGATAGTGCGCCTCCGGCAGGATGCACGGCGGCAGGCGCGTCGCGGCCGCCGCCAGTACGCTCGCGACGCGGCGATGCCGCGCCAGGTGTGCGAGGCTCATGATCTGCGGCGGGGCCAGCTCGAGCCGCCGTCCCAGTAGCGGCGCAGCGCCGCGCGCGGGGTGAGCCAGATGCTCTCGGTCGCTTCGTGTTCGTCGTGCGTGGCGTGGTGGCCCGGCGGCACCGCCGCCAGGAAGAAGCGGGTGTCGAAGCGCTTGCGGCCCACGCTGCCCAGGGTCGGCGTGATCCATCGCGACCAGGGATGCAAGGCGCCGGCCGCCAGCGACAGGCCGGCGGCGCGCAATTCGTCAAAGGCCCGCCCGCTGCGCACCGCGGCCCAGTGGGCCCGCGCCGCTTCGGGGCTCGCATCGGCCAGCAGCAGCCCGGTCTCTTCGAACAGTTCGCGAATCGCTGTGACGAACAGCGCAGCGGCCGCGGCAACCGAAAGGTCCGGCTCGCCCAGCAGCGCGTGCAGGCGATCGGCCGGCCGGTCCAGGCGCGCGACCCAGTCGCCATCCTCGGGGTCCGTCTTGCCGCCCGGAAAGACGTAGGCGCCCCCCAGCACCTGCGAGCGGCCATGCCGGCGCAGCAGGAACACCTCGAGGTCGTCCTCCACATCGCGCAGCAGCACCACGGTGGCCGAGGGTGCGGGGGGCGATTCGTCGACGACGGTGGTGATCTCCATGCAGCGAGGCTAGCAGACCCCGGTGAAGACCCGCGTCGCGCGGGCGGCGCCGGGCCGTATGCTGCGCGCCATGTCCCGCTTTGCCGAAGCCATTGCCTTTGCCCAGGCCCACGAGGTGCCCTGGCCCCGCGATCCCGCCAGCGACCCCGAGCGCTGGGGCGTGCACCACAGCGACCCGCCGCCGTACAACCGCCTGCGCGGGCCGGTGCAGGCGCGCGGGGGCGTCTCGGGCGTGATCCGCATGGGCGATCGCGAAGTCGCCGCCTGGGGCGAGCCCGATCGTGCCGATCTCACCTTCAGCGTCGCCAAGACCTATCTCGCGCTGCTCGCCGGCCTGGCGCAGATGCGCGGCCTGCTCGATGTGGAGGAAACGATTGCCTCGCGCCTGCCCGGCATCGGCTTCGACGATGCGCACAATCGCGCGATCACCTGGGCCCAGATGCTGGAGCAGACCAGCGAGTGGCAGGGCAGCTGCTTCGGCATGCCCGACCAGGTGGAGCACCACCGCCGCGTGTCCCACGACCCCAAGCCGCCACAGGGCGAGAAGGGCGAGCGGCGGGTGCTGCAGGCGCCGGGCCGCTACTGGGAATACAACGACGTGCGCATCAACCAGCTCTCGTTGGCGCTGCTGAACGTGTTCCGTCGTCCCTTGCCCGAGGTGTTCGCGGACGCGATCCTGCGGCCGCTGGGCGGCGGCCAGGACTTTCGCTGGCTGGGCTACGACGATGCCTGGGTCGACATCGACGGAGTGCGGATGCAGTCGGTCCCGGGGGGCAGCCACTGGGGCGGGGGGGTGTCCATCGGCGCGCGCGACCAGGCCCGCATCGCCCAGATGCTGCTCGATGGCGGCCGGCATGCCGGGCAGGCGCTGTTGCCGCCGGAATGGATCGCGCGCATGCAGCAGCCCTGCGCGATCGCGCCGTTCTACGGGCGGCTGGCCTGGCTCAATCGGGAGGGCGCGATGTTCCGCGCTGCGTCGCCGCAGAGCTGGTTCATGGTGGGCGCGGGCGGCCATTACGTGTGGATGGATCCGGCGCACCAGGCGGTGGTGGTGGTCCGCTGGATCGACCCGGCGCACAGCGGCAGCTTCGTGAGCCGGGTCGCCGAAGCACTCGCTTAAGGCCTGTTCACGCTAGCTCCCGGGACTGCGCAGTCGCTCTTCGATCAACTGGCGGGTCGATCGCACGTCGCGCGCGAACGGGCTTTGCGGATCGCCGGCGCGCTGGATCAGCGCCAGCGCCTCGCTGTTGCGGCCCTGGTCCGAGAGCGTCTGCGCCAGGTTGTTCAGCAGGATCACCGATTGCGGATGCTCCTGCAGCGCGGTGCGCAGCACGCCTGCCGCTTCGTCCAGCGACCCGCGTGCATGCAGGTGGTTGGCGAGCCCCACGGCCGCGGGCAGGCTGTCAGGCCAGCGCGCCAGCGCCGTGCGATACGCCGTGACCGCCGCGTTCTCGTCGCCACCGCGTGCAACGCCCAGCAGTGCATCGAGCCAGCGCGCCTCGCTCGCGGTTGCGGCGATGTCGTCCGTGCGCGTGACCACCATCGCCCAGTACTTGCCGGCCAGCCAGGTGCGCTCGAAATAGGAGAACGGCATCTGCTGCCGCATCTTCAGCCCGGAGCGCAGGAAGATCGTGCCGGTCGCGTAGTCGAAGCCGTTGACCACCGCGTAGTGCCACTCGGGCAGCAGCATGCCGACGTCCTGCAGCACGATCACGGGGTGGCCAGCGGCCACTTCGCGCAGCAAGTCGGCGTAGCGGGGTTCGAGCCGGTAGCTCACCAGGCCATGCCGGCGCGGCGCGGCCAGCATCTCGAGCTGCAGGCTGCCGTGCCGCGAGGGCAACCAGACCTCCTCGACCAGCGCCTGCGGCAGCACGCGGTCGCCGGCGTAGCTCATGGCCATCGCCAAGGCAGCCGGACCGCACTGGTATTCGTCCTGGGGGAAGAAGGGGACTTGCGTCATCTCCACTTGCCGCGGCACACCGGCGGGCCAGTCGGTGCGCAGCACGACCGTCTGCGGGATCAGCGTGCTGCAGCCCGCGAGCAGGAGCGCGGCGGCGCACAGGGTGAGCCACCGCGTCCAGCGCAGGAGCGTCGTCGGCGCCTGCATGTCCTGCTTACTTGCGGATTGCGTAGTACCAGATCAGGGCGGCAATGAGGATGATGACCACCACGCCTCCGGTGCTGATCCCGCCGGCTGGTGCGCTCTGGATGTCCTGCGCCAGCGCGTGCACTTCCTGGTCGCTCATGGACTGCACGCGCTCGCGCGCGGATAGCGGATCGACCCCGGCGGCCTGCAGTTGCGAGGTGACGTCCGCGCGGTCCAGCGTGCCGAGCAGCAAAGTGCGCTCGGAGCTGGTCGAACCCGCAGTTGCCTGGTCGGCGCCGATCAGCCCCGCATGCGCTGTCTGGAACGACAGCGCCAGCAGGGACGTCACCAACACGCGACAGGTCGTTTTCTTGAAGGCAAGATTCATGGATGCGCTCCTTGATTTGTAGGTCCGTGTCGGCGAGGACGCCGAATCGCGGAGCGCAATTTACGCACGCAGCAAGCCTCGACGGTGTGGTGGTTCACCCCGCCGATACAGATTGCTACAAGTGTTGCGGCGTCAGCTCTGCGGCGGAGCGTCTTCGATCGTGTCGAGCACCTCCGGGTCGCGTCGGATGGTGTCGCGCTGGCGATGCTCGCGCCGGTCGAGCTTGCCGAACTCGTGGTCGATCGCCTTGATCAGCTTGTCGGCCGCGCCGCGGAAGGCGATGTCCTGGTTGGGTGCAAAGTTGGTGACGGCGATCGGCTTGATGCCGTTGACGCGCGCTTCCATCATGCAGCGCTTGTCGACCGCGCCGCCCTTGGCCGCGTGGTTCTCGTCGGTCAGCTGCACCTCGATGCTGGTGATGTCCTGGTCGAAGCGGCCCAGGTGTTCGTTCAGATAGTCGCTGGCCCAGCGCTCGAGGGACTCCTTGTTTTCTACATCGTTGGAAGTATTGACTTGCACTTTCATGCGGTTTCCTTTCTGGTCTGCTCCCATCCTGCAGACCGCCGCGTTCCCTGGCAAGTCGGACGGCTTTGATTGACTTGTCGGACACGGCTTGCCCGCCGCGCAGCGCTATGCTGCCCACAACAAGGAGTGCCAGCAAACATGGACGTCATCGAGGCCGAATCCGGCCCCAACCCCCGCGCCACCATCCTGATCCTGCACGGCCTCGGCGCCGACGGCAACGACTTCGTGCCCATGGCGCAGGAGCTCGACCTGCAAAGCGTCGGGCCGGTGCGCTTTCTCTTTCCGCACGCGCCGGTGATGCCGGTCACCATCAACGGCGGCTACCGCATGCGCGCCTGGTACGACATCATCGGCTTCGATGCCGACGCCCCGCAGGACGAGGCTGGGCTGCGCCGCTCGCAGGCGGCCGTCGATGCGCTGCTGCAGCGTGAACTGGAGCGCGGCATCGCTGCCGACCGCATCGTGCTGGCCGGCTTCTCGCAAGGCTGCGCGATGGCGCTGCTGGCGGGGCTGCGCTTTGGCGAGCGGCTGGCCGGCATCGTCGGGCTCTCGGGCTACCTGCCGCTCGCGGCCAAGACCGCCGCCGAACGCACTGAGGCGAACCGCGACACACCGATCTTCCTGGCCCACGGCACCCAGGACGAGGTGGTCGCGCTGGACCGCGCACACGCCTCGCGCGATGCGCTGCAGGACCTCGGCTACCGCGTGGACTGGCACGAGTATCCGATGGGGCACTCGGTGTCGCCGCGCGAGATCACGGACCTGAACGCCTGGCTGGTGCAGGCGCTGTCCGCCGCCTGACCTGCCAGCAGTGGCGGCGCGCCTACAAGGCGCGGGCGCCAGCGCCCTAGGCTCGCAGGCATCGATCAGAACGGGAGCTTCGATGGACAACAATCCTCTGCTGGGGCAGGTGCTCGGCGGGCTGTTCGGCCAGGCGACGGGCCAGCCCAATGCCGGTGGCGGCGGGCTGGGCGGCATGTTGGGGGGTGTCCTGGGCGGCGGCGGCGGCGGAATCGGCGGCGCGCTCGGCGGCGCCGGGCTGGGCAGCGTGCTGACCGGCGCGCTGCGCAATCACACGCAGCCGACCGGCGAGCCGGGCGCCGCCCCTTCCAAGCTCGATCCGACGGCGCTGCTCGTGACGCTGCTGCCGCTGGCCATGCGCTGGGTGCAGCGCAGTGGCGGCATCAACGCGGTGCTGGAACGCTTTCGGCGAAAGGGGCTCGGCGGCCAGGCGCAATCGTGGCTGTCCACCGGCCCCAACCAGCCGATCGACCCGCACTCGGTGGAGCAGGTGGTCGGCCAGGACGAACTGCAGCAGATGGCGCAGCGGCTCGGCGTGCCGCAGCAGCAGGTGGCGCAGGCCTTGGCGGAGATCATGCCGCAGATGGTCGACCACCTCACGCCCGACGGCCAGGTGCCGCAGCACGCCGACGCGGTGCTCGACGAAAGCGCGCGCACGCTGGAACAGCACATCGAGCAAGCGCGGTCCCCCGAGGTGCGTTCCTAGCGCGCAGCGGGCCGCTAGCGCGCCCTCTTTTCCCTAGCACAAGCGGGGAGTCCCCGAGTGTCCGGGCGCAAGCAGGTTTTGCGGGAAGGTGTTAACTTCGCACGCGCAAAGACAGCAGTCATCAGGCGCGAAACACATTCCATGAGCAAACTGCAACAAGCCTTGAGCACGCTGGCGCCCGCGCGTCTGCAAGGCATTCGCCGCGGCATCGAAAAGGAAAGCCTGCGCGCCACCACCACGGGCGCCCTGGCGATGACGCCGCACCCGCGCGCGCTGGGCTCCGCGCTCACGCATCCGAACATCACCACCGACTACAGCGAGTCGCAGCTCGAACTGATCACCGGCGTGCATGCCAGCGTGGAGCAGTGCCTCGAGGAACTCACGCAGGTCCACCAGTTCGCCTATCGCGCGCTCGAGGACGAGATGATGTGGGTGGGCAGCATGCCTTGCCTGCTGCCCGCCGACGAGACGATTCCGATCGGCCACTATGGCGCTTCGAATGTCGCGCGCGCCAAGAGCGTCTATCGCATGGGTCTCGCGCACCGCTACGGCCGGCGCATGCAGACCATCTCCGGCATCCACTACAACTGGTCGCTGCCGGGCGTGAGCGATGCCGACTACTTCGCCCTGATCCGCAACTTCCGCCGGCATGCCTTCCTGCTGCTGTATCTGTTCGGCGCCTCGCCGGCGGCGTGTTCGACCTTCGTCAGCGGCCGCAAGCACGAACTGCAGACGCTCTCCCCGCGCACCGTGTACATGCCGTACGGCACCTCGCTGCGCATGGGCCGCCTCGGTTACCAGAGCGAGGCGCAGTCCAGCCTGGCCGTCAGCTACAACAGCCTCGATGGTTATGCGGCGTCGCTGCACGAAGCGCTGACGCGCCCGTATCCCGCCTACGAGAGGATCGGCATCGTCAATCCGGGCGGCGAGTACAACCAGCTGGCCACCAGCCTGCTGCAGATCGAGAACGAGTTCTACGGCACGATCCGCCCCAAGCGGGTGATCCGCCCCGGCGAGCGGCCGCTGCATGCGCTGCGCGAGCGCGGCGTCGAGTACGTCGAGGTGCGGCTGATGGACCTCGACCCCTTCGTGCCGATCGGCATCAAGGCGCAGACCATCCGCTTCCTCGATATCTTCCTGCTGCATTGCCTGCTTGCCGAGAGTGCCGAGGACACGCCGCAGGAGATCGCGGCGCTGGGCCGCAACCAGCATCGCACCGCGGCCTTCGGGCGCGATCCCTCCGTGCAGCTGGAGCGCGGTGGGCGCGAAGTGAAGCTCACCCAATGGGGCGCCGAGATCGTGGCCGAGTGCGCGCCGATCGCGGCGCTGCTCGACGAGGTCCACCAGACCAGCGACTACGGCGACGCGCTGCGTTCGGCCCAGGCGCTGCTGCAAAATCCGGAGATGCTGCCGTCGGCGCGCGTGCTGTCCGCGATGGCCCGCGACCACGACAACAGCTTTGCCGCGTTCACGCTCACGCAGTCCGAGCAGACCAAGGCCAAGCTGCTCAAGCTGCCTTACACCGGCGGGCTGCAGGCGCGCATGGAAGCCGCCGTGCGCCAGTCGCTGGCCGACCAGGCGGCGGTGGAGGCGGCCGACAGCCTGCCGTTCGAGCAGTACCGGCAGCAGTACATCTCGCCCGAGCGACTCGGGCTCACCCAGGCCGCGGTCGCCCCGGCACTCGCCGCCGTCTGAGCGCAGGCGGTCCCGCGCCGGCGTCCGACGGCAAATTGGGAGTTCTCCGACACGGTCGGGCCATGCGCCCGTCCGACAGTACGCGTGTCGTCGCTGCCTCGTCAGGAAGAGAACTCCATGAACGCCATCCACCCCTTCAGGCCGCTGCTGGGCGCGCTGCTGGCGGCGCTCATTGCCGCCCCCGTGGTCGCTGCGGCGCAGACGGCCGATGAACCGCACGCGCCGCGCCAGGCCAAGCAGGCCCTCGACGACCGGGCCGACCCGCACATGCCGGTCGACAACGTGGGCCAGGGCACGCACTTCGCGCGCAAGCCGCTGGGCGAGGGCGCGTACTTCGGCGACGCGAATCGCGCTGCGGTGCACAAGTACTACGCCGCACTCGCCGGCAAGAGCTGTCCCGCGGGCGCGGCGAGCACCGAGGCCTGCCTGCCGGCGCAACCGAAGCTGCCGTGGCGCATCGGCCAGGCGCTGCCTGCAGGGGCGGTCGTGCAGCCGGTGCCCAAGGCGCTCCGGCCCAGCCTGCCCAAGCTGCCGCCGGGTCTCAAGTACGTCGCCGTCGGCAGCGACATCCTGCTGGTGGCCAATGGCTCGAAGATGGTGGTCGATGGCATCGACGGCGTGGCGCGCCGCTGACGCCAGGGCCGCTGCTTCACTCGCGCGCGGGCAGGCGCAGCCGGGCGAGCTTACAATTCGTTTTCCGGGCCGGAACTGCGCGCAGCGCGGGGGCACCACCGTGGCAGAGGACCTGCATGGCGAAGGAAGAACTGATCGAGATGAACGGCCGCGTGGCCGAGATCCTGCCGGACTCGCGCTACCGCGTGATCCTGGACAACGGCCATGAGCTGGTCGCCTATACCGGCGGCAAGATGCGCAAGAACCACATCCGCATCATCGCCGGCGACCTGGTGAGCCTGGAGCTCTCGCCCTATGACCTGAGCAAGGGGCGCATCATGTTCCGCCACCTGCCCAATCGCAATACCGGCGGGCCGCCCCCGCAGCACCGCCGCCGCTGAGCCGCAGCGCAGCGATCGAGCGGCCGTCGGCCGCTTCTGGTTTTCAGAGCACCTGCACCACGCGCAGGTGCCGCAGCAGCCGCTCGATCTCCGTCGCGAGCGCCTGTGCTTCCCCTTCGGCCGCCTGCGCAGAGATCTGCCGGCACTGCCATGCCGCCCACTCGAATCCGAACAGCGCCAGGCCGCCCGCCGCGCGATGCGCCAGCGTGCGCAGGTGGACGCGGTCGCCGGCGCCCAGGGCGCGGGCCATCGCCTGCGCCAGTTGCCGGCGCGACTCCAGGAAGGCCGGCACTTCGCCCCGCAGTTCCGGGTCGATGCGCACCGGCGCGCTGTCGCTGGCGGCCGCTTCGTGGGCCGGCCGGCGTTGCGTCGCTTCCAGCAGGCCGGGCGAAGTCGCCGGCCCACCCAGATCCAGCTCGTAGAGCAGCGCCAGCAGCGCCTCGCGCGTGAAGGGCTTGGGCAGGTAGCGGTTGCTGCCCGCATCGAGGCCGCGCCGGATCGAGGCCTCGTCGTCGTTCGAGGACATCATCACCACCAGGCAGGGCCGGCGGCCTTCCCTGCGTTCGCGCTCGCGGATCCAGGCGACCAGATCCAGCCCGTTCATCACCGGCATCTCCAGGTCCGCCAGCACGATGTCGGGCCAGTTCCGGTTCATGGCTTCGATGGCGGCCTGGCCGTTGCCTGCGCTCTCCACCGTGAACGGCGGCGAGGGCAGGTAGCGCAGGAGCAGCAGCCGGTTGTATTCGTCGTCGTCCACCAGCAGGACGCGGCGCGGGCGGAAGTCGGCGGCCCCGAGCGCCGCCTGGCCGGCGGCGGAAGGCGCGCGCGCCGTCGGTAGCGGTTCGCGCCCCAGCCCGCGCAGGGTCAGCGTGAGCACCGTGCCGGTGTCGCCGGTGCGCATCTCGAGGTCGCCCTCCTGCACGCGCGCCATCAGCCGTGCCGAATAGGTGCCCAGGCCGGTGCCGCCGCTCTTGCCGGCGGTGACGTACTTGTCGAAGAAGCGGCCCGCCACTGCCTGCGGCACCGGGCCGGGGTTGTGCACGCGCACCCGCAGCGGATCGCCGTTTTCCAGCCGCACGGTGACGGCGCCGCCCGCCGGCGTCGCCTCGATCGCGTTCTTCACGAGATTGGCAAGGATCGAGTACGAGAGCAGTTCCTCGGCCCGCGCGTACACGGGAGCGCCGCCATCGGTGGCCATGCGCACCTGCACCTGCGACGACTGCGCGAGCCCCTGCAGGTCCAGCACGACGCGCGCTATCACGTCGACGACGTTGACCGCCTGCGGCCGGAAGTCGTAGGTGCCCAGCTCCATGCGCGAGAGATCGAGCGAGAGGTTCACCATCTCCAGCATCCGGTAGCCGGCGCGCTCGGCGATCAGCAGCAGCTCGCGGTGCTCGAACGCGACGCCTGCGTCCTCACGCAGCAGGCGGGCCACGCCGATGATGCTGTTCAGGGGCGTCTTCAGATCGTGGCGCGACATCCGCTCCACGTCTTCGCGCAGCTGCGCGTTCTCCGCCAGCGCCGCGTTCTGCCGCTTCAGGCCCTCGGCCACGGCGCGCTGGTCGGTGATATCCAGCAGGGAGCAGATGTAGCGCAGCGTGCGCCCGTCGGCGGCGCGCAGGCTGATCGCCTCCGCATGCACCCAGACCGCGCTGCCGTCGACGCGCACCAGCCGGTACTCGTGCGGCTCGTGCTTCATCTCGCCGCCGCGCACCGAGCGGTCGCGCAGCTGCGCCATGAAGATGCCTTGCACCGTGTCGCGGTCGCCCGGGTGGATGTGCTCGAAGAACAGCGGCCAGGCGTCGGTGTCGGTCTCCGGCGGATAGCCCATGATCTCCAGCAGCCGCGGCGAGTAGCGCGTGAGGTTGCGCGTGTAGTCCCAGTCCAGGATGCCGGCATGGGTCGCGCGCACCAGCAGGTCCACCTTCTCGCGCTGTTCGGCGCTGCGCTGCTCCTCGGCGCTGAGCATGCGCGCCAGCCGCCGCAACAACACCAGTGCCGGCGACAGCACGAAGGCCAGCAGGCCGAAGGCGGTGATGCTGCTCTGGGCCGCCTCGGCGTAGAACTCCAGCAGGTTGACCAGCACCACCAGCAGCAGGAAGCCGAGGCCGCCCAGGATCACGCCGGCGTCCTTGCGCCGCTGCCGCAGCGCGCGCGCCATCGCCCAGGCGATGTAGAGGCCCATCGCCACGCACAGCGTTTCGCCGCCCACCATCGACTGGCTGTAGATGCGGGCCGGTGTCACCACGACGGCCGCCATCGCCAGCAGGCACAGGCCCACGGCGCCGCGCACCAGTCGCGGGTGCAGGGTGCGCTGGAACAGCTGGTGCACCAGCAGGACGAACAGCGCCATCGACCCGTACCAGGACAGGTACTGCAGCTTGAGGAAGATCTCCCACGGCGTCTCGCCGCCGCCCATCTGCAGCAGCAGGCGCTCGCCCGTCATGTCGGCATAGACGGTCTGCGCCAGGCAGAACAGGCCGAACAGCAGCGGCGCCTTGTCGCGGGGCCGCGCGAAGTAGAAGAAGATCGGCGCGATGCTGAGGACCAGGTAGGCGCCCAGCAGGATCGTGTCCAGCGCCAGCCGCTGCTTGTAGGTGGACCCCAGTTCCTCGGTCGGTCCCGCGATCGGCGCGCGGATCATGCCGCCCTCGCGGTGCGACCAGTTGGAGACATGCACGACGATGTGCAGCGGACAGGCGAACGGGTCGGTCAGCGCGGTGCGGCGGCCGACCGCCGGACGGGCCGATTCGGGCGTCATGCCCGGTGCGCCCTGCGAAGCGGCGAGCCGGCCATTGACGTAGACGCGCACCGCCGTGCGTTCGGTCGGCACCAGCAGGGCGAGCTGTTTGCCGGCCGGGCAATCCACCTGCAGCGTGTAGCTGGCGAAGCCGTCGGGGCCGCGCGGCTTGCCGTCGGCGGTGATCGGGTTCCAGGGGGCGGGCACCGGCGCGGTGGTGGCCAGGGTCTCGGAGGACGTCGGGGCGAGGAAGCGCTCCCAGGCGAAGCCCCACTCGCCGCGCAAGGTGTGGGCGGCGGTCGTGCCGTCGGGCCCGCTCAGGTCGAATACGCCGGCGTGCGCATGCAGGGGCGGCTGCGCCGCGGCGACCGCACTGGCGAACAGCCACGCGAGGAGCAGCGCGATCCGCGTCGTGAAGACGCGCAGGACACCACGAGGTGCCGACAGGGGCGGCACGGGAAGACTAGAGGCTGGCCGGGCGAGTCGCCGCGAACTGCTCGCCGGCCATCGCATGCTGCTTCAGGTCGGCATCGCGCAGCGCCATCAGCCGCGCGAGATCGGCGCGCACTTCCTCGGCCGGCCTCGGGATCACGACCGGGCCTTCGATGATGTCGCCCGGCTTGGTCTCGTGCGCGGTCGCCCAGTCGCGGTTGATCGGTGCGGCGATCCAAGTGCCCGGAGCCGGCAGCGCGGGGCAGGGGCCGGTGTCGTCCAGCGCGAACTGCCAGGAAAAACCCATGAGCCATTCGGTCGCGAGCGGATCCATCAGCACCAGGCGATGGGCGAACTCCTGCTCCAGCGCCGGTCCGTGCGGCAGCAGGCGCGGCTCCCAGTGGCGCACCAGGAAGCGCACGTGCAGGCCCTGCTCGCGCCGCGGGCTGGTGGTGCGCAGCATGTCGGCCGCAACCCAAGCTTGTGGGATGCCATTGCGCAGCAGGACTTCGCGCAGCACCACCTTGAGCAAGTCCTTGCGCATGGAGTGCGTGGCCGCCGCCGGGCTTTCGGCGCTCAGTTGCGAGGCCGCGAATCCGGTGCTGTTCGCGTCCGGCCGCGCCCTGCGCGCCTTGGCCGGGGCTTCGGATTTCTTCCCCCGCAATAGATCAAGCATCCCCATGGTGGGCGCTCCCGTTTTGTGCCGCCAGAAGGCTGATGCGGCTCCTCCTGCGCAGCGGCAGGAAACTGGACCGTATCTTACAGACGGATGCAAATGAGCCAAGCCCCGCGTTGGCCGCACCCAACACATTGCGCCGGCACCGTGTGCACTCCGGCAGCCTTGGGAGGCCTCCCGATTGGCAGAGGCGGCACGCTGCCCGGCCGCGCAGAATTCGCGGGTGCTCGTGAAAGAAGCCATGCCCACCACCGTCCTGATCGTCGAGGACGAGCCGGAATTCATGCACCGGTTCAGCCAGGCCGTCGCCAGCGATCCGGAACTTGCCCTGGTCGGCGGCGCCAGCACGGCCCGCCAGGCGATGACCTTGCTGGAGACCCTGCGCCCCGACGTCCTCCTGCTCGACCTCGGCCTGCCCGATGCATGCGGTGTCGAAGTCATCCGCCATGCGGCACGCCGGCAGTGCACGTGCGACGTGCTGGTCGTGACCATGTTTGACGACGACCAGCACGTGCTCGAATCGATCGAGGCGGGCGCCGCCGGCTACCTGCTGAAGGACTCGGTGCCAGGCAGCATCGTCTCCAGCATCCGCGAATTGCGGGCGGGCGGGTCTCCCATCAGCCCCGGCATTGCCCGCCGCATCCTTGAACGCTTCCGGC
Source organism: Ramlibacter sp. (assembly GCF_028291745.1). Taxonomy (GTDB): domain Bacteria; phylum Pseudomonadota; class Gammaproteobacteria; order Burkholderiales; family Burkholderiaceae_C; genus Ramlibacter. The sequence continues at coordinate 61,438 of NZ_JAQGNQ010000053.1, read as the reverse complement.
TCACGCTCGCGCCGCCGAGGCCCGCGACCGCGCTCAAACCCCCTGGATCGCCTCTGACCGAACGCGAGACCGAGTTGCTGCGCCTCACCGCCAAGGGCCTGAGCTTCGACACGATCAGCCAGCTCCTGGCCATCTCGCCGCACACGGTGGTGGCCCACGTGCGCAAGATCTATCGCAAGCTGGCGGTGCACTCGCGCGGCGAAGCCGTGTACGAGGCCACGCAACTGGGGCTGTTGTGAGTCGCCTTGGCGCCAGCGCGCGTCGTCATGTCGCCGCCGGCACGCTGCTGCTGGCCGCGCTGTTCGCGCCCTGGCCCGCGGGGGCATGGCAGGAGCCGCGCCAGGCGCAGATGCTGCCGGACGCCGCGCTCTTGCCGCCGCCGCGCGAGGCGGCGTGGACTGCGGTGGACCTGCCGGACCTGTGGCGCAAGTCGCGGCCCACGCGCGTTCCCACGGCCACCTGGTACCGCATCAATTTCTCGCGTGCCGAGGCCGACGAGGGCGTTCCGTGGGCGGTGTTCTTTCCTTACCTGTACGACGGCGGCCAGCTGTGGCTGAACGGCGCGCCGCTCACCGGCATCCAGGAGAACTCCGCGCAGGCGCATGTGCGCTGGGTGCGGCCGCACCTGGTGGCACTGCCCGCGGCGCTGTTGCGCGCGGGCGCCAACGAACTGCTCGTGCGCGCTGGCCAGCCGCCACCGGGCGCGTCCTTGCGCTTTCCGCGCCTGCTGGTGGGCGCGGAGGCCGAACTGCGTCCGCTGTATGACACGCGCTTTTTCTGGGTCAGTGTCACCCCGGCGATCACGGTCGCCGTGTGCCTGCTGGTGGCTGCGTGCGTGCTGTTCATCTGGTGGCGCCGGCGCAGCGAGGCCATGTACGGCCTGTTCGGCCTGGCCCTCGTGCTGTGGGGCATCCGCACGCTGACCTTCGTGGTCGAAGTGGTGCCGGCCGGCGCTTATCTGTGGTGGCGGCTGGCCTTCCATGCGGCCACGGGCGGCTTCATCATCGCGATGACGATGCTGGCCTGGCGGCTTGCCGGGATCCGCCGCCCGCGCTTCGAGCGCGCAATCTTCGCCTACTGGCTGGTCGGGCCGATCTGGCTGCTGGCGCATGGGACGGCGGCCGAACCGCTGGTGAACCGCTGGTGGATCGGCGGCTTCCTGCCGATCGGCGCCACCATCGTCGCGGTCTCCGCCTGGTCGCTGCTGCGCCGGCGCACGATCGAAGCGGCGGCGCTGCCGGTGACGATGGCCATCGCCGCGCTGGCCGGCATGCACGATTACATGATCGCCTGGGAGCTCGATCCGCCGCTCGCGTCGCTGGCGGCGTGGACCGCGCAGCGCTATCAATTGCTGCACCTCGCCGCCGACCTCGTGCTGCTCGCGATCGGCGGGCTGCTGACCGCCCGCTTCGTGCGCGCGCTGCAGGCGCTGGAAAACCTGAACCAGACGCTGGAAGCGCGCGTGACCGAGCGCGAACAGGAGCTCGCGCGCAACTACGATCGCGTGTTCGCGCTCGAACGCGAACGCGCCGCCGAACAGGAACGCCAGCGCTTGATGCGCGACCTGCACGATGGGCTGGGGTCGCAGCTGTTCGTCTCGCTCTCGCGGGTCGAGCGCGGCGACATGACGCCGCAGGAGGTGGCGGAGGCGCTGCGCCGCTGCATCGGCGAGATGCGCCTGGCCCTCGATACCCAGGGTCCCCAGGCGCTGGACTTCCGCTCCACGCTGGGCAACTTCCTGTTCCGGTGGCGTGGGCAGCTGCTGGCCTGCGGCATCCGGCCCTCATGGGACATCGACGTGCCCGACGAATCCCTGACGGTGTCGCCGCACGCCACCCTGCAATTGCTGCGGGTCGCGCAGGAGGCCCTGACCAACGTGGTGAAGCATGCGCATGCCAGCGCGGTCGACGTGCGCCTGCGGCTGCAGGGCGGGCTGCTGCAGCTCGAAGTGCGCGACGACGGCCTCGGTGCGGCCGGCGTCTCGGATTCGTCCTTCGGTCGCGGCCTGAACAACATGCGCAGCCGCGCCGAGCAGCTCGGTGGCCATTGCGAAGTGCGGGGCGGTTCGGGCGGCACGCGCGTACGCGTGGAAGTGCCGCTGCCGGCGGTGCGCGCGTAGGGTGGGCTGCCGCAGGCACCCCACCGTCGCAGGGCGTCGGTGGGGTGCGCTTGGCGCAGCCGTGGTCGCGCCAGGAGCCCCGCATTGCACGGGGCGCTCGCCAGGTTTTTTACTTACTGGGCGTTGACCGGCGTGCCGGCCAGTTGGCGGCCCGCGTCGACCGGCGCCTTGTGGGCGGCGAGATACGAGGAGCCGCTGTCCTCGCGGGTGAGGGCATCGACCGTGTTGCGGCTGGCCAGGTACTCGGCGGTCACTTCCGCGCGGGTGCGCTGGCCCCGGAAGCTGGTCAGCGGGTTGTACGACGTGGCCCAGGGGTTCACGCCCTGCTTGCGGTACTGCTGGTATTGCGCCTGCACCTGGGTGCGCGTGGCCTGGCTGCCGACGGAGGCGGCGAACTGGCCGGAGGGGTCGGCGTCGTCGGCGTGGGCCGTCAGTGCGGCGAAGGACAGGGCGGCGATGGCGAGAGCGGAGACTTTCATGGTGCTTTTCCTTGGTGGTGGTTGATCGGTTGCGATGGAGAGACTGTATTCCTCTGAATCAAAGCAAAAAACATCACCGGGAACAAACAACCATTGCACTTTCCACAATAATCAACCCAAAGGAAACACGCGATGGACCGGTTGCAATCGATGAGGGTTTTCCAGCAGGTGGTGGACGAGGGCGGCTTCGCGGCCGCGGCGCGCAAGCTCGACCTGACGCCGGCGGCAGTCACGCGGCTGGTGGGCGACCTGGAGAAGCACCTCGGCGTGCGCCTGCTGCAGCGGACCACCCGCCGGCTGGCACTGACCCCCGCCGGCGAGGTCTACCTCGGCCGGCTGCGCGTGATCCTGGGCGACATCGACGAGGCCGATGCCCTCGCGCACGCGCACAGCCGAGAGATGAGCGGCACGGTGCGCGTCCTGGCCATGCCCATGATCGCGACGCACATCATTGCCCCGGTCATCGCCGAGTTCCAGTCGCTGTATCCCGGCGTGCAACTGGACTTGCACGTGCACGAGGTCATCGACCCCGATCTGGAGGACCACGACATCACGTTCCTGACGGACTCGGTGCCGATCGTCTCGACCGCGATCCGGCGCACCATCGTCGACAGCCACGGGATGCTCTGTGCCTCACCCGCCTATCTGGCGCGCCATGGCGAGCCAACCGTTCCCGAGCAACTGCGCGAGCACCGCTTCCTGCGCCTGCGCCCCTCCGGCGTGCGGCTGCGCGCCATGCGGCTGATCGACCCCACCGACGGCGACCGCACGCTGGACGTGGAAGTGCCGTCCACGGTCACCGCCAACCACATCGACACCCTGCTGCGCGCGACGCTCACGGGCGGTGGCCTCAGCAGCTTCCCGGCCGGCCTGATCGCCCCCATGCTCAATGGTGGGCTGCTCAAACGGGTGCTGGCGCCGTGGATCACCAACCGGCTCAGTCTGGTCGCGGCGCTGCCCAGTCGCAAGTACATGCCGGCGCGCACGCGGGCCTTCCTGGAACACGTCGTGGAGCACACCCGCAAGATCACCGCGGGGCTGGGCATGGGCACGGCGGGCGAGCGCCCGCCCGAGTGAGCCGTCAGTGCAAGGGCGCGACCCGCAAGCCAACCCAGGCAGCGCCGATCACCGCGTTGACCGGCACGGCCAGCGCACAGGGCACGTAGAAAAACACCGAGAGCCCCGGCGCGTGCAGCAGCGATTCGACCGCCAGGCCCAGCGCGTAGAAGAAGCCGGCGCACCACAGCCAGCGGCGCATGTAGGTGGGCAACCAGCGCGCCTGGTCACGGTTGTGACGCCAGGCCGCCGCGCGCTCCAGCAGGTTGCCGGCGTTCACGTCCTTGAACAGCCAGCCGAAGAAGAAATAGCGGTACAGCAGCGTGCCGAAAGACATGATTCGTGCTCACTCGTTGGAGGTCGCACGCGCGCGGCGTGAGGCCGTCCTGCCATGTTCTGTCCTTGTAGCGTCAAGGCTCGTGCGTGTCCATGCTGCTTTCATGTAGGAACCCCGGATCGCGCGGCCGCATTTCACGAACAGGCGGCAAGGGCACTGTGCCACCATGGTGCGCGCACTCTGGCGACAGGCAACGCGCCCTGCACTGCGCCCAGTCCGCTACACCGTCGCGTCGTACATCCGCTCGCCCGGCTCCAGTTCATCGAGCACGATGTCCAGCCGGGTCGCGCCTTCGAGATTGACGCCGGCGCGCGCATCCGCCAGGGCGGTGAACTGGCCATCAAGCCAGAGGAAGCGCAGTCGTTGTGCGAGGTCGCCGAGCGCCGCTTCCTCGGTGAAGCCGCTGCCGCGCTGCTGGTTGCCATCGAGCAGCCACGCGAAGGCTCCCGAGTCGTCGCGCGCCAGCTCGCCGAGATCGATCACCTTCTGGTCGCTGTTGCTCGCGTAGACGCGGCCGCCGGCCGCATAGAGCGTGAAGGGCTGGGGCCGCACGGGCGTGCGAGTGCTGTCGTCGTGGTCTGCCATGGTCGGTCCTTCTTGCGGACCTTCAATCTCGCGCGACCGCGTGCGCGCCCCTGTAGGACGCCATCGCCCGTGGGGCTCAGAGCTGCAGTCCGAGCGCCAGCAGTCCGACCACGACCAGCGCGAGGCCGCCTTGCTCCGTCGCCGCCAGGCGCTCGCGCAACAACCGGCGCGACACGAGATAACTGAACACGACTTCCACCATCCCGAGCGTGCGCACGTTCGCGGCGGTGGTGAGGGCGAAGGCGGTGAACCAGCCGATGGAGGCCAGCGCCCCGGCGGCCCCGGCGACGGTGGAGATGCGCCAGGCGGAAACCGTGGCGCGCAGTGCAGCGGGGGCGCGCCACGCCAGCCAGCCTCCGAGCAGCACGGTCTGGATGCCTTGCGCGAGCAGCACGCCCCACGCACCGGACATCCAGGCGGAGCTCTCCGGCAGTTGCAGCGCGGCGCCGCGGTAGCCCACGGCCGAAAGTGCGAAGCCGGCGCCGGAAGCCAGGCCGTACCACGCGGCCGCCGAAGTCCAGGCGCGACCCTGCAGCGCGACCCGTTTTTGCGGCAGCGAAAGCAGCACGACGCCAGCGGTCGCGAGGCCGATCGCCACCAGCGTGGGGCCGCCCGGGAGTTCACGCAGGAACAGCGATCCGAACAGCGCGACCTGCAAGGCATCCGTTTTCGAATACGCAACGCCGATCACGAAGTTGCGTTGCTTCATCGCCGCCAGCAGGAACGCGGTGGCCGCGAGCTGTCCAAAGGCGCCGAGGATCAACCAGGCGAAATAGGCCGGGTGGAACTGCGGCAGCGGCGCGGTCGATCCCGGCCAGGCGTGCAGCAGCACGACCCAGACGGCAGCGAAGGGGATCCCGTACAGGAAGCGGGCGAGGGTGGCGCCCAGGGTGCCGGCCTGCGCGACCAGCGAGCGCTGCGCCGCATTGCGCGCCGTCTGCGCCAGGGATGCCCACAGCACGATGGGCACCCACAGCCAGGCGGGCGGGATCAATTGCTGCAGCTGCCGCCGGCGGCGCGGGTGAAGAACTGGCCCTTGGTCAGCGCCAGCTTGCCGGTGGCGTCGACGATGCGCAGCTCGTTGCCGGCCGCGATCAGTTCCATCGTCTGGTCACGCTGCGGGTCGGTGCGCAGCATCGCGCCTTCCATGTGGCCGGTGATCTCGCGCACCCGGCCCTTGCGGATCAGGCGGGCATCGATCTGCCGCGACTGCTGCGCGATGTCCAGCGTGAAGCCGGTCAGCAGCCCCGCACCGCACCACAGTCCGCCGACGGGGGCGGGCGCGTGGCTGAGCGAGACGGGTTCGGGAGAGGGCGACGCCGCTTGCGCGCCCAGCGGCAGCAGCGCGAGCGCCCACAGGGAAGCGGCGATGGCAACTCGTCGGGAGTACAGCATGCGGCCGACGATAGCATCTCTCGCGTTGCCGCACACCGCGCCGGACACTGCGGGTTCAGCGCCGCCGCGTGACCGCACGCACGCGCGCAGGCCGCCTGAATTGCATGCTGCCGGACCAGGTCGCGAGCCACTGCGGCCGGTACGCCACCAGCAGGCTGACGATGGCACAGCTCCACGAGGCCTCACCCATCGCCAGCAGGGCGATCGCCATGTGCTGCAACTGCGCCGTCGGGCCGTTCAGCCCTGGGCCCATCGCCGCGGCCATGAAGCCACACGCGGCGAGCGAGAGCATCGGCACGAAGAAGGCACGCCCGAACAGGTACGCGACCGGATGCGGCCCGAGCCCCTTGCGCACGGCATGTCCCAGCACCAGCACCAGGGTGGCCGGCAACAGCCCGGCCCACACCAGGGTCGACAGCGCCTGCGCGAGATCGGCGCCCGTGGTGAGCATGGTGCTCAGCCCGGCGAACGTGAGCACCGGCACGGCGAGCGGCCAGCCCAGCGTCAGTACCGCCAGCGGTGCGCCCGACCAGCGTAGCGCGAGCGGCAGGGCCGACCAGCCGGGCCAGGCCCACAGGAACGGCAGGATGGTCACCGCCGCCAGCAGCGGGGTGGCCAGGGCCGAGGGCCCCGCGCCGGAACGCAGCAGGCGCCAGGGCCGCACGGCCAGCGTAGCGGCCCAGGCGAGGGCCAGCAGGATCAGCTCGAGAGGCAGGCGCGCGGCCATGAGGTGGCTCCCTTAGTGATCGAGCAGGCGGATCTTGCCCTCGCGCTGGTAGCGCTCGAACTCGTCGCGGGTGATCGCCGCACTGCTGGCATTGCCTTCGCCATCGCGCCAGGACAGGGTGACGCTGTCGTCGGCGAGCTCGACGTCGACCTCGCCGTCGGGTACGGGCATCAGCACGCCGTCACCGGCGCGGAAGCACACTTCGCCGCGGAATATCGCGTGCTGGCTCATGGGAATCCTCCTGGTGATACCAGCAGTTTCCGGGGACCGTCCCGGCCCGCCCTGTCAGCGGGGAGCCCGTGTGCTTGCCGGACGAGCGTCGCAGCGCACAATGCCACCCATGAGGAGAAGCTTGAGAGATGCGGCGGCCGTGCTTGCGCTCGCACTGTTGACCGGAGCCTTGCTGCTGTTTGCCCTCCTCTACCAGCGCGAGGCGGCCTTGCGGTCGGGCGAGGAGCTGACGGATTCCCTCTCGCGCGTGATTTCCGAGCAGACGGCGCGCACGATCCAGTCGGTCGACCAGACGCTGCAGCTGGCCGTGGTGAAGGTTGAGATGCTGCGCCAGACCGGCATGCTGTCGCAGGCCAGCGCGCAGCCCATGTTGCTTGCGCAACTGAAGGACCTGCCTTTCCTGCGCGCGCTGTGGGTGGTCGATTCGCAGGGTCAGGTCGTGCTGGACAGCGAGGACCAGAGCCTGGGCCGTTCCGTGGCCGACCGCGGCTACTTCCAGGCTTACCAGCGGGCGCCGGCCACCGAGTTCTTCATCGGCCCGGTCGTGCGCAGCCGGACCACCGGCGGCTGGACCATGGTGGTCGCCCGCCCCATCCGCAACGCGGACGGCAGCTTGCGGGCGGTGCTGGCAGCGGCCGTCGAGCCGCCGTACTTCGAGCAGTTGTGGCGCGGCATCGACCTGGGCGCGAACGGCGCGATCGTGCTGTACCACCGCAATGGCCAGATCCTGGCCCGCAGTCCCGCCGACGCCGGCCTCACCGGCCGCGACCTGTCGCACACCCCGCTGTTCACCCAGTACCTGCTGCACGCACCGGAGGGCACGTATATCCGCGAAAGCAGCATCGACGGCGTCCTGCGCGTCGTCTCTTACCGAACGCTGCCGACCTATCCCGATCTCGTGGTCTCGGTCGGTTCGAGCTACGAGGCGATGCTGCTGCCCTGGCGCCGTTTTGCCACCCTGAGCACCATGGTCTGGGCGGTCGCCGTTCTGGTTGCGATCGTCCTGACCGGCCAGTTGCGACGACAGGCGCGCAGCCGCGAACGCACCGAGCAGCGCTTCCAGCAGCTCGCGCAGGCCATGCCGCAGATCGTCTTCACGGCCGACGAGCGCGGCGCGGTGCAATTCGTCAGCCGACGCTGGATGGAAGTGACCGGCGAGCCGATGGAGCGGGCACTGGGCAACCGCTGGCAGGAGCTCGTGCATCCGGCGGACCGGCAGGAGATGGTCAGGCGGCTGGCGGAGATGGTCGCCTCCGGCCGGGAACTGCAGTTCGAACACCGGCTGCGTTATCGCGATGGCCAGTACCGCTGGCAACTGCTGCGGGCCGCGCCCGTGCGGGAAGAGGACAGTCCGGCCATTCAATGGTTCGGCAGCGCGACCGACATCGATGCCTTGAAGCGGGCGCAGGAGCAGTTGCGCGAACAGGCGGAGCGGCTGCGCGTGGCCGGCCGGCTCACGCGCATGGGCCACTGGCGGGCCGACCTCGCCAGCCAGCGAGTGCTGCTGTCCGAGCAAGCGGCGGCCGTCCTCGACCTGCCGCCGGGTGCCGAGCCCACGGTGCAGGAGCTGCTCGCCATGGTGAAGCCGCACTCGCTGCCCAAGGCGGTCGACGGCCTGAACAACTGCGTGGAGAAGGGGCTGCCCTTCGACATCGAAGCCGAACTCCAGACCGGCAGCGGCCGCCAGATGTGGGTGCGTTCGGTGGGCGAACCGGTGCATGACGACGAAGGGCGCATCGTCGCGATCGAGGGCGCGCAGCAGGACATCACGCTGCGGGTGCTGATGATGGAGGAGATCCGCCGGCTCAACGCGAGCCTGGAGGAGCGCATCGCCGACCGCACCAGCCAGCTCACCCGCCAGGAGGCGCTGTTTCGCACGCTCGCGGAACAGGCGCCGCTGCCTTTCTGGACGGTCGACCCGCGGGGACAGACCACTTTCCTCAGCCGCGCGTGGTACGAGCTGGTGGGCGGCGCACCGCCCGACTGGCTGGGCTATGGCTGGCTGAAGCTGCTGCACCCCGACGACGTCCAGCCCGTGCAGGAGAACTGGCTGCGCTCAGCGCCGACCGGCGAGCCGTATTCGGGTACCCGCCGCATCCGCGCGTGCGACGGCAGCTATCACACCACCAGCTATCGCGCGCTGCCGGTGCGCGGCGAACAGGGGGACATCCTGTTCTGGGTGGGCGTGGACACGGACATCACCGACCTCGTGGCCAACCAGGAGGCGCTGCGCCTGGCCAACAGGCAGCTCGAGTCCTTCTCGTACTCGGTGTCGCACGACCTGCAGTCGCCGCTGCAGCGCGTCTCCTCCTATGCCCGCTTGCTGGAGCAGGAGCTCGCGCCGCTGCCGGAGGGGCGCGCGCATCACTACCTGCAGCGGATCCAGGCGAACGCCGCCAGCATGTCGGAGCTGATCGAAGGCCTTCTGGCCCTGGCGCACGTGTCGGAGCTGGAGGTCATCCGCGCGGTGGTGAACCTGAGCGAACTGGCCAGCGAGATCCTGCTGCGGCTGCAGTCGGAGCAGCCGCAGCGGCGCGTGGGCTGGCGCGTGGAGCCGGGCCTGGCGGTCATGGCCGATGCGCGCCTGATGCGCTCGGTGCTGGAGAACCTGATCGGCAACGCCTGGAAGTTCACGTCGCGGCAACCGGCAGCGGAGATCGTGGTGGGCGGCATGCGCGATCGCGGCGAGTACTTCGTGCGCGACAACGGCTGCGGCTTCGACATGGCCTATGCCGACCGCCTGTTCGGCACCTTCCAGCGGCTGCACGGCAGCGACGAGTACCCGGGCACCGGCATCGGCCTGGCGACGGTCGCTCGCGCGATCTCGCGCCAGGGCGGGCAGGTGTGGGCGCACTCGCGCGTGGGCGAGGGCGCCACCTTCTGCTTCACGCTGCCCCCGGCCTGAGGCCGCGGACCGGGCGGTTCAGAGCTGTTGCGGCATGGTGGGCGCGTCGTTCCCCGGCACGGCGTTGACGCGGACCGCCTGCGGGCGCGCGGGGTTGACCGGCGTGCGCTTGCGCTGGTCGGCGCCCAGGGTCAGCCGCGCCAGGCGGGTCGCGCGCAGCGTGAGGAAGCGGGCCAGCGCGCGGCTCAGCGCCGTCATCGTCAGCGGCAACAGCGAGACGAGGCCGTGCCCTTCGCCGTAGCCCGGGTTCTGCGCGATGTAGAAGCGGGTGTCGATGCGCTCGCTGTTCTGCCAGCGGGCGCGTTCCTCGTCCGACTCGATCGTCACCCAGTTCACCTGGCGCACGAGCGGGTTGTCGCCATGCACGCGATCGAGGTGGAAAGCTTCGGCCAGCTCCTCCATCTGCGCCATGACCTTGGTCGGCACCGGGTGGCGCTCCGCATGGGGCCAGATGCCAGGCACGTAGCGCGCGAGGAAGGTGTAGCTGCTCGGGTGCGTGAGCGCGGCGAACATGTAGACGCGGCGCAGCGGATAGCGCAGCCACATGCGCATCAGGCGCAGCAGGCCGTACACCATGGTCACGTCACGACCGCGCGCTTCGCGCAGCGTGCCGGCCTCCATGCGCACGATGGTCGCTGCCTTGCCTTGCAGCGAGCGCAGGAAAGCATGGATGGCCGTGTAGCCCACCAGCTTGCCGGCAGGGTTGTGGCGCACGTACACCCACGTGCGCCACGACGGCCGGTCGATCACGTACTGGCGGAAGCCTTGGAAGTCCAAGCCGGTGAAAATCTGCTCATGAACCGTGTAGAGCTCACGGGCCAATGCCTCGCGTTCGGCGAGGGACATTTCGTGCAGGGCGTGGCAGGTGGTACGGGAAAGCGAAGTCATGTCTTAGGGCTTGTGCCTAGTATGGCAGAGCATTACAAGTTGCAACAGCCCCCCGCGTCCCAGCCCCTGAACCGCAGGTGCAGTGGCCTGAAAATCCAGGAAAATTGCGGCATCCGCGCCACGCCCCCAACCGTTTCTATTTGTAATAGAAGCCATTCGTCCGGGTCCGGAGTGTCTCCGGCCTCACAAGGTTCTCTGCAGATTCGAGGATGCGCAGCCTGCGGAAAAAGCCCGCATGCTCGACACCTGCGCCCATTTGGCAACGGCCAAGGCCGGTTTGTCGACTCGCAAGGGCGCTTTCATCGCAGGGCACGTGACGAAGTCCGGAGACCCTCGCAACTCGACAGTGTCGAGCAAGTGCCGGCGATCTCGTGGTGCATTCGCGACGGGTGATCGGCGCCCGGGGCTGATCCCCGTTGTGCCGGCACATCGGCGAAACCTCTGGTAGCAGCGCTGGCCGTGCCTGCCTCTAGCATTGCCGCATAGGCAGTAGAGGACGAAACGATGCGTTGGGGATTCACGATTCTTGCAGCCGGCTGGCTGCTGGCCGGCGCTGTGCAGGCGGATGCGCAGGTGACATACCGGTGCGGCGCGCCGGGGCGGGTCACTTACAGCGACCGGCTCTGTTCCGGCGCTCGCCAGGTCGGCGCCGCGGCGCCGCACCACGCGGACAAAGCCAGGCCCCCGCCACAGGATCGCGCCAAGATCGCGCGCCGCGCGCCGCTGCCTGCCGAGGTGAAGAAGGAATGCAGCGCGCTCGACGCCGGCCTGCGCCAGCAGCAAGCGATGCTCAAGACCCGCGGCGAGGCGGCGACCCTGCAGGACGAGATGCCGCTCGTGCTTTCCCGCAAGCGTTATCGCGAACTCAAGTGCTGAAACAGGGCGGCCCGAGGGCGGTGGGCGCGCGGTAAATCCCGCAGCGCAAGGGGGTCGGGCGGGGGTGCTAAGCTGCCAGCTTTCCGCCAATCACAAGAGACAAACCATGCCCGGACTGCTGCCCAACGTCGACCCCGAAGGCCTGCTCGAATTCTCCGTGGTGTACACGGACCGCGCCCTCAATCACATGTCGAACAGCTTCCAGGGCGTGATGCGTGACATCTCGGCGATCCTGAAGGACGTCTACAAGGCGCACTCCACGGCGCTGGTTCCGGGCAGCGGCACCTTCGGCATGGAGGCGGTGGCGCGCCAGTTCGCCGGTGGCAAGGACGTCCTCGTGCTGCGCAACGGCTGGTTCAGCTATCGCTGGACGCAGATCCTCGAGGCCGGGAAGATCGCCGCCTCCGAAACCGTGCTGAAGGCGCGCCGCCAGGGCGGCGGTCCGACCGCTGCGTGGGCGCCGGCACCGATCGCGGAAGTGACCGCGACGATCCGCGAGAAGAAGCCGGCGGTGGTGTTCGCGCCGCACGTGGAAACCGCGGCCGGCATCATCCTGCCGGACGACTACATGCGGGCGGTGGCCGATGCGGTGCACGAGGCCGGCGGCCTGTTCGTGCTCGATTGCATTGCCAGCGGCGCGATGTGGGTGGACATGAAGGCGGTCGGCGTCGACGTACTGATCTCCGCACCACAAAAGGGCTGGAGCAGCTCGCCGTGCTGCGCGATGGTGTGCCTGAGCGAGCGCGCGCGCAAGGCGATCGATGGCACCACCAGCAGCAGCTTCAGCATCGACCTGAAGAAGTGGCTGCAGATCATGGAAGCCTATGAGGGCGGCGCGCACATGTACCACGCCACCATGCCCACCGATGCGCTCACCCGCCTGCGCGCGACCATGAAGGAAACCCAGGCCTACGGCTTCTCCAAGGTCAGGGCGGAACAGGAAGACCTGGGCCGCAAGGTGCGCGCGCTGTTCGAAAGCCGCGGCTTCCCCAGTGTCGCCGCCGAGGGCTACAAGGCGCCCGGCGTGGTCGTGAGCTACACCACGGACCCCGGCATCCACAGCGGCAAGAAGTTCCTCGACGAGGGCCTGCAGACCGCCGCCGGCGTGCCGCTGCAGTGCGACGAAGGCAGCGACTTCAAGAGCTTCCGCCTGGGCCTGTTCGGCCTGGACAAGTGGCACAACGTGGACCGCACCGTCAAGCAACTTGCCGACGCGCTCGATCGCATCGGCGTGCACGCGCCGGCCAAGGCCGCCTGAGCCGCTGCGCGGGATCAGGAAAAGGGTCGCTGCCGCGACCCTTTTTCATTGTTGGACGTCGTCGGGCGCCTGACCCGGGACTGACGCGGCGCCGATTCAATACGCCGCGCTGCATTGTGGGTCAACCCAGAATTCACATTGGGCGGACAGCCCTGTCGCCAATCGCCGACATCCACCCCCGCCATTCGGACGGTCGGCCGCCCGTCACACCCGCAGCTGTGGACGGCCGCGCGGTGCGCCAGCAGAATGCATACGTCTGGTTACAGCCGAGCTAGCCTGCTTCTTGCACCACGAACCACCATGACCGTCAGTAGCCTTGCCGTCCCGCTCCTGTCCGAGGCTGCCGCGAAAGCGCGCGCAGCGCCGCCGGCCCGCAGCAGCTCCCTCGGCCTGCGCTTGCGGCTGGCGGTGGCAACGTTGGCGGCCTTGCAAGCCGCGGTGCTCGCGACGGCTGCACCGCAGATGCACGGTGCGGCAGCGACTTTCGCGCTCGCCGCGGGATCACTGTCGATCGCCATGACCCTCGCCGCCGGCGTCTGGCTGCAGCGCGGACTGGTGAGGGGCCTGCGGCCGGCGACTGCGGCCGTGAGCGGCATCGGCAGCGGCCAGCTCGATACCGCCATCGACATCGAGGCGGGCGGCGAACTGCGGCCCTTGCTGCAAGGCCTGCACCACGTGCGCGACCAGTGGTTCGGCATCGTCAGCCAGGTGCGCACCGGCACGGTGAACGTCGCCATGAACGCGGCCCAGGTGCAGCGCGACAACGACGCGCTCGCCTCGCGCACCGAGACCCAGGCGGAGTCGCTGCAGGAGACTGCCGCTTCGCTGGAGCAGCTCACCGCCGCGGTCCGCCACACGGCCGCCACCGCGCAGGAGGCGCATGCGCTGATGCGTGCCGCCAGTACGCGCGCGGAGCAGGGCGGCGAGCTGATGCGCGGCGTGGTCGAGACCATGGATTCGATCCGTGCCAGCTCGCACGACATCCGCGACATCATCGGCGTGATCGACGGCATCGCCTTCCAGACCAACATCCTCGCCCTGAACGCGGCGGTGGAGGCGGCACGGGCCGGCGAACAGGGCCGCGGCTTCGCGGTCGTGGCCGGCGAAGTGCGCGCGCTGGCGCAGCGCTGCGCGCAGGCCGCGCGGGAGATCAAGGGGCTGATCGGTGCTTCGGTGCAGCAGGTCGAGGGCGGCGGCACGCGCGTGAACGAGGCGGGCCGGGCGATGGCCGAAATCGTCGAATCCGTCCGCCAGGTCGCCAAGTTGATGGGTGAAATCAGTGCGGCCAGCCAGGAGCAGAGCAGCGGCATCGAGACCATCAACCAGGCGGTGGCGCGCATCGACGGCACCACGCAGGAAAACGCGGCGCTGGTGAAGGCGGGCGAGCGCACGGTGGCCGCCCTGCAGGAGCGCGCCGGGAGCCTGTGGACGGCGCTGGAGACCTTCCGCCTCGGCGAGCGCGAGCACGCCGGCGCGCAGGAGGCCGTGGCCCTGGTCGACAGCGGTTGCAGCTTCCTGCGCGCGCATGGCCGCGCCGCGCTGCTCGACGAGATCAACCGGCTGGACTTCGGCCGCTTCATCGATCGCGACCTGTACCTGATGGCGCTGCGCCTGGAGGACGGCATGTTCCTCGCGCACGGCAACAACCCGGGTCGCGTGGGCACCGGGCCGGAGGTGCGCGACCTCAAGGGCAAGTACTTCACGCGCGAGATGGCGCGCCTGGCGCGCGAGCGGGGCGAGGGCTGGGTCGATTACCAGTGGTCGCACCCGGTCACCGGCGCCGTCTCGACCAAGAGCGGCTACGTGCGCCGCGCGGGCGATCTCGCGATCTACTGCTCGATCCAGCGCCACTGATCGCCGCCCCGGCACATCGCACGGTTGGAGGTGGACGCAGAACCGGAATGCGGGCATCTTTGGTGCATCGTGCTGGCATAGGCATTGCATTCGCGCAGCCCATCTGGCACCCCCACCGAAAGGCAGCGACGCGATGAGCAATCCCGTTTTGGACATGTCGGACAGCCTGCCCGTGGTGCAGGCGAAGAGCAGCCGCTGGATACAGCTCGCGGCGGGGCTGGTCTGCATGATGGCCGTCTCGAGCCCGCAATACGTCTGGACGCTGTTCACCAAGCCCCTAGTCGGTGAACTGCGCACCACGATGGCGCAGCTCCAGGTGACCTTCTCGATCCTGATCGTGCTGCAGACCTTCCTGTCGCCGTTCCAGGGCTTTCTGGTCGAACGCTTCGGGCCGCGCCTGCTGCTGTCGGTCGGCGCGCTGCTCACGGGCGCGAGCTGGTACTTCGCGGCGGGCGTCCATTCGGTGCTGGGGCTGTATCTCACCTACGGACTGCTCGGAGGCGTGGGCACCGGCATCATCTATGTCGGCGTCGTGGGCCTGATGGTGCAGTGGTTCCCGGACAAGCGCGGCTTCGCCACCGGCATGGTGGCAGCGGGCTATGGCATGGGGGCGATCGTCACCACCGTGCCGATCGCGACGCAGCTCGCATCCGTGGGATACCAGCACACCCTGCAGACCTTCGGCCTCGCAATGGCGGCGGTCGGTGTGGCTGCCGCCCTGGTGCTCAAGCGCCCGCCCGCCGGCTGGATCCCGCCTGCGCGGGCTCCCCTGGCTGGGCGCAAGGGTGCGACGCCGAAGGAGATGCTGCGCACGCCGCTGTTCTGGCTGATGTTCTTGATGATGACCATGATGTCCACCTCAGGCCTCATGGTGATCTCGCAGATGGGCACCTTCGCCAAGGACTTCGGCGTGTCGTCGATCGTGGTGATGGGCATGGCGGCCCTGCCGCTCGCGCTGACCATCGATCGCTTCACCAACGGCCTGACGCGGCCCTTCTTCGGCTGGGTGTCCGACCGGCTCGGACGCGAACAGACGATGGCGCTGGCGTTCGGCCTCGAAGGCATCGCGATGACGCTGTGGCTGCTGACGCGCGACAACGCGCTGCTGTTCGTGCTGCTGTCCGGGGTGGTGTTCTTCGGCTGGGGCGAGATCTTCTCGCTGTTCCCGTCCACGCTGACCGACACCTTCGGCACCGAGCACGGCACCACCAACTACGGCTTCCTCTACATGGCGCAGGGCGTGGGCTCGGTGCTGGGCGGCCCGCTCGCCTCGCTGCTGCACGACGCGACCGGCAGCTGGATCCCCGTGTTCGCGCTGGTGATCTGCATGGACCTGCTGACGGCGGTGCTTGCGTACTTCGTGCTGCGGCCGGTCCGGCAGCGGTACCTGCAGGCGACGCGGGCGTAAGCAGGGCTGCGACGGATCCCGGGTCAGGTCCGGGATGACATCCTTCAGGGCGCGTCTTGCACGGCGCTACCCTGCCATGTCATTGCGGGCCTTGACCCGCAATCCACGCTCGAGCCGGCTCAGGGCTTCTTGATCTTGCCCTTGGGAATGACGGTGGTCATTGGTGGCATCGGCCGGTCCGAGGTCCCCTCCTTCGGCGGGGAGTTGTCCTTCTTCGGCTTTTTCTGCAATTTGTTGCTGCGTTGTTCGCCCTTGGGCATGGTGAGCTCCTGTGTTGTGCCCGGAAATGTACCGCGCCGGACGAGTTCTTCGCCATGTCGTCGAGGTCGCTCTCGGCAGTGTCCTCACCCGTGCTTGCGGACCGGAACACCGATACGTCGTTCATGGCTCGACTTCCCGCTCCTATTTCCCCCAACTGTCCTTCAACCCCGTCACCCGATCGAACACCGGCTTGCCGCCGTCCGCCGAGTGCTCTTTCCGATCCGCCACGAAATACCCGTGCCGCTCGAACTGGAACTTCTCATCGGCGTGGGCTTTGCCCAATGACGGCTCCACATACGCCGTCACCACCTTCAGCGAATCCGGATTGATCTCGTCGAGAAAGTCCTTGTCTCCCGTGCCCGGTTGCGGCACCGAGAACAGCCGGTCATAGAGCCGCACTTCGGCCTTCACGCCGTCCGCCACGCCCACCCAGGTGATGTTGCCCTTCACCTTCACGGCATCCGCCCCGGGCGTGCCGCTCTTGGTGTCGGGGACCAGCTTCGCCTGCACTTCGGCCAGTGCACCGGAGGCATCGCGCGTGGCGCCCGTGCATTCGATGACGTAGCCGTACTTCAAGCGCACCTTGTTGCCGGGGAACAGGCGGAAGAAGCCCTTGGGCGGTGCGTCCTCGTAATCGGTCCGCTCGATCCACAGCTCGCGGCCGAACATGAAATCGCGGCGCCCGCGGTTCGGGTCGTGCGGATGCACGGGGGCGGAGCAGGGCTCGAGGTGGCCGGGGCCCATCACTTCGTCCCAATCGGTGATCACCATCTTCACCGGCTCCAGCACCGCCATCGCGCGGGCGGCCTTCGGGTCGAGGTCGTCGCGCAGCGCGATTTCCAGCGTCGAATAGTCGATCCAGGAATCGGCCTTGCTCACGCCGATGCGGTCGGCAAACAGGCGCAGCGATTCCGGCGTGAAGCCACGCCGGCGCAGGCCGACGATGGTGGGCATGCGCGGATCGTCCCAGCCGCTCACCACCTTCTCGTCCACCAGCTGGCGCAGCTTGCGCTTGCTGGTGACCACGTACGTCAGGTTGAGGCGGGCGAACTCGTACTGCCGCGGGTGCGGCGTGTTGACCAGGCCGCCTTCGGCCAGCCGATCGAGCAGCCAGTCGTAGAAGGGCCGCTGGTCCTCGAACTCCAGCGTGCACAGGCTGTGCGTGATGTTCTCCAGCGCGTCCTCGATCGGATGCGCGAAGGTGTACATCGGATAGATGCACCACTTGTTGCCGGTGTTGTGGTGCTCCGCGTGCTTGATGCGATAGATGGTCGGGTCCCGCATGTTGATGTTGGGACTGGCCATGTCGATCTTCGCGCGCAGGACGGCCTTGCCGTCCTCCAGCTTGCCGTCACGCATCTCGCGAAAGCGCTGCCGGTTCTCGTCGATGCTGCGGCTGCGGCAGGGGCTGTCGACGCCGGGGCGGCTGAAGTCGCCGCGGTTGGTGCGCATCTCCTCGGGCGTCTGTTCGTCGACATAAGCCAGGCCGGCCTCGATCAGGTATTCGGCCGTCCGGTACATGAAGTCGAAGTAGTCGCTCGCCTGGTACAGGTGGCTCGCGCCGTTGGCGTCCCAGCCGTATCCGAGCCATTGCACGGCATCCTTGATGCCCTCGACGTACTCCTGCTCCTCCTTCTCGGGGTTGGTGTCGTCGAAGCGCAGGTGGCAGATGCCCTGGTAGTCCTGCGCGAGGCCGAAGTTCAGGCAGATGCTCTTGGCATGGCCCACGTGCAGGTAGCCGTTCGGCTCGGGCGGAAAGCGCGTGCGGATCCTGGCCGGGTCGACGGCGCCGGCCTGCTGGAAAGCCGCGTCACCGGGCGCGCCGTTCCAGTGGCGCTGCGCGTAGGTGCCTTGCTCCAGGTCGCGTTCGATCACCTGCCGCAGGAAGTTGCTGGGTTTCGCAGCGGATTCTTTGTCGTTCGGGGAAGCCATATCCCGACGATTCTGTCATGGCTGTTGCATGGCAATCCGCGGCCGTCCCGGGACGGTCGCGGTCGCGCCGCCCGGCGGACCGGAGCGACCGCTCGTGACGAAGTGGCGATTTGGGCCGATAAGCGGCCGCGCGAGTTACGTCCGGCAACGGATTTGACGCGCCGGCCGTTGGTGGGGGCGAGGGGCCGAAGTTAAAACAGCGCTCGGGGCCTTCGCCCTCATGCAGTACAAGCAGGAACCGCACATGAAACTGAAGCTTTCCCGCCCGTTCGTCGCCGCCGCTGTCGTGGCACTGGCAGCCGTTGGCTCCGCCGCCCAGGCGCGCGACAACGTCGTCTGGTCCCTCGGGGTGCAGGCCGCGCCGGGCGTCACGCTCGGTGTCGGCAACGTGCGGCCCGTGCTGGTCGCTCCCGCGCCGATGTACCTGGCACCGCAGCCGGTGTATGTCCAGCCGGCGCCGGTGTTCATGGCTCCGCGGCCGGTGATGGTCGTGCCGGCACCTGTGATCTATGAAGAGACTTACGTCGTGCGCCCGGAACATCGCCATGGGCGGCGGCACAACGAGCATCATCGTCACCGCTGAACCGGGGACGAGGAGCGCTGGCGCGGGTTGTCGCCAATCGAATCACAACTCAGGATCTCCAAGCGAAACTTGGCCCCGGGCCCACAAGCCGGGGCCTTCTTTTTGGGCCCCTTGGTGCTTGGAGGTGGTCGCGCCGTCCCGCGTTGTAATGCTGTGCTCGCCGCGCTAGCGGTGGTCGTCCTTGCTCGGCTCTCTCTGCTGGTCGGGCGTCGGGTAGGGCGTGGGGAGCAGCGCCTTGAGCTTCAGCTGGTCGCGCAGGTGGGGCCGCACGCTCTCGGCGCCGTGCCCGCTGTGTCCGCGGGCCGTAGCCCGCTCCACAAATCCCCGCTGCCTGCCTGATCCGCTGGCGTGTCTGCCGCCCGAGCCCACCCGGCGGCCGTCGAGGTCGCCTGCGTCGCTGGGTTTTCCGTCTTTCATTGCTGTTTGCCCTCTGAGTGTTAACAGAGTACGCGCGCTGCAACGCTTTACGTGACGGTGGTGCCCAACCGTCTTCGTGGGACGCGTTCGACCGAGCCGTAGTCGCTCAGGCCGTGAAATCGTGCTCGTTCTGCGACCGGACAAAAAAGAACCCCCAGGTTTTTGGCCTGGGGGTAACAATGCCAGTCGCGGGACGGAGGGCCGGACCAGCTCACCCCGGAGGAGGAGGGGACTCAGAGGAGTCGGGGTGATCGGGACGAAAGGCGCTTGCGTGTCGGTAAGGATGCGCCTTTCGTGCAATTCGATGCCTTGTAGTAGAAGGGCCGGACGCGATGCGTCCTGTAGGACGCAACCCACAGGCGCTGCCAGACGATCTCGATACGTGGGCGGCACCGACGGGAACCGTCAAGTCCCCGAACGGGCTACATCGCCTTGAAGAGATGGGCATAGAGGCGGCTCACGGGAAGCCGCTCTCCGCGCCCCCGCAGCGCCAGGTGCAGCTTGCCGGATTCGTCGCGCTGCACGCTGTCGATCGCCGTCACGCGGACCAGTGTCCCGCGGTGCACCTGCCAGAACAGTTGCGGGTCCAGCTGTGCGGTCAGTTCCTTCAAGGGCGTGCGGATCAGCAGTTCGCTGCCTTCGCACACCACGCGCACGTACTTGTCGGCCGCTTCGAAATACAGCACCGCTTCGACCGGCACCATGCGGATGGCGCTGCCCACGCCCGCCTGGATCACCTTGAGCAAAGGCTGGCGCGGCGCAGTGGCGGGCGCTGCCTGCAACAGATGGCGCAGCTGGCCCAGCGTGGCTTCGAGGTCGCTGCCGCGGCCTTGCCGCTGGGCCAACAGCTGCTGCAACTTGTCCACCGTCTTTTGCAGGCGCGCGGGCTGCACCGGCTTGAGCACGTAATCGACGGCATGCGCATCGAAGGCCTGCAGCGCGTACTGGTCGTACGCCGTGACGAACACGAGCGCCGGAAACGGCGCCTCTTCGGGCCAGGCATCGGCCAGCTCTGCGGCGGCCTCGAGTCCACCCAGGCCGGGCATGCGGACGTCGAAGAACAGCACGTCGGGACCATGCCGCAGGGCCGCCTCCACTGCGGCCGCGCCATCCCCCACCATCTCGACCACCTGCAACTGCGGCCAGGCACGTGCGAGCTCGGCGCGCAAAGCCTGCGCGAGCAGCGGCTCGTCTTCGGCAATGAGGGCGCGCGGGTTCATGCGATGGGCAGCGCGATGCGCGCAAGTGCGCCCTCGCCGTCGCAAGAGAATTCGAGGCTGGCGGTGTCCCCGTACAGGGTTTGCAGCCGGTCCCGGATCTGCTGCAGGCCGAAGCCGGGGCCGGGGGACACGCCGCCTGCCTGGCCGACGCCCGTGTCCGTCACTTCGAGCAGCAGCCGCTTGCCCTGGCGGCTGGCTCGAACGTCGATGCGGCCGCCGCGCACCTTGGGCTCGAGCCCATGCTGGATGCTGTTTTCCACCAGGGGCTGCAGCAGCAGCGCCGGCACGGCGACCTGCTGCAGTTCGCCCGGAAGCTCCAGCGCGTACGCCAGGCGCGGGCCCATGCGGATGGCCATCAGCTCGAGGTAGTCGCGCAGCCGGTCGAACTCCGCCTGCAAGGCGTGCGTGGTGGTGCGCGAGCCATCGAGCGTGGCGCGCAGGTAGTCGATCATGTGATCCAGCATCTGCTGCGCCCGCGCGGGATCGACCGCGATCAGCGCGCGCAGGTTGGCGAGCGTGTTGAACAGCATGTGCGGCTCGAGCTGCGTCTCCAGCAGCTTCAGTCGCGCCTCGGTGGCATGGCGGGTGGCCTCGTGCATCTTGCGCAGGAGATAGGCGCTCTTGCTGCGGGCATAGAACCAGTAGCTGCCCACCATCCCGGACACCAGGGTGATCAGGATCCCGTGGCGCAGGTCGGCCTCGTCGCGCAAGTCCACGCCCGCCGGAAAGATGCCCAGCACCCGGCACAGGAACAGGCCCGCCGCATTGCCGACGACATAGCCGGTGACGATGCCCGCTATCACCAGCAGCACGCCCGTGGCGCCGGCGGGCCAGCCGGTCTCGGCCGCCGAGGGAAACAGGTGTCGGCCCAGGTCGATGACCGCCCATGTCAGCAAGCCGATCAGCAGCGAGTACACGAGCGGTGGCCCGAACGGCCGCTGCGGCGCAAAGGCGGTCTGCAGGCCGGCCACCAGCAGGCAGAACAGCACGACCTGCAACAGGTGCCGCAGCTTGGACGGCCAGTGGATCGTCATGCGGGTTCGGGGTGCTGGTCGGCGCTGGGTGTTGTCATGGCGAAATCCATTCTACGGAAGCAGGTGGCGATGGAAGAAGGCCACGATGCGCTGGTCCACGGCGGGCAGCCGGGTGCGGTCGAAGCCGGGCGGATCGGCCAGCAGCTCGCTCGCGATGGCGCCCAGCCGATCGAGCGGGGGCTGCGGCGACAGCAAGGCACCATGGCCAGCGCCGGGCAGGTCGGCCAGCAGCTCGCAGCGGGGGCGGCAGGCCTGCAGGATGGCGTCGGCATGGAAGCGCGGCGCCAGCCAGCGGTCGCCGCCGGCTCGCACGATCCCCAGCGGCACTGCGGGCCGGGCCAGCGAGGCCGGATCGAAATCGGCCGCGAAGGGCACGCCCGCGACCACCGCCTGGATGCGCGGGTCGCGCTGCGCGTACCAGGACTCGTCGTCGAAGCGCTGGCGGATCACCTGCGTGGCGACGGTCTTCTTCAGGCCGTCGAAGGCATCTCCGCGCAGCCGGGTGGCCAGGCCCACGCAAGCGGGAAAATCGTCGCCGATGTGGGCCTCGCAATGACGCCGGAACTGCGCTGGCGACCAGCGCCCGCCCGCGAGGCTGAGCGCCGTGTGCCCGCCCGCGGACATGCCGTACATGCCCACGCGATCGAACGACAGCAGCGGCGCCAGTGCCGTGGCCTGCGCGACCGCGTCGATCGCATGGGACAGCTCGATGGGGCGCAGCTTCCAGCTCGCGGGCCCGGGGTTCGAGGGATCGCGGGCGTTGTCGCCCTGGTGTTCGGGCATCGCCACCACGAATCCGTCGGCCACCAGTGCGCGGGCGAGATCCGAGTGGACCCATGCGTTGCCGCCGGAGCCGTGCGAGACGACCACCAGATGGCCGTTGCCACGCATGGGCGGTGCGTTCTCCGCCAGCGCGAGCTGGAACGGGCCGCGCTGCACCGTCGCATCGGCCTGGGCGGTGGGATAGAAGACCGTGACGGGGCCGTCGCCGGCCACGCCGGTCAGCGTCATCACGCCGGTGCCGGCGTGGGCAGCGGCAGCAGCGGCAGTGGCCAGGGCGGCGATCACGCCGGCAAGCAGGGTGCGCATGGTCGTTCTCCTTGCGGGTGCATCAAACGGACCGGGCGCCGCGGGGACGCGCCTGGACGACCAACAGAACCACCAGCACGCCGAGCAGCGACCACATCCACACCGGCGTGAAGCGCATGGCAGGCGGTAGCGGCGCGAACGCGCCCCACACCAGGCGGCCCAGGTAGCGGTTCGGCAGCAGCGCGAAGCTGCCGGCTGCGATGCACGCGGCGAAGTAGAGGCGCTGCATGATCCTGCGATGCCCCGCGATGTCGCCCAGTGCGAGCTTGCGGAAGGCCCCGAACAAGGCGATGAAGGTCACCGGAACCAGCAGGTGGAGGGGCGTGTAGCCGGCGATGTTGGGCAGGCTGCGATCGCGCAGGAACAGTGCCGTCAGCGCAGTGACCAGGATCAGCGTGACCCACGCATAGCCGAAGGCGCGATGCAGCAAGGGCCGCTGGCGCGCGCCCTTGCGGGCCCAGAGCGCCACGGGTCCCGTGGCAACGGCGGCGAGCGCGGCGCTCAGGTGGATGGCAATGACCGGCGACATCTGCATGGCAGGCTCCTGGTTGGCAGGAGCCCACTGTGCTTGCCGCCCGCCATGCCAGCCAGCGCGCTGCGACGAAGCGGCGTCAGGATGCCGTGAAATGCAGGCCGGCCGGTGCGAAGCGCGGCGCGCCGGCTTCGGGCCTGGCGGGGATCAGGCCCAGATGCGGCGGTACTTCTCGGCCAGCTGTTGCTGCCGCAGCATGATCTTCGGGACGTCCGGGTGCATCGGGCTGATCTCGTTCATCGCCCAACGATAGAACGCCTGGGCGACGACCACATGGAGCAGATTAAGGATTTTCATGACGGTTGATCATGCCGTCGCGCCGCCGCCGGACTGTAGGCTTCGTGCGCGACCATGCCTCGCCGTTTCCGACAGGCGCTGTCAGACGAAAGCGGGGGCAGGGCCCCAACCCGGCACCTGCGGTGCGGTCCATAATCCGCGCTTTTGCGAGGAGCTTGCGTGGACGTCGTTTTGCTGGTGAAGGCCGCGATCATGGGCATCGTCGAGGGCCTGACCGAGTTCCTCCCCGTTTCCAGCACCGGCCACCTGATCCTGGCCGGTTCGCTGCTCGGCTTCGACGACGAGAAGGCCAAGGTCTTCGATATCGCGATCCAGACCGGCGCCATCCTGGCCGTGATCCTCGTGTACTGGCAGAAGATCCGCAGCACCATCGCCGCTCTGCCGCACCAGCGCGATGCGCAGCGTTTCGCCCTCAACGTGCTGGTGGCTTTCATCCCGGCCGTCGTGCTGGGCCTGGCGCTGGGCAAGATCATCAAGGACCATCTCTTCACGCCGGGTGTGGTCGCGTCTACCTTCATCCTCGGTGGGTTCGTGATCCTCTGGGCCGAGCGGCGCGAGCAGGGCCATGTGCACGTGGAGGAGGTCGACCAGATGCGCTGGCCCGACGCGCTCAAGCTCGGCCTGATCCAGTGCCTGGCGCTGGTGCCCGGCACCAGCCGCAGCGGCGCCACCATCATCGGCGGCATGCTGCTGGGCCTGTCCCGCCGCGCCGCGACCGACTTCTCGTTCTATCTCGCGATTCCCACGCTCATCGGTGCCGGCGCATACAGCCTCTACAAGGAGCGCGCCTCGCTGGGCGCGGGCGACGTGCCGATGTTCGTGGTTGGGCTGGTGTTCTCGTTCGTGAGCGCCTGGCTCTGCGTGCGCTGGCTGCTGCGCTACATCTCCAGCCACAGCTTCACGCCCTTCGCCTGGTACCGCATCGCCTTCGGCATCATCGTGCTGGCGACTTCCGCAGCCGGCTGGGTGCACTGGCAGGAGTAAGCGGGCTGCGCGGCCGCCGATAGGGTCGCCAGCGGCCCTCCGGCTGCGCCAGCCGGTCGGCGACGATGCGCAGCACGTCGGGGTGCGTGGGCATGCCCAGGTGGCTGGCGTGCACGGGCACGTTCTCGGCCTCCGGCGCGCGCGGCTCCAGGCAGCCACGCCAGCTCACCATGCCGTCGCTCCTGCTGTAGATCGATGTGATCGGCACCGGCGGGCGCACGCGCAGGCGTGCTTCCAGCTCCGGGCTCAGCTGCGCGGCACCCATCAGCTTCACCAGGGTGCCGGCATGGTTGCCGCCGCGCAGGGAGTTGTGCGGCGTGGCCAGCGTCACCACCTGGCGCACGGCCTCCGGACAGCACTTGGCGATCTCGCGCGCGTAGATGCCGCCCAGGCTCCAGCCCACCAGGCTGACCTTGCGCCCGTGCTTGCCGTGCACTTCGCGCACCCGTTGCACCAGCCCGGCCAGCCATTCATCGAAGTCACGGTCGGGCCCGGTGTTCACGCCGAGGTCCCAATCGAACACCCGGAAGTTGCAGCTGCGCAGGTACGAGCGCAGCTGTGACATGTTCATGGCGCCGGCGCCGAGACCCGGATAGACGATCACCGGGTGGCCGTCGCCTTCGACCGGGGTGGGCGTTCCGACATGGGAAGAACAGAACTCGAACAGCGCGCGCAGCGGCTCGCTGGCCAGCAGTGCAAGAGAGGGAGCGGGAAAGCCGAAGGCAGTCGTTACAGGCATGGCCTCAATGTGAAGAGGGGTTGCCCCCGCCGGTGTGGTCCGGGGCACGCGCCGGCTGTAAGCCAGCCGTGTACCGGGGATGTAGGACGCTGCCGGGTGCCCCGCCGGGATCAGGATGCCATCGAAAGCAGGCTGGCCTCGATGGCGGCAGCCGTTGCGAGCGGCTGTTCCATGGGGAAGAGGTGGCTGCCGTCGAGCATGAAGATGCGTCCGGCGGTGACCTTCCGGGTCATGGTCATGCCGACCTGCGCGATCTCCCCGGACTGCAGGCCGCCGATGAAGGCCGCGGGGCATTGCAACGGATGGTGCTGCAGCAGCCGCTGCAGGTTGTCCGGCAGCGTGTTGTAGATGGCGGTCTCGACCTCGCGATTGAAGCTCAGCACGCGCTGGCCGTCAGCATCGTGCGTGCCGTGCCCGATGTAGTCGGCCAGCACCTGCGGGTCCCAGCGGGCGAAGGCCTTCTTGTGGCTGAAGTGTTCCAGCGCCGCCTCGCGCGAAGGCCAGCGGTTGCGGCGCTTGCGGCTCACGGCGCCGGGCGAGACCGCGCCCACCAGCGCCGTGCGCTTGACGGCGCGCAAGGCCTGCGCCCTCCAGCCGCCCACCAGCGGCGAGTCCAGCAACAGCACGCCGCGCGCGAGCTGCGGATGGCGCGCGGCGCACATCACGCTGAGAAAGCCGCCGAGGGAGTGCCCCACGAGGAAGGCCGGCGCGCCGTGCTTCTGGACTTCGCGCTCGGCAAAGTCATGCAGTTGCTGCACGAGCTGCGGCCAGTTGTTGCTCGGCGCGTAGTGCGGATCGTGCCCGAACTTTTCCGGCGCCGTCACCGTGAAGCCGCGCGCGCGCAGGTGCTTGAACAGCACGGTGTAGGTGCCGGCGGGGAAGCTGTTGCCGTGGGAGAAGACGATGAGGGACATGCGCCAGTCAGGTGAAAGCCTCCGTGGATGTCATTGCGGGCTGTCCGATGTCATCGCGGCTGTTGGATGTCATTGCGGGCTTGACCCGCAATCCACGACGGCGCAAGTGCCACCGCCGTCGTGGATCCCGGGTCAAGCCCGGGATGACGTCCGCGGAATCCGGACATCCAGGCACAAGCCCTTCAGATCAACTTCTCTTCCGGCCGCGTGATCTTCTTCAGGGGCTTGCTGCGGCCGCCTGCTTCGGTGCGCAGCGGCGTCTCGGTGTGCGACTCGTCCCAGACCGGATCGTCCAGGCTGTCGAATACCTCGCGCAGCTTCTGCCCCCAGCCCGTGTGCAGCATGCGGAAGTACGGGTTGTGCATGTCGATGCACACCACCTTGTCGGTCTGGAAGCGGTTGGCTTCGTACACGACCAGATCCAGCGGCGGGCCGACCGAGAGGTTGGACTTCATCGTCGAATCCATCGACACCAGCGCGCACTTGGCCGCCTCGTCGAGATCGGTCTCGGGCGTCAGCACGCGATCGAGCACCGGCTTGCCGTACTTGTATTCGCCAATCTGGAAGTAGGGCGTCTCGGGCGTGGCCTCGATGAAGTTGCCGGCCGAATAGACCTGGAACAGCCGCATGCCCTCGCCGCGGACCTGGCCGCCGAAGATCAGGTTGACGTTGAACTCCACGCCCGAATGCTGCAGGGACGCGGCATCGCGGTCATAGACGTGGCGCACCGCCTGGCCCAGCACGCGGCAGGCATCGAACATGCTCCTGGCGTTCCAGATCGTGATGGGCTCGTCGCCGTCCTGCTCCTTGAGTTGCTCCACCTGCAGGATCTCGCGCACCGATTGCGAGATGCTCAGGTTGCCCGCGGACAGCAGCACCATGAAGCGGTCGCCCGGCTTCTCGTAGATGATCATCTTGCGGAAGGTGCTGATGTTGTCCACGCCCGCGTTGGTGCGCGAGTCGGAGAGGAACACCAGGCCCGCATTGAGCTTGATGCCGACGCAATAGGTCATGACAGGAGTTTCTTGAGCGTATAGAGGGCGTCGAGCGCATCGCGCGGCGTCAGCGCATCGGGATTCAGTGCGGCCACGGCCGCTTCCAGCCGCGTGGGCGCGGCGGCCTCCGCGGTCGGGGGCGGCGCGAACAAGTCTACCTGCTCGCGGCTTTCCACTTGATGCTTCTCCAGCGCGGCCAGGGCGTGGCGCGCGTGGTGGACCACCCCCGTGGGCATCCCCGCCAGCTTGGCGACCTGGATGCCATAGCTGCGGCTCGCGGGGCCGGGCTGGATCTCGTGCAGGAACACGATGTCCGAACCCGATTCGGCCGCGCCCACGTGCACGTTGAGCGCGCAGTGGTGCTTCGCCGGGAATTCCGTCAGCTCGAAGTAGTGGGTGGCGAACAGGGTGAAGGCCTGCGTGCGGTCGTGCAGGTGCGCCGCGATCCCGGAGGCAAGCGCGAGACCGTCGAACGTGGAGGTGCCGCGGCCGATCTCGTCCATCAGCACCAGGCTTTGCACCGTCGCACCATGCAGGATCTGCGCGGCTTCGGTCATCTCCAGCATGAAGGTCGACTGCGCATTGGCCAGGTCGTCGGCCGCGCCGATGCGGGTGTGGATCGCATCGATCGGCCCCAGCCGGCAGGCCTGCGCCGGCACGTAGGAGCCCATCGCCGCCAGCAGGCAGATCAGCGCCACCTGCCGCATGTAGGTGGACTTGCCGCCCATGTTGGGGCCCGTGATGATCTGCATGCGCTGCTTCGGGCCGAGGCGCGTGTCGTTGGCGATGAAGCTGCCGCCGCTGGTCTCCGCCAGGCGCGACTCCACGACCGGGTGGCGGCCCTGCACGATCTCGATGCCCGGTTCGCGGATGAACTGCGGCCGGCACCAGTTGAGCGTGAGCGACCGTTCCGCCAGCGCGCACAGCGCATCGAGCGTGGCCAGCGCGCGTGCCAGCTGCGTGAGGCAGGGGATGTGTTCCTGCAGGGTGTCGAGCAGTTGCTCGTACAACCATTTTTCCCGGGCCAGGGCGCGCTCCTGCGCCGACAGCGCCTTGTCCTCGAACGCCTTGAGTTCCGGCGTGATGAAGCGCTCGGCATTCTTCAGGGTCTGGCGGCGGCGGTAGTCGTCCGGCACCTTTTCCAGCTGACCCTGCGTCACCTCGATGTAGAAGCCGTGGACCTTGTTGTACTGCACGCGCAGGTTGGCGATGCCGCTGCGGGCGCGCTCGCGCGTCTCCAGCTCCAGCAGGAAGCCGTCGCAGTTGTCCTGGATCGCCCGCAGTTCATCCAGCTCGCCGTCGTGGCCGGTAGCGATCACATTGCCGTCCCGCACCAGCGCCGACGGGTCCTCGCGCAGCGTGGCCGCCAGCCGCGCTACGCAGCCCGAGGGCGGCTGCAGGTCCTGCGCGGCGTTCGACAGCAGGCCCGGAATGCCTTGGATCAGCGCGGCCAGGCTGTGCGCGCGCTCCAGCGCCAGCCGCAGGCCGACCAGTTCGCGCGGCCGCACCTGGCGCAGGGCGATGCGCGCCGTGATGCGCTCGACGTCGCTCACCCCTTTCAGTTCCGTGCGCAGCTTCTGCCACAGCCCTTCGCGCAAGCCGGCGATCGCATCGAGCCGCTGCTGCGCCACGGCGCGCTCGCGCAGCGGCTCCAGCAGCCAGGACTTGAGCAGGCGGCTGCCCATGCCGGTCATGCAGGTGTCCAGCAGCGAAAAGAGGGTGGGGCTGTCCTCGCCGCGCAGCGTCTGCACCAGTTCGAGGTTGCGGCGCGTTGCCGGCGGCAGCTCGATGCGCTCGCCCGCCCGCACCACCTGCAACTGCTGCACGTGCGAGAGCGCGCGCCCTTGCGTGTGTTCGGCATACGCGAGCAGGGCCGCGGCGGCGGCGTGCGCGTGCGCCAGTTCCTCGGCGCCCCAGGCGGAGAGGCTCGCGGCCTTCATTTGCTCCAGCAACTTGCGCTGGCCCAGGCCGCTGTCGAACTGCCATTCGGGCCGTTGCGTGAGCGGCACCGCGCGAAACGCCTGCAGCCGCTGGCCGAAGGCGGGCGTCACGTCGGTGCTGTGCAGGATCTCGCTGGGCGCGACGCGCGCGATCCAGTCCTGCAGCTCGTCGCCATCGCATTCGGCCAGGTGCAGCGCACCCTGCGTGACACTGAGCCAGGCAAGGCCGACGCGCTGCTTCGGGGCCTGGTGCAGGGCGAGCAGCACGGCCTCGGACTTGTCGTTCAGCAGCTCGCTGTCGGTCAGCGTGCCGGGCGTGACGACGCGGATCACCTTGCGCTCCACCGGCCCCTTGCTCGCGCCCACCTCGCCCACCTGCTCGCAGATGGCGACCGATTCGCCGCAGCGGATCAGGCGCGCGAGATAGCCCTCGACCGCGTGGAAAGGCACTCCGGCCATCACCACCGGCTCGCCCGCGGACATGCCGCGCCGCGTCAGGGTGATGTCCAACAGGCGCGCGGCTTTTTCCGCGTCCTGGTAGAACATCTCGTAGAAGTCGCCCATGCGGTAGAACAGCAGCGTACCGGGGTAGTCCGCTTTCAGGCCCAGATACTGGGCCATCATGGGCGTGTGCTTGCTCAGGTCGGGCGCGGCGGGGGTTGGATCGCGGTTCATGCAGGGCGGATTATCCCGCCCGTGGCCGACGGGAGCAGCGGCTGGCCGGGATGATCAGTCAGACAGATGCGGTACGGGCTCTCTATGAGGCAGCCGCAGGCCGGGCCGCGGTTCTTCCGGCGACACCTCGTTGTCCGTGATGTTGCGCACCACCGGCAGCGCCTGTGGATATTCGCGCACGAGGAAGGCGATCAGGCCCTCGCGCACCTTGCAGCGCAGGTCGAAGTTCTTGCCCGAGCTGGAGGAGGACACCAGCACCCGCACCTGGATGGTCTTGTCGGTCGCGTCGGTCACCTGCACCCCGAACACGCGCTTGTCCCATTCGGGCATGTCCTCGACCAGCCGCTTCGCTTCCGCGCGGATCGGTTCGATTGGCGTTGCGTAATCGAGGTACAGGAACACCGTGCCCATGATCTGCGAGCCAGTGCGCGTCCAGTTCTCGAACGGGTTCTCGATGAACCACTGCAGCGGCACGATCATGCGGCGCTCGTCCCACAGCTTCAGCACCACGTAGGTCCCGGTGATCTCCTCGACCCGGCCGAACTGGTCCTTCACGATCAGCACGTCGTCGATGCGCAGGGGCTGCGCCAGCGCGAGCTGCAGGCCCGCGATCAGGTTGCTGAAGACGGGTCGGGCGGCCATGCCGCCGACGATGCCCAGCACGCCGGCCGAGGCGAGCAGGCTGGCGCCGAGCTGGCGCGCGCCCGGGAAGGTCATGAGCGCGACCGCGAGGCCGGCGATCAGCACGATCACCATCGCGCTGCGCGAGAGCACGCGCGCCTGCGTCTCGATGCGCCGGGCATGCAGATTGTCTTCGCCGGTCGTGGGATTGCTCGCGATCACTCCGTCCGCGACGCCGTTGATCGTGGTCGCGACCAGCCAGGTGAAGGCGGCGATCAGCAGCAGGCCGGTGACCTGGCGCACGACCATGATGTGCTCGAGATCGTCGGGCGCGGCGCCCCACACCAACTGCATCGCCAGCAGCGGCATGGTCACCGCGGCCGGCCGTCGCGTGCACTCCAGCATCGCGCGCAACACGACCGAATGCCGCGTCATGCGCCGCAGCACGGCCCGCACTGTGATGTGCGCGGCCACTGCCCCCAGCGCCGCAACCAGCGCGGTGATGAGGGTGATGATCCAGCGGGGATTGTTCTGCAGGCTTGCCAGCATCGTTCTCGTCAGGCCTCCCGGCCCGGTCCTTCATCCACGTGCGTGCCCGGTTCCAGGCTCGGCTCGACCAGCGTCGGCGTGTTCTGGCGCAGCTCGGCCTTCTCGCCCGCGCTGGCGAACTTGCTGTACTTGCCCAGGATCTTCACCAGCTGGCCGTAGATCTTGGGGTTGCCGGCCACGCATTCGCGCTGCTCGAGGAAGTCGGCCTCGCCCGTGAAGTTGCCCACCAGGCCACCGGCCTCGGTGACCAGCAGCGAACCGGCAGCCACGTCCCAGGGGGACAGGCCGGTCTCGAAGAAGCCTTCGGTGAAGCCGGCGGCCACGTAGGCGAGGTCGAGCGCCGCCGCGCCCGGACGGCGCAGGCCGGCGGTCTGCTTCATCACCTCGGACATCATGCGCAGGTACACGTTGAAGTTGTCGCCCGGGCGGAACGGGAAGCCGGTGGAGACCAGCGACTCCTTGAGCTGCGTGCGCTTGCTCACGCGCAGGCGCCGATCGTTGACATAGGCGCCGCGGCCGCGCGTGGCGGTGAAGAGGTCGTTGCGGGTGGGGTCGTAGATCACGGCCTGTTCGACCCGGCCGCGCACCAGCAAGGCGATGCTGACGCAGTAGACGGGAAAGCCGTGGATGAAGTTCGTCGTGCCGTCCAAGGGGTCGATCACCCAGACGTGATCGGAGCTGGCGCTGCCATGCTCGCGGCCGGATTCCTCGGCCCAGATGCCGTGGTCCGGATACGCGGTCAGCAGCGTGTCGATGATGATGTGTTCGGCGGCGTGGTCGACCTCGGTGACGAAGTCGTTCGTCTGCTTCTGCGAGATGCGCACGGCCTCGACGTCGAGCGCGGCCCGGTTGATGATCGCGCCGGCGGCGCGGGCGGCCTTGACGGCCATGTTGAGCATGGGGTGCTGGTTGGGCGACATGAGTTGTTCAAGAGCTTCGTCCGCGAGGGGACAGGAGCGAGCCGGCGATGCGGAGCGCTTACGTTAGCCGTGATTTTAGCGGCGGCCTGTCAGCCATGTTCGCAAGGGTTCTTCGGTCGCCGGACTTACGTCGAACTGCGTACCGGACAATCGCGGCGTGATGCCCACCACCCGCTTCGTCCTGATCCAACCCAGCCACGCCGGCAACGTCGGCGCGGCGGCCCGCGCCCTGAAGGTGATGGGCTTCGAGGACCTCGTGCTGGTCAACCCGCGCTGGAGCGACGTGCTGGAGCGCGAGGAGACGATCGAACGCGCGAGCGGCGCCGTCGACGTGCTGCGCAACGCGCGGGTGGTGGACAGCGTCGATCAAGCCGTGCAGGGCATGACGCACGTGCTGGCCACCGTGATGACGCCGCGCGACTTCGGCCCGCCCACGGCCACCCCGCGCGAGCACCTGCAGGCGATCGCCCCGGCCGGGCACAGCGTCGCCTTCCTGTTCGGATCGGAGCGCTACGGCATGCGCAACGAGGACGTGTACCGCTGCCACGCCGCCCTGCGCATTCCGGTGTCGCCGCACTACGGATCGCTCAACCTCGCGGCCGCCCTGCAGGTAATCGCGTACGAGTGGCGGATCGCGCTGGGGGGCTTCCAGACCCCGGCGGCCGCGACGCCGGCCGCCAGCGCAGCGGATGCGGCCGCCGTCGCCGGCATGCTGCAGCACTGGCAGGAGGCGCTGGTCGCGATCGGCTTTCTCGACCCCGCCGCGCCCAAGAAGCTGATGCCGCGGCTGAACCAGCTGTTCAACCGGGCGCAGCCCACGCCCGAGGAAGTCCACATCCTGCGCGGTGTTGCCAAGGCCATGCTGGAGACGGCGAAAAAGGCAAAGCCTTAGACTGTGGCCGCCATGTTCCAGCGCCTGCGTTCCGACATCCAGTGCATCCTCGACCGCGACCCTGCCGCGCGCAGCAAGTGGGAGGTGCTCACGTGCTATCCGGGGCTGCACGCGCTGCTGCTGCATCGCGGCGCCCACTGGCTGTGGCGGCGCGAGCTGCGCTGGCTGGCGCGCTTCATCTCGCAGTTCTCGCGCTGGATGACGGGCATCGAGATCCACCCGGGGGCCACCATCGGCGACGGCGTGTTCATCGACCATGGCATGGGCGTGGTGATCGGCGAGACCGCGGAAGTGGGCGATGGCTGCACCATCTACCAGGGCGTGACGCTGGGCGGCACGTCGCTCGCCAAGGGCGCCAAGCGCCATCCCACGCTGGGACGCAACGTGGTGGTGGGCGCGGGGGCCAAGGTGCTGGGGGGCTTTACGGTGGGCGACAACGCCGCCGTGGGTTCCAACGCGGTGGTGACGAAGCCGGTGCCCGAGGGCGCGACTGCCGTCGGCATCCCCGCGCGCATCATCCAGGCCGAGGATTCGGCACGGCGCGAGGAAGTCGCCGCGAAGATGGGCTTCTCCGCCTATGGCGTGACACAGAGCGACGACCCGCTGTCGCAGGCGATGCGAGGCCTGATCGACAACGCCTCCTTGCAGGAACACCAGATCGCGCTGCTGTGGCAGGCGATCGAGAACTTGTCCGCCGCACGCCGCGGCGAGGACTGCGTGCCGCCAGGGGCGCAGACGACGGAGAACTTCGAGAAAGAGAAGTTGACGCAGCTGGTGGGGAAATAGCGTTGACTTCCTCCCTCCCCTTCCGGGGGAGGGTCGGGGTGGGGGCGCTGCGGCGCTGGTGGAACGCACTGTGTTCCGGGGAGCGCCCCCATCCCAGCCTTCCCCCGGCGGGGGAAGGGGCTAACAGCCCTTTATTTGGCCGCCCGCACGGCCCCCTTCGGCCGCCACCCCTTGCACACCTCGTCGTTCGTTTCCAGGTACGGCCCGCCAATCAGGTCCACGCAATAGGGCACGGCCCCGAAGACGCCCGGCACCAGCTGCTTGCCGTCTTCCTTCAAGCCCTCCAGTGTTTCCTGGATCGCTTTCGGCTGGCCGGGCAGGTTGATGATCAGCGTCTGCTTGCGGATCACGGCGACCTGGCGCGAGAGGATGGCGGTCGGCACGAAGCGCAGGCTGACCTGCCGCATCTGTTCGCCGAAGCCGGGCATCTCCTTGTCGGCAATCGCCAGGGTCGCTTCCGGCGTGACGTCGCGCGGCGCCGGGCCGGTGCCGCCGGTGGTCAGCACCAGCGCGCAGCCGGCGTCCACCAGTTCGACCAGTGTGGCGCTGATGCGCTCCTTCTCGTCGGGGATCAGCCGCTCGTGGAAGCTGATGGGGTTGCGCAGCGCGCGCGTGAGCCAGTCCTTCAGCGCCGGCAGGCCCTTGTCCTGGTAGACGCCGGTGGAAGCGCGATCGCTGATCGAGACGATGCCGATCGCGATGCTGTCATGCTCACTCATGTTCCTGCTGCTCCAGGTGGTCGCGCACGATCTGGAAGATTTCGCGGTATGCGCGCCCGCGCCGCGGGGCCTCGCCGCGCGAGACTTCGTCCTGGGTCGGGACGCTGTCCTTGCGCGCCTGGCGCACCAGCGCGCGCAACTGCTGCACGTCGGTCTCCGGATGCGCCTGCAGCCACGCCTGCAGCGCGTCGTCGCTGGCGATCAGGTCGTCGCGCCATTTCTCCGCCACATGCAGGGCGAGGGTCTGCTGGGCCGAGCCGCTGCGTTGTTCTTCGAGGGCGTCGCGCACGGCCTGCTGCTGCTGCGGTTCGAGCAGCCGCATCAGCTTGCCGACGTACTGCAGTTGCCGCCTGCGGCCTTCGAAGTTGCTGATGCGCCTGAGCTCCTCGAGCGCGGTGACCAGGTTCTCGGGCAGGGCAAGCCGCTCGAACAGATCGCCGCGCAGCGTCAGCAGGGCTTCGCCCACCTTCTGCAGATCGGCGCTTTCCTTCTTCAGCTCGGTGCGGCTCGGCTCGCCGCCGGTCTGCTCGGCGCGCAGTTCAAGATCGAGTTCGCTGCCTTCGGCAACGAAGTGGCCTTTGACGAAGTAGCCTTTTTTGATTTTACGGGGCATGGGAGAGACGGTGACGTGGACGGCTGCGCGGCCGTGTTGCATGCCTTGCACAAGTATCATAGCCGTCCATATGCACAAGACACCTGCGCACGACGGATCCGGCTTTGCCTACAGCCGTGCCGATTTCGAGGAACTGGTCGACTTCGCGCTGGAGCACGCGCGCAAGCTCGGCGCCACCGACGCGGGTGCGGAAGCCTCCGAGGGCTGCGGCCTGAGCGTCTCCGTGCGCAAGGGCGAACTCGAAAACGTCGAGCGCAATCGCGACAAGTCGCTGGGCATCACCGTCTACATGGGCAACCAGCGCGGCAACGCCAGCACCTCGGACTTCTCGCGCCCGGCCCTCGAGCGCACCGTGCAGGCCGCCTATGACATCGCGCGCTTCACCGCGCAGGACCCGGTCGCCGGCCTGCCCGATGCGGAAGAGATCGCGCCGGTCAGTTCCCAGCCTGACCTGGACCTGTTCCACCCGTGGAGCATCACCAGCGAGCAGGCCGCGGAGATCGCGTTGCGCTGCGAGCGCGCGGCCTTCGATACCGACCCGCGCATCACGAACAGCGAGGGCGGGGGCGTGTCGGCGCAGCAGAGCCATTTCTTCAGCGCGCACACGCATGGCTTTCGCGGCGGCTATGCGAGCTCGCGCCATTCGATCTCGGTCGCGCCGATCGCCGGCCGTGCCGAGGAGATGCAGCGCGACGCCTGGTACACCTCCATGCGCTCGGCGCAGGAACTGGCGGCGCCCGAGGCGGTGGGCCGCTATGCCGCCGAACGCGCGCTGGCCCGCCTGAAGTCCCGCAAGATCCCGACCGGCGAGTGCGCGGTGCTGTTCGAGTCGCCGCTGGCCGCCGGCCTGCTGGGGGGCTTCGTGCAGGCTGTCAGCGGTGGCTCCCTGTATCGCAAGAGCACCTTCCTGCTCGATTCGCTGGGCAAGCAGGTGTTTCCCGAGCACATCGACGTGCTGGAGGATCCCTTCGTGCGGCGCGGCAAGGGCAGTGCTCCCTTCGACGAGGAAGGCGTGCGCACGCGGGCGCGCAAGGTGGTGGATGCGGGCCGGGTGGAGGGCTACTTCCTCAGCAGCTATTCCGCGCGCAAGCTGGGCATGAAGACCACCGGCAATGCGGGTGGCTCGCACAACCTCACGATGACCTCGCGGCTCACGCAGCCGACGGACAACCTCGTCGCGATGCTGAAGAAGCTGGGCACCGGCTTGTTCGTGATCGAGCTGATGGGGCAGGGCGTGAACTACGTGACCGGCGACTATTCGCGGGGCGCCAGCGGCTTCTGGGTGGAAAACGGCGAGATCGCCTTCCCGGTGCAGGAGATCACGATCGCCGGCAACCTGCGCGACATGCTCATGGGCATCCAGGCGGTGGGGGCCGACGTGTACAACTACGGGGCGAAGACGGTGGGCTCGATCCTGATCAACCGGATGAAGGTGGGCGGCTCGTAGGCCGCTACGCGGCCAAGAGCCGCCCATCCCGGCGCAGGCCGGGATCTCGCAAGGCACAGCGGGCGGTGCGGAAGTGATTGCGGGCGGGCGGAGAGCCGCCCATCCGGGCCGGCTGGATGTCATCGCGTCTGGGCCCAGCGCCGCCCATCCTGGCGGCGTCGATGTCATTGCGGGCTTGACCCGCAATCCAGGCGGCGGTGGATGAAGCGCCGCCGTGGATCCCGGGTCAAGCCCGGGATGACATCCTCAAGCCCGGGCTGACATCTTCAGGTCCGGGAGACATCCTGACGACCCGAGAGACATCCTGACGCCCGGGAGACATCCTCAAGCCAGCGCCGCCTTCACCGCCGCGCTGACCTGCCCCATGTCGGCCTTGCCGGCGAGCCGCGACTTCACCGCGCCCATCACCTTGCCCATGTCGCCCGGGCCCTTGGCGCCCAGCTCGGCGACGATCGCTTTCACTTCGGTGTCGATCTCGGCGGCCGAGAGGCGCTGCGGCAGGTAGGCCTGAAGCACCATGACCTCGGCCTGTTCCTTGTCGACCAGGTCCTGCCGGGCAGCCTTCTGGAAGGCCTCGATGCTGTCCTTGCGCTGCTTCAGGAGCTTGTCGACGATCGCCACCACGGCCACGTCGTCGAGCTCGATGCGCTCGTCCACTTCCCTTTGCTTGATGGCGGCCGTGAGCATGCGGATGGCGCCCAGGCGGTCGCTGTCCTTGGCGCGCATGGCGGCCTTCATGTCCTCGGTGATGCGTTCCTTGAGCGTCATTTGTTTTCCTCGAAAGAATGAAAAAAGCCCGCCTGAGCGTCCCCAGGCGGGCTTTCGGATGCGGTCAGCCGGGGCTCAGTAGAGCTTTTTCGGCAGCTGCATGCTGCGCACGCGCTTGAAGTGACGCTTGACGGCGGCAGCCTTCTTGCGCTTGCGCTCGGCGGTGGGCTTTTCGTAGAACTCGCGGGCGCGCAGCTCGGTCAGCAGACCCAGCTTCTCGATGGTGCGCTTGAAGTGGCGCAGCGCCACGTCAAACGGCTCGTTTTCCTTGACACGAATGGTCGTCATGACTTCCAGAATTTCAGGCGGCGAACGTAGATCGAGGACGTTCGCCTGAGTTTCCCCACCTATGGTTTCGATCGGGCCGGTGGGGGTTTGCCAGCAAAGCCAGAGATTATAGCCTTGCTTGGGCGACGGGCAAGGCTGGGGTCATTCGATGCCCGTAGGCTGGGCTGCCGGAGGCACCCCAGCGTTTGGCGCGATCGCTGGGGTGCCTTCGGCAGCCCAGCCTACGGGAGCCGCGAAGCCAAGCCCTGCGCGCAGGCATACCCGCTCGCCCACGCCCACTGGAAGTTGTAGCCGCCCAGCCACCCCGTCACATCCACTGCCTCGCCAATGAAATACAGCCCGGGCTGGCGCGATTCCATGGTCTGTGAGGAGAGCTCGCGCGTGTCGACGCCGCCCGCCGTCACCTCCGCCTTGCGCCAGCCCTCGCTTCCCGTGGGCACCAGTTCCCAGCGAGACAGGCGCTGGGCCAGCTGCTGCAAGGCCTTGTCCCCGGCCTCGTTCACCGGCCGCTGCCAGGCGGGATCCTGCTGCGCCCAGGCATCGGCCAGCCGCGCGGGCACCCATTGCGCGAGTTCGTTGGCGATGCGCTTGCGCGACCGCGCCTTGGCCGCGCTCAGCTCCTGCGCCACGTCAACGCCCGGTGCAAGGTCGATGCGCAGCGGCTGCCCTTCCCGCCAGTAGCTCGAGATCTGCAGCACGGCCGGGCCGCTCAGGCCGCGGTGCGTGAAGAGCAGGTCCTCGTCGAAGGCGATCAGGTCCTTCTTTTCGCCGGTCGCTATGCGCACCGGCAAGGAGAGCCCGGCCAGCTCCGCGAACGGCTGCCATCCGGTGCCATCGAAAGTCAGCGGCACCAATGCCGGCCGCGGCGCGACGATCCCCAGCCCGAACTGCTTGCCGATGCGATGGCCGAAGTCGGTGGCGCCGATCTTCGGGATCGACAGCCCGCCGGTGGCGATCACCACGGCCGGTGCCCGCGCCAGTCCGGCACTCGTCTGCACCTCGTACAGCCCTTCGGACAACGCGATGCCGCCGACCTGGCACGGCTGCAAGTGCGTGACGCCGCCGGCGCCGCACTCGGCCAGCAGCATGCGGATGAAGTCGTCGGCGGAGCGGTCGCCGAACAGTTGTCCCTTGTGCTTCTCGTGGAACGGGATGCCATGGCGCAGCACCAGCGCCAGGAAATCCTGCGGCGTGTAGCGCGCCAGCGCCGAGCGGCAGAAATTGGGATTGGCCCCGAGGAAGTGCTTGTGCGGCGCCCGTGGATCGAGTTCGCGATTGGTGAAATTGCAGCG
The DNA here is from genome assembly GCF_028291745.1 of Ramlibacter sp. Classification (GTDB taxonomy): domain Bacteria; phylum Pseudomonadota; class Gammaproteobacteria; order Burkholderiales; family Burkholderiaceae_C; genus Ramlibacter. Next base: position 22,813 of record NZ_JAQGNQ010000053.1, on the reverse strand, counting down.
TCCGCCGCCTGAGATGCGGATCTTTTCGGCGACCTTCTCCGCGTGGTCGACCAGCAGGACCTTCACGCCCAGTTGCCCGGCGACACCCGCGCAGAACAGGCCGGCCGCGCCGGCGCCGATCACGATGGCATCGAAGCGGGAGGAAGAGGCTGCGTCCGGCATGGACGCGGATTATCTCTGCCCTCAGGCAGCGCGTACCGCGGACACGGCGTGGCCGGCCGCCGCCACCCCGCGCACCACGTCGCCGACAACGATCACCGCCGGACTTGCCAGCGCCTGCGCGGCAATCGTCGCGGCCATTTCGCCCAGCGTGGTCACGGCATGCCGCTGGTCCGGGTGCGAGGCGCGCTGCACGATGGCCACCGGCGTGCTCGCCGGCAATCCGGTGAGCAGGTCTTGCTGGATGTGGGCCGCACCGCTCACGCCCATGTAGATCACCAGCGTGAGGCGTGCTTCGCGCGCGGTCGCGGCCAGCATGCGCCAATCGGGCAGGCTGGCACCTTGCTGGGCGTGGCCGGTCAGGAAGATCACGCCCTGTGCATGCTCGCGGTGCGTCAGCGGCACGCCCAGCGAAGTCGCCGCGGCCAGGCCCGACGTGATGCCGTTGACGATCTCCACGGGCACGCCGGCAGCGCGCAGGTGCTCCATCTCCTCGCCGCCGCGGCCGAAGATGAAGGGGTCCCCGCCCTTCAGCCGCACCACGTTCTCGCCTTCGCGCGCCGCCATCAGCATGAGCTTTTCGATGAAGGCCTGCGGCGTGCTCTTGCAGCCGCCGCGCTTGCCCACGTGCACGATGCGCGCACCGGGTGCGGCATGCGCCACCACCTCGGGGCTGACCAGGTCGTCCACCAGCAGCACGGTCGCGGCGCGAATCGCCTTCAGCGCCTTGAGCGTCAGCAGTTCCGGGTCGCCGGGGCCGGCGCCCACCAGGGTGACTTTGCCTGTGTTCATGCGAAGGCGAGGTGCAAGATGTGTTCCACCTGGAGGGCCATGGATTCGGGGATGGGCTTGTCACCCGCGAGCACGGCGCGAATGTAGGCTGCCGTGCTGTCGGGGTCGACCTCCTTCGGCAGGTCGGGCAGGTCGGTGAGCGTACCGCGTCGGCCTTCCTGCAAGGTCACGCGCCTCCCGCGCACGAAGCCGTCCATCTGCGGCAGCCGGCGGGCATCGGCCACCACCTCGCCTTCGGTGCCGCGCAACAGCAGCGCGGTCGCCCTCATGCGCTGGAAGACTTCGCCCATGGACACGCCATATTCCGGATGGGTGTAGCTGCTGACGATCACGGCCGGGCCGGTGCAGGGATTCATCAGCTTGACCAGGCTGTGTGCACTATTGCGCAGTCCGATCGCCCGGCGTGCATCCAGCAGGCGCTTGAGGCCGGGATTCAGCACTTCGGTGGGCACGAAGGCGACCTGGCCGTCGCGCAGCACCGGCGCCGCGGCCGCTTCCTGCACCTCGATGGCATGCAGCACGTCGCGCACGAAAACGCGGCTCGATTCGGTGGCGGTGCCATGGATGAGCACCGGCAGTCCGCGGCGCGCCACCAGCCCGGCCAGCAGCGGCGTCAACACGGGCAGTCGCCGCGCACCGTTGTAGCTGGGCAGCACCACCACGGGCTGGCCGCTGGCCGACGAGGCCCGCTGCAGGCGCGCGTGGGTGGCATCGAGGAAGCCGCACATCTCCTCGGGCGTCTCGCCCTTGACGCGCATGGCGATGCAGAAAGCGCCGATCTCGAGATCGCTGACCTGGCCGTCGAGGATCTGGCCGAACAGGTCCGCCGCCTGCTCGCGGGCGAGCGAACGCGCGCCCTGCTTGCCGCGGCCGATTTCCTTGAGGTACTGACTGATGCCCACGCACGATTGTCCCAGAGGGCGGATGACCTCCCGCAACAGGCTGATTTCCGGCGCGCGCGCGGGTCAAACCCTGATGGCGACACCCGGACCCGCTGTCACACTCCGCCCCGAAAGGGCGATCTGGATGCAGCACGGAGACTTTGAATGAGCGCCATCCCTTCGCAACCGACCGTTGCCGAGCGCCTCGCCGGCGCCATGGCCGATGTGCGCGAAACACCGGCGGCCCTGCAGGCCGTGGTCCGCTCGCTGCTGGTCGACGTCGCCGGCCTGTGCCTGGCCGCGCGGCACACCGACTTCGTGCGCGCCACGGTGCAGGCCAGCGACGACCCCGGCGAATGCACCGTGATCGGCCATGCCGCGCCGCGCAGCATCGCGATGGCGGCGCTGTGCAACGGCACCGCGGCCCACGGGGAGGACTTCGACGACACCTACGAAGGCGGGCCGGCGCACGCGGGCGCGGTCGTGGTGCCGGCGCTGCTCGCCACGGCGGAACGCCATCAACTCTCAGGCGCGGACCTGGCGCGCGGCATCGCCGTCGGCGCGGAGGTGATCTGCCGGCTGTGCCCGGTTGCGCCCAAGCTGGTGCACAAGGCAGGCTTTCATCCCACCGCGGTGTTCGGCGCGATCGGCGCGGCGGTCGGTGTGGGCTCGGCGCTGCGCCTGGACGCCAAGCAACTGGTCGATGCGATGGGCGTGGCGGCCAGCATGGCCTCCGGCATCATCGAGTACCTGGCCGAGGGCGCCTGGACCAAGCGCATGCACCCGGGCTGGGCCGCGCAGGCCGGCTATCGCGCGGCGCGGCTGGCGCAGGCCGGCTTCCTCGGGCCGCGCACCGTGTTCGAAGGCGAGCATGGCTTCTTCCATGCCTTTGCCCGTACCCACGAGGGCAACTTCGCGGCCATGCTCGAAGGGCTGGGCAGCCGTTGGCTGGCCGCCGACATCGCGTTCAAGCCGTATGCCTGCGGCACCATGGCGCACCCGTACATCGATTGCGCGCGCAAGCTGGTCGCGCAAGGTCTGGCCGTGACGGAGATCGAGTCCATCGAATGCGAGACCGCCGAAGGCATCGTCCATCGCCTGTGGGAGCCGCTCGCGAGCAAGCAGAACCCGCCCAATGGCTACGCCGCGAAGTTCAGCGTGCCCTATGCCATCGCGGTCGGTCTGCTGCGCGACGACGCGGGGCTGCCCGATTACGAAGAGGCCGTGGTGCACGACCCGCGTGTGCGCGCGCTGGCCGGCAAGGTGCACTACGTGGTCGATCCGAACAATCCCTATCCCCGCCAGTTCACCGGCCACCTGCGCGTGACCTTGCGCAATGGCGAGGTGCGTGAGATGCGCCAGGGCCATTTCCGCGGGGGCGTCGCGGAGCCGCTGTCGTTCGACGACCTGTTGAAGAAATTCCGCGCGAACTGCGACTACGGTGGGGTCGCTGCATCCCGGGCGGACGCGCTGCTGGCGCTGCTGACCGAACTGCCGCAGGCGCCCCGCGTGCAGTTGCAGGAATTGCGCTGCCAATGAGTGCGCCTGCCCGCGTTGCCCTGGTCACCGGCGCTGGCCGCAACATCGGCCGGGCGATCGCCCTGGCGCTGGCCGGCGATGGCCTCGCGGTCGTGGTGAACGCGCGGGCGAACCGCGACGAGGCCGAGTCGGTCGTGCAGGAGATCGTGGCCGCGGGAGGCGACGCGCTGGCGTGCCTGGCCGACGTCACGGATCGCGCGGCGGTCGACGCGATGATGGAGGCGGTGCGTGCGCGCTATGGCCGCCTCGACATCCTGGTGAACAACGCCGCCTTGCGCCAGGAGTCGGCGTTCGGCGACACGGACTATGCGGCGTGGCGTGCCGCGCTGGCCGTGTGCCTCGACGGCGCCTTCCATTGCACGCAGGCGGCGCTGCCCCTGCTGCGGCAAAGCGGGCAGGCCAGCGTGATCAACATCGGCGGCATGACGGCGCACACGGCCGCGAGTCACCGCGTGCACGTGGTCACCGCCAAGGCGGGGCTGGTCGGCATGACGCGCGCGCTCGCCACGGAGTTGTCGCCGCAGGGGATCACGGTCAATTGCGTGGCGCCGGGCCTGATCGCGACGCAGCGCGAGGCCTCGGTCGGCGCGCCCAAGCACCACTCGGTGCACCAGACGCTGGTCGGCCGCCGCGGCCTGCCGCAGGAGGTCGCCGAGGCCGTGCGCTGGCTGGCCGGGCCAGGGACCCGTTACGTCACCGGCCAGGTGCTGCACCTGAATGGCGGGGCGTACTTCGGCGGATGAATCCAGGCCGACACGCGCGCTGCACCTTCCCCTCCGGCCTGTAGGCTGGGCTGCGCGCAGCGCACCCCAGCGCTGCCCCGCCGCTCAAGCGGCCTGTCGCAGCGGCGCGCTCGCCCGCACCATGCGTTTCAACTCCGGGACGCACGAGCCGCAGTTTGTGCCGCAGCGCAAGTTTCCCTGCAGCGACGCGAGCCGCTCTTCGGGCGTGCCACTGCAATGGGCGAGGTACCCGTCGATCGCCGGCGCCTCGACGCCGAAGCAGCTGCACACCTGCTTGCCCTTCTGCTGCACGGCGATCGGCGGCTTCGCGCCCGGCGCCAGCAGCATGCGGCCATAGGCCTGCGCCGGCAGTTCCTGCAGCAACAGCGATTTGAGCCAGGGCTCCGCGCTGGTGTCGCCGGCCAGCAGCAGCGCCTCCAGGCGCAACTCCGCGCCTTCGCGGTGCACGCGCAGGGTGCGGCGCTGGCCCTTGCGGCGGTCTGCGTAGCGCAGGGTCTGCGCTCCGGTGAGTTGCAGCAGGCCTTCGATTTCCTGCACGAGTTCTTCGGGCGGCGCGTCGTAGGCTGCCGCGCGGAACAGCACGCCGCTGCGTTCGTGGGCGGCCGCCTGTGCAAGCGGCGCGTTGTTGGAGAAGGGCACGCAGGAGGCGAACGGGAAGCGCGCCATCAGCGCCTTGAGCCGCTCGCGTGCGAGCAGGGCATCGCCAGCGGGAAGCCATGCCAGCCCCAGCAGGGTCCAGGGCAGTTCCGCCTTGAGGATCTTCACGGCGGCGTGTTTCAGCTCGGGCTGCTTCGAGGTGGGGCAGTACGCCGAGGTGGTCAGCGCATTGACGCCGGCAAGGGGCTCGCCCGTGCTGGACACGCCGCCCAGGAACTCGGCGCCCCAGTGCATGGCGATGAAGGCCTGGCCCAGGCCGATCTCGCTGCTGGCCTGCACCGGCAGCACGATGGAACCGCGCCTGGAGGTGACGTGAACCAGGTCGCCTTCCTTCAGCTGGCGACGCTCGATGTCCTGGGCATGCATCTGCACCACCGGCTCGGGCACGTGCCCGAACAGGCGCCCGAGCGTGCCGGTGCGACTCATGCCGTGCCACTGGTCGCGCAGGCGCCCGGTGGTGAGCGAGAAGGGATAGCGCGATTCGCGCGGCTCGGCAAGCGGCCGGTAGTGCAGGGCGGCAAAGCGCGCCTTGCCGTCGGGGGTGGGGAAGACGCCGTCCTCGTAGAGGCGATCGCGGCCTTGCGTGGCGCCTTCCGGGAAGGGCCATTGGCGCGGCGCGGCTTCGAGCAGGGGATAGCTGAGGCCGGTGATGTCCAGGTCGCGCCCGCGGGTGGATTCGCGGTGTTCGAGCCAGATGGATTCGGGGGTGGTGTAGGGAAACAGGGTTTTGCTCCCTCTCCCGCTGGCGGGAGAGGGCTGGGGTGAGGGTGCCCCCACCGGGCGCCGCTGCCCCTCACCCCCGCCCTCTCCCCCGAGGGGAGAGGGAGCAAGAGCAAGAGCAAGAGCAAGAGCCTCCAACCTCCGCGCGAACTCCACCACGATCTCCCAGTCATGCCGCGCCTCTCCCGGCGCTTCAATCGCCGCACGCACCCGGCTGATGCGCCGCTCGCTGTTCGTGACCGTCCCCTCTTTTTCGCCCCAGGTGGTCGCGGGCAGCAGCAGGTCCGCGTAGTCGCAGGTCGCGGTGGTCGCAAACGCCTCCTGCACCACGACGAACTCCGCGCGCTCGAGCGCGCGCCGCACCGTCGCCTGATCCGGCATCGACTGCGCCGGATTCGTGCATGCGATCCACAGGGCCTTGATCTCGCCGTCGGCCGCGGCCTGGAACATCTCCACGGCGGTCTTGCCGGGCTTCTCCGGCACCGAAGGCACGCCCCACAACGCAGCCACCTCCGCGCGATGCTGCGGGTTCGCCAGATCGCGGTGGGCCGAGAGCAGGTTGGCCAGGCCGCCCACCTCGCGGCCACCCATGGCATTGGGCTGGCCCGTCAGCGAGAACGGGCCGGCGCCGGCACGACCGATCTGCCCCGTGGCCAGGTGCAGGTTGATCAGCGCGGCATTCTTGGCGGTGCCGCTGGCGGACTGGTTCAGGCCCTGGCAGTACAGGCTCAGCGTCGCTGGCGAGGTGGCGAACCACCTGGCCGCGGTGACCAGGTCTTCCTGCGCGATACCGCAGGTCTGCGCCACGCGCTCGGGCGTGTACTCGCGCACCAGTGCTTTCAGTTGCTCGAAGCCGGTGGTGTGCGCGGCGATGTATTCGGGCCGGGTCCAGCCTTCCCACAGCATGATGTGCAGCAGGCCGTGGAACAGCATCACGTCGGTGCCGGGCTGCACCGGCAGGTAAAGGTCGGCCAGTTCCGCCGTGTCGGTCCGGCGGGGGTCGCAGAAGATGATCTTCATCTGCGGCCGCGCGGCCCTGGCCTCCTCGATGCGGCGGAACAGGACGGGGTGCGCGTAGGCCGTGTTGCTGCCGACGATGAAGATGCAGTCCGCGTGGTCGACGTCGCCGTAGCAGGTGGGCGGCGCATCCGCGCCCAGCGTTATCTTGTAGCCGGCCACCGCGCTGCTCATGCAAAGCCGCGAGTTGGTGTCGACGTTGTTGGTCGCCAGCAGGCCCTTGGCCAGCTTGTTGAAGACGTAGTAGTCCTCGGTGAGCAATTGGCCGGAGATGTAGAAGCCCACGGCATCGGGCCCGTGCTGCTGCACGATGCGATCGAAGCGGTCCGCCGCGAGATCCAGCGCGGCGTCCCAGCTCACGCGCACTGGCGCCTCCTTGCGCTGCGCGCGCAGCATCGGCTGCAGCAGGCGCGCGTGCTGCGTGACTGCCGGCGAAGCCGTCAGGTGCAGCGTCGATCCCTTGGTGCACAGGCGCCCGAAGTTGGCGGGATGGTCCGGGTCGCCGCGCACGCCGGTGATGCGCTGGCCCTCGCTCTGGATGATCACGCCGCAGCCGACGCCGCAATACGGACAGGTGGACTTCGTCTCCCGGACACCCGTCATCTCATTCACCGTGCGGAGCCTGTACCCCGAAAGTCGCGTCGCCCAGTGCGCCCTTGCTCGCGCTGGGGCCGGCCTTGGGGGGATCGAGGTCGAGCGCCAGCGTCGCGAGTTCCACCGGATCGAGCAGCACGTGCCCGCCCTCCACGCGGCACGAGAAGCGCTGCGTGCAGCCTTCGTCGGGCGCCTTCGCGCAGCCGTCGTCGAGGCCGATCGTCTGGTTGTGCAGCGGGCAGGCCACGCTGGTGCCGAAGACGATGCCCTGCGACAGCGGGCCGCCCTTGTGCGGACAGCGATCGAGCAGCGCGAACACCTGGTCGGCGTCGTTGCGGAACACCGCCACGTCCATGCCGCGCTCGCGCGCCACGCGCCGCGCGCCCAGCACCGGGATGTCTTCCACCCGGCAGATCACTTGCCAGTCGTTCGCCTTCATGCTGTCTGTCCTTGCGCGTTCAGCTTCTCGAATTGCCGCGTGTCGACCAGCGCCTTGTCCTGCTCGAACCAGGGATCGGGCTCGCCGTCCAGGGCGAACTGCAGCCGCTCCCAGAGCGCCTTGCGGCCCGCGTGGTCCTCGAGAATCTTCTTCTTCACGGAGTCCAGCCCAACCCGGTTGATGTAGTGCACCGTGCGTTCCAGGTACCAGCCTTCCTCGCGATAGAGCTGCAGGAAGGCACCGCTGTATTCCAGGACCTCATCGGCCGTCTTGAGCTTGCAGAGGAACTGGCCGGCCTCGGTCTTGATGCCGCCGTTGCCGCCGACGTAGATCTCCCAGCCGGAGTCGACGCCGATGACGCCGACGTCCTTGATGCCCGACTCGGCACAGTTGCGCGGACAACCACTCACCGCCAATTTCACCTTGTGCGGCGCGTACATGCGCCACAGGGCCCGCTCCAGGTCCTTGCCCATCTGCGTGGAGTCCTGCGTGCCGAAGCGGCACCACTCGCTGCCGACGCAGGTCTTCACCGTGCGCAGCGCCTTGGCATAGGCATGGCCCGAAGGCATGCCCAGGTCCTGCCACACGTTGCGCAGGTCCTCCTTCTTCACGCCGAGCAGGTCGATGCGCTGGCCGCCGGTGACCTTGACCGTGGGGATCGCGTACTTGTCGACCACGTCGGCGATGCGGCGCAGCTCCGACGCCGTGGTCTCGCCGCCCCACATGCGCGGGATCACCGAATAGGTGCCGTCCTTCTGGATGTTGGCGTGGCTGCGCTCGTTGATGTAGCGCGATTGCGGATCGTCCCTGGCCTCCTTGGGCCAGGTGGAGATCAGGTAGTAGTTCAGCGCCGGGCGGCAGGAGGAGCAGCCGTTGGGCGTGCGCCATTCCATGAAGCGCATCGTGTCGGCGATGGTCACCAGCTTGTTCTTGCGGATGGCGTCGCGCACCTCCTGGTGGCTGTGGTCGGTGCAGCCGCACATCGCCTTCTTCCTGGGCGCGGCGGAGTAGTCGCCGCCGGCGGTGAACATGATGATCTGTTCGACCAGGCCGGTGCACGAGCCGCACGAAGCGCTGGCCTTGGTGTGCTTGCGCACCTCGTCCAGCGTGAACAGGCCCTTCTCCTTGATGGCCTTGCAGATGCTGCCCTTGTCGATGCCGTTGCAGCCGCAGACCTCGTCGCCGTCGGCCATCTGCGCGGCCTTGTTCCGGCCCTGGTGGCCGGCATCGCCGAGATTCGATTCGCCGAACATCAGCTTGTCGCGGATGTCGGCGATCTTGCGGCCTTCGCGCAGCAGCTTGAAGTAGTAGCTGCCGTCCACGGTGTCGCCGTACAGGCAGGCGCCCACCAGCTTGTCGTCCTTGATCACCAGCTTCTTGTAGACGCCGGCAAAGGGATCGCTCATCACGATCTCCTCGGTGCCAACGCCTCCCATGAATTCGCCGGCGGAGAACAGGTCGATGCCGGTGACCTTCAGCTTGGTGGAAGTGAGCGAGCCGGTGTAGCGGCCGATGCCGAACTGCGCCAGATGGTTGGCGGCCACCTTCGCCTGTTCGAACAGCGGCGCGACCAGGCCGTAAGCGATGCCGCGGTGCGCCGCGCATTCGCCCACGGCATAGATGCGCGCGTCGGTCACCGTCTGCATCGTGTCGTTGACGACGATCCCACGGCTGCAGTGGATGCGCGCCTGCTCGGCGAGTTCGGTGTTCGGGCGGATGCCGACGGCCATCACCACGAGGTCGGCATCGAGCTCGGAGCCGTCCTTGAATTTCACCTTCGTCACGCGGCCATCCGCGCCGGCCACCAGCTCCTGCGTGTGCGCGCCGATGCGGAACTTCAGGCCGCGCTCCTCCAGCGACTTCTGCAGCAGGCCTCCGGCCACGTCGTCGAGCTGGCGCTCCATCAGCCAGGGCATGACGTGCACCACGGTGACTTCCATGCCGCGCTTCATGAGGCCGTTGGCGGCTTCCAGTCCCAGCAGACCGCCGCCGATCACCACCGCCTTCCGGTATTTCTGCGCTGCCGCGATCATGGCGTTGGTGTCGGCGATGTCGCGGTAGGCGATCACGCCGGCCAGGTCCTTGCCCGGCACCGGCAGCATGAAGGGATTGGAGCCGGTGCACAGCAAGAGGCGGTCGTACTCTTCTTCGGTGCCGTCTTCGGCACGCACGATGCGCCGGATGCGGTCGATCTCCACCACCTTCTTGCCGGCGTGCAGGCGGACGTGGTTCTGCTCGTACCAGTCCCAGGAGTTCAGCACGATCTCGTCCAGCGTCTGCTCGCCGGCCAGCACCGGCGACAGCAGGATGCGGTTGTAGTTGGGATGCGGCTCCGCGCCGAACACCGCCACGTCGTACAGCTGCGGCGCGATCTTCAGCAGTTCCTCCAGGGTGCGCACGCCGGCCATGCCGTTGCCGACCATCACGAGCTTCATTTTCTTCATGGCATTACTCCTGCGAGAACTGCGAAAGGGGTTGTGGGTGCGCGCGGCCGGAGGGCCAGCCGGCAGCGCCGACAGCGCTGGTCACGCGGGCACGGCCGCCGTGGCCGACCCACTTGCCGGTCCAGCCGGCCTGCACGACGCGCAGCAAGGCGAGCACCACGAGGGCCAGCCCCGCGAACAGCAGGAAGCCCCAGGCGTAGCTGCCGGCGTACTGCTTCGCCAGTCCCATCGTGCTGGGGACCAGGCCGCCACCGAGGGCGCCGATCTCACCGATCATGGAACCGGCCACCGCGGTGGCGGCCGGCCAGCGCAGGGGCACGAGCTGGAACAGCGCCCCGTTGCCGGCGCCCAGCGCCGCGAAGCACAGCATCATCAGCAGCGTGGTGAGCGGCAGCGAGCCCGCGGAAAACGCGATCAGCACCAGCGAAGCCGCCACGACGGCGAGCACCACCGTCAGGGTGTTGATGCCGCCCCAGCGATCGGCGAGCCAGCCGCCGACCACCCGCAGCGCCGCACCCATGAAGGCCGCCAGCATCGTCAGCTGCCCGGCCTGCACCTTGCCGGCGCCGAACTGCTCGTAGTAATACGAGGGCAGGAAGCTGGTGAGGCCGATGAAGCCGCCGAAGGTGATCGCGTAGATCACGCTGAACACCCAGCCGTCACCTTCGAACAGGCAGGCCACATGGTCGCGCAGGCTGGCCTGGGGCTTGACGTCAGCCGGCTCGCGCGCAAGGAAGATCATCACCAGCGCAGGCAGCAGCATCGCGCAGGCGGCGACGCCGTACACCGCCTGCCACCCGAGCCACTGCGCCAGCGGCGGCGCCACCAGCACGGACACTGCGGTACCGACGTTGCCGGCGCCGACGATGCCCATCGCCAGGCCCTTGTGCTTCGCCGGGAAAGAGCCGGAGCCGAGCGACATCGCCACGCCGAAGCTGGCGCCGGCGATCCCCAGGAGCACGCCCATCGCCAGCAGGTCGCCGAAGCTGTGCACGAAGAACAGGCCGAACACCATGGCGACGGCGATCATGGCCATCTCCACCAGCGTGGCCGCCTTGCGGCCGATGTATTGCGCCAGGACGCCGAGCGGAAAGCGCATCAGCGCGCCGGCGACGATCGGGATCGAGAGCATCAGCCCCTGCTGCGCGGCGCTGAAGTGATACGTCTCGCGGATGAAGGGCGCCATCGCGCCATTGAGCACCCACACTCCGCAGGAAAAAGCGAAGTAGAGGAAGGCCGCGAACAGCGTCGGCGAGTGGCCGGACTTGAGGAAGGTGTTGAATGCGCTCATCGTGTGTCTGGACCCGGGCAGCCTCGCGGCTCACCCTCGGAAGGAGTACAGGACAGCACACGACGTTGTGCGCGAGGCCGGCGGTACGGTGCACGGCCCGGGTGCATCGTCGCACCCGGCATCCTTCTCACTGCACGGACCGTGCCAGCAGGCGCGAAGCGTGCATGGCCTATGCTTGAACGCCCTGCTGCCGCGCGCCATGACTTCCGTCCTGCTCCTCTCCATGCCCGATCCGGGTGCGCCTGCACTGGCGTCCGACTTCATCGCGGCGGGCTTCGAGGTGCATTCGCAGGGCGATTGCGCCCAGCTGGTGCGCGCGACGCTCCAGGCGAGCCCCGACGTGCTGGTTTGCTGGGCGCCGCGCCCCACGCCGGAGCTGCTGCAGGCTGTTGCCACGCTGCAGGCCCAGCAGCACGTCCCCGTGCTGCTGTTCACCCAGGATGCGAGCGTCGAGACGATGCAGCGTGCACTCGATGCGGGCGTGCACGCATGGGTGGTGCAGGGATACGCGCGCGAGCGGTTGCGGCCCCTGGTGCACCTGGCGCAGGCGCGCGCGCGCCACGAGGCGCAGCTGCGCGGCAAGCTCGCCGAACTGGCCGAGAAGCTCGACGAACGCAAGTGGGTCGACCAGGCCAAGGGCATCCTCATGCGCGCGCAGCACGTGAGCGAGGAGGAGGCCTTCCAGCTGCTGCGCACTGCGTCCATGCAAGGCAGCCAGCGTGTCGGGCAGGTGTCGCGCCAGGTGATAGCCGCGGCGCGCACGGGCGAGGCGATCAATCGCGCGGGGCAGCAGCGCATGCTCTCGCAGCGGCTGGTGAAGCTCTACGCACTGGCCGCCAGCCGGACGGAAGCCGCGGCGGTCGCGGTGCTGACGAACGAGTCGGTGCAGCGGGTCGAGGAGAACCTCGGCTTCCTGGAACGCGAGCTGTCCGCTGCCACGTACGGTGACCTGATCGCGGCCGCGCGCACTGGCTGGCAGGCGCTGCGGCTCGCGCTGGAGGCCCGGCCGCCGGCGCCGGATCCGGCGGCGCTCGACGTGCTGGCCGAGGCGGTGCTGGTGCAGGCCGACGCGCTGGTGCTCGCGCTTCAGGCATCGGGGCTCGCGCCGCAGGTGGGCGTGGTCAACGTGGCCGGCCGGCAGCGCATGCTGGCGCAGCGCATGGCCAAGCTGGCGCTGCTGGGAGCCGGGGAGGCCGCGCTGGCGGAGTGCGCCGGCGCCTTCGAGGAGGGCATGGCGCGCCTGCGCGCGGCGCCGCTATCCACCCCGGAAATCCGCGCGCTGCTGGAGCGGGGCGAGGCGGCGTGGCAGGAATTGCGCGCTGCCGTGGCCAGGACCGCGCGCGTGAAGCTGGCCGCGGCCAGCGAGGAACTGCTGGAAGTGTTCGACCGCCTCACGGCGGCGTACCAGCATTCCATCCAGGTGTTGATGGGGGCGTGACGTGCATGGCATTGCGGCTCGGACCGCAATCCTGGATGTCATTGCGGGCTTGACCTGCAATCTTGAATGTCATTGCGGGTGACCCGCAATCCACGGCGGCCGTCGATCAGGCGCAGCGTGGATCCCGGGTCGAGCCCGGGATGACATCCTTCGACCCGGGGCGACATCCTCGCGCCCCGGATGACATGCATCAAACCCGGGCTGACATGGCCAGTGGCGGCTGTTCTTGCTGCGCCGCGATCATGACCTGCGACAGCGTTCCGTAAGCCGTCTCCCAGGCCTGTCGCACTTGCGGCGTGAATTCCTCGCCGAGTCCCTTTGCCAGCGTCTCCAGCAAGGCCTGGCCGACCACCGGATAGTGTTCCGGCAGGGCGCCATAGGCCACGTGCCGCCGCGCCAGCTGCTGCGCCGTCGGCACCAGCACGTCCAGCCGCGACAGCCCGCCGACGACCCCGGCCAGCATCGCCATCAGCTTGCGGCCCTGTTCCGCCATGTCGCCGCGGAACAGGCCGCGCACTTGCGGCGCCAGTTCGAACAGGCGGGCGTAGAAGATCTCCGCGGCCTGCGGTGCAACGGGTTTCACCTTCTCGAAACTGGCTTGCACCAGTGCGATCTGCTCGGGGGTCATGCTGCTGCCTTTTGCGGGTTGGAAAATCCGGCGGCCAGCCGGGCGGAGATCGGCTCCACCTTGCGCTGCTTGTCGTACAGGAAGCACAGGATCTCCTGCCGGCAACGGTGGTAGACCTTGTCCTCGGCCAGCGCGATGCGCTTGCGCGGGCGGGGCAGCGGCACGTCCATCAGCTGGCCGACGGTGGCCGAGGGGCCGTTGGTCATCATCACCACGCGGTGGGACATCAGCACCGCCTCGTCGGGGCGGTGCCCTGCGCCATCACGATGGCCCGCAAGCTGCCCGCGAGGCCGGCGCCCCCCAGGGCGGCCGCGCCCTGCAGCAGGGACCGGCGGGACACCGGGGTGGAGGATTTCCGCATCGTCTGCTCCTGTGGCGAGGAAATGAAATCGGCGGCCATCGCGGCCCGCACCGTACGCGTGCGATCCGGAGTTCGACTCACCCGGTGCAGCAACAAGCGTGCCGCGGTGCGAAGACATCCCGGCGCCTTCCGCGTTCAAAATGTTCGGCCCAGCACGCCGCTAAACTCCGGACCATGATCGTGTTGGGCATCGAATCCTCCTGTGACGAAACCGGCGTCGCGCTGGTCGCGACCGCGGGCGCGCAGGTCCCCGTGTTGCGCGCGCATGCGTTGCACAGCCAGATCGAGATGCACCAGGCCTATGGCGGGGTGGTGCCGGAGCTGGCGAGCCGGGATCACATTCGCCGCGTGCTGCCGCTCGCGCAGCAGGTGCTCGCCGAGTCCGGTTGCGCGCTGCGCGAGGTGGATGTCGTCGCGTACACGCGCGGGCCCGGGCTGGCCGGCGCGCTGCTGGTGGGGGCGGGCGTGGCCTGCGCGCTGGGGGCGGCGCTGGGCAAGCCGGTGCTGGGTGTGCACCACCTCGAAGGACATCTGCTGTCGCCCTTCCTGAGCCAGGATCCGCCGCGCTTTCCCTTCATTGCCTTGCTGGTCTCGGGGGGCCACACCCAGCTGATGCAGGTGGAAGGCGTCGGCCGCTACCGCATGCTGGGCGAGACCATCGACGATGCCGCCGGCGAGGCCTTCGACAAGTCCGCCAAGCTGCTCGGCCTAAGCTATCCCGGGGGGCCGGCGCTCTCGCAACTGGCGCAGCAGGGCGACCCCACCGCCTTCAAGCTGCCGCGTCCGCTGCTGCACAGCGGCGACCTGGACTTTTCCTTCGCCGGACTGAAGACGGCCGTGTTGACGCAGGTCAACAAACTGGGCCCGCAGCTCGAAGAGCGCAAGGCCGACCTCGCGGCGTCCACCGAGGCCGCGATCGTCGAGGTCCTGGTGAAGAAATCACTGGCCGCGCTGGAGCGCAGTGCACTTGACCGGATCGTCGTCGCCGGGGGCGTCGGCGCCAATCGCCGCCTGCGTGCTCAACTGGACGCGGCCTGCGGCAAGCGCGGGGTGCGGGTTCACTATCCCGAGCTGTCGCTGTGCACGGACAACGGGGCCATGATCGCGCTGGCCGCGGCCATGCGGCTGCAGGCCGGCGTGCAGGAGGCGCGGGCCGACTATGCCTTCGACGTCAAGCCGCGCTGGCCGCTGGAGGCGATCACCTCGGCCTGAAGCAAGGGGTACTACGGGGGGCGGAGGGTTTCCCGCAGGGAGAGCCAGCGGACTGCGTGCCTAAGATCAAGCCATGAGCGCCGCCGTCACCTCTCCCCCGCCCTTCGACGACCCTGCCGGCACCTGGAACCGGCGCTTCTCGGCCTCGGGCTACCTGTTCGGCACCGAGCCGAACAGCTGGCTGCGCGGCCATGCGGACGTGTGGCAGGCGGGCCAGCGCGTGCTGTCGGTCGCGGATGGCGAAGGCCGCAACAGCGTCTGGCTGGCGCAGCGCGGCCTCACGGTCGATGCCTTCGACATCTCCGAAGTGGGCATGCGCAAGGCCAGGGACTTCGCACGCACGGCGGGCGTGAAGGTCAACTTCGCCGTGGCCGACATCGCCACCCTGGCCTGGCCCGAGAACATGTACGACGGGGTGGCGGCGATCTTCATCCAGTTCGCCGACCCGGCGCTGCGCGAGCGCATCTTCGGTGGCATGGTGCAGTGCCTCAAGCCGGGCGGCACGCTGGTGCTGCAAGGCTACACGCAGCGCCAGCTGGAGTACCGCACGGGCGGCCCGCCGATCGAGTCGCACCTGTACACGCCGGAGCTGCTGCGCGAGGCATTTGCCGAACTCGAAGTGATCGAGCTGCGCGAATACGAGGCGACGCTGGACGAGGGCACAGGCCATCGCGGGCATTCGGCGCTGATCGGGATGATTGCGCGCAAACCGGCTTGAGAGCACGTTCGTGTGCGAAAGGCTTTTTGAACGCAGAAGGCGCGGAAGTAAAACCAAACACGCAGAAGTCGCCAAGCCTCTTGGGATGACACCCGTCAGACCTGTCTGCCCTTCTGCGTTCAAGCATCCTTGCATGACGACAGCGCCTCACGCGTTCCTCGCAAACCACTCCGCCCAGTAGTCAACGCAGGCCTTGATCTTCGGCAGCCGATGCCGCGTGCCGGCGGTCACGGCGAACACCGGCACGGTCTGTACGTCGACGTGGTCCTGCAGTACGCGCACCAGCTCGCCAGCATGCACCAGCGGTTCGCCGACCAGGGTCGACAGCCGGCCGATCCCGAGACCCTGCAGCACCATGGTGGCCAGCATGCCGGAGTCGTTGGCGCGCCAGTGGCCGCTGGCGGGGAACAGCGTCGTGGCGCCCTCGTGCCGGAACGGCCAGGCATTGAGCAGCGGCACGGCGGTGGTGGTGACCAGGCGGTGCTGCGCGAGTTCGTCGGGCTGCGCGGGCAGGCCATGCGCCTGCCCATACGCCGGCGCGGCATAGAGCGCGCGCCCCAGGGTGCCGATCTGGCGCGCGACTGCGGTGTCGGCCAGCTCGCCGCCGGCGCGGATGGCGATGTCGATGCCCTCGCGCGTCATGTCGGCCAGCCGGTCGCCCACTTCCAGGTCGACCTGCAGGCGCGGATGACGCGCGGTGAGTGCCGGCAGGCTGGGGATGATCTGGTACTGCGCGACGACGGTGCTGGTGGCCACGCGCACACGGCCGCTCGGCTCGGCGGAGCGCGCGGCGAATTCGCCTTCCATCTCCTCCAGCGTCACCACCGCGCGGCGGCTGTAATCGAGGAAGGTGCGGCCTTCCTCCGTCAGCGACAGGCCGTGCGTGGAGCGGCGCATCAGGCGCGCGCCGCAGGCCTTTTCCAGGCGCGCGAGCGTGCGCGAGACCTGGCTGACCGGCACGTCGCGTTCACGCGCGACCGCCGACAGCGAGCCGAGGTCCGCGACGCGGGCATAGAGGGCCAGTTCGTCGAACTGCAGATGACGCATAGGGGCGCATCGTAGCCAGCATCGCGCTGCCTTGCAGCGGGTGCAAAACCGATTTGCGGCCGGCGCCGTTTCGCCGCGCGGGTCCCATCCCTAGAGTGCAGCCCAGGCACACACGAAAGGAAGGGCCACCATGGACTACCGGTATACCGAGGATTTCGCGCGGCAAATGGAAGCGGCGGAGTGGCGCGCGCATGAACTGCGCGAAAAAGCGCTGACCTCGTTGTGGCAGGCCATCGCGCACGGAGTTGCCAATGCCTTGCGCCGGGTGAGGCATCGCCTCGCCGGCACGCGCACGCCCATCCTTCCGGAGGCCTGAAATGCCCACCCTGCAACTGAAGCTGTCGCCGCCGCAAGCGGCCGAACGGGTGGCGCGGCTCGCGCGCACGCTGACGCAGCTGTCCACGGAGCTCCTCGGCAAGCGGCAGGAGGTGACGGCGTTGACCGTCGAGGAAGTGTGGCCTGGCCGCTGGTTCATCGGCGGCCGGGCGGCAAGCGAACCCACCGCCATGCTGGAGATCCGCGTCACGGCGGGCACCAACAGCGCCGAGGAGAAGGCCGACTTCGTTGCCGCCGCGTTCAATGCACTGGAGCAGCAACTGGGCGGCCTGGCCGAAGCGAGCTACGTGGTGGTGCAGGAGGTGGCCGCTGGCGATTGGGGCTATGGCGGGATGACGCAGGCGGCGCGCAAGAAAAAAGCGCCCCTGCTGTGAGGCAGAGGCGCTGTCTTGATGGGTTTGCTCCCTCCCCCTCCGGGGGAGGGTTGGGGTGGGGGCGCCCCGGCACTGAATGAGCGCGCGACGCGGGGGGGGCGCCCCCCTCCCAGCCTCCCCCCGGAGGGGGAGGAGCAAGAAGAGCCTCCCCGCTCCGGGGGGAAGGGGCAAGAGGTCTTACTTGACCTCGATCTGCCGCGAAGTCACGACCTGCTTCTTCTTCGCGAGGGCGAGCGTCAGCACGCCGTTTTCCAGCTTGGCGCTGGTCGCTTCGCCGTCGATGTCGGCGGGCAGTTCGTAGGCGGCCTGGTACTGGCGCGGGGCATCCTTGACGGTCTGCACGCGGACCACGGCGCCGTCGACGTCGATGGTGAGTTGTTCACGGGTGACGCCGGGCAGGTCGAGCGACACCGTCCAGGCTTCGTCGTTCTGTTCCACCTTCAAGCCGGTGGGGCCAGCGTTGAAGAAGGGCGCGTTCAGGAAGCGCTCGAAGCCGCGGTCGAGGGAACGGGCGGGCACGAAGGCGTGGGTGCGATGGGCGGGGGCGTAGAACATTCAATGGCTCCTGTGGGAATGGGGTGGGACACGGGTCCCGTACACTGCGCGGCTCTCGCTGTTTGCTCTCGCTGCATTCGATCGCCGCCTGGTCCCCATCTGCGAACCCGGCGGCGCATTTCAAGGGAATTCCAGGCATGAAAATTGTTCGGCGCGCGGTCTTGAAATCGCTGGCCGCGTCTGCACTCCTTCCCGCCCTCGCGCGTGCCCAGGCCGCCGCGCCGATCCACCTGGCGTTGATCGAGGGGCTCTCCGGCGGCAACGCCAACGGGGGCGAAGCGGTGTTCCGCAACCTCGCATGGGCGGTGGAGCGCGTCAACCAGAGTGGTGGCGTGGCGACGCGCGAGGGCCGGCGGCCGCTGGCCCTGGATCGCTACGACAGCAAGGGGCAGATCGAGGAGGCGCTGTCGGCACTGCGCTCGGCCGTAGATGCCGGCGCCCGCATCGTGCTGCAAGGCAATTCGTCCGCGGTGGCGGCGGCGCTGATCGAGGCGATCAACCGCCACAACGAACGCGAGCCGCAGCGGCGCGTGGTCTTCCTCAATTACGCGGCGGTCGACCCGATCCTCACCAACGAGCGCTGCAGCTTCTGGCACTTCCGCTTCGACGCGCATGCCGACATGCGCATGGCGGCGCTGATGTCGGTGCTGCGCGAGGACACCGCGGTCAAGTCGGTCTACCTGCTCAATCCCGACTACAGCTTCGGCCAGGCGGTGCAGCGCGAGGCGCGCCGGCAACTCGCGCAGCAGCGTCCGGATATCCGCATCGCGGGCGACGAGCTGCATCCGCTGCTGCGCATCAAGGACTTCGCGCCGTACGCCACCAAGATCAAGGCGAGCGGCGCCGACGCGGTGATCACGGGCAATTTCAGCAACGACCTCACGCTGCTGGTGAAGGCCGCCCGCGAGGTCGGCTTCGACGGCCGCTTCTTCACCTTCTACGGCAATGCGCTCGGCGCGCCCGCCGCCATCGGCGAGGCCGGCATCGGCAAGGTGCTGGCCGTGGCCGACTGGCTGCCCAATCTGCCGACGCCCGAGAGCGAGGCCTTCTACCGGTCCTTCCGCCAGCGCTTCCCGCGGCCCGAGGACGACTACGTGCACATGCGCATGCAGTTGATGATCGAGGCCCTGGCGCAGGCCATCGCGCGTGCGGGCACGATCGAGGCCGTGCCGCTGGCCAACGCGCTGGAGCAGGCCAGGGTGAGCTTCGCGGGGCAGACCGGTTTCATGCGCGCGGCCGACCACCAGTTCCAGCAATCGCTGGTGGTGGGCGTGATGGACCGGCAGGGCACGCCCGGCGTGAAGTTCGACGTGGAAGGCTCAGGCTACGGCTTCCGCGTGGTGCGCACGCTGTCGCCGGCGCAGGCGGAGATGGCGTCTTCGTGCCGCATGGCTAGGCCGTAGGGAGCGGGAGCGGACAGCCGGAACACCCAGTATCCGGACGCAGAAAACGCGAAAGTTACGCAGAAGACGCAGAAAAGTTATTCAACAAATCTTCGGAATTTCTTCTGCGACTTCTGCGCAACTTCTGCGTCTTCTGCGTCCAGATGTTGGCTTTTGAATTTCCACGACAATTCCCACAATGCGCCAGACCGTCATCGACCTCGAAGAATCCAAGATCCGTGAAGTGGCCAACGCCGGCATGGGGCGCAGTGACGTGCTGGCGTTCTGGTTTGGCGAGAGCGACGAGGTCACGCCGGAGTTCATCCGCGAGGCGGC
Organism: Ramlibacter sp.; assembly: GCF_028291745.1. GTDB lineage: Bacteria > Pseudomonadota > Gammaproteobacteria > Burkholderiales > Burkholderiaceae_C > Ramlibacter. The sequence goes on along the minus strand of NZ_JAQGNQ010000053.1, from coordinate 3,150 downwards.
CATCGAGTCGCTGCGCAAGGGCGAGACCTTCTATGCCCACAACCTCGGGCTGCCCGAATTGCGCGAGGCGATCGCCGGCTACACCAGCGCGCTGCACGGCGCCGTGGGCGCCGATCGCATCGCGGTCACCTCCGGCGGGGTCAACGCCTTGATGCTGGCGTGCCAGGCGGTGGTCGACGCCGGCGACGAGGTGGTGGTGGTCACGCCCGTGTGGCCCAACCTGCCGGCGCAGGCGCGGATCATGGGCGCGCAACTGAAGCCGGTGCCGCTCACGCCGCGCGCGGGCGCCTGGACGCTCGACCTGCAGCGACTGCTGGACGCGATCACGCCGGCCACGCGCCTGCTGATCGTGAACGCCCCGAACAACCCCACCGGCTGGACGCTCACGCGCGCCGAGCAGCGCGCCATCGTGGAGCACTGCCGCCGCACCGGCACCTGGATCCTGGCCGACGAGGTCTACGAGCGCCTGTACTACGAGGAAAGCGCCAGCCGCTGCGCACCCAGCTTCCTCGACGTGGCCGCGCCCGAAGACCGCCTGATCGTCGCGCACAGCTTCTCCAAGAGCTTCCTCATGACGGGCTGGCGGCTCGGCTGGCTGGTGATGCCGGCCACGATGACGCATGGCATGGGCAAGCTGATCGAATTCAACACCTCGTGCGCAAGCGTGTTCACGCAGCGCGCCGGCATCGAGGCGATCCGCCGCACCGACGAAGTCACGCCGCGCGTGGTGGCGCACCTGAAGACCTGCCGCGACACGCTGGTGCCGCTGCTGCAGGGCTTGCCGGGCGTCGAATTGGCGGCGGCCAAGGGCGGCATGTATGCCTTCTTCAAGCTCGACGGTTTCGACGATTCGCTGACGCTCGCCAAGCGCCTGGTGACGGAGGCAGGCATCGGGCTAGCGCCCGGGAATGCCTTTGCGCCCGAGGCGCAGGGATGGCTGCGGTGGTGTTTCGCGAGCAAGGATCCGGGACGGCTGGGGCAGGGGGTCGATCGGCTGGCAACCTGGTTGTCGCGCCAGCCCTCCGCGACGACGTAAGCCAAATCCCGTATAATCGTCCGGTTCTGCATCCGCAGAGCGCACGTAGTGCCGCAGTTCCAGCAGCGCTACGCAAGTCAACAATCTTCAAGGACATCCCATGACCCCGATCACCACGGCAGAGGTCGTCTCCGCGCACGCGCGTGGCGCCAACGACACCGGCAGCCCCGAAGTGCAAGTTGCACTGCTGACCGCCCGCATCAACGAGCTCGCCCCGCACTTCAAGACGCATGCCAAGGACCACCACGGCCGCCGCGGCTTGCTGCGCATGGTGAACCGCCGCAAGAGCCTGCTCGCGTACCTGAAGAACAAGGATACCGAGCGCTATACGTCGCTGATCACCAAGCTGGGCCTGCGCAAGTAAGCAGTCCTGCACCATGAACGCCTGAGACGGTTTCGCGACTGGCTCAGGCGTTTTTTACTTCGGAGCATCGGCCCGACGAGCGCTGTGTCATTCCCCAGGGTTTAGGCGCCTAGTCCCTGGGGAATGGCATCTCGTACGGCCCTCTCCGGCAACCAGAGAAAGAACAAAGCCATGAGCATTTTCAACAAGGTCACCAAGACGTTCCAGTGGGGCAACCACACCGTCACCCTCGAAACCGGCGAAATCGCGCGCCAGGCCGGCGGCGCCGTCCTCGTCAGCATCGATGACACCGTGGTGCTGGCTACCGTGGTCGCCTCCAAGACGGCCAAACCGGGCCAGGACTTCTTCCCCCTGACGGTCGACTACATCGAGAAGACCTACGCTGCCGGCAAGATTCCCGGCTCGTTCTTCAAGCGGGAAGCCAAGCCGTCCGAACTCGAGACGCTGACGTCGCGCCTGATCGACCGCCCGATCCGCCCGCTGTTCCCCGAAGGCTTCTACAACGAGGTGCATGTGGTCATCCACACCGTCTCGCTGAACCCCGAAGTCGACGCCGACATCGCCGCCCTGATCGGCGTGTCCGCTGCGCTGTCGATCTCCGGCATCCCGTTCAACGGCCCGATCGGCGCCGCCCGCGTGGGCTACGTCAGCGGCGAATACGTGCTGAACCCGGGCCCCTCTGCCCGCAAGATGTCGGACCTCGACCTGGTGGTCGCCGGCACCGAAGCCGCCGTGCTGATGGTGGAATCGGAAGCGCACCAGCTGTCCGAAGAAGTGATGCTCGGCGCCGTGGTGTTCGGCCACGAGCAGGGCAGGATCGCGATCAACGCGATCCACGAACTCGTGCGCGAAGCCGGCAAGCCCGTGTGGGACTGGCAGGCGCCCGCCGAAGACGAATCCTTCGTCAGCAAGGTCAAGGGCCTGGCCGAAGAGAAGATCCGCGCGGCCTACCAGATCCGCAGCAAGCAGGCGCGCACGCAAGCCCTGCGTGATGCCACTGCTTCCGTGCAGGCGGCGCTCAAGGATGAGGGCGCCGGCTTCGACCCGATCAAGGTCGACACCCTGCTGTTCGAGATCGAGTCGCGCATCGTGCGCAGCCAGATCCTCGCCGGCGAGCCGCGCATCGACGGCCGCGACACGCGCACCGTGCGCCCGATCTCGATCCGTACCGGCGTGCTGCCGCGTACCCATGGTTCGGCGCTGTTCACGCGTGGCGAAACCCAGGCACTGGTCATCGCCACGCTGGGCACCGGCCGCGACAGCCAGAAGATCGACGCGCTGATGGGCGAGTACACCGATCCGTTCATGCTGCACTACAACATGCCGCCGTTCGCCACCGGCGAAACCGGCCGCGTCGGTACGCCGAAGCGCCGCGAGATCGGCCACGGCCGCCTGGCCAAGCGCGCGCTGCTGGCAGCCATGCCTGACCCGGAAGACTTCAGCTACTCGGTGCGGCTGGTGTCGGAAATCACCGAATCGAACGGTTCCTCGTCGATGGCATCGGTGTGCGGCGGCTGCCTGGCGCTGATGGACGCCGGCGTGCCGATGAAGGCGCACGTGGCCGGCATCGCGATGGGCCTGATCAAGGAAGGCGGCAAGTTCGCCGTCCTGTCCGACATCCTGGGCGACGAAGACCACCTCGGCGACATGGACTTCAAGGTAGCGGGTACCGCCAACGGCATTACCGCGCTGCAGATGGACATCAAGATCATGGGCATCACCAAGGAAATCATGCAAGTGGCGCTGGCGC
>NZ_JAQGNQ010000010.1 GCF_028291745.1 Ramlibacter sp. | reverse complement strand
ACGGTGATCGAGCGTCCATCCACGGACATGCCATCGAGCGCCTTGATGGCAGCCTCGGCAACTTCCGCAGACGCCATTTCGACAAAACCGAAGCCCTTGGAGCGGCCGGTTTCACGGTCCATCATGACCTTGGCGGAGGAAACGCTGCCGAACTCGGCAAAGTTGGATTCCAGGGTGGAATCGGTCACGGAGTAGGGCAGGTTGCCCACGTAGATCTTGCTGCTCATGGCGAGCCTTTCTCAATGATGGCGCTTAGTAGTGCGCACAGGTGCCGCGCAGCAACCTGCCGCGCGATGCGCAACGTCAGAAGACATCGGGAGGGATTCAGACAACGACGCGGCGGGTTGCAAGTTCGCCGGAGGGAGACAGTAATACCTTGAAGAGCGACGTTCTGCTCAACGTTCAGCAGCACGGAGGTTAGCACGTTACGTACTTTCGCGTGACCCTGTCCCAGGATTCAGTACCGCTCGGTTACAGAAACCGCCCGGCATGATGAAGGCCCGAGAGGGCCAGGAGGCATGTCGTGAGAAAGAGCAAGTTCACAGGCGATCAGATCGCGTTCGCGCTCAAGCAGGCGGAGCTGGGTATCAGCGTCGAGGAGGTCTGTCGCAAGATGGGCATCAGCGATGCGACCTTTTATGTCTGGCGCAAGAAGTACGGCGGCGTGGGTCCCTCTGAGCTGCGCCGATTGCGGCAGCTGGAAGAAGAGAATCGCAAGTTAAAGCAGATCGTGGCCGATCTGACGTGGTCGCCACCCTCAGTCGCATTTGCGCCGCCCGGGGCTTGCCGGCAACGATCAAGACAGACAACGGCAGCGAGTTCATCTCCAAGGCAATGGACAAGTGGGCCTACGAGCACGGCGTGGAGCTTGACTTCAGTCGACCCGGCAAACCGACCGACAACGCGCGCGTGGAAAGCTTCAACGGCCGACTGCGCCAGGAGTGTCTGAACGCCCACTGGTTCTTGTCCCTGGAGGACGCCAGGGACAAGATCGACGCCTGGCGCAGCGACTACAACGAGAGCCGCCCCCACTCCGCGCCAGACTGGATCGCACCGGCCGAATTCGCCCGCCGTTGCCGGCTTGAGCCGGCAACGGTGATCCCCGAAGAGCCGGAAGTTTCTACTTCTGAACGGTACTGAAACGGGTACAGGGTCACGTAGGGATCGGCCTCATCCGCGATGCTGATCGTGAGCCGATCTCTTTCGACCTACGCCCTCCGGTCGCTGCCGACTTCGTGCGGCAGCGCACCGACATGGACGCGAGGCGTGTTTACGTTACTTGAGGGCACTGAAGTTTTGCAGCCCGAGAAAGCTCCGTCATGAATCCCGTCACTTCCTTCCTCGTCTTTGTCTGCGTGCTCGCCGCCGCAGCTGTCGGCTATCTGGTGAACCCGTTTCTGGCACTCGCCTTCCTCGCGGCCGCCGCAGTGATCGCGAGTTCACTGAAGATGGCCAATGTGTGGCAGAAGTTCGTCGTGCTGCGCATGGGCAAGCTGCAAGGCGTCAAGGGCGCGGGGCTGTTCGCGATCATTCCGGTCATCGACAGCATCGTCGCGGTGATCGACTGCCGCATTCAGACGACGGCCTTCAACGCCGAGCAGGCGCTCACGCGCGACACGGTGCCCGTGAACGTCGACGCAATCATCTTCTGGCACGTCCACGATGCCGAGAAGGCGGCATTGGCGATTACCAACTACCGTGAAGCCATCGACCGCGTCGCCCAGACTTCGCTACGGGAGATGATCGGCTCGTCGATGTTGGCGGCGCTCTTGTCCGACCGAAAGGATGCCGACGAGCAACTGAAGATCGAGATCGGCGCCAAGACCGCGCCCTGGGGCGTCTCGGTCACGTCCGTGGAAATCCGGGACGTCGCCATTCCCGAGGCGCTGCAGAACGCGATGTCGCGCCAGGCGCAGGCCGAGCGCGAGAAGCAGGCCCGCGTCATCCTGGGCTCAGCCGAGGCGGCAATCGCTGGCAGGTTCGTCGAGGCAGCCAAGATCTATGCGGGTCATCCATGGGCGCTCCAGCTACGCGCGATGAACATCATTTACGAAACGACGAAAGAGCGTGGCGCCACGATCCTGATGCCGAGTTCGATGGTCGACAGCCTCAATCCCTCGGCCGCCAGCATGGCATTCGCACTAGCCGGGCAAGCCGCGCCCGACCCGACGATGGTCGAGCCTGCGGCACCGGCCAGGCCGCGGCCCCCATCAGGCCCGGTGCTGAGCGCCGACAACAGCGCTGAGGCCCCGTTGCTGGCGGCATGAGCGCGGCGGCCCGCGTCTGGCGATTCCGGACACGCCAGCGCGCCGCGCGCCAGACCGGATCCGACCCGCCGAATTCGCCCGCCGTGCCGGGGCAGCCGGCAACGGGAGTATCCGAGGGGCCGGAAGCTTTACTTCCGAGCCGTACTGAAGCGGGTACAGGGTCAGTCCCTCGCGGCGGAGTTCTTCTCGTGCCGGAGGTCCGGGCAGCACGGACCCCCGACTATGCGGGCTAGCGCACGGACGGCACCGGTGCGTTCGGTGACAGTCAGCCAGGCAAGGCTTGCCGCGGCGCGGACTGCGCTGGCCTTGCGCTCTCAAAGGATGCAGATGGCGACGGATCTGAGACAGCTACCCAAGACGCCGACCGGCATCGTCGGATTCGACCAGATCACAGGCGGTGGCGTGCCGACGGGGCGGCCCACCCTGCTGTGCGGCGCGGCCGGCTGTGGCAAGACCTTGTTCGCGATGACTTTCCTGGTCTGCGGCGCGCAGAAGAACGACGAGCCCGGCGTCTTCATGTCCTTCGAGGAGCACGCGGGGGACCTGTCGGCGAACGTCGCGTCCCTTGGCTATGACCTCGATGGCCTGATCGCCGAGAACCGGCTCGTCATCGACCACGTGCAACTGGATCGCAGCCAGATCGAGGAAACCGGCGACTACGACCTCGAAGGCCTGTTCGTGCGCCTCGACTACGCGATCACGCGCATCGGGGCCAAGCGAGTCGTGCTGGACACGATCGAGACCCTGTTCTCGAGTTTCACCGATGCGGGGATGCTGCGGGCCGAGCTGCGCCGCCTGTTCGAGTGGCTCAAGAAACGCGGCGTGACGGCGATCATCACCGGCGAGCGCGGCGAAGGGCAGCTGACGCGCTACGGCATCGAGGAGTACATCTCCGACTGCGTGGTGCTGCTGGACAACCGGGTGGTCGATCAGGTCACCACCCGCCGCCTGCGGGTGGTGAAGTACCGCGGCTCGGCGCACGGCACCAACGAGTACCCCTTCCTGATCGACGCGCAGGGCATCAGCGTGTTCCCGGTGACGTCGGCGGGCCTGGATCACCAGACGTCGGACCGGGTGGTGTCGTCCGGGGTATCCCAGCTCGACGAAATGTTCGACCTGCGGGGCTACTTCCGCGCCTCCAGCATCCTGATCTCCGGCCTTGCGGGCACCGGCAAGACGACGTTCGCGGCGAGCTTCATCGACGCTTGCTGCCGTGCCGGCGAGAAGTGCCTGTACTTCGTCTTCGAGGAGTCTCCCAAGCAGATCGTCCGCAACATGGAGTCGATCGGGATCCGCCTGGGCCAGCATCTGGCCTCCGGGCTGCTGCAGTTCGAAGCGGCGCGGCCCAGTGTGTACGGCGTCGAGATGCACCTGGCCAAGATGCACCGGGACATCAGCGTGTTCAACCCGTCCATCGTGCTCATCGATCCCATCACCGCCTTTCGCGGACCCGCGACCGAGGTGAATTCCATCCTGCTGCGGCTGATCGACCTGCTCAAGTCGCACGGGATCACGGCGCTGTTCACCAGCCTCTCGAGCATCGACGAAACGATGAACGAAAGCGACCACGCCATCTCCTCGCTGATGGACGCCTGGGTGTCGCTGTCGAACACGACGTCCAACGGCGAGCGCAACCGGATCCTGTATGTCCTCAAGGCACGCGGCATGGGGCATTCAAACCAGCTGCGCGAATACCAGATCACCTCCCAGGGCATCAAGGTGGTCCCCGCCTACATCGGCGCCGCCGGGGTGCTGACCGGTTCCGCGCGCGTGACGCAGGAAGCGAGCGAGCGCGAGGACCTGGCCGCCGCCAAGCAGGAGGCCGAGCTGCGCGTGCGCGTGCTGGCGCGCAGCCGGCAGGTGGTCGAGCGGCAGATCGAGGACATGCGCGCCGGCCTGGACGACGCCGACAAGGAAGCGCTCGGACTCACCACGCAGCGCATCCTGCAGCAAAGCGTGGTCGCCTCCGACCGCTCCGTCATGGCCAAGCGCCGCAGCTGAGTCGCCATGCTCACAGACACCACCAGTTCGACACCCGCCCCGGCGGAAGCACCACGGGACGGCCATTACTCGCTGCGCCTGTACGTCGCGGGCCAGACACCGAAGTCTGTCGCCGCGATCCACAACCTCACCGTCATCTGCGAAACGCACCTGGCGGGCCGCTACACCATCGAGATCGTCGATCTGCGCGTGAATCCGCAGCTGGCTGCGGGCGACCAGATCCTGGCGCTGCCCACCCTGGTGCGGCACCTGCCTTCACCCCTCACGAAGATCATCGGAGACCTCTCGAACACGGAGCGCGTCCTCGTGGGCCTGGACATCCGGTCCAGGGGCGAGGCACCATGATGACCGCCGAGCGCTACAGCCTTCGCCTCTACGTGGCCGGCTCTACGCCGCGATCGATGCAGGCGGTGAAGAACATCCGCAACATCTGCGAGCGGCACCTGGCCGGCCTTTACGACCTCGAGGTCATCGACATCTACCAGCATCCGGAGGCCGCGGCCGGTGCGCAGATCATCGCCGCGCCCACGCTGATCAAGGTCAGCCCGGCACCCGCCCGGCGCGCCATCGGAGACCTTTCCAACGAACAAAAAGTTCTGTCGACGCTGAGCCTGCCGATCATCGATCACCATGAGAACTGATGGCGCGCCGAGGCCCTCCGCCGCCCAGGAGGCAATGATTGCCGACCTGCGCGCCAAGCTGCGCGAGGCGGAGGAAACGCTCGAGGCGATCCGCTGCGGCGACGTGGATGCGGTAGTGGTGAACCAGGCGGGTTCCAACCAGATCTTCACCCTGGTCAACGCGGACCGACCCTACCGGTCGCTGATCGAGCAGATGAAGGAAGGCGCGGTCACGCTGTCGGAGGACGGAGTCGTGCTGTACGGCAACCGTCGGCTCGGCGAGATCCTGGGCTGCCCGCTGGAGCAGATCGTAGGCAGCAACATCAAGCGTTTCTTTGTCGGCGGCGAAGCGGCCAAGTTCGAGAGCCTGTTGGCGGCCACCGGTCCCGAGCCATCGCGCGCTGAACTCCGTGCCGGCCTCGCTGGCGAAGACGCCGTTGCCGTCTATATCTCGATCAACGACATCGTCTCGGAGCCCGGCGCGGCGCGGCTGATCGGCGGCGTGGTCACCGACCTGACGGAACAACACGAGGTGGATGCCCGCTTCAGTCACCATCGGAAGATGGAGGCCGTAGGCCAGCTGACCGGAGGGTTGGCACACGAGTTCAACAACCTGTTCCAGACCGTCTGCGGCAACCTGAGCCTGATCCGGCTGCGGCCGCACGACGCCGCCGCGGTGCGCAGGTGGTCGGAGAGCGGCCTCAGGGCCGCCGACCGCGGCAGCAAGCTCACGTCCCAGCTGCTCGCGTTCTCGGAGACGCAGCAGATCAACGTTCAGCCCGTTGACCTGGAAAGCCTGGTTCGTGGCATGGCGGAGCTGTTGCGAACCACCTTGGGGCCGGGCATCAGTGTCCACTACGATCTTGACTCGTCGGGGGTGCGCGTTTTCGCCGACAAGACCCAGCTCGAACTGGCAATCCTCAACCTGTCGATCAATGCGCGGGATGCCATGCCCGGCGGCGGCGGCCTGCGCATAGCAACCACGATTCGCGTAATTGGCAGCGACCCGGAGCTCGGGGCCGGACGCTACCTGGAGCTGAGCATCGCCGATACCGGCCACGGGATGGACGACAACGTCCGGGCGCGCGCTTTCGATCCTTTTTTCACGACGAAGGCGATCGGGCGAGGCAGCGGACTCGGCCTCGCGCAGGTGTATGGCATCGCCCGCCAGTCGGGTGGCGCGGCTCGCATCGCCAGTGCGCTGGGGACGGGGACCACGGTGACCCTGCTGCTGCGGCAGGCGCTGTCCGCCGGGATTGCGGTGATGAAAGACGTTGCCGCACTCCCAAGCGCAGCGGCCAGGACAAAGCCAGCCAGCATTCTCGTGATCGACGACGACGACGATGTCAGGAGCCTGCTCGTGGAGAGCCTGTCGGTTGCCGGGTACGACGTCTGCGGCGCGGCCGACGGACTCACGGGACTTGCGCGCATGGCGTGCAGCCCGCCTGACTTGCTGTTGATCGACTATCTCATGCCCGGTGTGAACGGAGCCGAGGTCGTGCAACAGGCCCGGGCAAGGGGCTTTGACATGCCCGTGATTTTCGCCACCGGGTATGCGGACACGCGCGCGCTCGATGCGGCAATCGGGTTGAAGGCAACGGTCCTCGCGAAGCCATTTTCGCTGGCCGACCTGCAGCTGGCGATCGAGGCAGCACTGGAGGCCCCGACGTGATGGTGGCATGGCCATCCAGCGCCTCCTGGCCGGAACGCGATGAGTGGGACATCTCCCATCGGGCAGCGAGCGCGTTCCTGTCGCGCGCGAGCTCTGCCCTGGCGCACTCGTGGTCGAGTCAGCCCTGGGACTGGCCGGCGCGTCAGTCGCTCAGACGCAATCAGTTCGCGGCCGCAGCTGTCCGGAATCTGTGCGTCGTCGGGGTGTCCTGTGAGAGTCTTGAAAGCGGGAGGGCTGCAAAGGCAAGCCAGCGGCTTCAGCCGCTGGCCCGCTGTTGCAGGAAAGCATGGCGCGGCATGCGTATCGAGAACACGCAGCCCACGCCGGGGATGTCGCGCACGCTCAGGGTGCCCGAGTCGGTTTCTATGCTTTGCCGGGCGATGGTCAGCCCCAGGCCGAGCCCCGACCGGTCGCTGCTGCGCTGGCGAAACGGCATGAACATCTCTTCCGCGCTGCCCTTGGGCAACCCGCCGCAGTGATCGGAAACGTCGATCTGGATGTGGCGCGTTGACGCGAAGACTCGCAGCGTGACCACCGTGTCGGCATGCGTGAACTTGAAGGCGTTGTGCAGCAGGTTGGACAACGCCGCCAGCAGCAGTTCGCGGTCGCCACGCATCCCCAGTGCCGGTTCGACCGGCGCCACCTCGAACTTGCAGCGCAGGGAACCCGCTACCAACTGCGCCGCGCTGCTGGCGTCCTCGATGAACGCGGCGACATCGAAAACCTCGTGTTCGACCAGGGCGCCCCGGCGCACGTCGTCCAGCGAACGCTCCACCAGGCCGGTCAAGGCTCGCAGGCTGCGTTTGAGCACTGCGCCGGTCGCGCCGCTGATCGGCATGTTGCTCAACTCGAGGGCGCCGACGGCAAGTGTCGCCGTCCCGAGCGCGTTTCGCAGCTCGTGGACGAAGAACGCCAGGCGCTCGTTGGCGGCTGCCTGCTGCTCGGTAATCAGGCCGGTTTCGCGGCGCCGGCTGAACTCGGTCACTGCGTCGGCGATGGCATTGTCCAGGCAGCGATTGAGCGTGCGGAACTCCTCGGTGGGGAACGCTGTCTCCCGCTCGAAGGCGAGGTCCATGATGCTCTGGCAAAGATCGCCGTAGTCATGAACCACCTGGTCGACGGAAAACCCCAACTCCAGCAGCTCCTTGCCGTGAGCAGCGGCGCTGACGCCGATTTCGGAAAGCGACAGCGCGTCGCCCCCGGCCGCGCCGGAAATCCGAATGCTTTCGGCGGCGAGGCCATCCTCCTCCGCGCCCAGCGTGCGGGTCAACTGGTCGAGGAAGAGAGGGATGCCGTGCTCAAGTTGAGCTGCGGTGGCCGAACGGCGGGGACGCTGCGCGACCTTCCGCGTGCAGCGGGCGATCAATTCATCGCGATTGTGGATCAGGAATTGGTGCACGTTGTTGCTCCCGCGTCAGTGAGGGACCGCGGCGAGGTTCGTGCCCGCTCGCTGCCGACGAAGTCCAGGCTGCGCGCACGCCGGTAGCCGTGCTGCAGCACGGCTACTGGTGCGGCGCGGCCAGCGAGGCACCGCCGGGCGGCGCTTCCCCGGGTGGTGCGCACGCAGTCCCACGCACCCAGCGGCAGCAGCGTGACGGCGACGGCGGCGCGCATCCACCAGGACGGCGAGCGGGCCGGCGTCGGCCGTCAGGGGTTGGGCGGCAGGTGTCATGGGAGTCCTTCGGAGCGAAGGATGCGCCGGGGAGCCATGCCCCGTCGGTGCGCTGGCATACCGACAGGGCGCCTCCACCGGGGCCTCGGCCGCTCGCGGCGCAGTGTTCAGTAGCGCACAGACTTGGCCGGCATCCTTTTATACTGAGGCGGCAAATGACAGACAGCGTGCCTGCATCCTGCAATCCCCGACGCAACCAGCTTCTGGCCGCGCTTCCTGCGCCGGAGTGGGAACGTTGGTCTCCCTTGCTCGAAGAGGTGCAGCTGCCGCTGGGCCGGGTGCTTTACGAGTCCGGCGTGTCGCTCGCCCACGTCTATTTCCCGATCGATTCGATCGTCTCCCTGCTGTACGTGATGGAAGACGGCGCGTCGGCTGAAATCGCGCTCGTCGGCAACGAGGGTCTGGTTGGCGTGTCGCTGTTCATGGGTGGCGAAACCACGCCAAGCCGGGCAGTGGTGCAAAGCGCGGGGCGCGGTTTTCGGCTCGAGGCGCAAGCCATGAAGAACGAGTTCAACCGCGCGGGGCCGGTGCTTCACCTGTTGCTGCGGTATACGCAGGCACTCATCACGCAGATGGCCCAGACCGCCGTGTGCAACCGCCACCATTCGCTGGACCAGCAGCTTTGCCGCTGGCTGCTACTCAGTCTGGATCGCCTGCAGGGCAGCGAACTGCGCATGACGCAGGAACTGATCGCGAACATGCTGGGCGTCCGGCGCGAAGGCGTGACCGAAGCCGCGCTCAAGCTGCAGGCCGCCGGCGTCATCCGCTACTCGCGCGGTCACATCACGGTACTGGATAGGCCCGCTCTGGAGCACCGGACTTGTGAATGCTACGCCGTGGTCAAGAAGGAATACGACCGCCTGCTGCCCGCGCGCAAGGCGGCATGAGTGCATCTGCGGGGGCACGCAGCTTGATGCGTTTGCGTCGTGCCGACAAACCCCTGGTGGCGCCAAGGTGAGTTGCGCGGTTTCGCCCTGGCGCATCACCCTGGGCCCGGGCTCACGGAGTGCGCATGCCCTGCACTTGCACGTCGACTCGGCGGTCCGGCTGCAGGCAGGCGACCAGCGCCGGCGTGGCAGCGTTGCCGTGGCAGTTCGCAGTTGCGGGCAGCGGGTCGGATTCGCCGCCGCCACTGGTGGCCAGTTTGTCGGCGGGCACTCCGGCGCGCACCAGGTACGCGGCGACGGCAGCGGCCCGGCGGCGGGACAGGTTGGCGTTGTAGGCGGTGGAGCCCAGGCGATCGGTGTGGCCGATCACGCGCATGCCGTCGTACTGCACGCCGCGCAACTGGCTGACGAACGCATCGAGCTCCCGGCTGCCCTGCGGGCGCAGATCGGCGCGGTCGAAATCGAACAGGGCATCGGCCGAGAAGTGCACGGTGACCAGCGGCCGCGCTGGGGCAGGGGCGGGGGGTGGCAGCGGCGCCGCCGGGACGGGGACCACCTCGCGCGGGGGTGGCATGGATGCCGCAACGTAAGCCGCTGCAGGCGCAGCTGCCGTCCGAGGCGCAGCCACGCCGCCGAAGTGATAGACGACAGCCAGGCTCAGCAAATCCACGTGCCCGCGGTTGCCGACACTGTCGTTGACGCGGATGCGCTCGCCTTCGGCACGCAGGTCCCAGGCATCGGTGAGGCGCCAGGCAAGGCCCACGCCGTACTCGGCCCCGAAGCGCCGCGCGCTGGTGCTGTTGCCGGAGAAGGGCATCACCACCGCGCCGGTGGAACTGAAGGCGCCACGCGTGCGGACGTACGCGCCGCCGATGCGCCCCAGCAGCGAGAAGCGATCGCTGATCGGCAGCGTGCCGACCAGGTCGAGGTCGAGGCCGTTGAAGCGGACATCCCCGACCAGCGTGCCGGCCGGCGTGGTCGTCGCGGTGAAGCCCATCCTGCCCACGTCGAACCAGCCGGCCTCGAGGCCGAAGTTGCGGTTCCACTGGTAGCCGCCGAACAGCTTGTAGCCGGTGCTGCGATCGCGGTCTTCGATGGCGGTGGTGGCCAGGCCTTCGCTGGCCAGCCCACGGTTGATGCGCGCATCGTCGATGGTGGCGGCGGACCGGCCGATGGCGCCGCCCGCGTACCAGCCGGCGTCCTGCGCCAGGCTGGCCTGGCCGACCAGTGTGCCCGCCGCCAGGCAGCCGAGCGCCACGAAGTTTCTGGAAGTGATCGTCATGATTCTTCTTTGGTGAAGGTGGGTGCTGTCACGGTGCCGGCACGTTGATGACCGTGTTCACCAGCGTCACGGAAGGGCCGAGCGACAGCAGCCGGCCGTTGATCGTGGTCACCGCGAGCGCGCCGGCGGTGGAGACCGACTGGCCCGCCTGCGAAATGATCGTACCGACCATGGTGCCGCCGCCGCCCGCGTTGATGGTCGCGGCCGAGCCGACCTGCCAGAACACGTTCTTCGCCTGGGCGCCGTTGGTCAGGATCACGCTGCTCGGGAAAGCGGCACCGGGGCCGCCGACCGTCAGCGAGGCGGCCATCTGGAACACCCAGGTGGCATTGGCATTGCCGCCCGCGTCGAGCGTCAGGTTGCCCCCCTGGATGCGGAACGTGCCGGCCGCGGAGGTGTAGACGCCGGGAGCCAGCGTCAGGTTGGCCAGGTTGCCGGCGCCCGGGTCGGGTCCGCCCGGCAACGCCGCGAGCTGGTTGTAGGCGACCAGTGCGTCGGCGCGCGCCTGCGTGGCGACGGCCAGCGTCACCGCCGTGCCCTCGCTCGGGCAGGCCGGCGTGGGCGGCGGCGGGGCGGTGTAGATCAGCCCGTTGACCGCGCCGATGTTCAGCGGAGTCTCCGTGTAGGTGCAACCGGGGCCGGCGTCGTGGAAGCCGGTCGCCGCGGTGGACACGCCGGTGGTGCCGATGTCGCCGTTGATCACGGTGAGGATGCCCTGGTTGGTCATGCCGGCGGATCCGCCGAACACGCCGAAGGTGGCCGCCGACGCGAGCGGGACCGGTGTCGCCGCTGCGCAAGGCACGGCGCTGAAGCTCCAGACGAAGTCATTCGCCATGGGGTTGCCCGGCACCGCGAGGTCCTTGACGCCGGCGCTGCCGCCGCGCAGGCGCGCCGTATAGACGCCGGCCACCAGCGGCGCCAGCGGCGTGAAGGTGGCGATGCGTCCGGTAGCGGCGTCCAGCGCCACCGAGGCGGGCACCACGGCGACGCCGCCCGGCCCGGTCACGGCGAAGTTGGCAGCGGTGATGCTGGCGGGGTCCATGCGCAGGCCCGAGGGCACCGCGAAGGTGGCATTGACCGCCGCATTCAGGCAGACGTTGTTGGCGCCGGCGGCTGGATTGGTGCTCTGCACCGACACGTCGGCCGGCGGCACGGCGCCCGCGGTAGTGAAGGTCCACACGTAGTTGCTGGCGGCCGGCAGCGCGGCCTGGTTACCGGCCAGCGCGTTGCCGGCGAGGTCCCTGGCCGCCGTGGTGATGGTGCCGGTGTAGGTGGTGCCTGCTGCCAGCGCTGCGGTCGGGGTGAAGACGGCGGTGCGGCTGCCGACGACGTAGGTCACGGTGCCCGCCGGGGATGTGCAAGGTGCGGCGCAGGTGAGCGTGAAGCTGCCGGCGCTGATACTGGCGGGGTCCATGTCCTCGGTGAACGTCGCCGTCACGGCGGTGTTGGCCGCCACGCCGGGCGTTGGGCCCGGCACCGTGGTGGCGGGAACGGTCAGCGTCACCCGCGGCCGCGTGGTGTCCGCCACGGTTCCGGTCGTGAAGTGCCACACGAAAGGCGCCACCATCGCCAAGCCGGTGACCCTGCTGCGCGCCCCGGTGACGGTGGCGGTGTAGAGCGTCAGCGGCGCCAGTGAGGCGCCGGCGGGCAGCGAGAAGGTGGCGATGCGGCCGGACGGATCCAGGCTGGCGGTGCCGCTCGGGCTGGTGCAGGGTGCCGCGCAGGTCACGACGAACGTGGCCGTGCCGCCCAGCGGAGCCATGACCTCGCTGAAGTCGGCGCTGATCACGGCGTTGTTGAACGCAACCCCGGTCGCGCCGTTCACGGGAGCCACGGCAGTGACCGTCGGGGGCGCCTGCGAGGGACCGTCGAAGCCGAGGATGGGGTCGCGTCCACCGCTTCCCCCGCCGCATCCTGCAATGACTGCGGCCAGCAGCAAAGCTGCCAGCCTGGCGGTGAAGTGGCTGAGTCGGTTTTTCATTCGTCTGTACTCCGTTTGCTCGCAGCAGGATCGCGAAGCGCAGCGGCAGCGTCTGTGCGCTGAGGTACATAGCGCGTCCCACGCTCGGGATGTCCGCACGCGCAAGCTGCCTGAGTCGCTATGTGCGGCGACGCACCGACCGTGGCGGCAGTTGCGGGGGTAATGCAGCCATTGCCTTTTTCCACCCGCGAAACGCGAGTGCTGCCGCTGAGTCACTGCAGTCGGGGCCTGGCGCGCGCGCTGAAGGCAAATCCCTGGTGCATCCGATGCACGACTGCCCACGCACCGTCTGCCGGGCAGTCGCTCTTGTGGACATTCACGCGCTCCACGGCGGCACGAGGCCGCCTTTGTGAAATGTCGGGAGCAAGAAGGATGCGCGCCGCCGACCACAGGAGCTGCCCATGCATGCGTTTCTGAAAGACAACCGTGATGCCTTGATTGCCAGGTGCAAGTTGAAGGTTTCACAGCGCCCGCAGCGCGCCGCGACCCACGCGCAGCTCGCCAACGGGGTGCCGATGTTCCTTGACCAGCTGACCCGCACACTCGAGGCCGAAGAGGCAGGCGAACCAGCGCAAAGCCTCAGGATTTCAGGAGTGGCGGAGCGAGACACATCCACTTTCTCGGAGATCGGGGTGAGCGCGACGGCGCACGGAAAGGAACTTCTCAAGCTCGGCTTCTCCGTCGACCAGGTCGTCTACGACTATGGCGACATCAGCCAGGCGCTCGCCGAACTCGCACATGAACGCCACGAGCCTTTCACCACCGATGAATTCCGAATTCTCAACAGCTGCGTTGACCATGCGATTGCCTACGCGGTGATGGCGTTCAGCAGCGAGCGCGACGCTGCGGTCGTGCGTCAACAGCACGCCGATGCGCACGAGCGCGTGGGATTTCTGGTTCACGAACTTCGCAACGCGCTTGGCACGGCGACCTTGGCCGCAAGCGCCCTGGAACTGGGAAACATGACCTTGAGCGGCGCCACGGGTGCGGTGCTCAAACGCAGTCTTGCCGCCCTGAACACACTGATCACCCGCTCTTTGGGCGAAGTGCGAAGCGATACACAGGCCGAACGGGCTCCCTTTTCTGTTGCCGCGCTGGTGTGGGACGCGGAACAAACGGCGCAGCTGGATGCGTCGGCGAGGGGTTGCACGCTGCTCGTGCCGGCGGTGGACACCCACATGATGGTTCGGGCCAACCGTGAGCTCCTGCAGGCAGCCCTGGGCAACCTGATTCAAAACGCGCTCAAGTTTACCCATGCCCATTCAGCAGTGACGGTTCACGCCCGTGCCGTCGGCGACCGCGTGTTGATCGAAGTCGAGGACCATTGCGGGGGCCTGCCGCCGGGAGGTGCCGAACGGATGTTCGATTCCTTCAATCAGCGAAATGACGACAAGTCCGGCCTCGGGATAGGCCTGTCCATCGCCCGGCAAAGTATCGAAGCAGACTTGGGGGCACTCAGCGTGCGAGACGTTCCTGGCAGCGGGTGCGTCTTCACGATTTCACTCCCGCTCGTGTCGCTGCAGCAGCGTCCGTGCTGAATCGAGGCTGGCGAAAGCGCCGTGATCGCCAGGCGGCTCACTCCACAAAATGCCTTGCTTTTTTTTGAGAGACTATCGCAGCACGGCAGCGGCCAGCTTGCAACGAGCACCGTCCGGGCAACGGGCGCCGTTGTTTGCAGCGCTCGCCTTGTTCGCGCAGTTTGCGCTTGCGCAAAACGAGGCCGTGCCGCTGGTGAAGGATGCGGACTCCATCGAAGCGCGCGTGCAGGGCTGCGTCACCTGCCACGGGCAGGGCGGACAAGGCACCAGCAACGGCTACTTCCCCCGCATCGCCGGCAAGCCGGCCGGCTACCTGTACAACCAGCTCGCCGCCTTTCGCGACGGGACGCGTCACTACGCCCCGATGAACTATCTGGTGGCCTACATGCCAGACCGGTTCCTGCACGAAATTGCGGAGTACTTCGCCAGGCAGCGGCCGCCCTTCGTCGCGAAGGAAGTCGCGAACGTCGGTGCCGATGTGCTCGCACGTGGCCGCGCCCTTGTCAGCGCCGGCGATCCGCAGAAGGGCATTCCCGCCTGCGTGGCGTGCCACGGCGTGGGCCTCACTGGCATGGACCCGGGCATCCCGGGACTCGTCGGCCTGCGCCCCACCTACATCGTGGGGCAGCTCACGCGCTGGCGCGTGGGTGAGCGGCACGCGGCCGAACCGGACTGCATGAAGCGCATCGCCACCCGCCTGTCCGATACCGACATCACCGCCGTGGCCTCGTGGCTGTCGCAACAGGTCGCGCCCAAGGACCCGTCGCCCGAATCGTCCAACCTCGTGCGCATGCCCTTCGCATGCGGCAGCCAGCAGGCCGTACGATGAAGAAGGGCATCGCGATCATCGTCGCCCTGGCGATCCTCGTCCTCGCGGCGATCGGCGTCGTCTACTGGACACATCCCGGGCCGCTGCCGGTCAGGTCCGGGGAAGCCGCCGCGCCCAATGCGGCCACCCAGGTGATAGCCCGCGGCGAATACCTGGCGCGCGCCGGGGACTGCGTCGCCTGCCACACGCCGCCAAACGGCAAGGCTTTTGCCGGTGGCCGGCCCATGCCCACGCCCTTCGGGGCGCTGTACGCGCCCAACATCACGCCGGACGACGAGACCGGCATCGGCAAATGGACCCCCGACGACTTCTACCGGATGATGCACACGGGCGTCTCCCGCGACGGCACGCTGCTGTACCCGGCGATGCCCTTTGCCAGCTATACCAAGGTCACGCGGGCGGACTCCGACGCGATCTACGCCTACCTCATGTCCGTCACGCCGGCGAAGCAGCAGAACCGGCCGCACGAGCTGAAGTTTCCCTTCAACAACCGCGACCTGCTCCTGGGCTGGCGCACGCTGTACTTCCGCGAAGGTGAATACGCGGCTGACCCGAAGCAGTCGGCCGAGTGGAACCGCGGCGCCTATCTCGTGCAGGGCCTGGGCCACTGCGCGATGTGCCACACGGCCATCAACGCGCTGGGTGGCTCGAGCGAGGCCAAGGCATTCGAGGGCGGCATGATCCCCAACCAGAACTGGTACGCGCCCTCGCTGACGTCCAATCGCGAGGCAGGCCTGGGCAACTGGGAGCTGCAGGACATCGCGGACCTGCTGCAGGTCGGCGTCTCGCATCGGGGCACTACTTACGGGCCGATGGCCGAAGTGGTCTACGACAGCCTGCAGTACCTCTCGGACGCCGACGTGAAGGCGGTGGGCGTGTACCTGAAGACGCTGCCGCAAAAGGAAGCGCAGGCGCCGGTCACCAACGAGGCGCGGCTCGTGCAGCCCGGCGTGATGGAGACAGGGCGCAAGGTGTACGAGGCGCAGTGCGCCACCTGCCACGGCGCCCAGGGCAAGGGGAATGGCACCGCGTTCCCGCCGCTGGCAGGCAACCAGTCGATCACGATGTCATCGCCGGTCAACGCGATCCGCATGGTGCTCAATGGCGGCTATGCGCCGGGGACCAGGAAGAACCCGCGCCCGCACGGCATGCCGCCGTTCAGTCACCTGCTGAACGACGACGAAGTCGCCGCCGTCGTCACCTACATCCGCGTGGCCTGGGAAAACACCGGCACGCCCGTGACCCCGGCGCAGGCCAACGACCTGCGCAAGCTGCTGCCGGAGTGAACATCCTCATGTCGCCCATCCCACCCACCGACGAAGAAGACCGGCGCGTCGACGAAATCGTGCGGCGTGGCCCGGCGGGGGCCTTCGCGGTGGCCGGCGTGGCTACCGCCATCGTGGTGGCGATCTACTTCATCTTCTACATCGTGGTCTACCTGCCGCGGGGGGCGGTGCAGTGAGCACCGCGATCGAGTCGCCCGCGGGCGGGCCTGAATCCGAAGCCGTCTCCATCGCGGCGGAACGGCGCTGGACCATCGTCGTCGTGGCGATCGTCGCGCTGCTGGTGCTGATGATGATCGTCACCGGCCTGCACTGGGCTTCGATGCCGCCCTCCCGCGTGGAGACTGTTGATGTCAAGACGGTGCACGTGAGGGGCGAGTTCGTGGAGTCCAATCTGGGCACCGCGGTGGCGTCGGACGGCAAGGTGACGGTGCGCCTGATCGCGCAGCAGTACTCGTTCGTGCCGCAATGCATCGTCGTGCCGGCCGACCTGCCGGTCACCTTCCGCGGCACGGCCACCGATGCGATCCACGGTTTCATCGTCGGCCGCACCAACGCGAACACGATGCTGATCCCCGGCTTCGTGTCCACCTTCACCACGAGCTTCCATGCGACCGGCGAACTGCTGATGCCCTGCCACGAATACTGCGGCACCGGGCACGAGGCGATGTGGGGGCGCGTGCAGGTGCTACCGGCCGACGAGTTCCTGGCCAAGGCGCGCGCTGGAGAAAGGCTCAGCTGTGTTCCTCGCTAGGAAACTCGTTCTCGCGCATTTCTGGGTGGCGTTCGTCGCCTTCCTCGCAGCGCTCGTGCTGGGCGCCTGGCAGATGTACGTGCGCAGCCCGCTCTCCACCTGGGTCAACAATCCTGAGCATTACTACCGCTCGGTCACGGCGCACGGTACCGTCATGGCCTACGTGCTGCCGACGCTGGTGGCCATGGGCTTCGGCTATGCCATCACCGAACTCGCGCTGAAGAAACCGCTGGTGGGGGTGCGCTGGGCCTGGGCCGGCTTCTGGCTGGTCGTGGCCGGCACGGCGCTGGCGGCCGTGACCATCGGCATCGGCAAGGCGTCGGTGCTGTACACCTTCTACCCGCCGATGCTGGCCAGCCCGCTCTATTACCTGGGCGTGGTGCTCGTGGTGGTGGGCTCGTGGATCTGGGTGGCGCTGATGTCCGTCAACCTGCGCCTGTGGAAGAAGGAGAACCCGGGCGTGCCGGTGCCGCTGGCGATGTTCGGCAACGTCGCGGGCGCGTACCTGTGGGCCTGGACTTCGGTCGGCGCCGCGGTGGAGGTGCTGGTGCTGATCCTGCCCGCCTCGCTCGGGCTGACGGACACCATCAACGCCGGACTGGCACGCGTCTTGTTCTCGTGGACGCTGCACGCCATCGTGTACTTCTGGCTGATGCCCTCGTACATCGTGTTCTACACGATCGTGCCGCGCGCCATCGGCGGCCGACTCTACAGCGACACCATGGGCCGGGTTTCCTTCGTGTTGTTCCTGGTGTTCTCGATGCCGATCGGCATCCACCACCTGTTTGCCGATCCGCAGGTGGGTGCCGGCTTCAAGTTCGTGCATGCGGCGATGACGGCGATGGTCTCGGTGCCGACCTTGCTGACGGTGTTCACCATCACGGCCTCCGTGGAGATCGCCGGCCGCCTGCGTGGCGGCAAGGGCGCCTTCGGCTGGGTGAAGGCGCTGCCGTGGGACAAGCCGATGATGCTGGCGGTCGCCTTCGCTTTCATCATGCTGGGCTTCGGCGGCGCCGGCGGCCTGATCAACATGAGTTACCAGCTCAATGGAAGCATCCACAACACGCAGTGGGTGACGGGGCACTTCCACCTGATCTTCGCCGGCGCCATCGTCCTGATGTACTTCATGGCGGCCTATGAGCTGTGGCCGCAGCTCACGGGCTGCGCGCCGCTTTCGCCAAAACTCATAAAGACCCAGGTCTGGCTTTGGTTCGTTGGAATGATGGTGCTGTCGATGCCTTGGCACCTGGTCGGCTTGCTGGGCGCTCCGCGGCGCATGGCCTATTACGACTACACGCATCCCGCCCTGCATCCCCAGGCCTGGACAGTCACGGTATCGGCCATCGGCGGCTTCATCCTGCTCGCCTCGGGCATCTTGCTGGTCTACATCCTGGCGACCGCAAGGAGGCGGCAAGCCGGCGTGGTCGAGCCCTTCACTTTCAGCCGTGCGGCGCACCCGGGTGCGCATACGCCCGTCGCATTGAACGGTTTCGGCCTCTGGCTCGCCATGATGATCGGCTTGACCCTGGTGAACTACGGCTACCCCATCGCGCAGCTCGCATCCATCAAGGAGGCGTACGTGCCTGTCATTCCCATCGGGAGCCGCTGATGCGAGAGGAAGGCATGTACTCCTGGCGCAATCCCTGGTTCCGGTGGAGCGTGGTCTCGCTCGTCACCTTTACGGTCGTGTCGGTGCTGGTGGGCTTCGTCTGGCTTCCCTCGGTGCATCGCGACTTCACGGCCCAGGGTCTCTGGGCAAGTATCTGCCGCGCCGCCGGCGTTCCCTCGACCTGGAGCGACAGCGGCGGTACAGGCAAGGACGTTCCCCAGGCCACCAATGTGGTCCTTGAGCGAAGCATGGCCAGGATCGCAGGAAGTGCCTCGGTGGGGCGCGGAGGGACCTTGGCCCTGAACTGCACGATGTGCCACGGCGCGCAGGGCATGAGCGCCTCCAGTGCGCCCAACCTGGCCGGCCAGTACCCCGAGGTCGTCATCAAGCAGCTGCACGATTACCAGGCGGCCAAGCGCGCCAGCTCCATCATGGAGGCGCTGGCGGCGAGGCTGTCCGACCGCGACATCGAGGATTTGGCGGCCTACTACGCGTACTTGCCGAAGGCTCGCACGGCGCCGACTACCTATGACGAAAGATTGCCTGCGCTGGTCCGCGTTGGGGCTCCCCTGCGGAACATTGCTCCGTGCATCTCCTGCCATGGCGGCGTCGACCAGAAGCTTGGGGCGCCCTGGCTCGAGGGCATGCCCAAGGACTACCTGGTGGGACAACTGCAAGCATTGCGAAGCGGCAAGCGGCGCAACGACTCGGAAGCCCAGATGCGCAATGTTGTCCGGAGCATGACCGATGCTGAAATCGAGGAGGTCACCACGTTCTATGCCGGCAAGGCCAGCGCCGGTGGAGAGCGGTGAAGCAGGCCTCTCAGCGGACCACAGCGTGAGCAGCCCGTTGTCCCGTCGCTGGGCGCCAAGCAGGCGGCGATGGACGATTGCAGGCTTCGTCTTGCTCGTGAGCGCGCTGGCTGCTGCTCTGGTCTTGCGCGGCGAACAAGAGCGCCATGGCCGAGAGGTCGACGCATTGAAGCATCAGCTGGAAACCGGGCGGCGAACCGAACTCACCATGGCTCGCAAGCTCGAGGGTCTTCCGCCGCCTGTTCGTCGCTACCTTCAGATGGTGCTGCCTACAGGCGCGCCGCGTCCGCCTCGGATAGTGACACTCAGGCAGCACGGCGAGCTGCGCACCGATGTGACCTCCGCCCACTGGATGCCTTTCGAGGCGACCCATCTTGCATCACCAGGCGCGACCGGATTCGTTTGGGACGCATGGGTCAACGCGGCGCCCTTCATTCACATTCGAGTTCTGGACTCGCTGATACAAGGGCGTGGTGCGGGCCAGGTCCTGTTGCTGTCTGCTCTTGACGTCGGTCACGACGGTGCTACGCCGGAGATGAACTCGGGGTCCTTGCACCGTTTTCTGGCCGAGGCGCCGTGGTACCCATGGGCGCTCTTGCCGAGCGATGAACTAAGCTGGACGCCGGTCGACGACCATCGCGCGTTGGCTACGCTCTCGGCCCAGGGAACAACGGTCGCCCTGGAATTCCGCTTCGCCGAGTCGGGGGAAGTGCAGAGCATCTACACGCCAGGACGGTGGGGTTCGTTTGGAGGAGCCTACGCCAAACTCCCCTGGGAGGGGCGCTTCCTTGATTACCAGCGCCAGGGCGGGGTTCTCGTTCCAATGCGCGCAGAGGTCGGTTGGTACCAAGGCGGTAAATTGGCCTTGGTGTGGAAGGCAAGCATTGACGGCGTGTCAACTTCCTACTGATGGCTTCGAAAGAGAAAATGAGCAAGAAGAGCGCGAACGGATTTGCACAGCGCCTGGGCCCGGGCCTCATCACCGGGGCTGCTGACGACGATCCAAGCGGCATCGCGACCTACTCGCAGGCGGGTTCACAGTTCCGATTCGGTCTGGTCTGGACCCTGCTGCTCACCACGCCGCTCATGATCGGCATCCAGATGCTGTCTGCGCGCATTGGATGGGTAACGCAGCAAGGACTCGGGGCGAACATCGCCCTGATGTGCCCGCGGTGGCTCACCGTGCTTCTCGTCGGCCTCCTCGTGGTGGCGAACACGATCAACATCGCCGCGGACATCGGCGCGATGGCAGACGCTTCGCGCCTGCTGCTCGGGGGCCCGCAGTCGCTCTACGTCGTCGCATTCGGAGCCGTGTGCATTGCAGGACAGTTGTACTTCTCCTACGAGCGGACCGTGAGGGTCCTGAAGTGGCTGACGCTTGCGTTGTTTTCGTATGTCGCAGTCATCCTGTCGGTGCATGTTCCGTGGCGCCAGGCCCTGCTTGAAACCGTGCAGCCCTGGGCCTACTTCCCGAAGGACATGTCTGCTGGCGACTACGCCAGCATGGTGGTCGCAGTCCTGGGGACCACCATCAGTCCCTACCTGTTTTTCTGGCAGGCGTCGCAGGAGGCTGAGGACAATCGCCGCCGACCCGAAGCCGCCGCTCTGCGAACGCACCCGGCCTATGCGGCCGAACACCTGTCTCGCATCAAGCAGGACACGAATGTCGGGATGCTGTTCTCCAATGCCGTCGCACTGTGCATCGTTGTGGCGACGGCGGTGACACTGAATCACCCTGGACCGAACACCATCCAGACTTCCGCGCAGGCCGCCGAGGCGCTGCGGCCGGTCGCCGGAGACTTTGCGTTTGCATTGTTCGCACTGGGCATCATCGGCACCGGGCTCTTGGCGGTGCCGGTCCTGGCGGGCTCGGCTGCTTACGCGGTCAGCGAGGCGTTCGGATGGAAGGCGGGCCTGTCACGGGGCTTCGACGATGCTCGCGGCTTCTACGTCATCATCATCGCGGCGACCGCGCTCGGTGCCTTGATGAGCATTTTCGAGCTGGACCCGATGAAAGCCCTCGTCTGGAGTGCCATCGTCAACGGGGTCATTTCCGTTCCGATCATGGTCGTGATGATGTGGATCGGCCAGTCTTCGACCTTGATGGGAGACCTCACGATGAGCACCCGTCACCGGGTGTTTGGATGGGCGGCCACCGGTGTGATGGCAATCGCAGTAGCCGTGATGCTAGTGTCCTGTTCCTTTCATTCATAGGCACAGAAACTGGTGAGGGCGCTGGGTGCGCGTCCAGACTATCGCCGCCGCCGTCAGCCACACAGACCTCAAGAACCGCGGCGGCATGGCTTTCTGTACGCCACAGGGGATCGAGCACCGCAGCAGTCTCAGTGCCCCGACGCCACCACCGCGCCAATGCCGGTTTCCGATCTGACCTGCTGCGCTGCGAATCCGGCCCGGTCCTGCGCCGCGCGCGCGCTCGTGTCCAGGATCGAGAACAGCCAGATGCCGAAGAAGCCGATCGTCATCGAGAACAGCGCCGGCGAGGCATAGGGGAACCATGCCGAGCCAGGGGGGTTGCCCAGGGTCACTTCCCAGACTGCCGGCGACACCAGCGTCAGCAGCACCGAGGACAGGAGGCCGAGAAAGCCACCGATCACCGCGCCGCGCGTCGTGCAATCCTTCCACAGCACCGACATCAGCAGCACCGGGAAATTGGCCGAAGCTGCGATCGCGAACGCCAGGCTCACCATGAAGGCGATGTTCTGCTTCTCGAAGGCGATGCCCAGCACCACGGCAACGATGCCGAGTCCGACCGTGGTCATCTTCGACACGCGCAGTTCCGCCGCGCTGTCGGCCTTGCCCTTCTTGATGACCGTGGCATAGATGTCGTGCGACACGGCCGATGCGCCGGACAAAGTCAGGCCCGCAACCACCGCCAGGATGGTCGCGAAAGCCACGGCCGAAATGAACCCGAGGAAGACATTGCCGCCGACCGCATTGGCCAGGTGAATAGCGGCCATGTTGCCGCCCCCCAGCAACGCGCCCTTGGCGTCGAGGAACTGCGGGTTGGTCAGCACGAAGGTGATCGCGCCGAAGCCGATGATGAAGGTGAGGAGATAGAAGTAGCCGATCCAGGTGGTCGCCCACAGCACCGACTTGCGGGCCTCCTTGGCGTTGGGTACCGTGAAGAAGCGCATCAGGATGTGCGGCAGGCCGGCGGTGCCGAACATCAATGCCATGCCGAAACTGATCGCCGAGACCGGGTCCTTGATGAAGCCCCCCGGACCCATGATCGAGAAGCCCTGGGCAGCGGCTTCAGCCGGTGATTTGCCGGAGGCGGCGGCCAATCCCGTCTTGATTTCCACGGCCTTGGCGAACATCGCTTCCGTGCTGAAGTCGAAGCCGTAGAGCACCATGAACGCCATGAAAGTCGCCCCCGCCAGCAGCAGGCAGGCCTTGATGATCTGGACCCACGTGGTCGCCGTCATGCCGCCGAACAGCACGTAGACCATCATCAGCGCGCCGACGATCACCACCGCGATCCAGTACTCCAGCCCGAACAGCAGCTTGATCAACTGGCCCGCGCCGACCATCTGCGCGATCAGGTAGAAGGCGACGACCACCAGCGTGCCCGAGGCGGCGAAGACGCGCACGGGCGTCTGCGCGAAGCGGAACGCGGCCACGTCGGCGAAGGTGAACTTGCCGAGGTTGCGCAGCCGCTCCGCCAGCAGGAAGGTGACGACCGGCCAGCCGACCAGGAACCCGATCGAATAGATCAGGCCGTCGAAGCCGCCCACCATCACCGCCGCAGAAATGCCCAGGAACGATGCGGCCGACATGTAGTCGCCGGCAATGGCCAGCCCGTTCTGGAAGCCGGTGATGCCGCCGCCGGCGGTGTAGAAATCGGCAGCCGACCTGGTCCTGCCGGCAGCCCACTTGGTGATGAAGAGCGTGAACACCACGAACCCGGCGAACATGCTGATGGCCGTCCAGTTGGTGGGCTGCCGCTCGGTCTGGCCGAGGTCGGCGCCGGCCGCGAAGGCGGCGCCGCAGGCAGCCAGCAGCCCGGCAATCGCCGCAGCCCTGATGACCCGCCCAGTGGGCACCGGCGCGGTCACTGGAGTGCTCCCTTGATGATCCGCTCGCTCAGCACGTCGAACTCGCGGTTCGCGCGGCGCACATACATCGCGGTGATGGCGATCGTGAAGGCGATGACGGCCAGGGCGACCGGCATGCCGAGGGTCGTCACGCCGTCGCCCATGCGCGTTGCCAGGAACGGCTTGTCGAATGCCACCAGCAGGATGAAGCCGTAGTACACCAGCATCATCGCGAGCGTGAGCCACCAGCCCATGCGCGTACGCCTGGCCTTGAGCTCCTGGTAGTTGGGGTCGCGCGCGACGCGGGTCGCCAGGTCATCGGCTTGCATGGGTGGTCTTTCAGATCTTCTCGGCCAACTGCTGGAGTACCGCCGGGTTTTCGAGGGTGGAAATGTCCTGGGTGATGGCTTGCCCGGCGGCGACGGAGCGAAGCAGGCGGCGCATGATCTTTCCGCTGCGCGTCTTCGGCAGGTTGTCGCCGAAGCGGACGTCCTTCGGCTTGGCGATCGGGCCGATTTCCCTGGCGACCCAGTTGCGCAAGGTGTTGGCGATCTGCCTGGCTTCTTCACCCATGGGCCGGCTGCCCTTGAGGACGACGAAGGCGCAGATGGCCTCGCCGGTGGTGTCGTCGGGGCGCCCGACCACCGCGGCTTCCGCGACCAGTTCCGTGCACGACACCAGCGCGGACTCGATCTCCATCGTTCCCAGGCGGTGGCCGCTGACATTGAGCACGTCGTCGATGCGGCCGGTGATGGTGAAGTAGCCGGTGCCAGCGTCGCGGATCGCGCCGTCGCCGGCCAGGTAGAAGCCACGTAGCTCCGGCGGGAAGTAGCTGGCCCGGTAGCGCTCGGGGTCGCCCCAGATGGTGCGGATCATCCCGGGCCAGGGTTTCTTCACCACCAGGATGCCGCCCTGGCCGTTCGGCACGTCGTTGCCCGCCTCGTCCACGACCGCCGCCTCGATGCCGGGGAACGGCAGCGTGCAGGAGCCCGGGACCAGCGGGGTGGCGCCAGGCAGCGGGGTGATCATGTGGCCGCCGGTCTCGGTCTGCCAGAAGGTGTCGACGATGGGGCAACGCCCGCCACCCACGTTCCGGTGGTACCACTCCCACGCCGCCGGGTTGATCGGCTCGCCGACCGAGCCGAGGATGCGCAGGCTGGCGAGGTCGTAGCGGTCCGGATGGATGGCCGCATCCGCTTCGGCTGCCTTGAGGAGCGAGCGGATGACGGTCGGCGCGGTGTAGAAGATCGTGACGCCGTGCCGCTGGATCATCTGCCAGAACCTGCCCGCATCGGGGTAGGTGGGCACCCCCTCGAACATCACCTGGGTGGCGCCGAGCGCGAGCGGGCCATAGGCGATGTAGCTGTGGCCGGTGATCCAGCCGATGTCGGCGGTGCACCAGAAGACATCGTCGTCCTTCAGGTCGAAGGTCCACTTCATCGTGACGGCGGCGAACACCAGGTAGCCGCCGCTCGAATGCTGCACGCCCTTGGGCTTGCCGGTCGATCCGGAGGTATACAGCAGGAACAGCGGATGTTCGGCCCCCACCCATTCAGGCTCGCAGCTGTCTGGCTGGACAGCGCACTCGTCGTGCAGCCAGCGGTCGCGCGCCGGGTTCCACGCCACGGCAGCGCCGGTGCGGCGGTAGACGATGACGTCGCGCACCGAGTCGCAGCCACCCAGCGCCAGGGCCTCGTCGACGATGGCCTTCAGCGGCAGGTGCCTGCCCCCGCGCACCTGCTCGTCGGCGGTGATGACCATCACCGCGCCGGCGCCCTCGATCCGGTCGCGCAGACTGTGCGCTGAAAAGCCGCCAAACACGACCGAGTGGGTTGCGCCGATGCGCGCGCACGCCTGCATCGCCACCACGCCCTCGATGCTCATGGGCAGGTAGATGACGACGCGGTCGCCGCGCCGAACGCCGCGCGCCTTCAGCGCGTTGGCCAGGCGGCAGGTCCGGGCCAGCAGATCACGGTAGCTGACGCGGGTGACCGTGCCGGCGTCGGACTCGAACACGATGGCCGTCCTGGCGCCCCTGCCCGCTTGCACATGCCGGTCCAGGCAGTTCCAGGAAACGTTCAAGGTCCCGTCCGCGAACCACTTGTAGAAGGGTGCCTCGCTCTCGTCCAGCGACTTGCTGAAGGGCGTTCTCCAGGCAACCACGTCGCGCGCGATGCCGGCCCAGTAGCCGCCGTAGTCGGCCTGCGCCTGCGCCACCAGCTTGCGGTATGCGGCCATCCCCGAAACATGCGCCGCGGCCTCGAGGACCGGTGGCGGAACGTAGAGTCCGTGCGGGGCGAAAGAAGCGAGATCCATCGTGTGAACGTCCTGCTGCGCGGTTGTCGGAACAGCATGAAATGTCGCCGGCATCGGAGCGCCGCCGCATGATGTGCATCAATGCCGGCGGCATTCCATGAAGCTCAATGCACCCGCATTTCCACGGTGCGCGTGAGGCCCTCCAGGTCGGCGAGCCGGACGTGCTTCTTGTCCACGTCCAGCAGGCCTTGCTGCTGGAGGGCCGAAAAGGTGCGGCTCACGGTTTCCAGTTTCATTCCCAGGTAGCTGCCGATCTCGGCGCGCGACATGCGCAGATGGAACTCGCTCGCGGAGTAGCCACGCGCCTTCATGCGCTGGGAAATGTTCAGCAGGAAGACCCCCAG
This sequence comes from Ramlibacter sp., assembly GCF_028291745.1. GTDB lineage: Bacteria > Pseudomonadota > Gammaproteobacteria > Burkholderiales > Burkholderiaceae_C > Ramlibacter. Next base: position 79,867 of record NZ_JAQGNQ010000010.1, on the reverse strand, counting down.
GCGTTCCTCGGCATTCATCGAGCCGAGCAGCATCATCAGGCTGTGTTCGCGCACGATTTCGCGGCTCATGAGCCGGCTGATGATGTTCTGCATGTCGGGATTGCCCGCCGCCAGCTCGGTGAGGCCCGCGTACGGGATCGCGCAGATCTCCGCATCTTCCAGTGCCGTGGCCGAGGTCGCGTGCGTGCCATGCGCCAGCCCGTCCAGTCCCATCAGCTCGCCGGCCATGTGGAACGCAGTCACCTGCTCGCGCCCGTCCTTCAGCGCCAGCCCGGAACGGAAGGTGCCGCTGCGCACCGCGTAGATGAACTGGAACTTGTCGCCCTGGCGGTACAGGCCGTGGCCCGGCTTGAGCTTGCGGCGGGCGAACATCATGCCGTCCAGGCGCTGCACGTCCTTGCCCGCCAGGCCGCAGGGCAGGCACAGGTCCTTCAGGTGGCACGTGGAGCACGGCGTGGGCACCGTCGCGCGGGTGGCTGCGGCTGCGTGTTCGCCTGCGGCGCTGCGGCTGAAGTGGACCGCCGAAACGGCGCTCGCGGGGGTGGTGGTGTTCATGTTCGGTGCCTCTGGGTCAATGTGGGAAGCGGGTGCAGGCCGAAACGACAGCTTGTGCGAGCTGGTCGAATTCGGAGCTCTTGTCGAGGAAGCGGACCGCCCCTTCGGCGAGGTAGCGCTTGCGGTATCCGGCGGCGGAGTTGTTGCTGAAGACGACGAAGGCGATGGCCGGGTCAGCGCGGCGCACCGCCTTGAGCACGTCCAGGCCGGTGCCGCCTTCCAGCTGGCAGTCCAGGACCACGACGTCGGGGCTGGATCCCAGAATGCCCGCGATGCAGTCCTGCGGCGTTTCGCCTGCGCCGACGATCGTCACGGCCTCGCCGGCGAGGAGCGTGACCACCCTTTGGCGAATCGGCGCGGAGTCCTCGGCGAGGTAAACCTTCAGGTGGGCAAGGCACGTCTTCATGCCCTGTACCTTGCCCTGGACGGGCGTGCCGCGACATCGGCGCCCCCTGAATCGGAGCCTAGGAGGACTCCGGTTGCGGTTCTCGTCACCGGCCGATGCCGCCTAGGACGATTCCCAGGAAGCCCCTAGGTTTCCGCCAGGCCGTGCTTGATCGCGTAGCGAACGAGTTCGCTCGGGTTCTGCAAGTCCAGCTTGTGCATCAGGTTGGCCTTGTGCGTGCTCACGGTCTTGACCGAGAGGTGCAGCGCCGCTGCGATCCCGGTGACCGACTGGCCTGCCACCAGCATGCGGAACACTTCGAACTCACGGTTGGACAGTGCCCCATGCGGCGCCGCATCGTTGCCAGGCATCGCGCCCAGGGCGAGCTGTTCCGCGACTTCGGCGCTGACATAGGCGCCGCCGGAGGCGACCTTGCGGATCGCCGGCTCCAGCAGCGCGGGGGCGCTGTCCTTCGTCAGATAGCCGCTGGCGCCCGACTTGATGGCCCGCACCGCGTACTGCATCTCCTGGTGCATCGAGAGCACCAGGATGCGCAGCCTGGGCTTCTCCGCCTTGACCAGCTTGATCAGCTCCATCCCGCTGCGGCCTGGCATGGACAGGTCCAGCACGAGCACCTGGAAATCCAGATCGCGCACCCGCTGCATGACCTCGCTGCCGTCGGCCGCCTCGCCGACCACGGCGAGGTCGGGCACCGCTTCCACGATCCGTTTCAGCCCCTCCCGGACGATCGCGTGGTCGTCGGCGATGACGATGGGGATCAAGCGCCTTCCTCCTGCGAACTGGCGAGCCAGCGCCCGGATTTCTGGTGGGCAGGGTGGGTGGCGTGCAAGGCGGGTGGCGAAAGCTCGTCTGCCCTGAATCTACAGCACAAACGCGCCGGCTCCGGCAGGGGCGGACCCTCGAAGTCAACGCAGCACGAGCACCGGAACCGCGCCGTGCGTCAGCACGTGCTGGGTCTCGCTTCCCAGCAGCAGGCGCTTGAGCCCCTTGCGGCCATGCGAGGCCATCACCACCAGGTCGCACCGGTTCTTGCGGACGGCGCCCAGGATGGCTTCGGCGACGAGATCCGAGCGCACGGTGATCGCCCTGGCCTTCACGCCTGCCTTCGCCGCCGCCTTGCTCACTTCATCGGCGATCGCCTGGCCCTGTTCGGCCCATTGCCGTTCGGCGCGCGCCACCTCGTCCGGGGACACGCCGTTGCCACCTTCGAAAAAGGCGGTGGGATAGCGCGGCACCACGTTCACGCCGACCACTTCGGCGCCCACACTCGCGGCGAGTTCGACCGCGCTGCGAATCGCCTTGCGCGAGAGCGGCGAGCCGTCGGTGGGGACCAGAATTCGTCGGTACATGCGTTCTCCCTGAACGTGCCAAGCTTAGGGGCCCCGAGTCCTGCGCAGTTGACCCACATCAAGTGCAGCGCGCGCCATCCGCGGAACACTCTGCGCACCGCAAACAAGGAGACCCACCATGGCGCGCTGTGCCCTCCAGATCATCCGCGACGAACACGCCGCAGTCGCTGCGATGCTGCGTTCCATGCTGATGCTGATCGAGCGGGGGCCGGGTGAGCCGCCCGAGCGCTTCTTCGACGTTCTCCGGGCGATGCTGTTCTACATCGACGAATTTCCCGAGCGGCGCCACCACCCCAACGAGTCGAAGTTCCTGTTCCCGAAACTGGCCCGGCTGCGGCCCCAGCTGATGCCGGTGATCCAACGGCTGGAGGAGCAGCACATCAACGGCGAACGGCGCGTGCGTGATCTGCAGCACCTGCTGCTCGCCTGGGAGCTGCTGGGTGACTCACGCCGGGCAGCATTTTGCAAGGCTGCACAGGACTATGTCCGCTTCTACCTCGATCACATGCACACCGAGGAATCGGAACTGCTGCCGGTCGCCGACAAGCTGTTCTCCGAAGAAGATCGGCGCGAGCTGGACCGCGCGTTCGCGGCGGACCGGGACCCGCTGGCCGGCGGTGTGAGCGACTCGAGCTACGACCGCCTGTTCACGCGCATCGTGCTGCGCGCTCCTGCGCCCATCGGCGTCGGTCCCGAATTCGCCTGACCCCGGGGCGGGCAAAGCGCAGGCGGCGGCGCCTGCCGCATCCTCCACTTCGGTCATCCACCCGCGCAGGAATGGCGAGGGAAGGTGCTACCCTGATCGCAGCACCTGCCCCATGTCTTCCCTCCTTGCCACCGAGCCAGCCGCCGATGCCGGAACTCCGGTGGCCGAGACGCGCTCCGGGCGACGCCGTGGCCGTGTCCTCGGTTCCTTCGGCATGGTGGTGGTGGTGGTGGTGGTCGGCCTGCTGGTGACGCTGCTGTCCTGGGAGATGGCCCGCGGCCTCGCGCGCCAGGACCAGGCCCGCCGCTTCGAATACCGCACCAGCCGCATCGTGGGCGCCCTGCGTCAGGGCCTGGAGTCGGACCAGGTGCTGCTGCGTTCCGTCTCGACCCTCCTCGGCACGCGCGGCGACCTCAGCCGCTCCCAGTGGCGCGATTACTTCGACGTGATGGAGAGCGGCAGCCGCGCACCAGGGCGGCTGTGGCTGGCATTCGCGCAGCGGGTCCCGGCGGTCGAACGCGAGGCGCACGAGCGGCAGGCGCGCGCCGACGGCCTGGGAGACTACCGGGTGCGCGCGAGCGAGCCGCGCACGGACTATTTCCCGCTTGCCTATTTGCGCGCCTTCGGCACGAATGACCTGAGTCCGCTGGGACTCGACCTGCAGGACGACACGCTCGCACGCGCAGCGATGTCCCGCGCCATGCAGACCGGGGCGATGGTGATGGCGGGGCCGCTGGCGCTGTCCGCCGCCGCGGGGCAGGGCGGGCGGGTCTGGGCTCTGGTCGTGCCGGTGTATGCGGGCGGCGTAGCGCCTGCGGCCGAGGCCGAGCGCGCGCGGGCGCTCACCGGCTACCTGGTCGAGGCCCTGGACGCGCCAGAGATGGTGAAGGCGGCCGTGGGCCAGGATGCGGCCCTCATCGGCGTGCGCGTACACGATGGCAACGTCCCCGTGTTCACCAGTGCCGAACTGCTGCAGCAGGCGGCCGTCGGCGACGAGTCGGCGCTGCGCCGCGTGACACAGCTGGAGTTCGGCCAGAGCCGCTGGCAGCTGGAGTTCCTGCCGCTGCCGCGCTTCGGGGACACCCTGCCTTCGGACCAGTCCTCGGCGATCCTCGGGCTCGGCATCGTCATCAGCGCGCTGATGGCCGGCCTGCTCGGGCTCGTCTCCAGGCTGCGGGTGCGCGCGCTGGCGCTGGTGGACGAGCGCACGGGCGCGTTGCGTAGTGCGATGCAGCAGCATGCGCAGAGCGAGGCACGGCTGCGTGCGGTGTTCGACCATGCGCTCGATGCCTTCATCACCATCGACACGCATGGGGTGGTCCAGACCTTCAACCTGGCGGCCGAACGCATCTTCGGCTGGACAGCCGACGAGGTGATCGGGCGCAACGTCCACATGCTGATGCCGCCACCGGACCACGAGCGGCACGACTCCTACCTGCGCAACTATCTCGCCGGTGGCCCCCCCAGCATCATCGGCATCGGCCGCCTGGTCACCGGCCGGCGCAAGGACGGCACCCACCTGCCGCTGGACCTGGGCGTGAGCGCGATGACGGTCAACGGCCAGAAGCTGTTCTCCGGGATCATGCGTGACGTCACGGAGCGGGTGGCGAGCGAGAGTGCGCTGCGCGCCAGCGAGCGCAAGCTGCGCTCGTACATCGAGCAATCGCTGGAAGGGATCATGGTGGTGGACGGCGAGGGCCATTACCTGGAGACCAATCCGGCGGCGGCGCAGATGCTGGGCTACCCCGAGCACGAACTCGTGCAGATGACGATCGCCGACGTGCTGGCCGGCGACGAGGCCGAGCGCGCGACGGGTCTCGCGCACTTCCGGCGCGTTGCCGTCGAAGGCCGCAGCAGCGGCGAAGTGGGTTTGCGCAAGCGCGGCGGCGAGACTTTCATCGCCGAGATCAACGCGGTGGCCCTGGGCGGCGACCGCTACCTGGCCATCTTCCGCGACGTCACCGAGCGCCGGCTGGCGCAGCAGGCCTTGCAGGCGGAGCGCGCGCAACTGGAGCAGCGGGTGCAGGAGCGCACCGCGGTGCTGACGCAGACGAACGCGACGCTGCAGGAGGAGATCAACGAGCGCAGGCGCATCGAGGCGGAACTGGTGGCCGCGCGCGAGCAGGCGCTGCAGGCGGCGGAGGCCAAGGCCTCCTTCCTGGCCAACATGAGCCACGAGATCCGCACGCCGATGAATGCGGTGATCGGCATGACCGCGCTGCTCGAGGACACCGGCCTCGACGCCGAACAGCGCTCCTACGTGCAGACCATCCACACCAGCGGGGACGCCCTGCTGTCCACGATCAACGACATCCTGGACTTCTCCAAGACCGAGTCGGGCATGCTGGAACTGGAGCAGCGCCCGTTCGAGCTGGGCGTGTGCATCGAGGAGGCCTTCGACATCCTCGCGCCGCGCGCGGCCGACAAGGGCATCGACCTGCTGTACGAGATCGCCGAGAACGTGCCGCACTGGATCGTCGGCGACGCGACGCGGCTGCGGCAGGTGCTGGTCAACCTGCTGTCCAACGCGGTGAAGTTCACCGAGCACGGCGAGGTGTGCCTGACGGCCAGCGTGCTGCGGCGCGAGACCGAGCGCGTGCAACTGCGCTTCGCCGTGCGGGACACCGGCATCGGCATCCCGGCAAGCCAGCAGGAACACCTGTTCAAGGCCTTCTCCCAGGGAGATGCCTCTACCACCCGCAAATACGGCGGCACCGGCCTGGGACTGGCGATCAGCGCGCGGCTGGCCCGCCTGATGGGTGGCGACATCCGGGTCGAGAGCCAGGAGCGCCAGGGCTCCACCTTCTCGTTCACGATCGACGCCGGCATCGGCCGCGACGTGCCGACGGCCCGCTACCGCACCGGCAGCGCACCCGAACTGGCGGGCCGCAAGGTGCTGCTGGTCGACGACAATCAGGCCAACCTGCAGATCCTGAAGACGCAGTGCACGCGCTGGGGCATGGAGGCGTTGTGCGCAACGCGCGGCACCCATGCCCTGGCGCTGCTGGAAGCCGAGGGGCCGTTCGACATCGCGGTGCTGGACCTGCACATGCCCCACATGGACGGCCTGCAGCTCGCGCGCGCCATCACCGCGCAGCGTGGCGACAGCGCACCGCCGCTGGTGCTGCTGTCGTCCTCGCCGGGGCGAAGCCGCGACGCCGCGGCGATGAAGCTGTTCGCCGCGACGCTGTCCAAGCCGGTGAAGCATTCGCGGCTGTTCGCGGTGCTGGACGAAGTGGTCCACCACCACCGCGCGGCGGCTGCCGCGCCGCCCGCGCAGATCATCGATCACACGCTCGCCGACCAGCTGCCGATGAATATCCTGGTGGTGGAGGACAGCGACATCAACCGCAAGCTGGCCGTCACGATGCTGCGCAAGTTCGGCTACACGTGCGAGGTCGCCGTCGATGGTTCCGAGGCCGTGGCGAAGGTGCGGACGCAGCGTTACGACCTGGTGTTCATGGACCTGCAGATGCCGGTGATGGACGGCCTGGAGGCGACGCGCCAGATCGTCGCCATGCAGCCGCCGCATCGACGCCCACGCATCGTCGCCATGACCGCCAACGCCCTGCCGCAGGACCGCCAGCGCTGCCTCGACGCGGGCATGGACGACTACATCGCCAAGCCGATCCTGCCGATGCTGGTGCAGCAGCTGATCGAGCGCTGGGCGCCCCAGCGCTCACGCGCCCCGGGGGAGGCAGCGCACGGCGTCCTCGACGAGGCCATCCTGAAGGAGCTCTCGGCGCTGGACGAACCCGGCGCGCCCTCGATCCTGCGCCGCCTGCTGGGCGACTACCTCAGCGAAACACCGGCGGCGCTGAGCGCGATCAACCAGCACCTGCACAGCGGCGACACCACGGACCTGGGCAAGCGCGCCCACAAGCTGGCAGGCACCAGCGCCAGCCTGGGCGCCAAGGCCATGGCGGAGGTCTGCAACCGCATCGAGCAGACGGTGCAGCGCAATGAGACGTCGCCGCTGGCCGCGATGGTGGAGGAGCTGGAGATGCGCTTCACACGCACGCGAACGGCGCTGCAGCGGTACGTGGCGAGTTGAGCCGACCCAACTTGCCGGGCCTCTCCCATCTTGATCGGATCCCGTCAGCGCTTCGCCAGTCGCGACACGCCCCCGAAGCTGCCCACCCACATGGTGCCGTCCGCGCCCGTGTCCATCGAGAAGACGGTGTTCGAGAACAGGCCGTCGCTGGTGGTCAGCACCTCGAAATGCTCGCCTTTCTTGCGCGCCAGGCCGGCGTTGGTGCCGATCCACAAGTCGCCGTTGGGGGCCTGGTGCAGCATGAACACATGGTTGCCGGGCAGGCCGTCCTTGACCGTGTAGTTGCGAAAGCCCTTGCCGTCGAAGTGGGCCAGCCCACCGCCCCAGGTGCCGGCCCACACGGTGCCGTCGCGGTCGGCCACCAGCGAGACGATGTAGTTGGGGTTGTACGCCGTGTCGATCCCGGTCAGTCCCATCTCTTCCTTCTGGCGGGCATGGTGGCTCGACACCTTGGACGGATCGTTCTTGAACGTCAGGTCGTCCTTCACCAGATCGAACGATGCCCCCTGGCCCTTGGCATGGTTCCAGTTGTCCCACTTGCCGTTCTCGAAGCGCGCGAGCCCGCCTTCGGTGGCCAGCCAGACGATGCCGTCCTTGCCTTCGGCCAGGCCGTAGACCCAGTCGTTGGGGAGTCCGCCCTTGGTGGACGCCACGGTGTGCAGCTCCCACTTGGACCGGTCCTTCAGGTTGCCGCCCCGGATGCGGTTGACGCCCGACCAGGTGGCGATCCACACGTCGCCGTTCTTCGCCTTCAGCACGTCGTACACGAAGGCATCGCCCAGTCCGTCGGGGATGTTGTAGCTCTCCCAGGTGCCGCTCTTTTCGTCCAGCAGCGACAGTCCGCCGCCGTAGGTTCCGACGGCCAGCTTTCCGTCCAGGCGGCTCACGTGGAACACGCCGTTGGACAGCAGGCCCGCGCGCGTGTCGAACAGCTTGTATTCGTCGGTCTTCGTGTTGTAGCGGATCACGCCGCCGGAGGTGCCGACCCACACGATGTCACCTTCGACGAGGATGTCCTTGACGTTGCGGTTGCCGACGCGAAAGTGCACGAACTTCGCGGCCGGATCGACCTGCACCTTGCCCTCGGTGGCGGGCGCGCCGCCCTCGGCCACCGGCGGATGGCCCGCGGGAGCGTGGATGCTGCCGGGTGCCGCGGCGTTCGCTGCGTCACCCATCTTCGCGGTAACCGCCATTGGCACCGGTTGCTTGACGGCGGCGGGCGAGCCGTTGCTGCGACCGAGCGTGTAGGCGCCGGCGATGACGCCGCCCAGGGCGATCGCCAGCACGGCGATGGACTTGTGACCGAACTGCATCTGCTGCTCCTTGATCTTCGGGTCGTGCCGCATCAGCGGCCGATGCGGGCGACGCCCTTGCGGGTGCCGGCCCAGACAACGCCTTGCGGCGTGATCGCCAGCGCATAGACGTTGTCTTCCAGCAGGCCTTCCTTGCGGCCGAAGTTCTGGAACTTCTTGCCGTCCCAGCGCGATACGCCGCGATTGGTGCCGAACCAGAGCGCGCCGTCGCCGTGCTGCGCGATCGAATAGACGATGTTGCCGGCGAGGCCGTCGCTGCTGGACAGGTTGGTCCACTTCTTCCCGTCGAAGCGCGCGACGCCGCCGCCCCAGGTGCCGGCCCAGATCGCGTCGTCGGCCGCGACATGGATCGCGAACGTGTAGTTCGGGTTGTAGGTGGGCTGCCCCTCGTTCAGGGTTGCCAGATCGTGGCGCGAGCGGGTGCCGAGACCGGTGTTGGTGCTGAAGGCGAGCTGGTCGGTGTTGGGTGCACCCAGGCCGTCCTTGTGGGTCCAGCTTTTCCAGGTCCTGCCGTCGAACATCGACACGCCGCCTTCGGTGCCGAACCACACGCGGTCCTGCCGGTCGACGCCCAGGCCGTAGACCCACTCGTTGATCAACTCGCGCACGTAGGTCGTGAACTTGCCAGTCCTGGGGTCGACCTTGTTGGTGCCGGCCCAGGTGCCGATCCACAGCGTGCCGTCCTTCTGGCTGGCGAAGCAGTACACCCAGTAGTCGGCCAGGCCGTGCATCGGGAAGAAGGTCTTCCACTGGCCGTCCTTGTAGCGCGAAACGCCGCCGGCATTGGTGCCGAACCACTTGTTGTCCTGCGCATCGACGGTGACGGCGAACACGTATTCATTGGCCAGGCCGTCCTTGCGCGTGAAGGTGCTCAGGGCCTTGAGCGTCTTCAGGTCGACCTCGTGCACGCCCGAGGAGGTGCCGACCCACATCACGTTCTTCTTCGCTTCCACCTTCAGCGCGCGCACGTACACGCCTTCGCCGACCTCGAAGGTGTCCAGCACGCGCCAGCCGTCGGCCGCAGGCCTGGCGGCGGCTGCGCCGGAGCTGGCGGACGCCGGTGGTTGCGCAAGGGCGCTCGCGGCGCCGGTGGCCAGTGCCACGGCCAGCGCGAGTGCCGGCAAGGCGCGCGTGCGTTTCATTCCTGTCGTCATCAGCTGAGGGTCCTCAGGTAGGCCACCACGTCCAGGATCTCGCGGTCCCGCAGCACGCCGAAGTAGCCGGGCATCGCGCCCTTGCCATTGCGGATCGCGGTAAGCAGCTGCATGTCGGGACGCATCAGTGCCTCCATGCGCCGGAAGTTGGGGGCGCCGGGCATCACGGGCGTGCCACTGGCGCCGTGGCACATCGCGCAGTGCGTTGCGTAGAGCGTGCCACCCCGGGCGATGTCCGCCGCGGCTGCAGGGCCCGCGGCGAGCGCGAGCAGCATCGCGGCGAGCATTCCCGAGCGCGGGAAAGCGGCTGCGCGCAGCGCCAGAATCGAGATCACCTGACCTCCGCGGCGGCGTTCTTCGGCGCAGCGTCGGCCTTGCGCTGGTAGGCCCTCGCCAGCTCGGGGTCCTTGGCCAGGCCCAGCGTCCCGGTGCGATAGGCGCGCGCCAGCTGGTCGAAGGCCGGGCCGTAGTTCCTGCCCTCCGCCTTGCGATAGAGCTCCAGCGCCTGCGCCGGGTCCTGCGCCACGCCGGCGCCGTCGGCATAGGCGCGGCCCAGGCCGACCTCGCCGGCGGGCTCGCCGCGTTCGGCGGCCTTGCGGTACAGGACGACGGCTTCGCTCTCGAATTCGGCGGCTCGCAGCAGGTCGCCCAGGCGCGCCATTGCCAGCGGGTGGTCCTGGTCGGCGGCCCGCCGCAGCAGCGACATGGCATCGGGGACGTCGCCGGTGCGCAGCAGGGCATCGGCCTGCTGCACGTCTTCGGCGGGGCCCGCATGCAGGCCCAAGGCGGCGAACAGCGCACCCGTCCACAGGGTGCAGCGCGCGAGGAAGCGGGTGGCTTGAAGGGTGTTCATGCACCCTTCAGTGCAACTTCCAGACCACCCGGCTTGAGGTGGATCAGGGCCCGGCCATCCGTTGGTGACTAAGCCTCCGGCGTGTCGCGACCCTGCTCATGCTCTTCCAGCTTGCGGTACAGGCTGGACAGGCCGATGCCCAGGGCCTGGGCTGCGGCGCGGCGGTCGCCGTCGCATTCCTCGATCGCGCGCAGGATCAGTCCGTGCTCGAAATCGCGGAGCTGCTCGCGCAGCTGGCCGCGCGCGGCGGCTGGCAGGGTGGTGCCGGCGGGCGTGGTGGGCGTGATGTTGGGCGGCAGGTCGGCCACCGTGATGCGGCCGTCCTCGGCGAGGATGGTCGCACGCTGCAGCACGTTCTCGAGTTCGCGCACGTTGCCCGGCCAGTCGTAGCCCACCAGGATGTCCTCGGCCTCCGCATCCAGCGCCAGCTTGCCGGCCACGCCGAAGCGCTCGGCACCGCGCGCGAGCAGATAGCGGATCAGCGGCGGGATGTCTTCGCGCCGCTCGCGCAGTGGCGGCACCGTAACGAGGAAGCCGCTGATGCGAAAGTACAGGTCCTCCCGGAAGCGCCCTGCCGCGACCATTTCCTTGAGGTCGCGATTGGTGGCAGCGATGATGCGCACGTTGATCTTGCGCACCTGCTCGCTGCCCAGCGGCCGGATCTCGCGCGCCTCCAGCACGTGCAGCAGCTTCACCTGCAACTCCAGCGGCAACTCGCCGATCTCGTCGAGGAAGATGGTGCCGCGGTCGGCCTCCAGGAACAGGCCCTTGCGCGCGCGGTCGGCGCCGGTGAAGGCACCGCGCGTGTGGCCGAAGAATTCGCTTTCCAGCAGGTTCTCGGGGATGGCGCCGCAGTTCACCGGGATGAAGGGCGCGCCGGCACGCTGGCTCTGCTGGTGGATCGAGCGCGCCGTCACGCCCTTGCCGGTGCCGCTCTCGCCGGTGATCAGCACGGTGCTGTCGGTCGGCGCCACCTTGGCGACCAGGCGATCGAGCTGCTTCATCGCCGCAGAGAGCGCGACGCAGCGGTCGTCGCTGCGGCCCACCACCAGCTTGCGCAGCGTCTCGTTCTCTCCGCGCAGGCCGCGCAGGTCCGAGATCTGGTCCAGCCGCTGCTGCAGTTCCTCCGAACGCAGCGGCTTGATCATGTAGTCGCTGGCGCCGGCCTTCATGGCCTCGACCGCGGTGTCCACCGAGGAGAAGGCGGTCATCATGATGAAGGTGGTGTCGACGCCGCTGGCGCGCGCCTCGCGGACCACTTCGATGCCGGTCAGGTCCGGCATGTTGATGTCGCACAGCGCGACCTCCACGTCCCCCTTGGCCAGGCGCATCAGTGCCGCGCGGCCGCTGCCGGCGACTTCGACGGAATGGCCGGCGCGGGTCAGCGTCGCGGCAAGGATCTGCCGGATCGCGGGTTCATCGTCGATGACCAGGATCTGCAGCGTGGAACTCATTGCCGCAGTTTACCGGCTCATCCCCGTCAAGAGGCAGCCAGACGGTGACCCGCGTGCCGCCGCCGGGGCGCAAGGCCAGGCTGATTCGGCCGCCATGCGCCTGCACCACGGAGCGGCACAGCGGCAGGCCGAGGCCGGTGCCGCGGCCCGCAGGCTTGGTGGTGAACAGCGGCTCGAAGGCGCGCACAACCACCTCCGGCGGCATGCCGCAGCCGTTGTCGTCGACCACGAGCAGGATCCCGCCCTCATCCGGCCGGGTGCTGATGGCGATCCGCGCGGTGTGCGGCGCCAGCCCCGCCGTCGCGTCCGCGGCGTTGACGACCAGGTTGGTGAGCATCTGCATCAGCCGGTCGGCAAAGGCCATCGCGGCCGGCAACTGCGGATCGAGCGTCGTCGTGACCGTCACACCGTCCAGCCGCGGTTCGTAGCGCAGCAGGGCGAGGGTGTGGGTGACGATCTGGTTGACGCTGGCCAGCTGCCACTGGGCGGCCGGCCCCGCGGCCAGGTTCGAGATCTCGCGGGTGATCGCGATCAGTCGCGCCGTCTCCCGCAGGATCGGCTTCACGTCTTCGTCCCCGGTGACCGGTGGCGGGCCGGGCGAGGCGAGGCGCGCTTCCAGCAGGGCGCGCGCGTAGCCGTCGATGGCGGCGATCGGGTTGCCGATCTCGCGGATCACGCCGGCGGCCATCGAACCGATGGTGGCCAGCTTCTCCTGGTGCATGACGTGGCGCCGCTCCACGGCCAGGTCGCGCTCGTGCCGGGCCAGCGCCCCGGCCAGGTCGTTGACCGCCTGCGAGAGTTCGCCGAGCTCGTCGTGCCGGCTCAGCGGTGCGCCGGGGCCGCGGTCGCCCATCAGGATGTCCTGCGCCCGCGCACGCACCGCCGCGATGTCGCCGGCCAACCGCGAGAAGAACAGCAGTGCAAGGCTGCCCATCGAGGTGATCCCCAGCCAGGCGAGCGAAGCGATGGTCACCGTGCTGCCGTCGATGTAGTGGCGCGTGGTCGCCAGGTGGCGCTGGCGTTCCGCCGCCGTGTCGCGCAGCTCCGTGTCCAGCGCCTGCAGCGTGGCGGCGTCGCTGTCGCTACGCTGCTGCGCCTCCTGCCGCCATTGCTGCAGCAGGCCGTGCCGCGCGCTGGCGTCTTCCAGCTGCTGCAGCTGCGCCTGCACCGCACCGCGGAACAGTAGCGCCGACACCACCATGAGGGTGGCCAGCGCAATCAGCGCCAGGATGCCCAGCAGCCCGATCGCGCGCAGCGAGAACCGGCGCTGGCGCCAGCCGCTGCCCGCGGGCAGCGTGGCAGCGAGTTGCGGCAGCGGTGCGGCGGCGTCCATCAGGCGCCCTGCAGCACCCGCGCGACATCGGCGCGGACCGGCGCGGAGTCCCACGCGCGCGCACCCACCCAGCAGACCGCGATGTTGCCGTCACGGTCCACCACGAAGGTCTGCGGCAGCGCGTCGATCGCCAGTTCCTCGCGCACGACCGGCAGCTTCGGATCGAGCACGGCGCCGCGCAGGCGAACGGCGTTCTGCGCCAGATATTCGCGCACGGCGAACACGTCGTCGGCCAGCGCGAGGGCGGTGACGCCGATGCCCTGCGGCGCCAGCACCCCGGCCAGCCGCTCCAGCGCGGGCAGCTCCGCGCGACAGGGTGGGCACCACAGGGCCCAGAGGTTGATCAATTGCGGCTTGCCCGGCGTGGCGGCGAGCGTGAGTTCGCGGCCGTCGAAGTCGCGTACGTCGAGCGTCGGCCATCTCGGCCGCTTCGTTGCGGTCGCGATCGGCGTCGGCCACGGGCCGCAGCCGGCGGAGCAGGCCGCGAGCGCGCAGGCCAGGGCGGCGCGGCGCTTCATTTCACGGCCTCGACGATCACCAGCTGGACGTCGCGCGCACCCACGTTCACCGGGGCCAGCGTGCCCGTGAGGTCGCCGGGTTGCGGCATCGCGTTGCCGCTGCGCGAAATGCGCGCCACCAGCATCACTTCCGAATGCGTGGACAGGCGGGTCTGCGGGGTCATCGCCTGCGAGTCGTCCAGCCGGAACCGGAACGGGAAGCCGCCCGCGGGCACCCGCAGGATCGCCAGCGGCATGCGGCCGCCAGCGACCGGGCGCGCATAGACGAACAGCGTGGCGCCCGGAGCGAGCTGCGGCTTGAGCGCGTCGGCCACGGTGACGCTGCCTTCGATGCTGGTGCCGGCGGCGACGACGGCGACAGCGGCACCGGCGTTGTCGGCGACCGGCGTCCGCGCTCGCGCCGCCACCTGCGTGCCGCCCGCGTCGGCCTGGGCGATGTTGCTGCGAATCGCGGTGGCCTGCTGCGAGTCGGGCGGCACGGTGGCCAGCAGCTGTCGCCACCAGTTCGCGGCGCCCTCGAAGTCGCCGCGGTTGAAGGCGGCGGTGCCGGCCAGCGACAGCGACTTCGGGTGCTTCGGATCGACCTTCAGCGCTTGCTGCAGCAGCTGCATCGGCCGGCCTTCCAGGTTGCGGTCGTTGACCATGGCCAGCACGTCGGCGAAATCGGAGAGGATCTGCGGATCGCCGGGCGCCAACTGGTTGGCGCGCTCGTAGGCCTGCGCTGCTTCCGGCAGCCGGTCGAACGCCACGTAGGAGCGCGCCAGCATGTGCCAGCCGGCGGCGTCTTCAGGGTTCTTCTTCAGCTTCTCGGCCAGCTTGTCCACCATCGTTTCGATCTGCTCGCGGCTCATCGCATGCGGCGACGCTTCGCCGCTCGCCTGCTGCGGCTCGCTGGCGTGCAGCGCCGCGGGTGTGCCGGTCAGCGCATAGACCGCGAGCGCGGCGGCGGGGATCAGCAGCGCCACGGCGGCGACGAGCGACTTCGATCGCGGCCCGGCGTCCAGCGGCTGGTGGTCGGCGGGATCGCCCACTTCCTCCACCACCCGGGCCTGCAGTTCGGCCAGGGCCTGCTGGTGCTGCTCGCGGCTGAGTGTTCCTCGCGCGAATTCGGCATCGACCTGCGCCCGTTGTTCGCGGTACGCCGCCAGCGGCGATTCGGCGGCCCGGCGCACGCCGGTGGGGCGCAGCAGTGGCGGCAGCACAAACAGCAGCGCGCCGGCCAGCAGCAGGGCGACGCAGGCCCAGAAGGCAACAGTCATGTTTGGATCTCCGGCTCGTCCTGCAGCAGTTGTGCGGCCTCGCTGCGCTGCGCTTGCGTGATCCGCGTGACGCTGGGCGCGACCTCGCCGCGCCGGCGCACCACCAGCACGCCGGCCGCGATGCCGAGCGCCAGCAGCACGAAAGGCCCGGCCCACAACAGGATGGTGGTGGGTTTCAGCGGCGGGCGATACAGCACGAAGTCGCCGTAGCGCTCCACCATGAAATCCATGATCTGCCGGTCGCTGCGTCCGGCCTTGAGCTGTTCGCGGATCTGGTTCTTCAGGTCGGTCGCCAGTCCGGCATGCGAGTCGGCGATGGTCTGGTTCTGGCACACCAGGCAGCGCAGTTCCTCGCCGATGCGGTTGACGTGCGCTTCGAGTGCCGGGTCGTCGGCCAGCGCCGGCGCTTCTTCCGCGCGCACTGCCATGGCCGCAAGCAGCACCAGCAGGACGGCGACTATCTTCAGCCATTGCTTCATGCCTGGGCTCCTGCAATCAGCGCGGGCTGTGGCGCCTGGCGTGCGCTCTCGCGGGCCAGGCGATAGCGCCGGTCGGTGGCTGCCAGCAATCCGCCCAGCGCCATCAGCAGCGCGCCGGCCCAGATCCAGTCGACGAAGGGCTTGACCTGCACCCGCACGGCGAAGGCACTGCCGCCGACGTTCTCGCCCAGCGAGACATAGAGGTCGCGCGTGAGGCCGGCGTCGATCGCCGCCTCGGTCATCGGCATGCCTTGCGCCGTGTAGAGGCGCTTTTCCGGATGCAGCACGGCGACCGGCTGGCCATCGCGGGTGACCGTCATCGCCGCCCGCAGTCCCAGGTAGTTGGGGCCTGTGTACTCGGCGACGCTGTCCATCCGGAAGACATAGCCGCCCAGCGTGGTGGTGGTGCCCGGCTCCATGCGCACGTCGCGCTCGGTTTCCCAGGTCTTGACCATGGTCACGCCGAAGATGAACACGCCGACGCCGAAGTGCGCGAGCAGCATGCCCCATTCGCCGCGCGGCAACAGGCGGGGCAGGCGAGCGACGCGCTGCAGCAGCGAACCGGGGACGTTGCGGGCGCGCTCCAGCACGGTGACCAGCGTCGCGCCCGCGACCCACGCGGCCAGCAGCACGCCGAAGCAACTGAGGAGAGAGCCGCCCGCGGCGAGCGACACGCCACTGGCCACCAGCGCGGCCACCAAGGCCCAGCGCAGGCGCTTGGCCAGGTCCGGCAGCGAGGCTTCGCGCCAGCGCGCCAGCGGACCGACACCCATCAGGAAGATCGCCGGCGCCATCAGCGGCACGAACACGGCCTCGAAGTAGGGCGGGCCGACGGAGATCTTCCCCAGCGAGAGGGCATCGAGCAGCAGCGGATAGAGCGTGCCGAGCAGCACCGAGGCCGCGGCCACCGACAGCAGCACGTTGTTGGCCAGCAGCAGGGTTTCACGCGAGATCGCCTTGAAGCCGCCGCCGAGGCCGACCTTGGGAGCGCGGGCCGCGAACAGCGCCAGCGAGCTGCCTACGACGGCGACCAGGAAGGCGAGGATGTAGATGCCCCGCCGGGGGTCGGTCGCGAAGGCGTGGACCGAGGTCAGCACGCCGGAGCGCACGAGGAAAGTCCCGAGCAGGCTGAAGGAGAAGGCGAAGATCGCCAGCAGCACCGTCCACGAGCGGAACACGCCACGCTTTTCCGTGACGGCCAGCGAGTGGATCAGTGCCGTGCCGGCCAGCCAGGGCAGGAAGGAGGCGTTCTCCACCGGGTCCCAGAACCACCAGCCGCCCCAGCCCAGCTCGTAGTACGCCCAGCCCGAGCCGAGCGCGATGCCCAGCGTGAGGAACATCCAGGCGATGGTGGTCCACGGCCGCGACCAGCGTGCCCAGGTGGCGTCGAGCCGGCCCGAGAGCAGGGCCGCGATCGCGAAGGCGAAGGCGACCGAGAAGCCCACGTAGCCCATGTACAGCATCGGGGGGTGGATCACCATGCCGGGGTCCTGCAGCAGCGGGTTCAGGTCGCGCCCTTCGCCTGCTGCCGGCAGCAGGCGCGCGAACGGGTTGGACGTGAACAGCAGGAAGCCCAGGAAGCCGGCGCCGAGCAGCCCCATCACCCCGAGCACGCGGGCGACGATGGCCGTGGGCAGCCGCTGGCTGAACACCGACACGGCGATGCCCCACAGCGACAGCATCAGCACCCACAGCAGCATCGAGCCTTCGTGGCCGCCCCACACGGCCGCCACGCGATAGGGCGTGGGCAGTTGCGTGTTGGAGTTCTGCGCCACCACGGCGATGCTGAAGTCGTTGTTCAGGAAGGCGCTCACGAGCAGGGCGAAGGCGATCGCCACGAACAGGAACTGCCCCTGCGCCGCCGGCTGCGCCACCGCCATCCAGGTGCTGCGCCCGCGCGCGGCCCCCAGCAGCGGCAGGATCCCTTGCGCCAGCGCCAGCATCAGCGCGACGATCAGGCAGAAGTGGCCGATTTCACCAATCATTGTTGCTCCCGGTGGGGAGCGTGACGTGCACGGAGCGTGCCAGACGAATTGCGCCGAAAACCGTGTCCGCAGGGGCTGTCGCTTCCCGCCGGCAGGAAGCGCGCGGCGGCTTTCCCGGAAACAGGAAGGGGCGCCGCCTGCGCCTAGGGTTGGCGCAGGGGCGCGGCGGTCGAAGCAGCCGCCGCGCGGATGACCGCGGGCGGGGAAGACGCTGCGCCGGGCGCATGCCGGCCCAGCTTCTCCTCCCACTCCCACAACGCCGATCGCGCGCGGGTCACGTGCGGATCGTTGGCCGGCGCCAGGTGCAGGTAGGTGCGCATCGCGCCGAGCGCGCTCTCGTAGTCCTGCTGTTGTTCGGCCACCAACGCCAGGCCGTAGTAGGCATTGGCCTGGCGTGGCTGCAGCTCGATCGCCGCCTCGAAGAAGCCCCGGGCCGCCTCGGGCTGCGCCAGGCCGATCAGCGCATAGCCCATGTTCACATGCGCTTCCGGCAGCCGCGGCGCCAGCTCCAGCACGCGGTGCAGGGCGGTGACCGCGTGCTCGTACTGCTTCGCGTGCAGCATCACCACTCCCTGCTCGAAGCGCTGCTTCAGTTCCGAGCGCTGCATCTGCTGCTGGTGCTCCATCCGGCTCACGCTGGCCGGTTCGCCGGCGAAGCGGACGATGCCGCCGACCAGCACGAGGGCCGGCACCAGGATGGCGGCGGCCAGCGTCGTCGGGTTTTTCATACGGCGCCCTTGTGCGGCGCGAGGCTGAGGAACGGCACGCCGAAGAAGGTGAGGAAGGCGATGGCGAACACGCCGGCGATCATCAACGCGCCCACGCGCGGCCCGACCTGCCAGGTGATGCGGGCATGCACGGCCGCCGACAGCGCGATCCAGGTGATGAAGGCCCAGGTCTCCAGCGGGTCCCAGGCCCAGAAGCGGCCCCAGGCGTCCTGCGCCCACACGGCCCCGGCAATCAGCATCAGGCTCTCGAACACCAGTCCTGCCAGCATGAAGCGCCAGGCGAGCAGGTCCAGCGCGGCGTCGCCGGGCATGCGGCGGAACCAGCGCGCGCCACGCCTGCTGCGGCGCGCGAGCAGCACGCCGGCGAGTCCGGTGGCGACGAAGGCGCAACCGAGGAAGATCTTTCCGAGCGCCACGTGCACCCAGAGGATAGGCATCTCGTAGGTGGGCGGCAGCAGCGTGTCGGCGGGGTTGGCCACCAGCAGCCAGATGCCCATGACGGATAGCAGCGACAGCACCACGGGCGCGCTCTCACGCAGCAGCGGCAGGCGCAGGCCCGCGATGCGCCAGACCAGGCCCAGGCTCACCAGGCTGCTGGCCAGCACCTCGAACAGGCTCAGGAAGGGGCCGTGGCCGATGCGCGCCCAGCGCAGCGCAATGCCGACGGCCAGCACGGCCAGCGCCAGATCGTGCAGCGACAGCACGCGCACCGGCGCGCTGCGCACCGTGGTCACAGCCGTCACGCGCCAGGCGAGCAGGGCGGAGCCGGCCACCAGCAACGCGCCGAGGTACAGGACCCAGGTATCGATAGCATGCTGGGCGAGGCTCATGCCAGGACTCCTTGCAAGCCGGGTGCCAGCCGGCCGATCCGCCGCCACAAATGCCACGCGAGCCCGGCGACGCCCAGCAGCGCCGCCGCCAGCAGCGGGATCAGCGTGGGATCGTAGAAGATGCGATAGCCCATCCATCCCAGCAGCCGCTCGTAGCGCAGCGTGCCGGATGGCAGGGTGAGCGCGCCGCCCGGGCGCAGTTCGTGCCGGACGCCGGCGGCTTCCACGACCAGCAGCGCGGGCACGTCCTTGGTCGACAGCGTCCAGGCCACCTCCTGCGCGATCGGCCGCTCGATGCGCAGCCAGAAGCGCAGCGCGGTGCCGTCGGGCGCGGTCCAGGCCTGCTCCTGCTTCCAGTCGAACATGGGGTAGCTGGGCATGTGCAGCACTCCCTGCATAGTCTCGGCGCCGGTCGCCTGCCAGGCCAGCAGCGGCGCGAAGCCCTTGTTGGGCGTCGTGTAGAAGCGGTAGCCGGCGAGGATCAGCGCGGTGTCGTCGCCCACCGTGCGCGGTTCCTGCTCGCCCGGCAGCCACGCCAGGCTGCGGGTGTGGGCGCGCTTGACGCCCGGCCGGTAGTCCACCTCCCAGCCGCCCTGGCGGAACTGCAGGCGCTTCCACGCCTCGCCGTGCCACGGACCCTGGCCGGTGACTTCCACCAGCGCAGGATCGAAGAAGCCATCCTGCGCAACCTCGACCCGGCCATCGAAGTGCGTCAGCCGCCCCCAGCCCGCGAGCAGCAGGAACGCCAGCAGTGCGAAGTGGAACAGGCCGAGGCCGCCGCGCCGCAAGGCGGGCCGCATCGCGATCGCGGCGGCCAGGTTGAGGCCCAGGAGCGCGAGCGGGGCGACGAACGCCAGCGTTGGCGCGGCGGGCCAGTGCAGGCCGGCGACGATCACCCCCACCAGCAGCGCGAAGCCGGCGAGCGTGAGCCGAGGCGAGGCGAGGCGTTGCAGCACGTGCTTCATGGCATGTTGCTGCAGGCTTCGCTGCCGCCGCCCATCCAGTCCTTGCCCGATTGTCCATTGCCCGGCGCGCCAGCGGAGCCGCAGTTGGTGTCGACCCAGTTGCCGCTGGCCGCGAAGGTGCGCACCTTGAGCACGGCGTTCAGGTAGTAGGGCGCGTTGTTGTAGCCCGCCGTGGTGTTGTTGCGCACCTGCGTGCCGGCGGCCAGTCCGCCCTCGGGGCCGACATCGTTCAGGTTCACCAGGAAAGCCTTGTTCTTCCAGCCGTGCGGCACGGCGGTGTGGCACCAGCTGCAGCGGATGCGGCCGATCTTGTCCGTGTGGAAGGCGTGCAGGTTGCCCTTGTCGTTGTTGTAGAAGCCGGTCGTGCGGTTGCTGCCGCCGCCCAGGCCGCCCTTGCTCGCATAGTTGGCCGGGTTGTGGCACTTGAAGCACAGGGCATTGGCGGTCTGCGTGCCGGACGAACTGGCGCCCGTGGTGGCGCTCCACTCGCCCTTGAGCAGGAAATTGTTGGTCGAGCCGTGCGGCCCCCACGGGCTGCCGTTCTCGCCGCCGGCCGGCACCACGTCCGCCGGGCCGGTGTTGGAGCCGTGGCAGTCGGTGCAGTACATGGTCTGCGTGCCGACATCGCCGGCAGCGTTGAAGGGCGCGCGCCAGGCGGTGGTGGCCTGGGCGGCCGTCATCTGCCGCACGGCCAGCGAGCGGCCGGTGCTGTCCTGCACCGGGTGCCAGCCACGGTGGTTGTTGCTGCGGTAGTTCACCGAGTAGGTCTGCCCCGGTGGCGTGCCGGCGAAGGCGCCCGAGTCGGTGGTGGTGGTCTCGCCCTTGTGGCCGGCCGGTGCCTGGAACTCCATGGCCTGGTCGGTGAAATTCAGCAGCCCGTTGGTCCCGGAGGGCGTGCCGCCACCGCTGTCGCCCAGCTTGGGCGGCGTGTCGAACGCGTAGCTGGAATGGCACTTCATGCACACCTGGTACTCGCGCGTCACCCACGCGCTGCCCACGGCGTTGCTGGCGCCGACGCCGCCGTCGCCGCGCTTGACGTCGTAGGCAGCCGCCAGGCTGCCGAAGGCTGCGCCGCCGTACACCGGCTGCACGCCATGGCTGCCGCGCAGCACGCCGGAGGCGATGTTGGTGTGGCCGGCCGCGTGGTTGTGCGTGCCGGCGGCATCGGGCGTCGCGGGGTTGGCGTTGAACAACCGGTTCTTCACCACGCGATGCGGGTTGTGGCAGTCGGTGCATTCGACGTGCCGGTTCTTCAGGTCGCCCTTGCCGAGAAGGCGCGGGTCCTCGATGAAGTCCTTGCCCCGCTGCAGGCCGGTGCCGGTGCCGATGTCGTGCACCTCGCCGCCGGTCTGTTGCTCGCTCGATCTGATCGGCATGTGCCGCGGCAGCGAGAAATCGTCCTTGATGTTCGGCACCGTCGCGACGCTGGAGAGCGCGGTCTCGGCGGTGGACGAGTGGCACTGGTAGCAGGTCTCCTCGATGGCGGAATTGCCGCCGGACTTGGGCTTGGCCAGGCTGTCGGTGCCTTCGCGCAGCAGGCGGCGCGCACCTTGCACGGTGTGCGTGTCGTGGCAGGACATGCAGGCCGCGCGCCAGACCGGGAGGTTGGCCGGGAACTCGCGCTGGGTGGCGCCAGCAGCGCTGAACAGTTCGTCGGCCACCAGCGGGTTGGCGTGCGCCGACAGCGCCCACGTCTGGCCGGCCTTCTCGTGGCAGGCCAGGCAGAAGATGTCGCCGGTCTCGGAGAAGGCGCCACCGGTGGGCGTGCTCTCCTGCAGCCGGTTCAGGCGCAGGAACTTGGCTGCTCCCTTGAGCGGATCGGTCTCCTTCAGGTGCGGGTCGTGGCAGGTGGTGCACTGCATCTGCCCGTTCTCCAGCGGCAGCTTGGGCTTGGCGCCGCCGCGCGTGCGCGTGCCGACCACGTTGCCATCCGGGCTGCGCAGTTCGCCGTCGAGCGCCGCGACCGACGCGTCGTAGGTGAAGGAGATCGGGTGATCGTTGGTCAGGTCCACGCCCAGGTTGCGCGTGAAGCCGGTGCTGGCGCCGCTGCCCGCAGGCATCGTGCCGCCGGTGCCGGTGCCCGCCATGTTGATCGTCGGGCTGGCCTGGCCGTTCAGGACGTTGACGCTGCCGATCGCCATCGTGCCGTCGTGGCACGACAGGCACAGGCGCGACAGTCCGCCCGGACCCTTGGAGAGTTCGTCGATGCTGGCGTCGATCGAACTGGATTGGTAGGTGTTGTAGGTGGCGCCGGAGAGCTTGCGGTTCCACAGCGGCGCGCCCGGGATGTTCTCTGCGGAGTGCGGCGTATGGCAGAACACGCAGATCTGCGTTTCGCTGGTCGCCTTGACAGTGCCCGGCCCGTTGGCCGACAGGTTGTGCTTCGTGTTGGCGATGTCCGGAACCTTCGCCGCATACGATGCCGGCGGCAGCAGGGCGAGCAGCACCGTGACGAGCAAGGCGGCCAGGCGCGTGATCATCACTTGCCGCCCAGGAACTGGAACACCGCGACGCGGCCATTGAACATGTCGGCGACGAACACGCGATTGCGCGCATCGACCCAGACCCCGGCGGGCAGGTAGAACTTGCTCGCCTCCACGTCGGTGCCGCCCAGCGCCATCAGGAAGCGGCCCTCGCGGTCGTACACCAGCAGGCTGTCGTGCATGGATTCGACGACATAGACGTTGCCTTCATCGTCGGCGGCCACGCCCTTGGGCCGCACCAGGTTGCCCACGTACAGCCCGCGCTGGCCGATGCGCAACACCGGCTTGCCTTCGCGGTCGAAGCCCTGCACGCGCGCGTTCATCGCGTCGGTCACCAGCAGCGTGCCGTCCGCGAAGGCCAGGTGCGTCGGGTAGTTCAGTTCGCCCGGGCCTTCGCCGCGGTGTCCCCAGGTCGCCAGCAGCTTGCCGTCGTCGTCGAACACCTTGATGTCGTGCGAGTGCGTGTCGGCGACGAACACGCGGCCGCGCTGCGCGTCGCGGGCGATGCCGGTGGGCCGCCGCAGCACGCCGGCGCCGAACTCGCCCAGCGGCGTGCCGTCGCCAGCGAGCCGGAACACGCGACCGAGTTCGGCGTCGCTCACCAGGAACTCGCCGCCGCGTCCCAGCGCGATCGCGATCGGCGCGGCGAAGCGTTCGCGCCGCGAGGCCCGCTCCCACACATCGAGCTTGCCCGCCGCCTCGTCGAACACGTAGATCGCGTTGCGGCTGACATCAGTGACGAGCACGCGGCCGGCAGCGTCCACCACGCCCGACTGCGGCCGCTGCAACGTCACCGGCGTCTCGCGCTCTTCGCCCAGGCCGGCGATCCAGGCCAGCAGCTTGCGGCCGCCGCCGTCCTTGGGCTTGAAGTTGCTCTCGCCCAGCAGCTGGCCGAGGTAACGGTAGCGCGGCTCCTCCTGCGTTTGCGGCGGCGGGAACAGGCGGGCGCTGGCATTCTGCGGCGCATCCAGCTGCATCACCATGGGTTCGCTGGCGCAGCCGACGAGCAGCAGCACGACGGCACAAAGCAGCAGTTGCGGCGCGCTCATCGCCGTCCCTCCGGTGCCATGGGCAGGCCGACGTTCACCATTTGCCCGGCCCCTTCGTTTCCGACGCGCCGTAGATGCCCGGCGCGACCCCCGGCTTGCCGGAGTGGCACAGGTCGCAGCGGTCCGGTGTCCAGGCGATCTGACCGTTGTGGCACATGCCGCAAAAGCGCCCTTCGATGATGTCGTTCATCTGGATCGCATTGGACCCTGCCCGCATCTTGAAGCCCAGTTCCGAATGGCACACCTTGCAGCGAAAGCGGATGCGGTGGAACCAGTGCGGAAACACCACCGGCCGCATGCCGTTCTTCGTGGACGCGCGGTCCAGGACCACGTCCGCGTACTCCGCCGCCGCCGGCATGGCGACGCCCAGCCCGAGCGCCAGCACGAGTGCGCAGGGCACGAGGTTCACGGAGGCGTCGCCTCGCGCACCAGCGCGTTGCCGAAGGCCTGGTGCTCGGGGCTGCCGCGCTCCACGCTGTGGCAGCGCTTGCATTCGGTCAGCGGGAACGCGACCGCCCCGTGGCACAGCCCGCATTTCTCCCCGGACAGGATCAGCATCATGTTGATCTTCGTCGCGCCGGCCTGCTGCTCGAACAGGCCCGCGGCGCCGTGGCAGTTGCTGCAATCGAGCCAGGCGGTGTGCTGGCGATGCGGGAAGCGCACCATCGCCATCTCGCCGGTGTTCTTCAGCAGCACCTCGGACAGCCGCAGGTTGACCCGGGTCTCCGGCAGGATGTTGGTGCGCGGCTGGATCGCGCCCTCGTCCAGTGCCTTGACCCAGCGGACCTGGTTGCCGACTGCGTCGTGCGGCAGCGCCGCCAGCGCCTCGCCCGGTTCCTGCAGCACGCCCAGCGCCGGACTGCGCGGATCGTGCAGACCGTCAGCCGCGATCCGCACCCAGCCCCGGTTCTGTGCCAGTGCCGCCAGGCCCATCGCTGCCAGCAACAGCGCGAGCAGCCACCGCACGCCTGCGCGCTGGCGCGCAACTGCGCGTCGCAGGGTGCTTGCAGGCAGGCAGCCACGGGCCATGGTCATCCCGGGATGTAGACACCGGCGGCGCGGATTGCCTTCACCAGTTCGCGCGTGGAGTCCTCCAGCGTGCGGATCGCGCTCCGGTGGTCGTTGCGGGACGCTTCGCCCTCCGCCTGCGTGCGCAGCTTGCCGGAGGCGGCCACTGCCTGGTCCACCATCGCATCGCCATGGCGGTCCTTCAGCAGCATCTGCACCAGCATGCGGTGGGTGTCGTTGCGGTCGACTTCGTAGGCGTATTCGTCGGCCGGCGTGGCGAAGTTCAGCGAGCGCACGAGCGTATCCCCCTCGCGCTGGCTGCCGATCGCTGCCTTCACCGTGAGGTACGCCTGGTCCAGGGTGTGGCGTGCGTCGGTCAGCCGGCCGGCTGCCGCCAGCTTGTCCGCCTCGCCGATCAGGGCCTCGGCCTGCCGCGACGGTTCGGCCGCGCGGGTGCCGCCCTTCTCGGCGGAGATGCGCTTTTGCGCCTCGATCAGCGCGCGCGTGGAGTCCAGCCGCGCCTGGTAGTCGGCGCGCTGCTTGGCTTCGGTCACCTGCGACGGGGCGGCCAGGCGCACGCCGTCGAACATCGCGCGGGAGGATTCGTCCAGGAGTTTCGCCGCCTTCTCCAGCTCGCCGGCGGTCAGCGCGACACGGGCGCGCTGGTGCAGTTCACGCGCGTCGGCGCGCCGGGCTGCCGCTTCGACTACGCCGCTGGCCTCGATCTGCCTGGCGCCCGAGGAGGTCTCGATCAGCGTGCCGGTCGATTGCAGCTTGCGTTCCAGCTGCTCCCGGTCGATCGACATCCGCGGCTGGGCGCAGGCCATGCCCGCGGCGAGGCACAGGACGAGCGAAATGGCGGCGCCGCGCACGTTGCGCGGGGAGAGGAAGGTGCTCATCGGGATTCCATCGTCTGCGGCACCACCAGGCCGGCGGCCTGCAGCGCCCGCCGCAAGGCGTCGGTGCCGTCGCTGATGTCCTTGATGGCCGCGAGCGGGTTGCGGGCGAACTGCGCCTCGGCGCGCTCGCGCAGTTCGCGCGCCTGCGTCACGTTGCGCTCGGCCAGCGCCCGGGCTTCCGGCGCCGGCCTGAACTCCAGCAGCGCCAGCGGCACCAGCCGCTCGAAGCTGCGATGGCGCTCCAGCTCGAACGCGAACTCTTCGTGGCGATCCGCGAAGCGCACGTCGTACACGATCGTGTGGCCCGCCAGCCGCGCCGAGGCGTCCCGCAGCAGCAGCATCAGCGCCGCATCGAGCTGCTTGTTGGCCTCGATGTAGCGGTCGGCGCGCGCCAGCTGGCCGGCCTGGTCGGCCAGCAGGTCGGCGCGGGCCAGCATCATGTCGCGGCTTTCGCCCTGCGTGGCGGCAGCCGGGGGCAGGGCGATCTGTGCGGTGCGCTTGAGCGCGGCGACGCTGTCTTCCAGTTGCGCGTAGCGGGAGCGCTCGCCGGCCTGCTGCGTGCCGGGGTCGGGCACCAGCTGCTGCGCGCGGCTGATCTCCCAGATCGCTTCGTTCAGCAGGCCGTCGGCGGCGCGCAGCAGGCCGTCGGTGCGCAACGCCGCGGCGTGCGCGGCCAGTTCGCGGGCGTGGCCGAAGTGCCATCGCGCCTGCTCGTTGCCGCTGCTCAGGACGCGCGCCGCCACCGGCGACTCGTTCAGCACCTTGTCGACCATCGCGCTCTTTTGCGCGAGGACTTGCGGCGACACGACCGCTGCGGCGGCGGTGCCGGGCTGCGCGCGCGGCTCGCCAGCCAGTTGCAGCAGGACGAGTGCCACGGCAGCGTGGCAGCGGTAGGACTTGATGTTCATGGTCTCCTCCGGTCGCGAGTGGCCATCACCGCGGAGCGGCCTGGGTCTGGCCGGCCGCGCTCTCCGCCGGCGGGGTGCTGACGACCGCCGCGGTAGCGGTCGCCTTGGGCCTGGAGTGGCACAGGCGGCACTCCGACACCGGGAAGGCAACCTTGCCGTGGCATACCCCGCACTGCTGCCCGAGCAGGATGCTGGCCATGCTGATCTGGTTCGCGCCCTTTTGCGGCTTGAAGATGGCCGGGTGGCAGTTGGAGCAGTCCAGCCATTCCGTGTGCTGCTTGTGCGGGTACACCACATCCGGCATGGAGCCCTTCACCTCGCGCACTATGTTCAGGTCCATCACTGCCGGCACCGCCTTGGGGTCGAGCCGGTCGGCGCGCGGATTGATCTTGCCGTCGTGCAGCGACTTGACCCAGTCGACGCGGTTGCCGGCGTTGCTGCGCGTGAGCTCGTTGAAGGCCAGGGTCGGCGGCTGCAGCGCCAGCGTCGCGTCGTTGCCGGGATCGTGGATGCCGTCCTCCGCCGGCGGCCGGTTGCGCAGTTGTGGCCGCAGCAAACGGTTGAAGGTGTTGACGCCGGCTTGGGCGCCGGCGGGCTGGAGGGCAGCCGTCATCGTCGCCGCAGCTGCTGGCGGCGCCGCAGGGGCCCTGGGAGCAGTGAGCACCGGGGCAGCAGGAGCCGCCACCACGGCAGGCACGGGGGCCACTGCAGCCGCAGCCATGGGCTTGGCCGCCCCCGCGGTGCTCGCTGCGGCCGGCGCGGCGGCGGCAGCCTTGGCCGCGGGCGCAGCCGCCAAAGCAGGCGCTTTCGCGGCTGCGAGGGCCGCAGCCGGCCTGGCCGGCGCCGCCGGCACGCCGGCGGACTGCGACACCATGTAGGCGATCGCATTCTGCAATTGCCCGTCGGTCAGTCCCGGCATGGCCCCCCTGGCTGGCATCGCACCCTTGCCGGCCCTGGCGCTGGCCAGCAGGGTGGCGAGTCCCTGCGCCGCGCGCGGCTTCCAGGCAGCGGCATCGCCCACCTTGGGCGCGCCCAGCACGCCGGTGCCGTGGCAGGCGACGCAACCGCCTTCGTAGACGCCCTTGCCGGCCGCGAGATCCTGCGCCGCGGCCGCCAGTGCGAACGAGGCCAGGGCCGCGGCCGCGAGCGCCGCCAGTGCGGTGCGGGCGCTCATGGCTTCTTCTCCGTGGCGGCCGGCGCGACCAGCGAGTTGGTCGTGCTCTCGTGCACCTGGGTCGGCGTGCCGGGCTTGGCCGAGTGGCACATGTTGCAGTTCTCGATGTTCCACGCGACCTCGCCGTTGTGGCAGGCGCCGCAGAACTGGCCGTCGATCACCTTGACCATGTTGATCTCGTTGCCGCCGGCCTTGAACTTGAAGCCCAGGTCTGCGTGGCACACCTTGCAGCGGTAGCGGATGCGGTGGAACCAGTGCGGGAACACCACCGGCCGCATGCCCGCCTGGTCGGAGTAGTTGTTGATGACCACGTCGCCGTATTCCGCGTGCGCCTGCGGCGCCAGCAAGCCGGCAAACAGCGCGCATCCGAACAGCGCCACGCCGGCGGCGACGCGCGCGGCGGGGGGCATCCGCTTGCTCGATCTCGACATCTCACCCTCACTTGGTTGTCGTCGCCGCGGTCAGTCGCCAAAGCTGCGCTGCACGCGGAACATCAGGGATTCCCGTCGCCTGCCATCCACTTCGGCGACCCGCAGCACCAGCTGGGTTTCGATCCGGCCGATGCTGTAGTCGAGCCGGTTTTCCCAGAGCCTGGTCTCACGATCGGGAAGGGACAGCAGGATTCCAGGTTGTTTCAGCACGTCCTGGGCCAGCTTCAGGCGCGAGATGAAGCGCAGCCGCGCGATGCCGAAAGGCCGCTGGTGGCGGTACGTGATCTCGCCGCTGGCGGCGCGCGAGCTGCTGCGGCCCGGGAGGGTCACGTCGCCCCCCGTGGACACGCTGTCGATCTGCTGCGACGTGCGCTGCCAGGTGAGGTCGCCGCCGAGGGAGCGGCGGTTGTCCAGTTCGAAATTTCCGGAAAGCTGGAAATTGAACAACTGGAACCGGTTGTCCCGTCCCAGCTCCGTCGCGTCGCTGTAGCTCGCGCGGGCATAGGCACTGCGGTCGCTGCCGCCGGTCTGCCAGGTGCCGGCCAGCGTGTTCAGCAGCGTGCGCGACGAGCCGAGTCCCAGCTCGCCGTCGGCGTGCAGGTTGCTCTGGTTGTCGTTCCAGGACAGCGTCTGCGCCGCGTTCAGGCCCAGCGTCGATTGCGCGCCGAGCGCCCAGTTGCGCGCGAAGCTGTGTCCGAGCTGCAGGTTCAGCGAGGTCTGCCGCTCGCGCTCCAGTCGCGTGCCGTCGTTCACCGCCGCGCCCGCCGAGCCGTTCGCGAACCAGTCGTAGCGCCCGCCCGCCAGCGGCACCGTGTCA
Organism: Ramlibacter sp.; assembly: GCF_028291745.1. GTDB lineage: Bacteria > Pseudomonadota > Gammaproteobacteria > Burkholderiales > Burkholderiaceae_C > Ramlibacter. The sequence goes on along the minus strand of NZ_JAQGNQ010000010.1, from coordinate 51,157 downwards.
CCCTGGTACGCAGCGCCGACCGAGCCGGTGAAACCGAGGGCATCGCTGCCGCCGCTGCGCGTCGTGCTGACGGCGGCATTGCCGGTCAGGCGCAGATTGGGATTGAGCTCGTAGTTGGCGCCCAGGGTGGCGCCGGCGGAATCGAGCGCGGTGCCGGCCAGGCCCTCGCGCAGCGACAGGTAGCGGCCGCTGCCGGTCAGCGTCAGCGGCGAGCCCTCGCCGTGCCACAGGCCGACGCTGGACACCTGCAGCACCTTCAGGTCGCTCGGCGCCGTGGCCAGGCTCTCCTGCGTGCGCGTCCAGTTCGCGGTGGTGTTCACCGACAGGGCGTTGCCCGGCGCGTACTGGTGGCGCGCGACCAGGCTGGCGAAGCTGCTGTCGTCGTCCAGGCCGATGCTGCGGGCGCGGCTGAAGGAGGCCCCGAGATTGAGCTCGTTGGCGCGCCAGCGCGTGCCGAAGTCGCCGCTGACGGTGTCCTGCTTCGCGTTGAAACCCAGGCCGCTCTGCTCGCGGTGGTCGTAAGCGCCCGTCAGGTCGAAGCCGCCGGAGAGCGGGCGATACCGCTGGGAAAATCCGATGTTCTGCGTGCGGAAGTCGAGGCTGGAGGCCACCCCGCTGCCGATCCGGCTGTCGCTGTGCTCGACATGCGCCTCGAACGGGAAGCGGCTTTGGGCAAAGACGTCGAGCCGCCCGGTGCCGGTGATGAACTGCTCGCGGGCCTTGATGCTCTCGCTGAGCGAGGCCGTGCTGCCCTCGTCGAAGCTGCGCCGGGTCCAGTCGCTACTCAGGTTGAGCGTGCCGCCGACGGTGGCGAACCACGGCTGGAAGATGTAGGTGCGCGCTGCCAGGCTGGCGGTGAGCAGGTGCGACAGCGAACTGCCTTCGTGGCCGCCGTGGGAGGCGCGCAGGTCATAGGAGAGCGAGCCGCCCACGCGCACCGGCGGCAGTCGCCATTCGCGGCCGGGGGTGTCGGCGCCGTCGGCAGGCGGGGCCAGGGCGGCGGCCGGCGGGGAGTCTGCCGGCTGCTGCTGCTGTGCTGCCACGCTGGCCGCGGTGGCGACACCGGCGAGCAGGGTGAGCCAGGTGCGGCGGGCGGTTTGCATTCACTGCCCGCGGCTCACGGCGTTCGTCCCTAGCGCGCGGCCGCGCCGTCGTCCGCCTTGGCCAGCGGCAACAAGCGAGATTCGTCGAGCGTGACGGGGTTGTCCCGGCGCAGCGTTGCCAGCAGCGCGTTCCACGCCTCGTCGCCCTTGCCGCGCAGGTACAGGTCGCGCGCGCGATCGCGCACGCCGGCCAGCGGGTTCAGCACGGGCAGCTTGCGTTCCAGCAGGCGCAGCACCGCCACGCCTTCGAGCACGGCGACCGGCTCGCTGGTCTCGCCCGGCTTCATCCGGTCCACGGCCTGCTGCGCCGGCTCGGGCAGCATGCCCTGGTGGAGGTAGCCCAGGTCGCCGCCCCGTTCGGCCGAAGGATCGCTCGAGTGCACCTTGGCGAGCTCGGCGAAGGAGGCGCCCTTTTTCAGGCGGCCGACGATCGCCGCGGCTTCCTGCCGGGCACCGTCCCACTGCGCCTGCGGCGAGGAGGGATCGACCTTCAGCAGGATCATCTGCAGGTGCACCTGCTCGGGCGAGGTGAACTTGTCCTTGTGCGCCTGGTAGTACTGTTCGATCTGCGCGGTCGTCGGCTCGCTGACGGCCTTCACCTGCGTCGCGAGCTGCTCGATGATGCTGTCACGTTCCAGCTTCGCCACCAGCCCGGGCACCACCTGCGGGCGATCGAGCTTCCATTGCGCGCTGTCCTTGTAGCGCTCGTCGTAGCCGGCGATCACCTTGTGCACGGCGCCGGCGTCGGGCGCGATCTTGCGTCGCCTCGCTTCGCGGGCGAGCAGGAGGTCGTCCACGAGACTCTGGCCGACCTCGCGCTGCAGCTTCGCGATATCGGCTTGCGGCGGCTTGCCGTGATAGAACTTGCTGCGCGCGGCCTGCGCGAACGCGGCGTCGAAATCCTGGTGCGTGATCACGGTCTCGCCGACCTTGGCGAACGGCGCGGCATTCGAGCGTGCGGACGCCGGTGCCGGGGCTTGCGCCGCGACCGGCGCGGCGGTGGCAGCGGCCGCGCCGATCGGCAGCGTGGCGAGCGCCATGCAGGTGGCCAGCGCGGCGCGGGTGAAGGGAAGGGTCTTCATGGACATGCTCTTTCGCCTCGGTGAAAAAGAAAAGGGGCCATCAGGCCCCGTGGTATTGCACTGAGTGCAAGACATGTGCCGGACGCATCCGGCACGACTTGCTTTACTTCACGTGGCAGGACAGGCACACGGCGCTGCCATCGTTCTTGATGCGCAGGAAGGTGGTGTTGCTGGTGTGCGGGTCATGGCAGCTCGCGCACTCGACGAAGGGCTCCGGATCGGTCTGGCCGACGTAGCCCGCGACGGCGGCGCGCGTGTACAGCAGCATGTCGGTCTTCTGGCGCGTGCCGTTGGGGGTCGCTTCGGTGTCGACCCACCACACGGTGGTGCCGTTGATCTCGGCGTTGGCCGGCATCTTGAAGTCGCCGTCCCTCAGCGTGCCGGTCCTGGCCGTGGTGCTCAGGCCGCCACCGCCGTACTGGATGCCGATCGGGTGGTCATTGCGCAGGTCCTGGCCGATCTTGGTGATCAGGCCGTCCTTGAGCACGCCGCCGATCTGGTTGGCGCCGGACCAGGTGCCGGTGTTGAAGTCGGTGACGAGACCGGAGCCCGGCTGGTTGATCACCGCGCTCATCGACGTCACGCCGTCATGGCACGAGAGGCAGGCAATGGAAACGGAGCCGACCGGCGCCACCTTGCCGTCCAGCGTGGAAGTGCCCAGGCTGTCATAGGTGGTGAAGGTGTTCGGGTTCGGCAGCGTGCGGTTCCAGAGCGGCACCGCGGCGCTGGTGTCCGCTCCGTGCGGCGTGTGGCAGAACACGCAGATCTCGGTGGTGCCGCTGAACTTGTTGATCCCGGTGCCGCTGGCCCCCAGGTTGTGCCTGGTGCTGGCGATCTGCGCGTGCGCCGGCATGTACATCGTCATTCCGATCACGGCGACGGCCAGGGCCATCAGCAGTGTTCCGACTCCCCTTGCGGCCTTCGCCTGCGCGGCCCCTTGCTTCCAGCCCATGTCCATCTCCTTGGAAAGTTGTGAGGCAGCGGACCTTCCCGCAACCATCACGGGGCAAGTCGCATCTTGCGTGCCAAGCCCGAAAGCCGTGATTTGCGCCCGAAAGGACCTCCACAATTGATCCACGTCAAAGGGGTCGAAGGGGGCTTCCCGCATCCAGGAATCGGCGCCTCGCCCTTTCCCGGAAGCAGGCACGCAGCGCTCAGCGCGCCGTCAAGGGCGCGGCGGCGGCGGGCTGGCCAGGCGTCGGCACCAGCGCGGGGGTCACTGCGGCAGTGGCCGCGGGCTGGCCGTAGCGGGCGGACGCGGGCAGGTCGGCCGGCCGGAACACCTCCACCTTGCGGAAGAACTGGTCGGCCATGTAGATGCGGCCGTCACTGTCCACTGCGATTCCCGAGGGCAGCATGAACTTCGCCGGGCCGTCGCTGGCGCCGCGGCTGCCCACGTCCAGCAACAGCTGGCCGGCGGGATTGAAGATCTGGAAGTTGCCGAAGGCCGTGTCGACCACGTACAGGTTGCCGACAGCGTCGCTGGCGATTTCCTTCGGGCGCGAGAACTGGCCGCTCTGCCGGCCGATGGCGCCAAAGGTCCTCACGAACTTGCCGTCGACATCGAACACCTGCACGCGGAAGTTGCCGCCGTCCACCACGTACAGCTGCCCGCCGGCGCCCACGGCCACATCGCGCGGCAGGTTGAATTCGCCCGGGCCGTCGCCGCGCCTGCCGATCTCGAACAGCAGCTTGCCGGAGTCGAGGTCCAGCACGCGCACCTTGTGGTCCGGCTTGTCCACGCCGCCCGCGTCCACGACGTACAGACGCTTGCGCGCGTTGTCGATCGCCACGCCCACGGGCCGGCTCCATTGCATGTCCTGGCCGATCGCGCGGACAAACTTGCCGCTGGCGTCGTACACGTGCACCCGCTTGAGCGTGCCGTCGACCACGTACAGGTTGCCGCGGTCGTCGAGGTCCAGGCCGAAGGGCATGCGCAGCGAGCCGGGATCGTCGGCGCCGATGCGCGTGAAGGTCTTTGCGTTCAGGTCATAGACGGCGACGTTGCGGGCGACGGTGTCACCGACGTAGACCTTGCCATTACGCGCCGCGATGCCATAAGGCTTGTCCAGCGCCTGGCCGGTGCGGCCCTCGCCGGTGACCATGCGGCGCAGTGTGCCGTCCTTGTCGTCAGCCACCACGTCGGCGCTGCTGCGAATGCTGCGCTCCCAGTAGACGCGGGCGGCTTCCGGCGGCGGCGGAAAGGCGGGGATCTCTGCCGGCTTCGCGGATGAGACCTTGGGTGCCTCGGCACAGGCTGCCAGCAGCACTCCGGCCATTCCCACAAGCGCGCAGCGGCGGCTCGGATTCGAGAATCGGGAGGTCATGTGTGGGGTGTCTCCGGGTTGGGGTGCCGGCACCTGCCGGCCGTTGGTCGGAGGGCGAAAACGCAAGCGTCGTGCCACCCGCGGATCAGGTGGCATCGAAGTTGCAGGCCAGCCGCTATCTCATGGGAGTGGACATGTTCAGAAGCTCGCGTTCGCTGCGTCCCGCCCGCCTCTGGATGACTGCCGCCGTGTTCCTGCTGGCCTTCGCCGCCGCCCGCCCGGCGCTGGCGGGGAACCGCGGCCCGGACGCCGCGCAGCAGACCCCGGCGGCGCTCTATCACAACTACTGCTCGGTGTGCCACGGCGATGCCGGCGACGGCAACAGCCGCGCGTCCGCCAGCCTGAAGCCGCCGCCGCGCGACTTCACCAGCCCGCAGTCTGCGCAGGAGCTGACGCGCGAACGCATGCTCGCCGCGGTCGGGAACGGCGTGCCGGGCAGCGCGATGGTCGGCTGGCACACGCAATTGAGCGACGAGCAGGTCGGCCAGGTGGTCGACTACGTGCGCGGCACCTTCATGCGGCCCAGCGTCAACGACGACAGCCGCGGCCGCCAGATCTATGCGCGCGTGTGCTCGGTCTGCCACGGCGACGGCGGCACCGGCTCGATGTGGGCCAGCGCCAACCTGAAGCCGGCGCCGCGCGATTTCTCCTCGCCACAGGCGAAACTCGAACTCACCCGCGAACGCATGCTGGCCGCCGTCGCCGCCGGCCGCCCGGGCACCGCCATGCAAGGCTATGCCAGCCGCCTGAGCGGCGAAGACATGGCGGCGGTGGTCGATTACATCCGCGGCGCGATCATGCGGTCCGACGGCATACAAGGGATCCCGGGCAGCCATGCGCGCGACCTGCCGGCCCATGCAGCGGCGGCCCCCGCGCCGCAGCTTGCGGCCGCCGTGCCCGCCAGCCCCAGGGCACCCGCCGCGGCGCCGGCGACCCAGGCCGACGTCTCGCTGCCCTTGCCCGCCGGCCTGCGCGGGGACGCTGCCGCCGGCCACAAGTTCTACGACGCCAACTGCGCCACCTGCCACGGGCTCAAGGGCGACGGCCACGGGCCACGCGCGTACTTCATCAACCCGAAGCCGCGGGTCTTCACGAGCGACGCGTCGCGCGCGATGCTGAACCGGCCGGTGATCTTCGCGGCCACCTCGGCGGGGCGGCGCGGCTCCGAGATGCCTGCCTGGGACAAGGTGCTGTCGCCGCAGGAAATCGCCAACGTCTCGGAGTACGTGTTCCGTGCCTTCATCCAGCCGGGGGCAAGCGATGTCGCGAGGAACCGGCAGTAGGGCGGCCGGCTGGCTGCGGCACGCCGCCGCCGCCTTCGTCGTGGCCGGCATGGCGCTGCTGGCCGCCTGCGGTGAACGCGCGCCACGCGCGGCGACCCCGGTCGCCAGCGCGGCCACCGTGGAGCAGGGGCGCGCGATCTACAACTTCCGCTGCTACTTCTGCCACGGCTACTCGGGCGACGCGAAGACGCTGGCCACCAGCTACCTCGACCCGAAGCCGCGCGACTTCCGCGCCACGCGGGCGCAGGACCTGTCGCGCGCGGCCATGATCGCTGCCATCCGCAACGGCAAGTCCGGCACCGCGATGAAGGGCTTCACCGGCATCCTCTCGGAGGCCGAGATGGCGGCGGTCGCCGATTTCGTGCGCGACGAGTTCATGGACAAGCAGGCTGGGAACACGCGCTATCACAGCAAGGAAAACGGCTGGCCCGACCACGAGCGCAACGCCGTGGCCTTCCCGTTCGCGCGCGGCGAGCTCGCCATCGACACGCCGTGGGAGCAGCTCACGCCGGACCAGCGGAAAGGCATGCGCCTGTTCCGCAGCACCTGCATCACCTGCCACGACCACGGCAAGGTGAACGATCCCGGCAAGGTCTGGGAGTCGCGGCCGGTGAGCTTCCCGCGCGATGCGTACTGCACCAGCTGCCACCAAAACGTGCCGCGCTCGGCGCCCGAGGGCGCGGCGCATCCGGTGCGGCCGGCGACGCACACCTTCTCCGCGCCGGATGGCAGCGTGCCGGTGCGCTCGCCCACCCGGCCCGAGGCGCAGCTGGCCGCCAACTACGTCGTGCACGACACGCCGCCCGTGCTGGTGGCCGCGACGGCGCAGGAGCTGCGGGGTGAGCGTCTGTTCCAGAAGAACTGCGCTTTCTGCCATGCGGGCGACGGCACGTCCAAGGGCTGGATCGGCAGCTTCCTCGAGCCGCATCCGCGCGACCTGACCAGCGCGGTGGAGATGAAGGGGATGACCGGCGAGCGCATCCTGCGCGCCATCGGCGAGGGCCTGCCGGGCACGTCGATGCCGGCGTGGAAAAGCGTGATGCCGGCGTCGGATATCGAGGCGGTGGCGGCGTACATCTCGCGCGCGTTCCATCCGGTGCCGGGGATCGCGTCGGGGCAGTAGCGGGCAGAAGGCGGACATCCGAACGCAAAGGGCGCGAAGGATTCGCAAAGGACGCAAAAAAATCCAATGACGTTTGATTTTCCTTTTGCACCCTTTGCCTCCTTTGGCTATTCCCCCGCATTCCTCCGCAAAAGAAAAGCAGCCCTCGAAGGGGCTGCTTGCACGGGTACGCGTGTTGCCTACTTCGCCGCGGCCATCAGGAAGTCCACCGCGGCGCTCAGGTCGTCCGCGCTCAGCGCGGCGTTGCCGCCCTTGGGTGGCATCGCGCCCTTGCCGCCGGTGACCGAGGCCACCAGGGCGGGCTTGCCGGTCGCCACGCGCGGTGCCCAGGCCGCCTTGTCGCCGAGTTTCGGCGCATTGGCCACGCCGGCCGCATGGCACATCGCGCAGGTTTGTTCGTAAACGGCCTTGCCGTCGGCAGCGAATGCCGTCGCGGCCAGGCCCATCGTCGCAAGGGCCACGAGGCCCGCTGCAATGCTCTTCATCTGACTTTCTCCTTGTGGGGGTGAAAACACCGACGGTGAAAGTGCAAGCGCCATGCCGGAAGATCCGCGGCCGGGCTCACGCCGCGGCGCGTGGCCGAAAGCTTGATGCCGGTCAAGGATGCGGCGTGCCACGCTCACGCCAGGCGTGCCGCACGCAAGCCTTCCCGTCTCGCCCCAAGGAATCCCGGCACTGCTTTTCCTGCCTTTGGGAAGGTGCGGGGCCGCTGCGCGTGCGCGGGAAGCGATGCGAGGACGGCATGGCGCTTGCGTCGTATCGCGCATGCTCACTGTCCATGGCCTGACCTGCGTGCGCGGCACGCGCCCGCTCTTTGCGGGGCTCGACTTCGCAGTCGAAGCCGGCAGCTGGGCCCACGTGCGCGGCGCCAACGGCTCGGGCAAGACGAGCCTGCTGCGCCTGCTGGCCGGGCTGGCGAAGCCGGAGGCGGGCGACGTGCGCTGGAACGGCGAGCGTGTGGGCACGGAGGACTTCCGCCGGGAATTGATCTATCTCGGTCACCACGCCGCGGTGAAGGAAGACCTCACCGCGCGCGAGAACCTGTGCTTCGCCGCCAGCCTCGACGGCGTCGAGCTGGCGGGTGAACAGGCTGGCGACGCGCTCGCACGCTTCGGCCTCGCCGGGCGCGAAGACCTGCCGGTGCGCCATCTCTCCGCTGGCCAGAAGCGTCGCGTGCTGCTGGCACGCACCGTCACGCGTGCGGCCAGGCTCTGGATCCTGGACGAGCCCTTCACTGCGCTCGACACGAAGGCGGTGGAGCACCTGTCGAACCTGGTCGCGAACCACGTGCGGCAGGGCGGCCTGGCGGTGCTGACCAGCCACCAGGCGATTTCGCTGCCCGCCGGTCAGGTCGTGGAGCTGTGAACGCGATGATCAGCGTCATCAAACGCGACCTGCTGCTGGCCATGCGCCGCAAGGCGGAGGTGCTGACCGCGCTGTTCTTCTTCCTGATCGTCAGCAGCCTGTTTCCGCTAGGCATCGGCCCCGAGCCGGCGCTGCTGCGCAAGATCGGCCCGGGCGTGTTGTGGGTGGGCGCGCTGCTCGCCACCATGCTGGGACTGCAGCGCATCTTCGCCGCCGACCACGCCGACGGCACGCTCGAACAAATGGTGCTTGCGAGCGCGCCGCTGCCGCTGCTGGTGGCCGGCAAGATCGCCGCCCACTGGCTGGTCTCGGGCCTGCCGGTGGTACTGCTGGCGCCGGTGCTCGGACTGCAGTTCGGCCTCGACGCGCAGTCCCTGCTGGTGCTGACGCTCGGGCTCCTGATCGGAACGCCGGTGCTGTCCCTGATCGGCGCGATCGGCGCGGCGCTGACACTGGGCGTGCGCGGTGGCGGCGCTCTGCTGAGCCTGCTGGTGCTGCCGCTCTACATCCCGACGCTGATCTTCGGCGCGGGCGCCGTGCCGGCGCAGTTGTCGGGGCAGGGCGCCGGCGGGCATCTCTCGCTGCTCGGCGCGCTTCTTGCGCTGTCCCTGTTCTTTGCGCCGTGGGCGACCACGGCGGCCCTGAGGATCTCACTCGAATGAATCATCCATTGATCAACTGCTTCCGCCTCTCGAGTCCGGTGAGCTTCTATCCCGTCGCCGGGAAGCTGGTTCCCTGGTTCTGGCTGCTGGCCGCGCTGTTCGGGCTGACCGGCCTGTACGTGGGCTTCATGATCGCGCCGACCGACGCAACGCAGGGCGAGGGCTACCGCATCATCTTCCTGCACGTGCCGGCCTCGTGGATGTCGATGTTCATCTACGTCGTGATGGCCGCGTGGGCGGCGGTGGGCATGGCCTTCAATACGCGGCTGTCGTCGATGGTGGCGCTGTCGCTGGCGCCCACCGGCGCGCTGATGGCCTTCCTGTCGCTGTGGACCGGTGCGCTCTGGGGCAAGCCGACGTGGGGGACCTGGTGGGTGTGGGACGCGCGCCTGACCTCCGAGCTGATCCTGCTGTTCCTGTACCTCGGATTCATGGCGCTGCATGCGGCCACCGACGAGGCGCGCCGTGCCGATCGGGCCGCCGCCGTGCTCGCCCTGGTCGGCCTGGTGAACGTGCCGATCATCTACTTCTCGGTGCAATGGTGGAACACGCTGCACCAGGGATCGTCGGTCTCGCTGACCCGGTCCCCGTCGATGGCACACGCCATGCTGGCAGGCATGCTGCTGATGGCGCTGTGCTTCTGGATGTATTCGATCGCCGCGGCACTCACCCGGCTGCGCGCCATCATCCTCGAGCGCGAGGCGCATACGGACTGGGTGCTGCATCTGCCGGAGGCCGCCGCATGAACAACTGGAACTCGCTCTCTGAATTCATCCACATGGGCGGCTACGCGCTCTACGTGTGGGGCAGCGTCGGCGTCTGCGCAGTAGCGCTGGCGGCCGAACAGGTGCTGCTGAAGCGCCGCACGGAATCGGTCGTGCGCAACCTGCGGCTGCGCGCGCGGGCCCAGCGCCTGGACGCGGGACCGGCATGAAGAACTGGCACAAGCGCGGCGCGGTCATCGCCGCCGGCCTGCTGGCCCTGGGCACGGCGTCGGCGCTGGTGCTGAACGCGTTGAACAGCAACATCGCGCTGTACGTGACACCCAGCGAAGTGGCCGCTGGCAAGGCGCCCGAAGGCCGCGCGTTCCGCATCGGCGGCATGGTCAAGCAAGGGTCGCTGCGGCGCGACGACCTCACCGTGCACTTCGTGATCACCGACCTGGCCAGGGAAGTGCCGGTGGCCTACACGGGCCTGCTGCCGGACCTGTTCAAGGAAGGCAAGGGTGCGGTGGTGCAGGGCAGGCTGGAAGCCGGCGGCGGCTTCACCGCCTCGGAGGTGCTCGCCAAGCACGACGAGAACTACATGCCGCCGCCGGCGCAGCACGCGCTCGACGAGGCCAGGAAGCACCAGGGCGGGGGCAGCCTGAAATGAAGATCAAGTTCCTGATCCCGCTGCTGGCGTTCCTGGTGCTGGCCGTCTTCCTGGGCATCGGCCTCACGCACGACCCGCGCAAGCTGCCGTCCACCATGATCGACAAGCTGGCGCCTGCGTTCCGGATTGCGCAGGTGCATGCGCCGGACCAGACCTTCTCGCCCGCGGACATGAAGGGCCAGGTCTGGATGCTCAACGTCTGGGCCTCGTGGTGCACCGCGTGCCGCGTGGAGCATCCGCTGCTGGTGGAGATCGCGCGTTCCAATGCGATCCCGCTGGTCGGCCTGGACTACAAGGACCAGCGCGAGGATGCCGTGCCCTTCCTGCAGCAGCACGGCAACCCCTACATGCTGTCGGCGCTGGACCTCGATGGCCGGGTGGGCATCGACTACGGCGTCTACGGCGTGCCCGAGACCTTCATCATCGACAAGGCCGGCCGCATCCGGCACAAGCAGATCGGGCCGATCACGCCCGAAGCGTTGCAAGACGAGATCCTCCCCTTGATTGCGCAGTTGAAGAAGGATTGAACGCGTGGCCCGACAGCCCGCCCTTGCCGCCGGGCCCGGCGAAGTCTTCTTCGCCGGCGTGGACGGGCATGCACAGCTCCCGCAGCTCGCAGTTGGAGCAGGCGACCTGGATGCGAACGGGATGTGCCACGGGTCAAATTGTGGCGAGCGGGCGCTCCCGCGCCATGACGCAGATCAAGCGGGCGAGGGCGGTCGCAGCGCAAAGTACTTCCGCATGAGCGCTACCACCACGATCTCCCCCGAGCTGCTGCGCCGCTTCGACATGGCGGGCCCACGCTACACCTCGTATCCCACCGCCGACCGCTTCGTGGACGCCTTCGCGGCGCCGCAGTACGAACAGGCGCTGGCGCAGCGCCGCGACGGCCCGGCGGCCTCGTCCAGGCCGCTGTCGCTGTACGTGCACGTCCCCTTCTGCGAATCCCTGTGCTACTACTGCGCCTGCAACAAGATCATCACCCGGCACCATGAGCGCGGCCAGGCCTACCTGCGCTACCTGCAGCTGGAAGTGGAGTTGCACGCGGCCGTGCTCGGCACTGGCCAGGCCGTCTCCCAGGTGCACCTGGGTGGCGGGACGCCCACCTTCCTGTCGGACGCGGAGCTGGCGCAGCTCATGGCGATGCTGCGTCGCAGCTTTGCCATCGCGCCCGGCGCCGAATGCTCGATCGAGATCGACCCCAGGACCGTGGACGGCATCCGGCTGCAGGCCCTGGCCGACCTCGGATTCAACCGGGTCAGTTTCGGCGTCCAGGATTTCGACCCGCAGGTGCAGAAGGCGGTACACCGGATCCAGCCCGCCGAACAGGTTTTCGCGCTGGTGGCGCAGGCCAGGAGCGTGGGCTTCGAATCCATCAATGTAGACCTCATCTACGGCCTGCCGCGGCAGACACCCGAGTCGTTCGCCCACACCGTGGCGCAGGTGTCGCAGTTGCGGCCGGACCGGATCGCCCTGTACGCGTACGCGCACCTGCCGGAGCGCTTCAAGCCGCAACGTCGCATCGTCCCGGCCGAATTGCCCGGGGCCGCGGACAAGGTCAGCATGCTCGGGCAGGCGCTGGCTGCGTTCCAGGCCTGCGGCTACGTGTACGTGGGCATGGACCACTTTGCCTTGCCGGGTGACCCCTTGGCGGTGGCCAAGCGCCAGGGCCGGCTGCACCGCAACTTCCAGGGCTACAGCACCCAGCCGGACTGCGACCTGATCGGGCTGGGGGTGTCCGCCATCGGCCGCGTCGGCTCGACCTACAGCCAGAACGCGAAGACCATGGAGGAATACTGCAATCACCTGGACCAGGGGCGGCTCCCCGTGGTGCGTGGCCTTTCGCTGACGCGCGACGATCTCGCGCGGCGTGCGGTGATCATGGCGCTGATGTGCCAGGGCGAAGTGGTCTTCGAGGCGATCGAGACTGCGTGGCTGCTGGACTTCAGGAGCGCGTTCGCGCCGGAGCTGGAGCACTTGCAGCAGCTGCAGGAACAGGGGCTCGTATCCATCGACGCGGCCGGCGTGCAGGTGACGGACGAGGGCTGGTTTTTCGTGCGGGCCGTCGCGATGGTGTTCGACCGTTATCTGCAGGCTGATCGCAGCCGCGCACGCTTTTCCCGGATTCTCTGAACGATCGGACCGCATGGACTTCGAGCCTTCGCCGCGGGCGCGTGAGTGGCTGGGCCGGCTCGAGACTTTCCTCGATCGCTTCGTGCTGCCGCACAATGCCGCCTGGCACCGCGAGGCCGCAGCCGGCCGGCACGCAGCTTTCGTCGGTGAGTTGCAGGCGCTCGCGCGCGACGAGGGGCTGTGGAATCTGTGCCTCCCCACGCTGCCGGTCGACGCGCCCGGCACGCGCCTGGACAACCTGGACTACGCACCCCTGGCCGAAGCGATGGGCCGACTGCCCTGGTCGGCCGAGGTCTTCAACTGCAACGCGCCGGACAGCGGCAACATGGAACTGCTGTTGCGGCACGGCTCGCCGATGCAGCAGGAGCGCTGGCTCGCGCCCTTGCTGGCAGGGCGCATCCGATCCGCGTTCGCGATGTCCGAGCCGGACGTCGCGTCGTCCGATCCGACGGCACTGCAGGCCCAGGTGCGGCGCCAAGGCGATCAGCTGGTGGTGAGCGGCCGCAAGTGGTTCGTCACGGGTGCGGCGCATCCGGATTGCCGGCTGCTGGTCGTCGTCTGCCGGGATGCCGCCGCGACCGGGAGCGAGGCGCATCGTTCGCACAGTCTGGTGCTGGTGCCGATGGACACCCCGGGCGTGGAGGTGGTGCGCAACATACCCGTGCTGCAGCATGCGGCCCCGGAAGGCCATTGCGAGCTGGTGTTCCGCCAGGTGGCGGTGCCGATGGCCAATCTGGTGGGCGCCGGGTGTGACGGCTTCGCCCTGGCGCAGGCCAGGCTCGGCCCGGGCCGCGTGCATCACTGCATGCGCACCATCGGCCAATGCGAGCTGGCGCTGGCGCTCGCCTGCGACCGGGCCCTGGAGCGGCGAGCCTTCGGCAAGCCGCTGGCGCAGCAGGCGAACGTGCAGGAGTGGATTGCGGAGTCGCGCCTGGAGATCGACCAGGCGCGCTTGCTGGTGCTGCGCACGGCCTGGGCGCTGGACCAGCCGGTGCCGGGCGCCGGCTTGCGCGAGAGCATCGCGGCGATCAAGGTGGTCGCGGCACGCCTGCAGACGCGGGTGGTTGACCGCGCGATCCAGATCTTCGGCGCCATGGGCTTGTCGCCGGACACGCCGCTCGCATCGCTGTTTGCCTGGGGCCGCGCGTTGCGCATCATGGACGGACCGGACGAGGTGCACCTGCGCAGCGTCGCGCGGGGAGAGCTGCGGCGGGCGGCGCAGCAGCGGGGCAAGTGGACGGACTACTTCACCACCCCGCAACAACTCGAAGCCCCGGTGCGGATCCGCTAGCACTCCATCGCCTGCGGACCCGGTCAGCGGCGTGGTGCATGGTCGCCTGCGCCGGATCCGCCGCGAAACGCCGTGTCAGGCGAGTGCGTCAACCGCAGGCGCCGACATGGCCGCACGCCGTGCAGAAGTCACAGCCATCCTTGCGGATCATGGCGTGACCGCCGCACTCCGGGCACTTGCTGCCCGCCATTGCCACGCCGGCGAGGGCGGATACAGGCGCAGTCGCCAGCGTGGCGACCGGCTCGCCCTGCCGGCGCGCGATGATGTTCTGGATCGCGTAGGCGATCGCCGCCACCTCGGAGTCGTGCCACAGCGGCACGGCAGCGCCATCCGCCCTGGCATGGCTTCCCAGGCGTACCGCTCCGCGATCCCAGGCGACCTTGCGCATGTCCGCGAGTGCGCGCTCGAGAAAGCCGCCGCGCGCGGCCAGCGACAGCAGCCGCATGCTCGAAGTGATCCACTGCTGGGATTCGCCGCTCTGGCCGACGGGCATGAAGAACTCGATCGCACGCTCACGGCCGTCCTCCACCGGCAGGAAGGACACGACGATGTAGAGCGTCTGTCGTCCGGACTGCGTCCAGTATTCGACCTTCTCCACCGTGGCGGGCAGCTGCCCCTTGGGCCGGCTGGCGATCATGGTCCGCATGGGGTCCGCGGTCCGGCGCTGCCCAGCCGGCTCGGCCAGGCTCGCCGGCTCCGGCTCCGGCGCCACCGTCAGCACGGCGCCGAGAATATCGTTCGGCCGGTAGGTGGCCAGGCCCTTCAGTCCGGCTCGCCAGGCTTGCAGGTACAGGCCCTGGAAGTCGGCGTAGGGATACTCCGCCGGCACGTTCACCGTCTTGGAGATCGCGGTGTCGATGAAAGGCTGCACCGCTGCCATCATCGCCAGGTGATCGGAGGCCGGCATTTCGAGCGCGGAAACGAAGTACGGCGGCAGCTGCTGCACATCGCCGCCCAGCGCCCGGTACAGCCGCCACGCATGATCCTCCACCTGGTACTCGGACGTGCTGCCGTCGGACTCGCGCTTCTTGCGGCGGTAGGTCCACGAGAACGGCGGCTCGATGCCGTTCGACGCGTTGTCGGCGAAGGCCAGGCTGACCGTGCCGGTCGGGGCGATCGACAGCAGGTGGCTGTTGCGGATACCGTGCTGGCGGATCGCCTGTTGGAGTGGTTCGTCCAGGCGGCTGGCGAAGGTGCCGGCTTCCAGGTAGCGGCCGGCATCGAACAGGGCGAACGCTCCTTTCTCCTTCGCCAGTTCCACCGACGCGGCATAGGCCGCGTCGCGCATCGTGCGGGCGATCTGCGCCGCGGTCTCGCAGCCGGCCGGGGTGTCGTAACGGACCTTCAGCATGGCCAGCGCATTGCCCAGTCCGGTGAACCCGACGCCGATGCGGCGCTTGGACTGCGACTCCGCCTGCTGCTGCGGCAGGGGCCACCAGGTGAGGTCGAGGACGTTGTCGAGCGCCCGGACCTGCACCGCCACCGCCCTGGAGAATCCCTCGAAGTCGAACCCCGGTGGTCCGCCGAAGCCGAAAGGGTGCTGCACGAACCGCGTCAGGATGACCGGTCCCAGGTCACAGCAGCCGTACGGAGGCAGGGGTTCCTCGGCGCAGGGGTTGGTGGCTGTGATCGTCTCGCAATACCGCAGGTTGTTGTCGCGGTTGATGTTGTCCACGAACAGGACGCCCGGTTCGGCGAAGTCGTAGGTGGACTTCATCACTGTGTCCCACAGTTCCTGGGCGGGGAGGGTGCGGTACACCCAGAGGCCGGCATCGCGCTGGTGCGCGCCTTGCGCGAGCAGTGCCGCGCCTGGCGTTGCCTTGTGCACCAGCTGCCAATCGCCGCCGGATTGCATGGCGCGGATGAACTCGTCCGTCACTGCGACGGATACGTTGAAGTTGTTCCACCTGCCGGGCTCGCGCTTGGCGGTGATGAACTCCAGCACGTCGGGGTGATCGATGCGCAGCACGCCCATCTGCGCGCCTCGGCGGGCGCCGGCGCTTTCGACCGTGCTGCAGGAGCGATCGAACACGTCCATGTAGCTGCAGGGCCCGGACGCGAGCGAGGCGGTGGCGCGTACCTGCGCGCCGCGCGGCCTGATGCGCGAGAAGTCGTAGCCGACGCCGCCACCGCGGCGCATGGTCTCCGCCGCTTCGCGCAGCGCTTCGTAGATGCCCGGAAAGCCATCGTCGTCCCGCCCCTGGATCGCGTCACCCACCGGCTGCACAAAACAGTTGATCAGCGTCGCCTGCAGCTCGGTGCCCGCGGCGCTCATGATCCGGCCGGCGCCGATCGCGCCCGCCTGCAGGTTGGCGAGAAAGCGCGCCTCCCACGCGAGGCGCAGCGGCTCGGCCTCGACGCTCGCCAGCGCCCGGGCCACGCGGCGCAGGAGGTCGGCCTCGTTCGCCTCGCCGGGCTTCAGGTACTTTTCGCGCAGGACGTCGTGGCTGATCGGCTGCGTGGCGAGCGCCGGCAGGTCCGCAGGGAAGTCGCGCTTCATGCTTGCTGTTCCTCGAGCTGCAAATCGGCGGGCACGCGGTTGGCGACCAGCCATTCCAGCAGGTCCTTGACCGGACGAATCTGGCTGCCGAAAGGCAGGCGGCCGGCACCCCGGAAGAACAGGCCCTTGCGCAGGTCGCCCGTGAGGGCATGGCCAAGCACCTTGTCGATGCAGAACTGGCCCCAGCTGCCATTGCCATCGCGCAGCCCGCAGTGGGCCAGGCAGTCGAACCACATGGTGCAATGCTCCTTGGCGTGCGCCGCTTCCTGCATCCTGTCCTGCAGGCGCAGGTACTTGTCCAGCCAGGGCGTACGCACTGCCCTGGCGGGCAGGCCGGCCACGCTGGTGAATTCCACGAGATCCTGCGGCGTGGCGCCGGCCAGCACCTGTTTGAACGCCAGGCTCGCGTCGCTCTCCCGGGTCACCGCGAAAGCGGTGCCCAGTTGCACGGCGGACGCGCCCAGGTCCTGCAGCCGCCGGATGTCCTCATGCGTCGAGATGCCTCCCGCCGCAATCAGCGCAATCCGGCCTTCGAGGCCGGCCTGCCGGAAGAAGGCCGCCACCGCCGGCAGCACCACGTCGAAGTCGAATCGCCGGTCGTGCAGATCCTCGATCTTCGCCGCGCCGAGGTGCCCACCCGCCAGCCCCGGATGCTCGATCACGATCGCGTCCGGCAACCGGCCCTTCTTCTCCCACTTGCGCACCAGCAGTTGCACGCCGCGCGCGTCCGAGAGAATCGGAATCAGCGCGACGTGCGGAAAATCGCGCGCCAGGTCCGGCAGGTCCAGCGGCAAGCCGGCGCCGACCGCCAGCGCATCGGCACCGCTTTCCAGGGCCTGCCGCACATAGGTCTGGTACTGCTCCACCGCCTTCATGACGTTGACCGCGATGAGTCCATGGCCCTGCGACAGCTCACGGGCGCGCCGGATTTCCCGGTCCAGTGCTTCCCGGTTGGCGGCGTCGATCAGCAGCTTCGCATCGGCCCCTGCGAGATGGCTGGTGCGCTCCATGAGGTCCGGGTGAAGGCGCCGCAGGTCCACCGAGGAGATCGTGCCGACCGCGTCGAACGAAGCCACCGTGCCGGCCAGCCGGCCGGCGGAGACGCCCACGCCCATGCCACCCTGCACCACGGGCAACAGCGTGCGGCCGCGGAAGTTCCACAGGGCAAGGCCGCAGCCGCTGGCCAGGTCAGTCGCAAGGGATGTGTCCATAGTCTTCCACGTACGCCCGGCAAGGACCGGACCCGGGATCGAGGTTAACCAGGCGCAAGGAAATCTCCTTGCGGCGCGTCAAGGACATGAATCTCTTCCTGGAGCGTGCCGACCAGGTCTGGCTGGACGGCAAGGGCATCGACGCTTTGGCAGCTGTTGCCAGCGCCATGCAATGCGCGGCGAAGCTACTCGCCTGCGGCGCGATCGTCGCGACTGCTTCTCGCGATCGACACCAGCAGCCAGACGCTGCCCGCCACCGCGCCGAGGAAGCCCAGAAGGCCGAAGAAGGGCAGGCCGAGGAAGCTGGGGCCACCTGGCACTGTCATGACGATGGACGACCCGACGATCAGGGCGGCGACCACGACGCCGATCGCCAGGCGGTTCGCTGCTCGATCGAGCTGGTTGCCGACCCTCCTGAGGTGCTGCACGTCGATCTGGATCTCCAGCCTGCCGCGCCGGAGTGCCCGCAGCAAAGCCGACAGGTCCTGCGGCAGGCCCGAGAGCAGCGGCAGCATCTCACGCAGGGAGCGCCAAGCCCTCTGGAGCATGACGTGTGGTGCGTAGTGCTCCCGAATGGCGCTTTCGAGCACCGGCTGTGCCTCGCCGGCCATGTCGAACGCGGGGTCCAGTTCGCGGCCCATGCCCTCCAGCGTGATCAAGGCCTTGATCAGCAGTGCAAGATCGGCCGGCAGGCTCAGGTGGTGCTCGCGCAGCATCCGCACCAAGTCGTTCATCATCTCGCCCACGCGCAGTTCCCGCAGGGGAACCGCGCGGTACTGGGCAACGAAGTTCTCGATGTCCATGATCAGCCTTGCGTGATCGGTGGCGCGAGTTCCCGCCCATTCCAGCAGCACGTCGGCGGCGGCGGCGGATTGTTGTTTCACGAGCCCGGTCAGCAGCCGCATCAGCTGCTCACGTCGTTCGTCCGTCAGCCGGCCCACCATTCCGAAATCGACGAAGGCAATGCGATTGCCTGGCAGGTAGAACACGTTGCCCGGGTGCGGATCGGCGTGGAAGAATCCGTCGCGAATGATCATCTTCAGTACCGCGCGCGCGCCGCGTCTTGCGAGCACCCGACGGTCCAGTCCTGCCTCATCGACGGACGAAAGACGGGTGCCGGGGATTCCCTGCACCCTGTCCTGCACGCAGACCCGCTCGCTTTCCCAGTACACCGCCGGTATGACGATGACCGGCAGCGCCGGCACTGCCAGGCCGTTCACGTCCGTCTGCGGCGGCGCAGAGTCGGCGTCGCAGTAGCCGGCAAAGTTCTCGGCCATGCGACGTGCATTGCGCGCCTCCGCGGCGAAGTCAAGTTCCCGGCGCAGTGACTGCGCGAATTCGCGCACCACCTGCTGCGGCTTGAAATCTCGCAGCGCGCTGTTCTCCGTATCCGCGAGCAGCGCAAGACGCGCCAGCAGGCGGAGGTCGGCCTCCACCACCGGCCGGATGCCCGGCCGCCTCACCTTGACGATCACTTCCGTGCCGTCCCGAAGCGTGGCACCGTAAACCTGAGCAAGCGATCCCGTGGCGACGGGACTCGGATCGAACTGCGCAAAGAAGTCCTGCGGCGGCGCGCCGAGGTCCTCCGTCAATTGCTCACGCACCGACTCGTAGGGCGCCGGAAGCGAGTTGTCGTGCAGCCGGCTGAATTCGGCGATCCATTCCGGCTCGAGCAGGTCTACGCGGGTCGCCAGCACCTGCCCCAGCTTGACGAACGTGGGGCCCAGATCTTCCATGGCCCGGCGCACGCGCGCCGGCGGCGCAAGATGTGCGTACTCCTGCGCATCCTGCCAATGCAGTGCTCGCCCTGCATGTTCCAGAGCCGCTGCCAGGCCGATGCGGCGCACTGCGTCGCCAAAGCCATAGCCGATCAGCACCGACGCGATGTCGTACAGGCGGCCCAGGTCACGAACGCTGGCGAGTGCTTGCCACAGCATGGATACGGCCGCTCCTGTCTTCGGGGTGGATGCTTTCGTACATGGAGTTCTCCTGGCTCACGGACCATACCTTACGCGCTCCCGGGTCCACCGCCAGTTGATGGGTGTCAACTGGATGGCAGGTCATTGCGCCGTGTCCGTGTCCGTGGTCGCGGGCGCGTGCCCTGATTTCCTCTGGCGTTTTGGCCGTGAACGGTGGATGTTTTGCCGGGCGGATTGCGTCCGAACGGGCGCAGGCGTAGAAGGAGGCAAGCGCGGAGGATGGGCATGGGTGCTTTTGAGTTGCCGGATTCGAACACGGCGGCCTGGCTGGCCGGCCTGCTGGATTCGGCCATGGACGCCATCATCACCGTGGACGAGGCGCAGCGCATCGTGCTGTACAACCGCGCGGCCGAACGAATCTTCGGCTGGCCGGCCGCTGAGATGCGGGGTGCCGCCTTGTCCAAGCTGCTTCCCGAACGCCATCGCGACGGACACGGCCAGCACCTGCGCCGCTTCGGCGCCACCGGCAGCACGTCGCGCCGCATGAGCGGCAGCTCGGTGGTGCATGGGCTGCGCAGCAACGGCGAAGAGTTTCCGGTGGACGCCTCGATCTCGCAGCTCGATACACCGCAAGGCAAGCTGTTCACCGTGATCCTGCGTGACGTCACCGAGCGCGCCGAGAGCGAACAGGAGCAGGGACGGCTGGCGGCGCGCCTCTCCGGCCTCCTCGACTCCGCCATGGACGGGATCGTCACCATCGACGAGTCGCAGAAGATCATCCTCTACAACCGGGCGGCCGAGCGCATCTTCGGCTGGCCGGCGCTGCAGGTGATGGGCCGCTCCATGGAGATGCTGATGCCCAAGCGTCTGCGCACCGGGCACAAGTCCCACGTCGCGCGGTTTGGCGCCACCGGCGTCACCTCGCGCAGGATGGGGGATCGCACTGTCCTGATGGGACTGCGCGCCAACGGCGAGGAGTTCCCGATCGACGCCTCGATCTCGCAGTTGCTCACCCCCGAGGGCAAGCTGTTCACGGTGATCCTGCGCGACGTGACCGAACGGGTGCGAGCGCAGGAGGAACTGGCGGCCTTCGCTGCCGAGGCGAGCGGCATCCGCGAACAGGAAAAGTCCCGCATCGCACGGGAGCTGCACGATGAACTGGCCCAATCCCTGACGGCCCTGAAGATGGACGCGAACTGGGTACGCGCCAACCTCGGCGACCCGAATGCGGCAGCCGCGAAGCTGACGGACATGCTGGGGCTGCTGGACCAGGCAGTCGGTTCCACGCGCAGGATCGCGGCCGACTTGCGGCCGCTGGTGCTGGACGACCTGGGGCTGGCCCCCGCACTGGAGTGGCTGACGGGCAGTTTCACGCAGCGTCACCAGATCCCCTGCGAGCTGGCGATGGACGAAACCCTGGATCTCCAGGAGCCGTATGCGACGGCGCTGTTCCGCATGGTGCAGGAGTCGCTGGTGAATGTGGCGAAGCACGCGCAAGCGCGCACGGTACGCGTGCAGCTGGCCAGGACCGCGGAGGGTGTCGTGATGAGCGTGGAGGACGACGGCATCGGCTTCCGCCCGGCGGACCCACGCAAGCCGCAGTCGCTGGGGCTGGTGGGGCTGCGCGAACGCGCGCGGCTGCTTCGGGGATCGGTCGCGATCGCCAGCGAGCCCGGCAAGGGCACGCGCGTGGAAGCCCGGATCCCGCTGGGCGAGCAGCCAGACGCCGCGGCGATTTGAGCAGGATCAAGCATCGAGTGCTGCTCGGAATGCGCTGAGGCCGAGTCCTTGCGCGGTGTTCCGCACGCAGTTGATGCGGCGCAAACCCCCAGGGCAGCGCACGTCTTATGTTGCGTTTCTTGCTGTCGCTGCTGCAACCAAGGGAACCACCATGACACCGAACGTCGGCCTCCTCGATCTCGTGCTGCGCATTGCCGTCGGCGCGGCCCTCCTCTTCCTGGCGAGCGTGGGCTCGATCGGACCCTGGGGTTACATCGGAGTCGTGCCGTTCCTCACCGGGGTTTTCAGGTACTGCCCGCTGTACGGCTTTCTCGGGTTCAAGACCTGTCCCGCGGCGGAAAACCGTCGCTGACGGCCGGTACAGCGCAAGCCGGAAGAACCGGGCGGCCCACCGCGAAATGCTGGCGAGCGAAATCCACGCGCTGCTTGATCTGGCGCAAGTCGCGCGTCGCCTCGAAGCCTAGGCTGTCGGACGACCCATCCACCGCTGACAGGAACGCGCAATGAGCATCCGCAATCTCGATCGTCTTTTCGCGCCCCGCTCCGTCGCCGTGCTGGGCGTAGCTTCCCGCCCGGGCAACGTCGGGGCCATCGTCCTGCGCAACCTGCGCAAGGGCGGCTTCCAGGGTGCGTTGTGGGCCGTGGATCGCCAGCGCGGTGAAATCGACGGCATTGAAGTCTGGCCCGAGGTCGCGTCGCTGCCCGCGGCTCCGGACCTCGCCGTGATCTGCACGCCCGCCGCTGCGGTGCCGGAACTGATCGCCGCGCTCGGGAGGAAGGGCACCCGCGCCGCCGTCGTGGTGACCGCCGGACTGAAGCAGCGCGCGGCGGAAGATGGCCCCACCTTCGAGCAGCAGATGCTGGACGCCGCGCGGCCCTACCTCCTGCGCATCCTGGGACCCAACTGCATCGGCGAACTGGTCCCCGCGGCATGCCTGAATGCCAGCTTCGCGCCGGGGAACGCCGCCCCCGGCCAGCTGGCCTTCGTCACACAATCCGGAGCGCTGGCGACCGCGATGCTGGACTGGGCCAACGGCCAGGGCATCGGCTTCTCGCATTTCATCTCCCTCGGCGACAGCGCCGACGTGGACTTCGGGGACGTGCTCGACTACCTGGCCAGCGATCCGGGCACGCGCGCCATCCTCATGTACATGGAATCCGTGAAGCACGCGCGCAAGTTCATGTCGGCAGCGCGCGCCGCGGCGCGCAACAAGCCCGTGATCCTGGTGAAGGCGGGGCGGGCGCCGGACGGCGCACGGGCGGCCGCTTCGCACACCGGCGCGCTGGCCGGTTCGGACCAGGTGTTCGACGCGGCGGTGCGGCGCGCCGGGATGCTGCGCGTGGACACGCTCGACGGCCTGTTCGACGCGGCCCAGACGCTTTCGCGTCCGCGCAAGTGGGTCGGCGAGCGGCTCGCGATCCTCACCAACGGCGGCGGCGCCGGTGTGCTGGCCGCGGACGCACTCGCGTTCGGCCAGGGACAGCTGGCCGTGCTTTCGGCCGCAACCCTGGGGGCACTCGATGGCTGCCTGCCGGCAAGCTGGTCGCATGGCAATCCGGTGGACATCGTCGGCGACGCGCCGGTGGAGCGCTACCGCGACGCCTTGCGTGTGCTCCTGGCCGCGCCGGAGGTCGATGGCGTCCTGTTCATGCACGCACCCACGGCCATCGTGCCGGCGCCGCAGATCGCGTCGACCTGCCTGCCGCTCGTGCAGGATGCGGGCAAGCCCGTGCTGAGCTGCTGGTTGGGCGGGGCGACCGTCGAACCGGCCCGGCAGGCCTTCGCGGGAGCCGGGCAGGCCTGCTATGCGACACCGGAGCGTGGCGTCGACGCCTGGATGCAGCTTGTTCACTATCACCGCAACCAGGCCGCGCTGCTGCAACTGCCCGATGCGCAGCCGAATGACATCCGCCCGGACCGCGCCTGCGCGACCGACATTCTGGAGGAGGCCCTGGCCTCCGGTCGCGAATGGCTGGACGCGGCACAGACCATGGCGGTGCTCGAGGCCTACGGAATTCCGACGGTCCCGACGGTGAAGGTACGCGATGGGGAGGAGGCGGCCAGCACTGCGGCAAAACTTGGCTACCCGGTGGCGTTGAAGATCGTCGCGCCGGAGATCGTGCACAAGTCCGATGCCGGCGGCGTGGCCCTGAACCTAGCCAACGGGGACGCGCTGCGCACTGCCGCGGTCCTGATGCGCCAAGGCGTGGCTCGCGCCCGGCCCCATCCGCACGTCCTGGGCTTCACGGTGCAGCCCATGGTCCACCGACAGCATGCGCATGAACTGATTCTCGGGATCGCGACGGACCCCTTGTTCGGCCCCGTCGTCGTCTTCGGCGCCGGAGGAACGGCCGTGGAGTTGCGCAAGGACACCGCCGTGGACCTGCCGCCGCTGAATGCCTTGCTCGCTCGCGAGCTGGTCGGCCGCACCCGGGTCGCGCAGCTGCTTGCCGGCTACCGCGACCAGCCGGGCGTGAACCAGCCCGCGCTGCTGGACGCGGTGCTGCGGGTTTCGCGGATGGCGGCCGAACTGCCTGCGATCGCTGAACTGGACATCAATCCGCTGCTGGCGGACCCGGACGGGGTGATCGCGCTCGATGCCCGCATCCGGTTGCGCCGGCCGGCGGCCAATGAAGAAAGCCGGCTGGCGCTGCGGCCGTACCCGTCGGAGCTGGAAGAGCGCCTGCAAGTCGGCGGCCGCGAACTCCCGGTGCGGCCGATCCGACCGGAAGACGGAGCCAGGCTCGCCGCCTTTTATGCCGAATGCACCCCGGCCGACATGCGGCTGCGCTTTTTCCTGTCGCGGCGCGAGGTGCCGCTTTCCGAACTGGCCCGCTATTGCCAGATCGACTATGAGCGCGACATGACTTTCATTGCGCTGGACGCGGGGCGCATCGCGGGCGAGGTGCGCGCGGTGTGCGACCCGGACAACGTCGAGGCCGAATTCGCGATCCAGATCGCATCGGACTGGCAGCACCGCGGGCTCGGGGATTTGCTCATGGCCAAGCTGCTGGCCTACTTGCGCGCGCGAGGCACCGCGCAAGTCGTGGGCCAGTGCCTGCAGGAGAACGTGGCGATGGCCGCGCTGGCCCGCGGCAGCGGCTTCACGGTGCGGACCGCGCCTGACGGCGTTCTGGCATTCCGGCTCGGACTCTGCGCTCCCGAGCGCGTGGGCAGCCGTGCATCGCGTGCCTGATCGCGGTCAAGCCGGGACTACCGTGGCCTGGCTACATTGCGCCATTCACCGCGCGGAGCCGCAATGAGCAAGTTCAGGTTCATCCTCATGCTTCTCCTGTTCGTCTCGCGGCTGGCCTGCGGCTTGCCCCTGCTGACGCAGCAAGATACCGTGCAGGGCGTGACCATGGCGGTGACCCCCGGGGCGCTGAACGAGGGAAACCCGGTGTGGGAGTTCGCGGTCGCATTCCACTCGTCCGGACCGCCGCTGCAGGACGATCTGCTCCAGGCTGCCTTCCTCATCGCCGGCGGTCAGCGGCTGCAGCCGCTGGCATGGGAGGGGGAGGGTCCCACCCCGGCGCACCATCGCGCCGGGATCCTGAGGTTCGTTGCGCTGCGCAGCCTGCCCGGGGACCTCGAGTTCCACCTTGAGCGCCGCGGTGAGGCCACGACGAGAGTTCTCCGCTGGGATTTCAGGGGATGGTTTGCGATGGCGTCCCCGGCGCGCAACTGAAGCAACACCCGCTGCGCTGCGTACCGCCTTGAGCGGCCTCACTGGAAAGCGCGACGCCGCGTGTAAAAGAATTTCTTCGCGAACTCGGTGGCCACCACGTACGCAAGCGTCAAGGCGATCATGGCCAGCATCAATGGCGCAGGCAGCGGAACAAAGCCGAGGGCGCCTGCGAACGGGAGGTACGGCAGCAGCAGCGTCAGGGCGATCACGGCGAGGGTGCTGGCCAGCAGCAGCTTGCTGGGCCGGCTTCGCCAGAAGAGGCCACGCGTGCGGACCACCAGGGCAATGACCAGTTCCGTCAGCAGCGACTCGACGAACCAGCCGGTTCGGAATTCCTGCGCTGCCGCCTGGAACAGCCATAGCAGCACGGCGAAGGTCAGGAGGTCGAACACGGAACTGACCAGGCCGAAGACCACCATGTAGTCGCGGATGAACTGCGTGTCCCAGCGTCGCGGGGTGGCGACCATGTCCGCGTCCACGTTGTCGCTGGCGATCGTGGTGGCGGGAATGTCCGACAGGAAGTTGTTGAGGAGAACCTGCGAGGCCAGCAGGGGAAGAAAGGGCAGGAAGACCGAGGCCAGTGCCATGCTGAACATGTTGCCGAAGTTGGCACTGATGGTGGTGAGGATGTACTTGAGCGTATTGGCAAAGGTCCTGCGCCCTTCGTCGATGCCCTGCCGCAGGATGCCGAGGTCCTTGCGCAACAGCACGAAGTCGGCCGCATCCTTGGCAACGTCCACGGCGGTGTCCACCGAAATTCCCACGTCAGCCGTGTGCAGGGCCGGAGCATCGTTGATGCCGTCGCCCATGTAGCCGACCACATGGCCGGCCTTGCGCAAGGCGAGGATGATCCGCTCCTTCTGGTTCGGGTCCACTTCGGCGAACACGGTCGCCTCCTGCGCCGCGTGCCGCAGGGCCTCCTCGCTCATCTCGTTGAGTTGGCGCCCCGTCAAGGTCAGCGCCACCGGCAGGCCGATGGTCGCGGCCACATGGCAGGCCGCCTTGATGTTGTCCCCGGTGATCATCTTCAGTTGCACGCCCCTTCGGGCCAGGTCGACTATGACCTCGCGGACATCGTCCTTGGGCGGATCGAGGAACAGCAGAAAGCCGGCGAAGCACATGCCGCATTCATCGGCGCGTGTATACGACCCAGTGCGGTCTTCCAGCACGCGTGATGCAACCCCCAGCACGCGGAAGCCCTGGCCGCTCCATTCTTCGTAGAGCGCCTGGATGTTCGCCCGGATCGCCGCATCGAGCGGTGTCACGGCCGCCGCGGTCCTCGCGCCGATGCACATGGCCAGCACGTTGTCGAGGGCTCCCTTGGTCACGATCGTTCTCTCGCCAGTGGCGTCGGCGGCGACCACGGAGAGCGCCTTGCGCACGAAGTCATAGGGGATCTCGTCGATCTTGCGGACTTCGGTGAGCCCGGCTGCGCCGTCGTGGCTGGCTGCCCTGCTGATCGCCTCGTCCAGCGGGTTGGCCATGCCGGTCTGCAAGCGTGCATTGATGCCCGCGAGCCGCAGGACCGACGCACTTGCCTGGCCATCCACGTCGAAGGCCCCATCGAGTTCGACGATCCCTGCGGTCAGCGTGCCGGTCTTGTCCGTGCACAGGACGTCCATGCTGCCCAGGTTCTCGATCGCGTTGAGGCGGCGCACGATGACGCCCAGTGCAGCCATGCGCTTGGCGCCGTGCGACAGGGTGATGCTGATGATGGCGGGCAGCAGTTCGGGTGTCAGCCCCACGGCCAGAGCGAGGGCGAACAGCAGCGAAGCGATCGGCGGCCTGGCCATGAAGATGTTGATGGCCAGCACCACGATGACCATGGCCAGCATCACGCGCGTCAGCAGGTACCCGAAGCGATGAATTCCCTGCTCGAACTCGGTCAGGGGAGGGCGCAGCGCGAGCTTTCCCGCGATCTGGCCGAATGCGGTGGACTTGCCCGTTGCCGCGACCAGCACGTTGGCAGTGCCGCTGCGCACGCTCGTCCCCATGAAAACGCAGTTGCTGCGTGCTGCAAGGCCGGTGTCTGCGGCGACCACCCCCGGTACCTTCTCCACCGGAAACGCTTCGCCGGTGAGCGCCGCCTGGTCGACCAGGAAGTCACGTGCCGCGAGCACGACGCCATCGGCCGGGACCAGGCTTCCGGCCGCCAGCTGGACGACATCGCCCGGCACCACCCGGGACGACGGCAGCGACACGGCCGCGCCGCCCCGCAGCACCGTGGAAGTCATGGTGATCTGCGAGCGGAGTTTCTCGACCGCGTTGCCGGCGACGTACTCCTGGACGAAGCCCAGGGCGGTGCTGCCGAAAACGACCACGAGCACGATGCCCGCGTCCACCCACTCGGACGCTGCCAGCGACACCACCGACGCGATGATCAGGATCAGCACGAGCGGGCTCTTGAACTGGTTCGCGTACAGCCCCAAGGCACCCGCCTTGCGCGTGGCGTCGAGGGTATTCGGCCCGTATTGCGCAAGCCGTTGCGCACCCTCTGCCGCGCTCAGGCCGCCCGCATCTCCACGCAACTGCGCCAGCAGCTGCTCGTGCGGGACACTCCAATAGGCGTCGGCCTCGACTTCAGTGGCCGGAGTTCGCTCCACCATGATGACCGATCCAGGGCAGGGCCTGTGTGCTGGCTGGTTGCGATGCCCGGAGCAATGCACGGGTGTGGCGGGCGATCTGTTCGTCTTCCAGGCAGGGGAGCACCCGGACCTCGCACCGTGATGCGGAGTGCTGGATTGGACCGATGGCAGAACGGTTTCGCGCTTCGTCCAGGCTGATGCCCATCCAGGACAAGCCCGCACACACCGCGGCGCGAACCTGCGCGTCGTGCTCCCCGATGCCCCCGGTGAAGACGATCAGGTCGACCCCGTCCAGCACGGCGACCATGGCGGCGATCTGCTTGCGCACGGAGTAGCAGAACATCTCGATGGCAAGACGCGCAGCGGGGTTGCCGGCTGCTTGCTGGTGCAGGCACCGCATGTCGCTGGCGACGCCCGAAATGCCAAGCAGCCCCGACTGCCGATTGAGCATGGCTTCCACGGTTGCGGCGTCGAGGTTCGCCTTTCGCATCAGGTAGAAGAGGACGCCGGGATCGAGATCGCCGCTGCGCGTTCCCATCACCACGCCGCCGGTGGGTGTCAGGCCCATGCTGGTATCCACCGATTTGCCGTCTTGAACTGCCGTGATGCTGGCGCCGTTCCCGAGGTGAGCGACGACCATGCGCCTGGGCAGATCGCTGGCCAGTTGGTGCACGATGGATTCGATGGACAGGCCGTGAAAGCCGTAGCGCTGGACGCCCTCGGACTGCCATGCCTTGGGAACTGGAAGGATCCGTGCAACGTCGGGAAGCCCGGCGTGGAAGGTCGTGTCAAAGCAGGCCGCCTGCGGGATACCGGGGAAATTTTCCTGTGCGAACCCGATCACCGACAGGGTCGAAGGCATGTGCAAAGGCGCAAAGGCCGTTGCAAGTTCAAGTCTCGCCAGGACGGAGTCGTCGATCAGGCAATGCTGGCGCAGCGACGGCCCGCCATGGACCACCCGGTGGCCTATGGCCGCCGGCGCTGGCAGCCCGGACTTGCCGAGAATGCCCCTGATCTCGCGCAGCGCTGCGAGCAGTCCGCCGCTCGCGTGGGTTTCGACTTCCCCGCCCAGCATCGTGGCAGCCGTCGCTTCATTGACCTGGTACAGCCCGTACTTCAACGACGACGACCCGCTGTTCAGCGCGAGCACGTGCAGGGCGGCATCGGTTGCGGTCATGTCCGCCCCGTCATGCACTCCACCGCCAGTCCTTGACCTCCGGCAGGTCGTCGCCGTGCTCGCCGATATAGCGCTTGTGGCGCTGGATGGTGGCTTCGTGATGGGCGGTTGCCGCCTCCAACTGGCCGGCAAACCTGGGGATGCGGCGGATCGCGTCCAGCGCCAGCTGATAGCGGTCCAGGTTGTTCAGGACCACCATGTCGAACGCGGTCGTGGTCGTGCCCTCTTCCTGGTACCCGCGGACGTGGATGTTGTCGTGGTTGCGGCGCCGGTAAGTCAGCTTGTGAATCATGGCGGGGTAACCATGGAACGCGAAGATCACCGGCTTGTCGGTCGTGAACAGGGCATCGAACGCGTCATCCGGGAGGCCGTGGGGATGCTCCGACGGGGGCTGCAGCACCATCAGGTCGACCACGTTGACGAAGCGGATGCGGATGCCGGGAACCTGCACCCGCAGCAAGGTGACGGCGGCCAGCGCCTCCAGCGTCGGCACGTCACCGGCACAGGCCATCACCACATCCGGATCCGCGGCGTCGTTGCTGGCCCATTCCCAGATGCCGACGCCGACGCTGCAATGCCGGACGGCGGCGTCGATATCGAGCCACTGCCACTCCGGCTGCTTGCCCGCGACGATGACGTTGACGTAGTTGCGGCTGCGCAAGCAGTGATCGGCGACCGACAGCAGGCAGTTCGCATCCGGCGGCAGGTAGATCCGCACCACGTCCGCCTTCTTGTTGGCGACATGGTCGATGAATCCCGGATCCTGGTGCGAGAAGCCATTGTGGTCCTGCCGCCAGACGTGCGACGTGAGCAGGTAGTTCAGCGACGCGATCGGCCTGCGCCACGGGATCTGCTTGCTCACCTTCAGCCACTTGGCGTGCTGGTTGAACATCGAGTCGATGACATGGATGAAGGCCTCGTAGCAGGAGAACAGGCCGTGGCGCCCGGTGAGCAGGTAGCCCTCGAGCCACCCCTGGCAGAGATGCTCGCTCAAGACTTCCATGACCCGGCCGGTGGCGCTGAGATCCGTGTCGTTGGCTTCGACCTCGGCCATCCATGCCTTGCCGGTGACCTCGTACACTGCCTCCAGGCGGTTCGACGCGGTTTCGTCGGGACCGAAGATCCGGAAGTTCGCGCTGGCGAGATTGAGTTTCATCACGCCCAGCAGGAACTTGCCGAGGACGCGGGTTGCCTCGGCCTGGACGCACCCGGGGGTCGCCACCGGCACCGCGTACTCGCGAAAATCCGGCATCGACAAGGGCTGCAACAGCGCGCCGCCGTTGCTGTGCGGGTTGGAGCCCATGCGGCGAGTGCCGGTCGGTGCAAGCGCCGCGAACTCCTCGAGGAACTTGCCCTGGCTGTCGAACAATTCCTGCGGCCGATAGCTTTGCAGCCAGCTTTCCAGCTGGGCGAGATGGGCAGGGTTCTTGAAGTCCGCAATGGGCACCTGGTGCGAGCGCCACGTGCCCTCGACCGGTTTGTCGTCGACAAACTTGGGCCCCGTCCAGCCCTTGGGCGTGCGCAGGACGATCATGGGCCACAGCAGACGCTGCGGAATTTCGCTGCTGCCCGCGCAGCGTGCGGCATCCTGGATACCGCGGATTTTCGCCAGCACCGAATCCAGTGTGCCGGCCAGCAACTGGTGCACCACCATCGGATCGTCTCCCTCGACGAAATGCGGCTCGTAGCCGTAGCCGCGCATGAGACTGGTCAGTTCGTCGCGGCCGATCCTCGCCAGGATCGATGGGTTGGCAATCTTGAATCCGTTGAGATGGAGGATGGGCAGGACGGCGCCGTCCCGCGCAGGATTGAGAAACTTGTTGGAATGCCAGCTGGCGGCCAGCGCCCCGGTCTCGGCTTCGCCATCGCCCACGACGCAGGCGACGATCAGGTCGGGATTGTCGAACGCCGCTCCGTACGCGTGCAGGAGCGAATAACCCAGCTCGCCACCTTCGTGGATGGACCCCGGCGTTTCCGGCGAGACGTGGCTGGGGATCCCTTGCGGCCAGGAGAATTGGCGGAACAGCCGCTCCAGGCCATTCCGGTCCTGCCCGATCGCGGGATAGTGCTCGGTGTAAGAGCCTTCCAGGTAGGTGTTCGCCACGATGCCCGGCCCGCCGTGGCCGGGACCGATGACGTACATCAGGTTCAGGTCGTGGTCCCTGATCAACCGGTTCAAGTGGACATAGATCAGGTTCAATCCCGGCGTGGTGCCCCAATGTCCCAGCAGCCGGGGTTTCACCTGTTCGAGCGTGAGCGGTACATCGAGCAGCGGGTTCTTGTGCAGGTAGATCTGGCCGACCGAAATGTAGTTGGCCGCGCGCCAGTAGGCGTGCATCCGGCGCAGCAGGTCGGCTGAAAGGGGATCAGGCATCGAGCCCTCCTTGATGGCTGTCGCGCGCGCCTGAAAGGGCGGCGTCCACGATGGCCTGCGCCTCCTTCAGGATGCGCTGCAGGTGCTCATCGCCGAGAAAGCTCTCGGCGTAAATCTTGTAGACGTCCTCGGTGCCCGAAGGGCGTGCAGCGAACCAGCCACCGGCCGCAATGACCTTGATGCCGGCAATCGGAGCGTCGTTGCCCGGGGCGTTGGTGAGGATGCTCTGGATCGGTTCGCCCGCCAGGCTCGCCGAGTCGACCTGTCTTGCAGACAACGCGGCCAGCTGCGCTTTTTGCGCTGCGTTGGCCGGGGCCTCCATGCGAGCAGCCACCGGATTGCCGAACTCCCTTGCAAGATCCGCGTAGAGCTCACTCGGGTCGCGGCCGAGGCACGCAGTGATTTCACCGGCCAGCAACGCCGCCGCAATTCCGTCCTTGTCGGTCGTCCACGCCGTTGCGTCGCGGCGCAGGAAGGTCGCGCCGGCGCTTTCCTCGCCGGCGAATCCGAGCGAGCCGTCCCCGAGGCCGGCCGCGAACCACTTGAAACCTGTCGGGACGTCGTACAGCCTGCGGCCAAGCCGCGCCGCCAGCCTGTCGATCAGTGCCGTGCTGACCACTGTCTTGCCCACGGCCACTTCCCGCCCCCAGTGTTCGCGATGCTGGAACAGGTAGTCGATGGCCACGGACAGATAGTGGTTGGGTGGCATCAGGCCACCCGTGGGAGTGACGATCCCGTGCCGGTCATGGTCGGTGTCGCATGCGAACGCGACGTCGAAGCTGTCCTTCATCGCCGTGAGCCTGGCCATGGCGTAGGCAGACGAGGGGTCCATCCGGATTTGTCCGTCGCTATCCAGGGGCATGAACGCGAACTGTGGATCGACCGCTTGGCTGACCACCGTCAGCTCGAGGCGGTAGCGCTCGGCGATCGCGGCCCAGTAGTGCACACCGGCCCCGCCCATCGGATCGACTCCCATGCGGATTCCCGCGCGACTGATGGCGTCCAGGTCGATCACGTTGCCGAGATCGGCGACATAGGCGCCAAGGAAATCGTGGCGGTGCGTGGTCGCCGCGCGCAGCGCGCTTTCGTGCGGCAGGCGCAGCACGCCCTCCAGGTTTTTTGCCAGCAGCCGGTTGGCATCTGCCTGGATCCAGCCGGTGACGTCCTCACCGGCCGGGCCGCCGTGGGGCGGGTTGTACTTGAAGCCGCCGTCGCGCGGCGGGTTGTGGGACGGCGTCACCACGATGCCGTCGGCCAGCCCCGTGCTGCGTCCGCGGTTGTGCGCAAGGATCGCATGCGAGATCGCGGGCGTCGGAGTGAATTCGTCGTGGGCCGCCAGCATGACGTGCACGCCGTTGCCAGCCAGCACTTCCAGCGCGGTGACGTACGCCGGCCCTGACAAGGCATGGGTGTCGAGGCCGAGGAAGAGCGGCCCGTCGATGCCTTTGCCCTTGCGGTACCGGCAGATGGCTTGCGTGATCGCCAGCACGTGCCGTTCGTTGAACGAAAGGTCCAGCGAGCAGCCACGGTGTCCGGATGTGCCGAAGGACACGCGTTGCCCCGGCGTCGAAGGATCCGGCACACCGCGATGGTAGGCGGCAACGAGTGCCGCCACATCGACGAGCACGGAGGGGGGCGCGCGCTGGCCGGCCAGCGGGCTGATGGGGGAGATCAACGCGCCGCCTGTTCCACCGGCGCGTGCAGCGCGCTCATGGCGATGCCCGCGCCGGCCCGCCAGCGGAAAGCTGCCCGACCAGCGTGAGAAGGTCGGCATCCAGCAAGTCCCCGATGCTGGAGATGCTGAGGTCGGGGGCCGGATAGGAGGCGACGCTGGCGAGGTCCAGCGCATAGTGGCCCTGGCGCGCAAAGACGGTGGTCAGCCGCTCGCGCAGCGCGTCTTTCATCGCCGCGAGAATGCGCGGCTTGTCATCGACGAGGACGTAATGCCGTGCAGGGAATCGGCGCTGCAATTCGCCGAGCATCCGTTCCTTGTGGATGTAGATAAGAACCCGTCCGCCGACCGCGTCCCAGAGGCCGGATCGCTGCACCTTGCGCGGCTGGAAGACGACGTCGCCATCCGAGAAAATCACCGTCGGCCCGAAATTCCCCAGCTGTTCGATGACCTGCAGCGCCCGCGGATAAAGCCGATCGGCGAAGGGATAGTCGATCAGGAAGGAGGACATCTGCAACAGCCGCGCGTCGTCACCCCCGCGCCGCTCCGCGTCCAGGCGATAGCGTTGCAGTGCACCGAGGTAGTCGGCATAACCGAGCTCGCTGCGCAGGTCTTCGAAGATCGCCCAGTAGCGCCGGGCATTCGCCGCCCCGAATTCCTGTTCGAGATGCAGCCCCAGGTCGGCGATGACCCTGTCGTTGTCGAGCAAGGTGTTGTCGACGTCCAGCAGGAACACGACTTCATGGTCCATCTTCGTTGGCCCGGAGTTCACGCCGGCCTTTCGCTGGGCGCTTCATCGTGGCCGCCGAACTCGCTTCGCATCGCCGACAGGACCTTGCCGGAAAAATCCGCTTCGCCGCGCGACGTGAAACGCGCGAACAGCGCCGCGCTCAGAACGTTCATCGGCACTGCTTCGTCGATGCCCGCCTGGATGGCCCAGCGGCCTTCGCCCGAATCGGATACTCGCCCCTGGTAGGCGCGCAGATCCGGATCCTTCAGCAAGGCAACTGCCGTCAGATCCAGCAACCAGGAGCCGATGACACTGCCGCGGCGCCACACTTCGGTGATCTCCGGCAGGTTCAGGTCATAGCGGTAGAACTCCGGGTCGCGCAGCGGCGTCGTCTCGGCATCCGGCGGGCGGGTGCGGCTGCCGGCATCGGCATTGCGCAGGATGGCCAGGCCCTCGGCATAGGACGCCATCACGCCGTACTCGATGCCGTTGTGCACCATCTTGACGAAGTGGCCCGCACCGTGGGGGCCACAGTGCAGGAAGCCTTCTTCGGAGTCGGCGAGCCCGGATTTCCTGCCGGGAGTTCGGGCCACGGAGCCCACGCCGGGGGCAAGCGCCGAAAAGATCGGCCTGAGTCGCTCGAACACGGCAGGCTTGCCGCCGATCATGAGGCAGTACCCGCGCTGCAGTCCCGCCACCCCGCCACTCGTTCCCACGTCGAGATAGTCAAGACCGTTCAACTCCAGTTCAGCGGCGCGCCGGATGTCGTCGCGATACCAGGAGTTGCCGCCGTCGATGAGGAGGTCACCTGCCGTCAGCAGCGGCGCCAGCGCGTCCAGCGTCTGATCCACGAACGCCGCCGGCACCATCAGCCAGATCGCACGGGGCGTGGCAAGCCGCGCCACCATGTCGGCGAGCGAGGACGCTCCGGTCACGCCCTCCTGGCTCAGGCTTGCGACCTTGGCCGGGACAAGGTCGTGGACCACGCAGTCGTGGCCTTTTTCGACCAGGCGCCGGACCATGCTGGCGCCCATGCGGCCCAGTCCGACCAGGCCTAGTTGCATGTCGCGGCGGCGGCGGCGGCGGTGCGCGCGAAGCCGAGCGGGTAGCTGGGGGAAAGTCCGATTTTCATGGTGCTTCTGCTTTCCGTGGGTGGCGGCCAATATGCTGCTTCGCCACGGCCGTGTCCGTGCGGCTTCGCACGGACGTGATGCGACTGGAGGCCTACAAGATCAGCAGGGAAACTTTCCCTGCCAAGAAAGCACTTCATGAAGACACTCGGCGCGTCTGTCTGACAGCGCACACAGGCAAGGACGGTGGGCCGCCGGGCATCCGTTCGGCAGCGCACCGACGCTTGCGCGTCCGCCGGGTAACTTCAGATGCCGCCTGCGTCGGCGGTGATCCATACCCGGCTCCAGGGCGGGCACCCTAGGGAGAAATGCATGAAGGTTCTACTGGCCGTGGACGGAAGCGACTATACGAAGCGCATGTTGGCGTACCTGGCAGCCCATGAGGAATTGCTCGGCGCGGGCAACCTCTTCACGGCACTGAACGTGACCGTTGCCATCCCGGAGCGGGTTGCCCACTTCCTCGACAAAGCCACGGTCGACAGCTACGGCGAAGATGAGGCGAATGAAGTATTCAAGCCGATCCGCGCGTTCGCGCAGCAGCAGCAGTGGGACTTCAGCACGGCCCATGTGCAGGGGCCGGCCTCCGAAGCCATTGCCAGCTACGCGCGCGATACCAAGCCCGACCTGATCGTCATGGGCAGCCATGGGCATTCGGCACTGGACTCCGTTGTAATGGGGTCCACCGCCAGCGGCGTGCTGGCCCGGTGCCGCTTTCCGGTGCTGCTGGTACGCTGAGGGTTCACCTGCCTGTCGCTCCGCCAGAACTAGTCGCGAGAGGTCCCACATGGTCCTCTCCAGCAACAAAAGCCTTGAGTGATCAAGGCTTTTTGTTTTTCTGGTCGCTCGCGACCAGCCGTACAAGCTGCCGAGGGCAACGGCCTGTACGTGCTCATCAGTTCGCTTTCCGATCTGCGAGTCGACCCTGCTGGCAGGCTCGGCAGGCGACGAACGGACGCGCCGACCCCGGAGCGGGCGGCACCATTCGGTGGGTCGGGGCAGCCGTCCCCGCGAGGGAGTTGCGCATGAAGCCCACGGACAAGGACAGCGAGACGATCACGGTGGTGCTGGCCGACGACCACGATCTCGTGCGGTCGGGCATCAAGGCACTGCTTGCGACCATGCCGGGCGTGCAGGTGATCGGGGAGGCCCGCGACGGCAATGAACTGCTCGCCTTGCTCCACTCGCGAGCGCATCCGGACGTGGTCATCAGCGACCTGGCCATGCCGGGCCTGGACGGCCTGGCCGCGATTCGTCGCATCAAGGAGCGCTATCCCACCCTGCGGGTGCTGGTGCTCTCGATGCACGACAGCATGGACTTCGTGAAGCGCGCGGTGGAGAGCGGGGCGAACGGCTACATCATGAAAGACGGACCGCCCGAGGATCTGGAGCGCGCGCTCAGGACGCTCAAGTCCGACGGCTCCTTCTTCGCTGGCAAGGTGGTGCAGCGCTTGTTGCAACGGCAGGAGCCCACGGCCAACGACGAACTCACGGAGCGACAGGTCGAGATCCTGACCATGCTGGCCAGGGGTCTTTCTTCCAAGGAGATCGGCTTCGAGCTGGGACTGAGCCCGAAAACGATCGATGTCCACCGCGCGCGCATCATGCAACGCCTTGCCTTGTCGGATGTCGCCAGCCTCACGCGCTACGCCGTGCGCAAGGGCCTGATCGAGGCTTGACGGGGCCGATCTCGATGTGTAGGTTGCGTCCGATATCCCCATGGAGCGGCCATTGGTACCGTATCGAGCAACAGGAGCGCCGCTGGCCGCACTTCGCGTCGGGGACCTTGCGGCAGGCGCAGCAACATTGAACTCCCCGGCCATCCCGCTCGCGAGCTTTGGCGCCGAACTGTCGACCGGCTGCCACGCCTGTGCCTTCTTCGAGGATCCCGAGCAGGAGTACCGCGCGCTGTTGCCATTCGCACAGGACTGCCTGCGCTGCGGCGAGCAATGCGCTCACTTCGGCAGCGGCTTGCGCGAGCAGGAGCGCTTCCAGCGTTTCGCCGGGTACGCGATCGACGTGGCCGGGAGCACGGCTTCGGGCCAACTGGCCCTGCGCACCTGGGAGCACACCTACTTGCGCGGAGGCTGCTTCGAAATCGAGGGCATGCTGGCGCTGGTGGCCGAGCTGATGCGCGAAGGGCGGACCGCATTCGGACGCACGCGCCTCTGGGCCGACATGGAATGGTCGCTCTCGGGCCAGCGCGGCTGCGACCGGCTGATCGAATATGAAAGCCGGCTCAACACGCTGCTCGACGGCGGCACGGACGTCGTCCTGTGCGCCTACGACGTGCGCAAGTACAGCGCCAGCATGGTCATGGACGTGCTCCGCACCCACCCGATGCTGGTGGTCGGCGAGCATGTCCACCCGAACCCGCTGTTCGTGCCAAGCGAGCAGTTCCTGTTCGAATACCGCCGGCGCGGTGCCATGCGTCCGCGAGCGGGTGAGGGGACGGATCCGGATCCCGCAGCCGGTTAGTCGACAGCGCCGGTGCGCCACTACGAGCTTCGACGTGCCATCATCCTGCTGTCCGGCCGGCTGCAGAGCTCCCGTCCGCTAGCGTGAGCGGACCCACAGGAGGCGAGGAATGCTCGATCTGCTGAAGGCGCGCCGAGCGACCGGCACGCTCCATGTCTGCGCCTTGTTCGACAGCGCAGAGGAGGCCGCCGCTGTCGCACCCGCGCTGGCCTGCGCCGCGCTGCAGGACAGCGAAAAGTTTGTCGCACTGGCGGGTACCGCATCACTGGAGAGACTGCGCGGCCATCTGCAGGAGATGGCGATCAGCGCGACCGAGTCCGAAAGCGTCGGCCGGCTGACATTGGTCCCCTGGGGGCGGGTGGCGGGCGATCCCAGGCGCCGGTTCGACTGCGGCAAGGCCTTGTCCGCTGTCGATTCCATCCTCTCCGGCGCGACGCAGGACGGGGTGGCGGGCGTGCGGGTCGTGGCCGAAATGGATTGGGTGGTCAGTGCCCTGGGCGGCGGCATGGAAGTCGCCGGGTATGAGCGCGACGTCGATGGCGTGATGGCACGTTACCGGCAGCCGGCCATCTGTGTCTACGACCTGAACGGCCTGTCGGGACAACTGCTGATCGAGATCCTGGCCGCACATCCCATGGCCTACGTGGGCGGAAGCCTGGTCCGCAGTCCGTTCTACCGCGCGCAGGCGTGAGCCCGCGGGGCCGCCACGAGGCGGCTCCTGCACGGCTGGCCTGGGGGGTCCTACGCGCACTCCCCGGCTGCTCTGACGCATCCCCCCATGGCAGGTGCCCACACTGAACCGTCCATCAACAAGGAGTCCGACATGAAATCACTGATGAAGAGCTCGATGCTTGCCGCGGTCGTCATGGCCGCCATGGCAGTGGCCGCGCCGGCAGCTAACGCGAAGGGCTGCCTGAAGGGCGCTGCCGCAGGTGCGGTCGGTGGCCACTTCCTGCACCACCACAGCCTGATCGGCGCGGGCGTCGGCTGTGCCATCGGCCACTATCATTCCAACGCGAAGGCCACGCGCCAGCAAGGCTGATGCGCGTCGTTCCGGACCGTGCATGGCGCGGTCCGTTCGCCATCGCAAGAAATGACCTGATGCCTGCCAGCCGGCGGGCTTCTCTTGCGGCTCCTCGTCCGGCCGGCCACCTCGGCGTTGTGCATGCGCTTACGAGGTGTACCGCAGCTTTGCCTGTTGGCGCCTTGTCTGGACCCGACCAGCACCCAACTGCAAGAGGTCTAGAAAAGGAGATCTTCATGAAAACCAGGTTCAGATTCGTTGCCCTCGCCGTCGCCGCCACCATGGGGCTCGGCTCGATGTCCGCGTTCGCCCAGGACCACCGCCATGACGGCGGCGGTCAAGGCGGGTGGCAGCAGCAACGGGGCGAGCAGGGCCGGGGCCAGTGGGCCCAGAACGGGCAGCGTGGTGCTCGCGGCTATTACGCTCCTTCGTATGGCTATCGCCGTGATGACGGGGATGTCGTCGGGGCGGTGGTGCTGGGTGCGCTGACGGGCGCCTTGGTGGGGCAGTCTGCAGGCGCCTACGACTACAACCCGCCGCCTCCGGTGTACTACAACCCACCGCCCGCGACCTACTACAACCCGGGCTACGGCTATTACGGTAACTGAGCGAAGTGCTTCTCGCACCGGCGCGCCGGTCCGAGAAGCACGAGGAAGGCCCCGATCTTCCCGAGGCATCCATGCTCCGCATCCTTGCGAGCTTGCTACCGCCCCGGCAGCATCGAGCGCAGCACACCG
Source organism: Ramlibacter sp. (assembly GCF_028291745.1). GTDB lineage: Bacteria > Pseudomonadota > Gammaproteobacteria > Burkholderiales > Burkholderiaceae_C > Ramlibacter. Next base: position 12,451 of record NZ_JAQGNQ010000010.1, on the reverse strand, counting down.
TCCCTCAGAAAGAAGTGGTGGTAGAGCGCGGCGAGCGCGTGCAGGCCCGCCAGCCAGAGGATCGCGTCACCGAGCCAGCCATGGATGCCGGCCAGCTGCGCGCCCAGATCGTGAGCGGGTGCGATCAAGGGCCTGATCTCGCCTGCCAGCCAGGTGAGCGGGTGTCCTTCGAGCCACGCACCGCCGATTGCGGTCATCGGCACGAGAAACAGAAGGACGTAGAGCAGCACCTGCACGGTGGTCGCTGCGATGCCCATCCAGCGGGCCACGGGGACAGGCTCCGGATCATCGTGAAGAACGCGCCAGGCGAGCCGCACCGCGGAGAGGACGAACACGCACAGTCCCAGCGTCTCGTGCAACTGGCGATCGAAGTCTGTCGCCGCCGCGTAGACGCGCTGTTCCGAACCCCCGGGACCGTAGAGGAAGGCTGCCAGCACCAGGATGGCGGTGAGCCAGTGGAAGGCCTGCGCGCCGGCGCCATAGCGGGCCGGTGCGGACGTCTGCTGATCGGAGGTGAGCATGCTGGCAATTATTGCCCTCGTGCCTCACCACGGGTGACCAGGCAGCACGTCCCGGCGACCGCCGCACATCCGCTCCCCCGGGAGCCAGTCGCAAAAAGCCTTGAGAGATCAAGGCTTTTTGCTTTTCAACGGCGGCCGTAGCCGGAACCGTAGCGCTCCTGCGTGTCGCCCAGGCGCGCGATGGCCCGCTGGTCGCCGTTGCGCAGCACCGCCCGTGCATCGGCGAAGGCATCCGGGTCGTCGCTGCCGCGCACCGTGTAGCTGCCGACGTAGAAGCCCGGGCGCACTTCGCGCAGCGGCAGTCCGGCCACGACGTCGGGGATGTCGACGGAGGCCCGCGCGCGCGGCGTTCCCTCGAGCCGGAAGTGCACGACCGTGCCGGGCTCGAGGTCTTCGGTCTGCGACACCGCGAACGAGTTCACCACGGTCTCGGCCACAACCGGCCCCGCGCCCATCGCGAGCGCCTGGAAGGAGGGCGGGAAGTTGAAGGCCAGCGCAACGGGCCCTTCACCCCAGCCGGCGCGCACGGTCATCAGCCGGCTCGGATCGATGTGTTCGCCGCGCGCGATCACGTGGGTCCCGATGTATTCGCCTGGCGCACGCTCCTGCAGCGGCACGCGCAAGGCGTCGCCGAGCATCACGTTGGCCCAGCGCGCACCGGGCGTGCCATACACCTGCACGCGCAGCGTGGCGCCGGGCCGCAGGCCGCCGTCGGAGTTCAGCGACACGTTGCGGATGGTGCCCCGGTCGGACGGCACGACCCGATACGAGTCGTGCTGTGCAGCCGCCGGCTGGGCAAGCACAGCAGCGGCTAACGGGACCAGCAGCATGGCGGCAGACGCGAGCTTGGCAGGGAGAGTGGATTTCATGGCATGACTCCTGTTGATGTCATGCAAGCAGATTACGGCGGCGCAGATGAACGAAAACTGAACGTCCGCAGTTTTGCGCGTAGGTGGACATCGACACATCGAGAGCACGCGCAGAGCCTTCGCTCAAGCCGGCGGCCTGCTCCTCGCCCAGCTCTCGTAGCCGCCGCGCAGCACCCGGGCGTGCCAGCCGCGCTGGCGCAGCAGCATCGCGGCACGCGCGGCGGAAGCATCGTTCGGGCAGTCGCAAAAGGTCACGATCGCATGCTCTGCGGCGAGCGCCGGAAAGTCGATCGTCGCCAGTTGATCGAAGCTCACGGCGCGCGCACCCGGAATCGATGCGCCATCATCGGCTGGCGCTGCCCTCTGGCGCAGATCCAGGATGACCAGGGGCTCGCCTCTTGCGAGCCGCTGCGCCAGTTCCGCGACGTCGATGCGGGGCGCGGTTTTCAGCAGCCGGGCGACCTTCATTCGGTGCAGCAGCCTGAGCATCACGTACAGCGTCAAGGCGCCGGCGAGCACGGCGGCCGCCAAGGCGCCAAGGTCAGCCAGTCGGGTCAATATCCCTTGAACCTGGCGATGGAACACGAAGCCGATGGCGAGTCCGCTGAGGCCCCACAGCAGGCTTCCGGCAAGCTCGAGCACCAGGAACAGCGGCAGCCGCATGCCGAGCGCGCCGGCCAGGGGCGCTGCGAGCAGCGAGACGCCGGGCACGAACTTCGCCAGCAGCACCGTCAGCGCGCCGCGGCGCGCGAAGCTCGCCTCGCTCTTGCGCACGCAGGTGTCGGGCGACAGGGAGACGCGGCACAGCAGGCTCAGCACGCCGCGCCCGAAGTGCCGCCCCGCCAGGTACCAGCAGGTATCCGCGATCAGCGCCGCCGCCGCGCCCACCATGAGCGCCTGCAGTCCGAACAGGCGCTCACCGACGGCACGCGCCCCTGCCAGCACGAAGAAGGGCAGCGCCGGCGTGGGGACGCCGACCTGCTCGATCAGGACGCCCAGGAACACCGAGAGCAGCCCGTGCTGCATGAAAACATGGACCAGGTTCTCCACGGTCGTCGCATCCTTCCGGCGCCGCAGCGGCAGCGCGCCCCTGAGAATAGCGTGGAGCGGCCCGCCTTACTTGTAGACCAGTGCGCCGGCACCGTCACGAGCAAGGCGCCGCTTGCGGCGCACTAGAACATCCGGTTTACACAATCAAGGGTACGGCCCGGAAACCTTTGACTTGTCGAAGTGATCGCTCTTGCGGCTTTAATTGCCTGGATCCACAGCACCCCGTGCAGCTCGCTTGCTTGCCCGGGACAAACAGTGGCAATGCGCCCGCGCAGCGGTCGCAGGAAGGAATGCCGAGGCGACCAGGCCTTGGCGTCCGCGTCGCACTACCTTGGAGTACCGAATGCAATGGGTCGCACGTTGGCTTGGGAGGAAACCAGCGAAGCCGCAGGAGCTGGAAATGTCTCGCCTGCAGGCTTCTACCCGCGAGCAAACGCGGCGTGAGTTGATCGCCATGGCACTGCGTGACACGCTCAAGAAGCATGGCTTGTCGCAAGGGTGCATCACTGCAGAACCGATCCCCAGCGGTGCGCCCGGCCGCCAGCGAGGCATGCATATCCAGATGGTTTTTCGCGATTGCGAGCCAGGCCTCTCGTCTTACGCGGTGGCTCTGGAAGCTGCCGTCAGGAGCAGGCTCGAGCGTTTGGATCCTCTGTCCGCATCCTGGATCACGGGATTGTCGTGGCGCTTCGAACCCACCGACCTGGCAGCCTGGCCGCAGCTGCCGGGGCACGCTCAGCAACGAGGACTTCCGCCAGTGCTCAGCGATGTTGTGCCTCTCGCGTCGGCCACGCCGGTTCAAAAGCTGCTTCTCGCAGGCGAAAGTGCGCTCCAGGCCGGCCTTGGTCTTCGGCCTGATTTCAGTCCGACGCTGCCAATGCCGGCCCGGTAAATCGTTCGACCGGGGTAGCCACCGAATCGGGCGTGCAGGGTGCATTCGTCCGTGCCAGTTCAAGGTGTGCGCCGGCGCACCGCGCACCGCGAGTGAGGACTACGGTCTGACCAGGCCCTTTCGCACGGCGTACATCGTCAGACTCGCGACGTCGCGCAGCCCGAGCCGCTCCATGATGCGCGATCGATGGACATCGACTGTCTTGGGGCTCAGGCCCAATGCAAAGCCGATCTCCTTTGAGGTCTGGCCGGACGCAAGCATCTTCAGGATCTGGGTTTGACGGTCCGTGAGTACCTGTTCGGCTTCGGGTTCGCCGGCACTCATCAGCACCTTGGCAATTCCAGCGCTGATGTAGCTCCCGGTGATCATCACGCTCTGGATGGCAGACGCCAGTTCGAAGTCACTGGAGTCCTTGCGCAAATAGGCGGCGGCACCGGAGGCCATCGCTCGCTTGACCAGGTCTGGCGAATCATGCATCGACAGCACGATCACGCGAACCTTCGGTTGGCAAGCCCGGATTCGCGAGAGCGCCTCGAGGCCGTCCATTCCAGGCATCGAAATGTCGGTGATGACCACATCCGGCCGAATCGATGCGAGAACTTCCATCAGTTCGGAGCCGTCTGCAACCTCGGCGGCGACGCTGACCTCGGGCAAGGTCTTGAGCAAAGAGCGAATCCCGGAGCGGACCAGAGGATGATCGTCCGCAATCACCACATGAATTGTCGAAGGAAAGCGCTGCATTTTCGTTGTTCTGGCTGGCCGTCGCACCGATCACGGTGGCTCCTGCCAAGTCGACGGAGCCCGCTGCGACACGACGGCATTTGAACATCAAGGCGCCGAAGCTCTATCAGGACAGAGTGTGTGGATCGTGCACTCTGCACGGATATCGCAATGCAGGTGTTGCCGTCCGGATTTTCCGCGCAATAAGACGTCGCCGGAATTAAGCAAGCAGCGTACGCAGTAGGGAATGCACCTACGGCGTTACCAACAGTTTTTCGCTCGCACGTCTTGAGCGTTCTTCTACTCGGCCGGTGTCCCTCGGCGCACCGGCTCGTGTCGTCTATCGACCAATGGCTGCCTCGAAGGCACCGAGCGTCTCCTCGCGGGCTTGCTGGCACTGCTCGAGCAGCAAGGCCGCTCCCTTCAGACTTCCTGCCCGGACGATCTTCTGGACCTCCAGCAGCAAATGCGCAAGCTTCTCGGCCCCGAGGACCGCGCACACGCCTGCGTATTCATGCAAGACCGCGCGCAGTTCTGAATCGTGAGCCGCGCGAACCGCCGTCATCAGGCGGTTCTGGAACTCCAACGAGGCCGATGCAAAGTCGCGCGCCAGTTCCTTGAGGAACTCGCCGCTCCCGTCTGCTTCGACGTGGCAGCGCAGCCGCTCGTGGGAAAGAATCCTGGGCGACGGGTGCTCCGCGGAGCCGCCGACAGGCAGCGCGCGGTCTGCGGATTCCTCCAGGGCCGTCCGAAGCTCGGACGGAGCGAATGGCTTCGCAATGTACTTGTCGGCCCCCGCCGCGAGGGCGGCGACGACGTGCTCTCGCATCACGTTGGCACTCATGGCAATGATGCGTGGGCGCCGCTCCCTGGCGGTCGTCGCGACGATCAACTTCGTGGCTTCGATGCCGTCGACCTTCGGCATCTCGATGTCCATCAGGACGAGGTCGTAGGTCTGGCGCCGGACCGCCTCGATCACCTCCGAGCCGTTCACGGCAACGTCGGCCTTGTATCCGAAGCCCGAGAGCATTCTGAGTACAACCTTGCGGTTGATCTCATTGTCCTCAGCCACCAGGATGCGCAGCGGCACGCTCTTGCCAAGGGTGTCGTCGAATTGCGGTGTCGTGTGCAGTCCCGTGTAGGCTGGCACGCCCGCAGATTCAAGCGCATCCCCCAGCGCATCGTAGAGCGCGGACGGGGTCGACGACCTGGAAAGAACGCGCGCGCGCAAGGCTTCATTCAGGGAGCTCAAGCCGCGAGTCCGGGAGAGCAATACCGCCGGGATGCTCACACCTTCATCCCGCAGGCGCTGGACAAATCCCAGCCAGCGCGCTTCGCTCATGTGGGTTGCCGCAAGTACCAGGTCAAAACGCTCCTTGCCGGCCACCTTGGCCAGGGCCTCCGAGGCGCTTGCGCAGGAGTGGACGTCCAGGCCCCACCGCCGCAGTTGCGTGATAAGGACACGAACGTCCGCACGGGAGCCGGTCACCAGGAGCACCCGCTTCTTCCAGAGGGGCGGCTGCTTGCCGGCCGGAGTGCGACCGCGCGGCACCGCCGCTTCCGCGAGAAAGTTGAAGCTGACCCTGGTTCCGCGGCCAGGTTCGCTCTGCACTGAAATCTCTCCGCCCATGGCCTCGACCAGCCGCCTGGCAATGGCAAGTCCGAGCCCGGTGCCGCCGAAGCGCCGACCAGTGCTGGAGTCCGCCTGGACGAACGGGTCGAAGATGGTCAGGAGCTTTTCTTCGGGAATGCCGATGCCGCTGTCCTGCACGCAAACCGTGATGTTGCACAGATCTCCCATTTCGTCGCCGCTCTCATGAGGCGAGTTGCTCGAGCCGTTGATCACGCCCACGCGCACTTCCCCAGCCTCGGTGAATTTCACCGCGTTCGAAACGAGGTTGACGAGTACCTGGTTCAAGCGGGTGCTGTCGCCCAGGATCAGCGGAGGAACTGCCGGGTCGATGTCGACGCCCAGGCTCAGTCCCTTCTCGTCGGCCTTCGGCGCCAGAAGTCGCAGCGAGTCGCCGACCACTTCCTCGAGCCGAAGAGGCACCCATTCAAGCTCCATCTGGCCGGATTCGATCTTCGAATAGTCCAGGATGTCGTTGATGACGACCAGGAGCGACTCGCCGCTCTGCCGGATGACTTCGACCAGCTCGCGCTGATCGGAAGTAAGCCGCGTTTCCAGCAGGATGTTCGTCATGCCGATGACGCCATTCATCGGCGTTCGGATCTCATGGCTCATGGTCGCGAGGAAGGCGGTCTTCGCCGCCGCGGCCTGTTCGGCCGCGGCTTTGGCCTGCTGGAGGTTTTCGACAATCTGCTTGTGGTGCGTGATGTCCGTGTGGGTAACCACAGTTCCGCCAGCGGGCATTCTTGCGTTCCTTACTTCGAGTACTCGCCCGTCGGGCTGGACTTCTTCACGCAGTTGCGGTGCCGCGGCCATCCCGCTGTCCAGGGGCACGGGCCCTTGCGCGTCGGGACAGGACAACGGGTGGTTCGCGTACTCGACGCTGATCGTCCCGAAATCGGTGATTGCCGAATCCGGCACGTCGTTCGGCAGGCTGCGAAAGGCGATTTTCTGGTTGTCCAGCACCAGGCTTCCGTCCGCGTCGAAGACGGAGATTCCGCATGGAATGTTTTCCAGCATTGCGCCCAGCAGCTCGTTGTTTCTGCGCAGGCGCTGCTGCGCCACTACGTGGTCCGTGATGTCGTTGATGACCGCGAGATGGATGCCAGGCGTGCCATATGCCACAGAGGAGCCGCCGCTGATCCGCACGAAGCGACAGGACCCGTCGGGCTTGATCACACGGAACTCGATGTCCAGGCTGCGCGGAAACTCGCAGACGCGGCGCCATTGCGCCACTACCCGCGCTCGATCCGCGCAATGGACGGCAGTCAGCCAGCCGTACCCCAGGAGTTGCTGCGCGCTCAGCCCGGTGATCTCACTGCACGCGCAGTTTGCGTAGTTCGCCGCTCCGCTTGCATCCGCTGCCAGCACCCCGAGTGGGAAATCATCGTAGAAGTCCTTGAATTCCAGCACGGTTCCTTGATCGCTGTCGGTCCCCCAAGAGAACCTCTTGCCGCAACCCTAGCGCTCGTGGAGAGGTGGCGGATAGGCGGGTTCTTGGAGGTGGGGCAGGCAATTGCTCAATACGGAAGTTCACGTGTGAACCCTCTGCCGCTCCCCTGCCCGCTCAGCGCTTACCGGCAGCGAAGCGCACTATCAGCAAGGCGCGTTCTGGACATCGCGCCAGCTGGTTCACTCGATAAGTGAGTGCTACGCAATTGCGGCTGTTGCAGGTAAAGAATCGACCTACGGCGGCGTGTGCGCCGAATGGTCCACTTCGATGCCTCACAGCGCGCATTCGTGCGACTCGCCTGAGAGATTTACCAAACCGTTTCAGCTTAAGGACAGGCACCGTATGAAAACCAAGATCAGCAAATTCGCGATTGCATTCGCCGCAGCCATGCTCTCCGTCGGGGCGTTCGCGACCGACAGTGGCTCCGGCACGATGGGCGTGACGGCATCGATCGGCGACGAATGCTCCGTCGGCAATGCCGCCGTCCTGGGCTTCGGCCAACTCAGCATGCTGGCCAACGGTTCGCCTTCCACAGCGGCGAGTGCGTCAACGTCGGGTGGCACCTTCGATGCGGTCTGCACCAGCGGCACGACCACTCCCAAGCTGAAGTTCTCCTCCGCCAATTCGAGCGGCACTGACTTCCGCCTGGTGGGCGCGGTCACGACCACCTACATCGTGTACACGCTGGCGGAAGCCGGTGGCAACGCGATTGCGTACAACACGGTTGCGAGTTTCACGGGGTTTTCCGCCGACGGAACGACCAAGTCCCTGGCGATCGTCGGAGCCATCGCCTCGAGCGAAAAGACGGGCAAGGCGAAGCAGGCGTACAGCGACACGATCACGATCACCAGCACCTACGGCATCTAAGAAGGTGAAGGGTATGAAGCGCACTTCGACTCAACCCGCTGCCTGGCGAACGCGCGCTTCATGGCGAACCCGAGCAGCGCTGGCGGTCTGGCTCGCGAGCTGCGCCGCGGGGGCGGCAGCGCAAGCGCTGATCAGCCCGGTCGTCGTTGAATTCGGGCCGAAGCAAAAGATTGCCACCGTGCGCGTGAGCCTGAGCGAGCAGGCGATCAAGCCGATGCGCCTGCAGAGCCAGTTGCTGCAGTGGCGCCAGGATGTGCACGGGGCCGCGGTCACCCAACCCAGTGACGACCTCATCGTGACACCCCGTATCTCCGAGCTCAAGCCCGGCCAGCAGCAGGTGCTGCGCGTTGCGCTCCGAGGTGCGCTCCCCGCAGACACCGAGCGCGCCTATCGCCTGGTGCTCGAGGACATCGCGGAACCTTCTTCGGTCGAACTCGCAGGAGGTGCCGCCGTCAATTTCCGTATGGCCTACGACTTGCCGGTCATGGTCGCACCGCGTGGCGACTTCGTCACTGCGCTGCGTTGGCGAAGTTGTCCCGTCGTGGCGGACGCACCGGTGTCAAAGGGCGTTTGCGTGCGAATCCTCAACACCGGCAATCGGCGCGTGAAAGTGCAGGCGCTGATGCTGGCGGGGCAGGGCTGGCAGCGGTCGCTGGACCTCAAGGAAGCCGCGGCCGTGCTTGCTGGCGATGAGCGCGAGTGGATCGTTCCGGGGGCCGCTGAAGGTGCGCTGCAAAGCGTCGAGGTGCGCACTTCCACTGGCCAGGTCGTGAGGGCCGAATCGGGCGGCTAGCCGACCGGTTCCGAATTCACGTTCAGACGAAATATCTGCTCGCCATCCGAGGTGGGGCAAGCCAGTTATCTTGACCAGCGCGCGCCGCCATTTCCTTCATTTTTCGTCTGCACGCCGCGAGCTGGCGGCGGCCATCGCCGCTGCGACAGCCGCCTGGACGAATACCGCATGGGGAATTCCCATGTCGGTCGAGATCGTGCGGCCGCCTGGCGCGCCAATACAGCTTCGCATCCATGTTCCTGCGGGCAATGAGCCCGTTCTCGCCTGGGGAGGAACGCGTGGACCGGGCCCTTATCCCCTCACACTGATCTGGACCGATGCATCGCTCAGGCTTTCCGCAGAGCTGCCGAGCGTGCCCACGAGCGGCGAGGGCGTGCTGCAGGGCATCGCGTTACGCACCGTTGGAACCACCGACAGATTGGAAGTACTGCTGCGCGAGCCGGTTTATCCGAAGCTGCGCCGAAGTGGCGGCATCTGGGTCCTGGAGCTGCAGCCCGAAGAGCCGGCGGTTGCCAGCGCGGCGCCGGTCGCGGCTGCGGCCTCCGCCAGCGAGGCGCCAACGCTGCAGGGCAGCCCGCAAGCCGAGATCCGTCCTGCCGCGGCCGCCAATCTGCCGCCAGCTTCCGGTCGCGATTCGAACACGACGCTTCAGGCGAAGCCAGGCTCCCCAACGTCACCGGCCGAACAGCTCCTTGCCGATTTCACTGTCAATGGACTGCGCCAGCCAGACATCGCACGCGCGGAGCAATTGCCTGACGGTCAGGTCCTGGTCGCCGCCGAAGACTGGCAAGCTGCCCGACTGAAACCACCCGGCCAGCCGCGTGTGATGTCCGACGGCACACAGGCGTTCGCGCTCGAGTCTGTTGCCGGTCTGCGGTACCGGGTGGACAAGCAGCGAATGAGTATTGAAGTGGATGCGCCGCCCAGCTCGTTCACCGGCGCCACCATGGACACGCAGCAGGCGGCGCAAGCCGCTCCGCCCAGGCCGGCGCCCGGTGTATTCCTGAATTACGACGTGAGTGTCGCCCAGCTGGCGGGCGCGCCCAGTACTTCCGCCGCCACGCTGGAAGCCGTCGGATTTGGTCCGTTCGGCACGGCCGTGACTTCCGCCCTGGTGAAGGATGACGGGCAGCGGCGCGAGTTCGTGCGCCTCGACAGCTACTGGCAGTACGACATGCCTCAATCCATGCAGACGCTTGTCTTGGGCGACACCGTGGGCGTGGCAGGCGGCTGGAGCCGGCCGGTGCGTTATGGCGGGCTGCGCTGGGGTCGCGACTTTGGTTTGAGGCCGGGGCTGTCGACCATGCCCTTGCCCTCGGTCGCTGGCGAGGCGGCGCTTCCTTCAACGGTCGATCTGCTGGTGAACGACTCTCACCGCTTCAGCCAATCGGTGCGCCCGGGCCCCTTCGATATCACGAACGTGCCGGTGATCACGGGAGCGGGCGAGCTGAACCTGGTGGTACAGGACCTCCTGGGCCGTCAGACGGTCCTCCATCAGAGCTACTACGCCTCACCGCGCCTCCTGGCGCCGGGTCTCTCCGATTTTTCCGTGGAGACGGGTTGGCTGCGCACGGGGTTCGGTACGGATAGCCGGTACGGCGATGCGTTCGGCGCCGCGACCGGGCGTCGTGGCATCACACCGAATCTGACCACGGAAGGCCGAGTGGAATTGCAGCACGATAGGCAAGCGAGCGGCTTCGAGTTGGCGGGCCTGCTCGGGACCTGGGGCGTCGGGCGGCTCGCCGTTGCCGGCTCGCGCGATCGCTTGCATGACCTGCCGGCGCACGGCGGGCTGGTCCAGGTCGGGATCGAGCGCAGCTCGCCGCTTGGTGGAGGTGCGCTCCAATACGAGTACGCCACCCGGGGCTTCGCACCCTTCGGCGAGTCCCCCGATCCAGCCGCGCCGGCCAGCCGCTCGCGCGAACAGCTCCTGGCCAGCATCGGAGGCAGGGTCTGGGGATCGCTCAACGGCGGAATCAGCTACGCGCGTCGCGTCCAGTGGGATGGCGAGCATCCCAGCACGCTCGGCTTCTCCTTGAACATTCCGATCGGATCCGCCGCAACCCTCACGTTGACGGCAGCCAAGCAACGGAGCAGCACCAGCGTGTGGACTGGCAGCGTGAACCTGAACGTTCCGCTTGGAAACGAACAGTACATCGGCTCGCGCGTGGAGCGCCAGGACGACGGCCACACAGCGGCGAGCGTGCTGGCGGTGCGCAATCCCCCGGCGGGCCCCGGCTTGGGCTGGCAGGCCGAGGTATCCAGCGACCCCCGACAACGAGCCCGCGGTGGTGTGCAGTACAACACGAACCACGCGGACCTGACCGCGGAAGTGGTGACCGATGCCGACGCGCGGGTGAGTTCGCGCGGGGGCGCTCGCGGCACGCTCGGCCTGATGGCGGGCCTGCCGTTCGCCTCTCGGCCGGTGGGCGAAGGCAGCTTCGCGGTCGTCGAGCTCGAGGGCCTGCCCGACGTGCCGATCAAACGAAGCAACCAGGTCGTCGCGCAAACCGATTCGCGCGGTCTTGCATTTGTGCCCGGACTGGTGCCGTGGCAGAAGAACGTGATCGAGATCGACGCGGCGGACCTGCCGCTGGACGTGGAAACCCAGGCGGTCGTGCAGGAGCTCGTACCGTATGCACGCAGCGGAGCGCTGGTGCACTTCGATGTGCGCCGCACGCGCCAGGCGCTGCTCGTGCTGCACCAGGCCAACGGCCAGCCCGTGCCTCGTGGTGCACGCGTGCGCCTGCTGCCCGCCGGAGCGGAATTCGAGGCCGGTCTGCGTGGCGAGGTCTGGCTGACCGATCTGGCGGCTGACCAGCAGCGTGTCACCGTCAGCTGGCAATCTGGCCAATGTGAGCTGGATCTTCGAATCCCCCCGAGTGAGAATGGCGCGCCGGCGAGTCTTGGACCGCTGGTGTGCGACGGAAGAGCCCCATGAAACTTCGCGTGCTTGCAATTCCCCGAAACACCGCGCTTCTTGTCTTGGGACTGGCTTGCTCGGCGCACAGCGTCGCTGGCGGCTGCAGCGTCACGTCCACCAGCTTGGCCTTCGGCCGATACCAGCCACTGACCTTCGCAGGAAAGCTGACGTCCACCGACCGCACTTCCGATGCAACCGTCTCCGTGCAGTGCACGGCGATCTCAGGCGGCGGCAGCTACTCGATCTCGCTCGGACCTGGCGCGCAGGCCAACAGCATCATCCCCAGGTACCTCTCGCACGACGCCGGCGGACCCGGCATGGCGTTCAACGTTTACCTGGACGCCACCTATACGTCGGTGTGGGGCGACGGCTTCACCGGGTCGGTGCTGAGCGGAAGCATTCCGCTTGGCGACAGCAGCCAGAGTCACACGGTATTCGGGCGCGTGCCCGCAGGACAGCAACAGCTCATGGCCGGAAGCTATCTGGGCTCCTTGACGATCACCATCTCATACAACCCCTGACAGGTCGCCGCGCTGCTGCCGTCCGTTTAGGGATTTCGCGAGGTGGGCTTAGGGGGAGGAACAGCTTCCTGGGCGATCGATCCACTGCAAAGATCGTGGCGAATGTTTGCGTTGGCCGAGTGTTGTACTGCGGCCGGACTGCCAACCGCTTGAAGATCGATCATGTCCCAACTCGCAACCCGAGACGCCGACCTGCCGGTGTTTGACCCTCC
>NZ_JAQGNQ010000136.1 GCF_028291745.1 Ramlibacter sp. | reverse complement strand
GAGGAGGTGGACGTCATCGTGCCCGCCATCGAGGCGGCTCGAACCGAGGGCTTGCACGTGAGCGGCCCCTTCGCGCCCGATACCGTCTTCATGCGGGCCCGCGCGCGCAACGGCCAGCCGGGTGAGTTCGACGTGGTGGTGGCGATGTATCACGACCAGGGCCTCATTCCGGTGAAGTACCTCGGCGTGGAAAAAGGAGTGAACGTGACGCTGGGGCTGCCACTGGTTCGCACCAGTCCCGATCACGGCACCGCATTCGACATCGCGGGCAGCGGGCGTGCCGACGCCTCCAGTTTGCTCGAGGCGCTCAAGGTGGCGCGGGCGCTGAGCGCGCGCCAAGCGGCCGCGGGCTAAGGCGCCGGACGGCGCAGGCTGTCGCGGATTTCGCGCAGCAGCACCACGTCTTCGGCGGGTGCGGGCGCAACGGCGGCCGGCGCCGGATCACGCCTGAGCCGATTGATCTGCTGGACCATCAGGAAAATGATGAACGCGAGCAGCGCGAAGTTGACCGCGACCGTTATGAAATTGCCGTAGGCCAGCACCGGTACGCCGGCTTTCTTCAGCGCGTCCAAGGTCATTGCGTTGCCCGGCGGCACACGCCCGAGCACCACGAAGAGGTTGGAGAAGTCGAGCTTGCCGAACACCGCGCCCACCAGCGGCATGATGATGTCGCCGACCAGGGACTCGACGATCTTGCCGAATGCGGCACCGATGATGACGCCGACAGCCAGATCGACCACGTTTCCCTTGACTGCGAATTCCTTGAATTCGGCGAGCATTGCCATCGTTGCGTCACGGAGTTGAGGCGCTCGAGTATGCAATCAAAAGCTCGTTGCAGCGGGCACCGCGGCGCCATTGAATTGGGCGGAAACCGTCAGCTACAATCGTAGGTTGACCTGATAAGCGACATCCCCGAGGACCTCATGAGTGATACCCCAGTGGACGGCAGCAAGCGAACATGGCTGATCGCGTCCGGATGTGCCGGCGTGGTGGGTGGTGCCTTCACCGCCGTTCCTTTCGTCAGCAGCCTGCAGCCTTCCGAGCGCGCCAAGGCGGCCGGTGCGCCGGTCGAAGTGGATATTTCCGCGCTCAAACCCGGCGAGAAACTCACGGTGGAGTGGCGCGGCAAACCCGTATGGGTGGTGCGCCGCACGCCCGAGGAAGTCGCCGCGCTGGCCAAGCACGACGCCGAGCTGGCCGACCCGCAGTCCAAGCGCAAGGCCGACGAGCTGACGCCGCCTTACGCGCGCAATGAAGGACGTTCGATCAAGCCCGAGGTGCTGGTGGTGGTGGGCATTTGCACGCACCTGGGCTGTTCGCCCAGCGACAAGTTCCAGCCCGGCCCGCAACCCTCCTTGCCCGACGACTGGCCCGGCGGCTTCCTGTGCCCCTGCCACGGATCCACCTTCGACCTGGCGGGCCGCGTGTTCAGGAACAAGCCGGCGCCCGACAACCTCCAGGTGCCGCCGTATATGTACGTGTCGGACAACCGTCTGCTGATCGGCGAAGACAAGAACTCCAAGGCCTGACGAGACAACCATGGCTCAATTCAAGGAAATCTCTCCCAACGCGACGGCGACGCAGAAGCTGGCCAACTGGTTCGACAACCGTTTTCCGACAGCGGGCGTGGAATATCGCAAGCACATGTCGGAGTACTACGCGCCGAAGAACTTCAACTTCTGGTATTTCTTCGGCTCGCTGGCGATGCTGGTGCTGGTCATCCAGATCGTCACCGGCATCTTCCTGACGATGCACTACAAGCCCGACGCGGCCTCGGCGTTCGGCTCGGTCGAGTACATCATGCGCGACGTGCCGTGGGGCTGGTTGATCCGCTACATGCACTCCACCGGCGCCTCGGCCTTCTTCATCGTGGTCTACCTCCACATGTTCAAGGCCATGATCTACGGCAGCTACCGCAAGCCGCGCGAGCTGGTGTGGATCTTCGGCTGCACGATCTTCCTGATGCTGATGGCCGAAGCCTTCTTCGGCTACCTGCTGCCCTGGGGCCAGATGTCCTACTGGGGCGCGCAGGTGATCGTGAACCTGTTCTCCGCGATTCCCTTCGTCGGCCCCGACCTGGCGCTGATGATCCGCGGCGACTACGTGGTGAGCGATGCCACCCTGAACCGCTTCTTCAGCTTCCACGTGATCGCGATCCCGCTGGTGCTGATAGGCCTGGTGGTGGCGCACCTGTTCTCGCTGCACGACGTGGGTTCCAACAACCCCGACGGCGTCGACATCAAGGGCCCGAGCGCGCCCAAGGACGCGGCCGGTCACCCGCTCGACGGCGTGCCCTTCCATCCGTACTACAGCGTGCACGACATGGTCGGCGTCTGCGTGTTCCTGATGGTCTTCAGCGCGATCATCTTCTTCGCGCCGGAGATGGGCGGCTACTTCCTGGAGTACAACAACTTCATTCCGGCCGACGCCCTGAAGACCCCGCTGCACATCGCGCCGGTCTGGTACTTCACGCCCTTCTACTCGATGCTGCGTGCCACCACCGACGTGATGGTCGACGTGTTCGTCGTGATCGTGGCGCTCGCCGCCATAGCCGCGGTCTGGAAGGGCCGCCTCGGCCTGGTCGGCAAGATCGCCGCCGTGGTGCTGGCGGCCGTCGCGATCGTGCTGCTCAAGAACCTGGACGCCAAGTTCTGGGGCGTGGTGATCATGGGTGGCGCGGTCATCATCCTGTTCTTCCTGCCCTGGCTCGATCGCAGCCCGGTGCGCTCCATCCGCTACCGTCCGCGCTGGCACAGCACGCTGTACGGCATCTTCGTGGTGTTCTTCATGGTGCTGGGCTACCTGGGCATCGAGCCGCCGTCGCCGCTGGGAACGCTGCTGGCGCAGATCATGACCGTCTACTACTTCGGCTTCTTCCTGCTGATGCCGTGGTGGAGCCGCCTCGGCGCCTTCAAGACGGTGCCCGACCGCATCGTCTTCGCGCACTGAGAGCCGGGAGCCAAGCAGACATGAAAAAACTGATTCTCACCGTGATGCTGGCGCTGGGCATGGCCGTGGCCGCCCACGCCGCCGAGGGCGGCGAGGTGGCCTGGGACAAGGCGCCCAACCGCAGCAACGACCTGCCCGCCCTGCAGAACGGCGCCAAGCTGTTCGTCAACTACTGCCTCAACTGCCACTCGGCCGCCTACATGCGGTACAACCGCCTGCAGGACATCGGCATCAGCCAGCAGCAGATCAAGGACAACCTGCTGACGGTCGCCGACAAGGTGGGCGACACGATGAAGTCGCCGATCGACCCGAAGGACGCGAAGGAGTGGTTCGGCGCGGTGCCGCCCGACCTGACGCTGGTGGCGCGTTCGCGCTCCGGCCACGCCGGCAGCGGCCCGGATTACCTGTACACGTACATGCGTACTTTCTACCGCGATCCGTCGCGGCCCACCGGCTGGAACAACCTGGTGTTCCCCAATGTCGGCATGCCGCAGGTGCTGTGGCAGCTGCAGGGGGAGCGCGAGCCGGTGTTCGAGAAGGTCGAGAGCCACGGCCACGAGGAGGAGGCTTTCAAGGGCTGGAAGCAGGTCACCCCGGGCACGATGACCCCGCTGCAGTACGAGCAGGCCGTCGGCGACCTGGTGGGTTATCTCGCCTGGATGGCCGAGCCGGCGCAGAACCACCGCGTGCGCGTCGGCACCTGGGTGCTGCTCTTCCTGGCCCTGCTGACCGTGCTCGTGTGGCGGTTGAACGCGGCGTTCTGGAAAGAAATACGGTAGACGGATAAAACGCGGCCCGGCTTCGCGCGGGACCGCGTCCTTGTGTAGAGTGGCCTGCACCCTGCGCCCACTCTTTTTTGCTTTTTGAGGACATTCAAGATGATGGTGCTCTATTCGGGGACCACTTGCCCCTTCTCCCACCGCTGCCGTTTCGTGCTGTTCGAAAAGGGCATGGACTTCGAGATCCGCGACGTCGACCTGTACAACAAGCCGGAAGACATCAACGTCATGAATCCCTATGGTCAGGTCCCCATCCTGGTCGAGCGCGACCTGATCCTGTACGAGTCGAACATCATCAACGAGTACATCGACGAGCGCTTCCCGCATCCGCAGCTGATGCCCGGGGACCCGGTCGACCGCGCCCGCGTGCGCCTGTTCCTGCTCAACTTCGAGAAGGAACTGTTCGTGCACGTCTCCACGCTGGAGTCGCGCGCGTCCAAGGGCAACGAGAAGGCGCTGGAGAAGGCGCGTTCGCACATCCGCGACCGCCTGACGCAGCTCGCCCCGGTGTTCCTGAAGAACAAGTACATGCTGGGCGAGAACTTCTCGATGCTCGACGTGGCCATCGCGCCGCTGCTGTGGCGCCTGGACTACTACGGCATCGAGCTGTCGAAGAACGCAGCGCCGCTGCTCAAGTATGCTGAGCGCATCTTTTCGCGCCCGGCCTACATCGAGGCGCTGACGCCGTCGGAAAAGGTCATGCGCAAGTAAATGTCAGCCCCCACGCTTGCCGCCTTCGGCTTAGTCGCTGCCCCCCGAGGGGGCTTCGGCCGCCTTGGGGCGGCCCGGCGGCGGCCGAGCCGTTAAGCTGGTGCGCCAGTATTGTTTTCGAAAGCATGAACGCACTCGAGTCCACCTCCACCCGCCCCTACCTGATCCGCGCCCTCTACGAATGGTGCACGGACAACGGCTTTACGCCCTATGTCGCGGTGCTGGTGGACGAGAGCGTGCAGGTGCCGCGCGAGTACGTGAAGAACGGCGAGATCGTGCTGAACATCAGCTACGACGCGACCAGCTCGCTCAAGCTCGGCAACGACTTCATCGAGTTCAAGGCTCGCTTCGCCGGCAGCGCGCGCGAGATCATGGTGCCGGTCAGCCGGGTGATCGCGATCTATGCGCGCGAGAACGGGCAGGGCATGGCCTTCCCGGTGCCCGTGCCGGGCGGAGCGACAACGGAAGAAGCCCCGGCCGGCGGCAAGCCGTCGTCCCCGCTCTCCAGCGTGCCGGCGGCGCCGTCCGATACCGAAGGCAAGGTGGTGCAGCTGGTCACGCCGGACGAAACGGCCGCCAAGCCCCCGGAGCCGGAACCCCCCAAGCCGCCGAGCGGTCCGCGGCCGGCTTTGAAGCGGGTGAAGTAGCGCGCTGAAGCAGTCATGGCGGGGCCAGGACGTCAGCAAAGGACGTCATCCCGCCGCCGAGGATGTCACTGCGGGGCAGCCCGCAATGATGTCCGGAGCATCCTCCTAGAATCACACCCACGCCGGTTTAGCTCAGTTGGTAGAGCAACCGCCTTGTAAGCGGTAGGTCGTCCGTTCGATTCGGACAACCGGCACCAGATAGCGCCGGCTGAAGTGCCGGAGCGCCGTTGTC
>NZ_JAQGNQ010000105.1 GCF_028291745.1 Ramlibacter sp. | reverse complement strand
ATCACCTTGTCGGTGTCGGTCGACTTGGCCTTCTCCACCGCCTGCGCCCACATGTGCACGCCGATGTAGGTGGCCTCCATCGGGTCGTTGGTCAGCGGCTTGTCCTTGTGGCCGGCCACGCCCTTGGCCTTGGCATAGGCGGCCCACTTGCGGGTGAACTCGGTGTTGGTCGGGTTCTTCACCGACATGAAGTAGTTCCAGGCCGCCAGGTGGCCCACCAGCGGCTTGGTGTCGACGCCGCGCAGTTCCTCCTCGCCCACCGAGAAGGCCACCACCGGCACGTCCTTGGCCTTGAGGCCGGCGTTGCCCAGTTCCTTGTAGAAAGGCACGTTCGAGTCGCCGTTGATGGTGGAGATCACCGCCGTCTTCTTGCCCTCGCCGGAGAACTTCTTGATGTTGGCGATGATGGTCTGGTAGTCGCTGTGGCCGAAGGGGGTGTACTCCTCCATGATGTCCGCGTCGGCGACACCCTTCGAGTGCAGGAACGCGCGCAGGATCTTGTTGGTCGTGCGCGGGTACACGTAGTCGGTGCCGAGCAGCACGAAGCGCTGGGCGCCGCCGCCGTCCTTGCTCATGAGGTACTCCACGGCCGGGATCGCCTGCTGGTTGGGCGCGGCGCCGGTGTAGAACACGTTCTTGGAGAGCTCCTCGCCCTCGTATTGCACCGGGTAGAACAGCAGGCCGTTGAGTTCTTCCACCACCGGCAGCACCGACTTGCGCGACACCGAGGTCCAGCAGCCGAAGATCACCGCGACCTTGTCCTGCGTCAGCAGCTGGCGGGTCTTTTCGGCAAACAGCGGCCAGTTGGAGGCCGGGTCCACCACGACCGGCTCGAGCTTCTTGCCGAGCACGCCGCCCTTGGCATTGATCTCGTCGATCGCCATCAGCGCGGTGTCCTTCAGGACGGATTCGGAAATGGCCATCGTGCCCGACAGGCTGTGCAGGATCCCGACCTTGATGGTGTCGGCCGCGAAAGCGGGCAGCCCCAGGCCGGCCAGGGCCATGGCGGCGGTGAGTGCTTTGAGGGTAAGGCGGCGTTGCATGTGTGCTCCAGAGGTAAGAGATGACGCAGGGGCATCCTAGGGATGGTCCCTCACCGGGTCTGTACGACACATGGCGTATGGCTGGGCCAATCGCCAAGTAACCGACAGCGGAGCCCGTTGCCGTCTGACACGAAGCCGCGCACTGTCGGGGCTCAATAGGGGCCCTTGCATGCCATGCACAACCATACCGAGGCGCGCTCCATGTCCTCCCTGCTCTCCCAGCTGTCGCCGAGCATCACCAATCTGATCCGGCTGGACCACACGCACGTGCTCACGGCCTTCCATCAGTACGAGATCGGCTCGTCGCCCCGGCTGAAGAAAGGGCTGACCGACAACGTCTGCCTGGCCATCGAGATCCATGCGCAGCTGGAAGAGGAAATCTTCTACCCGGCCATGCGGACGGTCGCCGACAACGAGGTGCTGCGCAAGAGCACGCCCGAGCACGACGAGATGCGCGGCCTGATCGCGCGCCTGCGCAACATGCCCGTGGGCGACCCCGCCTTCGACGACACCTTCTTCGAGCTGATGCGGCACGTGATGCACCACGTGGCCGACGAAGAGACGATGCTGCTGCCGGCGGCCGAACGCCTGATCCCGGACCAGCTGTGCGACCTCGGCGCCCAGATGAACAAGCGGCGGCTGGAGCTGGTCGGGCCGCGCGCGCCCGAGCTGGCCAGCAGCATGGCGCGATCGCTGAGCACCGGCACGCTGGTGGGCATCGGCAGCGCGATGCTGGCGGGCGCCTACCTGCTCACGCGGCACCGCTACGGCGACCGGCTGGCCGCCGCGCGCAACCGGTTCGCGCGCGCGATCTGAGCGCGGCTGCCCTTCCGTCCGAGCGGCCTCGGCAAGGCTTCCGCCCGGGCCGCGGGCGCAGCAGAATCTGGGGCTCTTCGAAGGTCGAACCACCATGCTCGCTCCTCCCGTCGCCACCGGCACGCTGAACCCGCGGCGCCGGCCGCTCTACCGCTCGCTCTACCTGCAGGTCCTGACGGCGGTGGTGATCGGCGTCATCCTGGGGCACTTCTGGCCGGCCACCGGCGCGGCGATGAAGCCCCTGGGCGACGGCTTCATCAAGCTGATCAAGATGATGATCGCGCCCATCATCTTCTGCACCGTGGTCACCGGCATCGCCGGCATGGAAGACATGAAGAAGGTGGGCAAGACGGGCGGCCTCGCCTTGCTGTACTTCGAGGTGGTGAGCAGCGTGGCGCTGCTGATCGGCCTGCTGCTGGTCAACGTGATAGGCCCCGGCCGGGGCATGAACGTCGACCCGGCCACGCTGGACACCAAGAGCCTCGCCGCCTTCACGGCGCCCGGCAAGCTGGGCACGGCCACCGACTTCCTGATGAACATCATCCCCGACACCATCGTCGAGGCGTTCGCGAAGGGCGAGATCCTGCAGGTGCTGCTGATCGCGGTGCTGTTCGGCTTCGCGCTGCATCGCTTCGGCGGCCGCGGCTCGCTGGTGTTCGACTGGATCGAGAAGACCGCGCACGTGCTGTTCACGATGGTGGGCTTCATCATGCGGCTGGCGCCCATCGGCGCCTTCGGTGCGATGGCCTTCACCATCGGCAAGTACGGCATCGCCTCGCTGTTCTCGCTGGGCAAGCTGATGGGGTCGTTCTATCTCACCTGCCTGATCTTCATTTTCGTGGTGCTGGGGCTGATCGCCCGCTTCCACGGCTTTTCGGTCTGGAAGCTGATTCGCTACATCCGCGAGGAACTGCTGGTGGTGCTGGGCACGTCGTCCTCCGAGTCGGTGCTGCCGCGGATGATGGAGAAGATGGAGAACCTGGGCGCGCGCCGCACCACCGTCGGCCTGGTGATCCCCACCGGTTATTCCTTCAACCTGGACGGCACCAACATCTACCTGACCATGGCGGCGATCTTCATCGCGCAGGCCACCAACACGCCGATGACGTTGCTGCAGGAGATCACGCTGCTCGCGGTGCTGGTGCTCACCTCCAAGGGCGCGGCCGGCGTGACGGGCAGCGGCTTCATCGTGCTCGCCGCTACGCTGTCGGCGGTGGGCCATGTGCCAGTGGCGGGGCTGGCGCTGATCCTCGGCATCGATCGCTTCATGTCCGAGGCCCGCGCGCTCACCAACCTGATCGGCAACGGCGTCGCGACGCTCGTGGTGGCCAAGTGGACCGGCGACCTCGACATGCAGCGCCTGCGCAGCCAGCTGGACAACCCGACCCTGGCGGAGACCGACGAGCCCGAGGAGATCGAGAACGCCAAAGAAGCGCACATGACGCCGTAGCTTGGGCTGTCGGCGGCAGCGCACCATCTGCTACCCTGCGGCCGAGCGCGGGCATCCGACCTGCGCCGCAGGAGACAAGAGATGCATGGTTCCCTCCCCCGCCGCGCGGCGTGCTCGCTCGCGGCCCTTGCCTTGGCGATGGCCGCCGCCGGCCCCGCCTTCGCGCAATCCACCCCCTGGCCGGACAAGCCCCTGCGCATCATGGTCGGCGCCTCGCCAGGCGGCGGCACCGACATCCTGGCGCGCATGCTGGCCGAGAAGTTCGCGCCTGACTTCAAGCAGAGCGTGATGGTGGAAAACCGGCCCGGCGCCTCGAACACCATCGCGGCCGACCTCACGGCCCATGCCGCGGCCGATGGCACCACGCTGCTGCTGGCCACCAACACCGGCCAGGCGATCGCGCCGCATCTGATGAAGCTGAAGTTCGACCCGCTCAAGGACCTGCAGCCGGTAGGCCTGGTGGCGGTGATGCCGAACGTGCTGGTGGTGTCCTCGTCCTCGCCCTACCGGTCCGTGAAGGAGGTGGTGGCCGCGATGGCCGAAAAGCCGGGGCAGCTGAAATACGCTTCCTCGGGCATAGGCAGCACGCAGCACATCGCCGGCGAGGCCTTCACGCTCACCACCGGCACCACCGCGATCCACGTGCCCTACAAGGGCAGCTCGCAGGCGCACATCGACATCATCTCCGGCGAGGTGACCATGATGTTCGACTCCACGTCGTCCGCCATGGGCCAGATCCGCAGCGGCAAGTTCCGCCCGCTGGCCGTGATGTCCGAGCGCCGCGCCGCCGAACTGCCCGAGGTGCCGACGATGGCCGAAGCCGGCGTCAAGGGCGCCGACGTGCAGACCTGGTACGGCCTCTACGTCACCGCCGGCACGCCCAAGCCTGCCGTCGATGCGCTGGTCGCCGAACTGACCCGGGTGCTCAAGCTGCCCGATGTGCAGGCGCACATCAGGGGCCTGGGCGGCGAGGTGGGCGCCATCGGCGTCGAGCAGTTCGCGCAGATGAACCGGCAGGAATACGAGCGCTTCCGCAAGCTGGTGAAGGATGCGCACATCCGGGGAGACGCGCAATGAGCGGCACCTCCCTGCCTTGCGTCGCCGTGCTGCTGGGCGATCCGGCCGGCGTGGGCCCCGAGATGGGCGTGAAGCTGCTGGCGCGCATCGCCGGCACCGTGCAGGCGAAACTGCTGCTGGTGGCGCCGCGGTCGGTGCTGGCCAGCGGCGAGCGCATTGCGGGCACGCGGCTGGACGTGCTGCCGGTGACGACGCCGAGCGCGCTGCACTTTGCACCTGGCAGCATCACGCACCTGGTGCTCGCCGAGCCGGCGGGCGCGCCCGCGCCGCTCGGCGCCTGCAGCGAGGCCGCGGGCCGGGCGGCCCTGGAGTCACTGGCGGCAGCGACTGCGCTGGCCCGCGACGGGCTGGTGCAGGCCATCGTGTTCGCGCCCTTGAACAAGCATGCGCTGCGCCTGGCCGGCATGCAGGAGGAAGACGAACTGCGCTACCTGCAGACGCTGTTCGGGATTTCGGGCTTCACCTGCGAGTTCAACATCACGGGCAGCCTGTGGACCTCGCGCGTCACCTCGCACGTGCCCTTGCGCGAAGTGGCCGCGCTGATCACGCAGGAAGCGGTGCGCGACGCGGTGTACATCATCGATGCGACCTTGCGCCGCTCGGGCATCGCCCGTCCGCGCATCGCCGTGTCGGGGCTCAACCCGCACGCCGGCGACGGCGGCTCGATCGGCCACGAGGAGATCGAGGTGATCGCGCCGGCGGTGGAGCGCCTCAAGGGCGAGGGCCTGGACGCGAGCGGCCCCTGGTCGCCCGACACGGTCTTCATCGCGGCGCGGCGCGGCGACTTCGACGGCGTGGTCTCGATGTACCACGACCAGGGCCAGATCGCGATGAAGCTCATGGGCTTCGAACGCGGCGTGACCTTGCATGGCGGCCTGCCCGTGCCGGTGGCGACCTCGGCCAGCGGCAGCGCCTTCGACATCGCGGGCAAGGGCATCGCCGGCATCGAGGGACTGCAGCACGCGCTGGAGCTGGCGGTGCGGATGGCGGCGCGACGCTGAACTTCCAGTTCGGACCGCCGGACGCAGAAGACGCAAAGGTTGCGCAGAAGACGCAAAAGAAGACCTTGGAAATTCACTTTGTCTTTTCTGCGCCTTCTGCGTCCCTTTCGCGCCTTCTGCGTCCGGTTGTCGGCATTTGATATTCACCCCGTCCACTTCGTATGGAACTTCCCCGCCCGATCGGTGCGCTGATACGTGTGGGCGCCGAAGTAGTCGCGTTGCGCCTGCAGCAGGTTGGCCGGCAGCCGGGGTGAGCGGTAGGCATCGTAGTAGGCCAGTGCGCTCATGACGGCCGGCGCGGCGGCGCCGTGCAGGGCCGCCGCGGCGACCACCTCGCGCAGGTCCTGCTGGGATTGCGCCATCACCGCGGCAAAGCCTTCGTCGACCAGCAGGTTGGCCAGTTGCGGATGGCGCGCATACGCGCTGCGGATGTCCTCCAGCAGCCGGGCGCGGATGATGCACCCGGCGCGCCACACCGAGGCGATGGTCGCGAAGGGCAAGCCCCACTGGTATTCGGCGTCGGCCGCGCGCATCAACTGGAAGCCCTGCGCATAGGCGCAGATCTTCGCCGCCAGCAAGGCGCGACGGATCTGCTCCACGAAGGCGGCCCGGTCGCCGGTGAATGCGCGCTTCGGGCCTTGCAGCAAGTCGGCGGCGGCCACGCGCTCCTCCTTGGCGGCGCTGACGGTGCGCGCGAAGACCGCGTCGGCGATCGTCGGCGTGGTCACGCCCAGGTCCAGCGCGCTCTGGCTGGCCCACTTGCCCGTGCCCTTCTGTTGGGCGGTATCGAGGATCACGTCCACCAGCGGCTGGCCGGTCTCGGCATCGGGCCGCGCCAGGATGTCGGCGGTGATGCCGACCAGGTAGCTCGAAAGCTCGCCCTCGTTCCAGCGGGCGAACACTGCGCTCATCTCGCCGGCGCCCATGCCCAGCACCTGCTGCATCAGCCAGTACGCCTCGCAGATGATCTGCATGTCGGCGTACTCGATGCCGTTGTGCACCATCTTCACGAAGTGCCCGGCGCCACCCGGGCCCATCCACTCGCAACAGGGCGCGCCATCGTCGGCGCGCGCGGCGATCGCCTGCAGCATGGGCTGGATCAGCGGCCAGGCCCGCGCGTCGCCACCGGGCATCAGGGACGGCCCGAGCAGCGCGCCTTCCTCGCCGCCGCTGACGCCGGCGCCGACGTACAGGATGCCCGTGGCCTGCAGGCCCAGCATGCGCCGTTGCGTATCGCTGAAGAGCGTGTTGCCGCCATCGATCACCACGTCGCCGGCGGCAAGCAGCGGCTTGAGGTCGCCGATCACGGCATCGACCGCGGCGCCGGCCGGCACCATCAGCAACAGGCGGCGCGGACTCTTGAGGCCGGCCACCAGTTCGGCCAAGGAGCGCGCCGCGAGGGCGCGCTTGCCGGCCGTGCGCGCGACGAAGCTGGCGCGCCGTGTTTCGCTCAGGTCGAAGCCGGCCACGGCAAAGCCGTTGCGTTCGAGGTTGAGCGCGAGGTTTTCGCCCATGACACCGAGGCCGACGATGCCGATGTCGCAGGTCTGTGTTGCATCCATTGAAGATTTCCCGCCGGGAGAACCGCGCCCCGGCAACCCTCGATTGTCCGCGATCGGGGGGCTTCGGATGTCCTCCGGGGCTTTGGGGATGTCCTCCCGGTGGCTCTCACGATGTCATCCCGGGCGTGACCCGGGATCCACGACTGCGACCATGTACGCGCCGACGTGGATTGCGGGTCAAGCCCGCAATGACATGCGGCTCACCCTTCGAACTGCGGATGCACCTGCCGGATCCGATTCATCGCCATGCCGGCCGCCGCCGTGCGCGTCTCGACTCCGAGCTTGGCGAACACGCGCTCCAGGTGCTTCTTCACCGTGCCCGGGCTGGCGCCCAGGATGTCGGCGATGTCGCGGTTGATCTTGCCCTTGACCACCCAGTACAGCACCTCCGCCTCGCGCGCCGTGAGCTTGAAGGCCAGGCTCATGGACTCGATGACGGCCGCGTCGGAGACCTCGCGCATCACGATCAGCCAGTCGTCGTCGCCGGTCTGCTGGTGCAGGCGGATCGACAAGCGCCGCGCACCGAGCTCCGCCGACAGGCGCGGCGGCTCGATCTGCCGCTCGGCATCGGCGAGATGGCGGCGCAGCCACTCCAGGATGGCGGGCGGCGTCTGCGGCGCACTGGTCCCGTAGTAAGCCGCCAGCAGTTCGCGCGCCAGCGGGGTCTGCCACATCAGGCGGCCATCGCTCGGGCGCACGGTGATGCTGGCGTAGCCGAAGGCATCCAGCGCATTGCGCGTCTGCCGCGCCTGCCGCGCGCTTTGCAGGTGGACGCCCATGCGGGCCAGCACTTCCTTGGGCTTGATCGGCTTGGTGACGTAGTCGACGCCGCCGGCTTCCAATGCCGCGACGAGGTGTTCGGTCTCGGTCAGGCCCGTCATGAAGATGATCGGGATGTGCGCCGTCTCGGGCTGCGCCTTCAGGCGCTTGGCGACCTCGAAGCCGTCCATGCCCGGCATCATGGCGTCGAGCAGCACGATGTCGGGCAAGGCCTGCAGCGCCCGCTGCAAGGCGGCCTCGCCGCTGGTGGCCACCAGGACGGTGTAGCCGGATTCGTCGAGCGCATCGTGCAGCACCGAGAGGTTGTCGGGTACGTCGTCGACCACCAGCACGACCTCGCTGTCGGCGCGATCGAGGATCTCTTTCATCGCAGCTCTCCTTGCGGCGCGCCCCGTGCCTTGGCCAGCGTGCGCGCGATCGCCTCGAACTGGAACTGGCGCGCGAGTTCGCGCAGGTGCGCCGTGAACGCCGCGCATTCCGCCTGCGCGCTGTCGATGGCATCCAGCTGGTTGAGGATGCCGCGGTAGTAACCGAGCTGCACCGCCTGCTGCAAGGGCACCAGCAGGTCGGCGCGCGGCCAGGCCCAGGGCTGCGCCACGGCGGGCGCGGCGGTGGCCGCCGGCTCCTGCAGCCAGCGCAGGCCGAGCTGCCGCTCCAGCCAATCGAGCAGTTCGCTGTGGCGCACCGGCTTCAGGATGAAGTCCTCAGGGCGGACAGCGACGTCGTTGTCCAGCCCCTTGTCGAAGGCGTTGGCGGAAACGATGGCGATCTTCGCCTGCACGTGCGGCATGCGGCGCAGGCGGCGGATCGTCTCCCAGCCGTCGATGCCGGGCATCGCCAGGTCCATCAGGATCGCATCGGGTTGCTGGCCGGCGGCCAGCAGGTCGAGGGCGTCGTGGCCGCTGGCGGCGGAGCGCAATTCGAAGCCGATCGGCTCGAGCAATGCGACCAGCAATTCGCGATCGGCCTCTTCGTTGTCGACCACCAGGATGCGCCGCCGCGGCCCCTCGTAGCCGCGCCGCAGCCTGGCCACGGCCGCCACCGGCACCGGCGCCGCGTGCACCTCCGGCAGGAACAGGCGCACGCGAAACACGCTGCCCGCGCCGGGCGTGCTGGTGGCGGACAGCTCGCCTCCCATCAGGTCGGTCAGCATCTTGGCGATGGTGAGACCGAGCCCCGCGCCCGGGGCCGCGTGGCTGGCATTGGCGCTGGCGCCGCGCGCGAACGGTTCGAAGATCTGTGCCAGCTCCTCGAGCGCGAGGCCGCAGCCGGTGTCCTCCACCTCCACCGCGGCCATCTCGCGCGCATGCCGCACGCGAAACACCACCTGCCCCGCGCCCGTGAACTTGATCGCGTTGCCCAGCAGGTTGATCAGGATCTGGCGCACGCGCTTCTCGTCGGCGCGCACCACTTCCGGCAGTGTGCCCTCGACCTCGAAGCGGAACTGCAGTCCCTTGGCCGCCGCCTGCAATTCGAACAGGCTCGCGAGTTCATGCACGAAATCGGCGAAGCGCATGGCCTTGACGTTGAGCGACAGCTTGCCGGACTCGATGCGCGCGATATCCAGCGTTCCCTCGATCAGCGACAGCAGATGCTCGCCTCCACGCTTGATCACATGCACGGCGTGCTTGCGGTGCGACGGAATCGTCGGGTCCTCTCCCATCAGCTGGGCATAACCGAGGATGGAATTGAGCGGCGTGCGCAGCTCGTGGCTGATCGCGCTGATGTAGCGGCTCTTCGCGTGGTTGGCCTGTTCCGCCGCATGGCGCGCCTGTTCGGCGGCCTGCTTGGCCTGCTGCAGCGCCTCGTCGGTCTGCCGGTGCGACTCGATCTCGCGCATCAGCAGATGGGTCTGGCGGTTGGATTCCTCCTGCGCCACCTGCCGGCTCTTGTGCGCCAGCACCAGCCACCAGGCGACGATGCCGGCCACCAGCAGTAGCGCGCAATACGCCTTGACGAAGGTGGCACGCAGCGAGTCGGCGGCCAGGTGGTCGGCCTGCTGCAGCTCCTGGTGATAGAGCAGCCCGAACAGCGCACCGAGCAAGGGCGCGATCACCAGCATCAACAGCAGGAAGTGGCCGAGGCCGGTATCGAGATAGGGCCAGACGCGCCGTGGCAGCAGCGCGCGCAATGCGCCCGACCACTGCGCCGACAGGCTGGCGTGCGGCTTGCACAAGTCGCCGCAGCGCGCGTCGAGCGTGCAGCACAGCGAGCAGATCGGTCCTTGGTACGCCGGGCAATGGGCCATGTCCGGGCCTTCGTAGCTGCGCTCGCAGATCACGCAGCGGCGCGCGGCGACGCGCTCCCAGGCCCCCTCGGGCGCGCGGGCGATGTAGTAGCGTCCCCGCGTGCCCCACGCGATGAGGGGCGCGCTGACGAAGGCAACGCCCATGGCGATCAGCGCAGAAAAGGCCTGCGCCCCGGGGCCGAATACCCCGAGGTAGGCGGAGATGGAAAGCGCGGAAGCCAGCGCCATCGAGCCCACGCCCACCGGGTTGATGTCATACAGGTAGGCGCGCTTGAACTCGATGCCGCGGGGCGAGAGGCCCAGCGGCTTGTTCACCACCAGGTCGGCCACCACGGCCATGATCCAGGCAATGGCTATGTTGGAGTACAGGCCCAGCACGTCTCCCAGCGCCTGGAAGACGTTCATCTCCATCAGCATGAAGGCGATCAAGGTGTTGAACACCACCCACACCACCCGGCCCGGATGGCTGTGCGTCACGCGCGAGAAGAAGTTCGACCAGGCCAGCGAGCCGGCATAGGCGTTCGTCACGTTGATCTTCAATTGCGACAGCACGACGAACACCGCGGTGGCAGCCACGGCCACACCGTAATGCGGGAACACGTATTCGTAGGCGGCCAGGTACATCTGGTTGGGATCGACCGCGCGGTCGGTCGGCACCATGTGCGTGATGGCGAGATACGCGAGCAAGGCGCCACCCAGCATCTTGACCACGCCGAGCAGCACCCAGCCCGGGCCGCCCGCAAGCACGCCGGCCCACCAGGCCTTGCCGTTGCCGGCCGTGCGTGCGGGCATGAAACGCAGGTAGTCCGCCTGTTCTCCCATCTGCGTGATGAGGGCGATGCCCACCGTCAGCGCGGCACCGAAAGAGTGCAACTGGAAGCCGGCGCCCGTCGCCTTTTCCCCGGCATAGTGCGTGATGCCGGCAAAGGCACCAGGATCGCGCAGCAGCACGTAGACGAAAGGCACCACGAGCATCACCAGCCACACCGGCTGGGTCCACACCTGCAGCCGGCTGATCGCGGAGACGCCGTGCGTCACCAGCGGGATCACGACCAGCGCGCACAGAAGGTAGCCCCAGTGCGCGGGGATGCCGAGGGCCAGGTCGAGCGCATACGCCATCACCGCCGCTTCCAGCGCGAAGAAGATGAAGGTGAAGGAGGCGTAGATCAGCGAGGTGAGCGTGGAGCCGATGTAGCCGAAGCCGGCGCCGCGCGTGAGCAGGTCCATGTCGACGCCGTAGCGCGCTGCATAGATGCTGATCGGCAGGCCGGCGAGAAAGATGATCAGCCCGGTGGCCAGGATCGCCCAGAAGGCGTTGAGGAAGCCGTACTGCACGAGCAGGGTCGCGCCCACGGCCTCGAGGATCAGGAAGGAGGCCGCGCCGAAGGCCGTGTTGGCCACGCGCCAGGTCGACCACTTGCGAAAGCGCTGCGGCGTGAAGCGCAGCGCATAGTCCTCCATGGTCTCGCTGGCGACCCAGGTGTTGTAGTCGCGACGGACCTTGACCACGCGCTGCGGAGCGTCGTGCAGGTCGGCGGGGAGGATGGGGATCACGGGGAGCAAGTGCATGTTCCGTGCCGGCGCCTATGGCTGTCATTGCGGGCTCGACCCGCAATCCATGCGGCGCTCATGCACACGCCGTCGTGGATCCCGGGTCGAGCCCGGGATGACAGCCATCGCAGCCCCGGATATATCCATGGCAGCCCCGGACGACAGCCATGGCAGCCCGGCCTGACTCTTGCAATAGACTCCCCCGACCATGGAACTCACCCCGCGCGAGAAAGACAAGTTGCTGCTGTTCACCGCTGCGCTGGTGGCGGAGCGGCGGCGCGATCGCGGCCTGAAGCTCAATTACCCCGAGGCGATGGCACTGATCTCCGCCGCCGTCATGGAAGGCGCGCGCGATGGCAAGTCCGTCGCGCTGCTCATGAGCGAAGGGCGCATGGTCCTCACCCGCGCGGAGGTCATGGAAGGCGTGCCCGAGATGATCCCGGAGATCCAGGTCGAGGCCACCTTTCCCGACGGCACCAAGCTGGTCACCGTGCACCAGCCGATCGTCTGAAACCAGGAGAACCCATCGATGCCGCGCCTGCTGCCCGCTTCCGTCGCCGCCATCTTCGCCGGCCTTGCCACCGGTGCGCAGGCGCATCCCGGCCACGGCGCGTCCGCGTTCCACCTGCATCCCACCGACACCTCGGGCTTCCTGATGGTGGTCGTGCTCGCCGGCCTGGCCCTGTGGCTGTCGCGCGAGGAGTGAGCCTTGATTCCCGGTGAACTGATCACCGAGCCGGGCGACCACGCGCTCAATCCCGGCCGGCGCACGCTGACGCTGGTCGTGCAGAACAGCGCCGACCGGCCGATCCAGGTGGGTTCGCACTATCACTTCGCCGAGACCAACGGCGCACTGCGGTTCGACCGGGAGGCAGCGCGCGGCATGCGCCTGAACATCGCCTCGGGCACGGCCGTGCGCTTCGAGCCCGGCCAGCAGCGCACGGTGGAACTGGTCGATCTCGCCGGCGACCGCATCGTCCACGGCTTTCGCGGCCTCGTGCAGGGACAACTCTAAAAAAGATCCGATGGCCACCATCCCCCGCCGCGCCTACGCGGAAATGTTCGGTCCCACCACCGGCGACCGCGTCCGCCTGGCCGACACCGAGCTCTTCATCGAAGTCGAGGCCGACTACACCCTGCGCGCCGGCGGCTACGGGGAAGAAGTGAAGTTCGGCGGCGGCAAGACCATCCGCGACGGCATGGCGCAGTCGCAGCGCACCCGTGCGCAAGGCGCGATGGACACGGTGCTGACCAACGCGCTGATCGTCGATCACTGGGGCATCGTCAAGGCCGACATCGGCTTGAAGGACGGCCGGATCGCTGCCATCGGCAAGGCGGGCAATCCGGACACGCAGCCGGGGGTCGACATCGTGATCGGCCCGGGCACCGAGATCATCAGCTGCGAAGGCGCGATCGTCACGGCGGGCGGCATCGACAGCCACATCCACTTCATCTGCCCGCAGCAGATCGAGGAGGCGCTGGCCTCCGGCATCACCACCATGCTGGGTGGCGGCACCGGCCCGGCCACCGGAACGCTCGCCACCACCTGCACGCCGGGCCCCTGGCACATCGAGCGGATGCTGCAGGCGGCCGATGCCTTTCCGATGAACCTCGGGTTCATGGGCAAGGGCAACGCGAGCCTGCCCGATGCGCTGCGCGAGCAGGTGCGCGCCGGCGTGATCGGCCTGAAGCTGCACGAGGACTGGGGCACCACGCCGTCGGCGATCAGCAACTGCCTCGACGTCGCCGACGAGATGGAGGTCCAGGTCGCGATCCACTCGGACACGCTCAACGAGTCGGGCTTCGTCGAGAACACCATCGCGGCCACCAAGGGAAGGGGCCTCTGCGCCTTCCACACCGAGGGCGCGGGTGGCGGCCATGCGCCGGACATCCTGCGCGTCGTGGGCGAGGCGAACTTCCTGCCCTCGTCCACCAACCCGACCATGCCTTACACCGTCAACACGCTCGACGAACACGTCGACATGCTGATGGTGTGCCATCACCTCGACGCCGGCATTCCCGAGGACCTGGCGTTTGCCGAGAGCCGCATCCGCAAGGAGACGATCGCGGCGGAGGACATCCTGCACGACCTGGGCGCGATCAGCATGTTCTCGTCCGACTCGCAGGCGATGGGCCGCGTCGGCGAGGTGATCCTGCGTTGCTGGCAGACGGCGCACAAGATGAAGCTGCAGCGGGGAAAACTCCCGGGCGACAGCGAGCGGCATGACAACTTCCGCGCCAGGCGTTACGTCGCCAAGTACACGATCAATCCGGCCATCGCGCACGGCATCGGCCACGAGGTCGGCAGCATCGAGGTCGGCAAGTGGGCCGACCTGGTCGTGTGGAAGCCGGCCTTCTTCGGCGTCAAGCCGGCGCTGATCCTGAAGGGCGGCTTCATCGCGATGGCGGCGATGGGTGACGCCAATGCGTCCATTCCGACGCCGCAGCCGGTGCACTACCGGCCGATGTTCGGCAGCTTCGGCGGCGCGCTGCACAAGGGCTCGATCACCTTCCTGTCTCAGGCCGGTTTGGCGGAGGGCGTGCAGCAGAGGTTCGGGCTGCTGAAGAACGTCAGCGCCGTGAAGGACGTCCGCCGCGTGCGCAAGCAGCACCTGGTGCACAACGACTACCTGCCGAAGATGGAGATCGACGCGCAGACCTACGCAGTGCGCGCGGACGGGCAATTGCTCACCTGCGATCCGGCGACGGTGCTGCCGATGGCGCAGAGGTATTTCCTGTTCTGAGCCGCCAAGGATGTCATGCCGGACTTGAGCGGGCATCCACGTGCGCAGGGATGTCATGCCGGGCTCGACCCGGCATCCACGCGTTGGCGCGGCCGTGGATTGCGGGTCGAGCCCGCAACGACATCGAGAGCGCAATGCCATGATCGAGACATGCTGACCGTATCCAAACTCCTTCCCGGCGGCCAAGGCCTCGCGCCCGTGCTGCTCAAGCGCGCCGCCACCCTGGAACTCGACGCCGACGTGCGCCAGAAGAGCCGCTTCGAGACTACCGATTCGCAGGGCCGCCAACTCGGCGTGTTCCTGCCGCGCGGCACCGTCGTGCGTGGCGGCGACGTGCTGGTGGCCGAGGACGGTTCCATGGTGCGCGTGCTTGCCGCGCCGCAGCCGGTGCTGGTGATCACGCACTGCCCGGACCATGGCACGCCCTTCGACCTGCTGCGCGCCGCCTACCACCTGGGCAACCGGCACGTGCCCATCGAGCTCAAGCCCGATCACCTGAAGATCGAGCCGGACCACGTGCTGGCCGACCTGCTGCGCTCCATGCACCTGATCGTGCGCGAGGACAACGCCGCCTTCGAGCCGGAAGGCGGCGCTTACGGCGCGCCGGCGGCGCACGGCCACCACCACGATCATGACCACGACGACCACGACCACTGATGCCGCCCTGCTGCAGCTGATGTGGCTGGCCTCGCCGGCGCTGCCGGTGGGCGGCTTCTCGTATTCCGAGGGCCTGGAGCCGGCGGTCGAGGCGCAACTGGTGCGCGACGAAGCGACTGCGGGCGACTGGCTGGTGGACCAGTTGCACACGACGCTGGCGCGCGCCGAGCTGGCGATCGTTGCGGGCGCAACGGACGCAGCGCGCTGCGGCGATGGCGAACGCCTGCAGGCACTGGATCAGTGGGTGCGGCACACGCGCGAGACGAGCGAATTGCGGCAGCAGACCGAGCAGATGGGGCGCTCGCTCGGAGAATGGATGAAATCCGTAGGCTGGGCTGCCGAAGGCACCCCAGCGATGCGCGAAAGCGCTGGTGCGCCTTCGGCAGCCCAGCCCACCTACCCGGTGGCCTTCGGCGTGGCCGCGAGCAAAACCTCCGCCTCCCCCCGCCAGATCGCCCTCACCTACGCCTTCTCCTGGTCCGAGAACATGGTGCAGGCCGCCATCAAGGCCGTGCCGCTCGGCCAGTCCGCCGGCCAGCGCATCCTCGCCCGGCTCGCGCAGGACATCCCTGCCGCGGTCGACCACGCGCTCGCGCTGGACGACACGCAGCGCCAATCCTTCAGCCCCATGCTCGCCATCCTCTCGGCGCAGCATGAAACCCAGTACTCCCGCCTGTTCCGATCATGAGCAACCTGCACCACATCCCCCGCCGCACCAAGCGGCTTCCGCCTCTGCGCGTCGGCATTGGCGGCCCGGTCGGCTCCGGCAAGACGACACTGCTGGAGATGCTGTGCAAGGCCATGCGCGAGCGCTACGACCTGGTCGCCATCACCAACGACATCTACACCAAGGAAGACCAGCGCCTGCTGACCGTGAGCGGCGCCCTGGCCGCCGAACGGATCATGGGCGTGGAGACCGGCGGCTGCCCGCACACGGCCATCCGCGAAGACGCCTCCATCAACCTCGAGGCGATCGACCGCATGCTGGCCGACTTCCCGGAAGCCGACATCGTGTTCGTGGAATCCGGCGGCGACAACCTGGCGGCCACCTTCAGCCCCGAACTGTCGGACCTGACCATCTATGTGATCGACGTGGCTGGCGGCGAGAAGATCCCGCGCAAGGGCGGCCCCGGCATCACCAAGAGCGACCTGTTCGTGATCAACAAGACCGATCTCGCGCCTTACGTGGGCGCGGATCTCGGCGTGATGGAAGCGGACACCCGCCGGATGCGCCGCGACAAGCCTTTCGTGATGACGAACCTGAAGACCCGCGAGGGCCTGCAGGAGATCGTGCGCTTCATCGAAACCCGGGGCATGCTGCAGCCGGGGTGAGCTGATGGGGTAGTCAGCAGATGTAATCCCGACGCGCTGCAGTCCTACGCAGCGGCAGGCGCACCGGGCTTAATTTGCGCGTCATGGAACTCCTGCTGGATCCGCCGCCTGCCTACGAAGGCATCGCGAAGGCTTTCGCCATGGCGAAGCACCTGCCCACCACGCACCGGCACAACGTGCAGGTCGGACTCACGGACGGTGGCGCGCTGTTCGCGCGCGGCACGCTCGACGGCTATCGCCAGGTGTCGTTCTTCGCCGAGCATCTGCGCGAGCTGGGCTGGCAGGAACACCTGCTGGGCGGCAGCGCCGAGATGTTCGACTGCGACATGCTGTTCTCGGCACCCGAGCAAGTCTTCCAGCGCGACGACGATCCCTCCTTCATTCGCCGGCCGGCGATGGAACTGTGGCCGGCACGGAGCTCGCATGCAGAGCGCTAGCGGCGGCAACCCCGAAAGCGACCTGCCGCCGCCCGGTCGGCGCTGGGGTGCCGGTGCACAAAGCGTTCTGCCTTACCTGACCAGGTCGCTGCAGGCCAGGCCCTCGGCGGCGGCCGACGGGCGCGAGTCTCGGCCCGGCGACGGCCACCCTGTCCTGCGTAACTGGCCGGCTCGGCCGATCGCGCGCTGACAAACAGGCGCCCAGCAAAAAGCGGCCCGCGGGCCGCTTTTTCATCGTCACGTCGCGTCAGTGCCCGCGCTTGCCGCCCGTGTTGCCCGAGCGGCGCTGCTCCCATTCGCGCAGGTGCTGCATGGCGCTCTCGGCGCCTTGGCCGCCACGGCCCTCGGGCTGACCTTGCTGCTGTTGCTGGACGATCCCCTCCTGGGCTCCTGCGTCGGCCTCCCCGGCCGAAGATTGTTCTTGCTGCTGCGACATGGAAACATGATCTGTCGGGCTGGCCCCCTGATCTGTAGGACGGGTCCAACAGCTGCTATGGGACGCAATTGCCCGGCTGTAGGTTCAGCCGCACGGGAAGCGCAGCACGAAGGCAGTGCCCTCCTCCGGCGTCGAGGTGACCCGCACCTCGCCGCCGTGGGCGCGCAGGATCTCGCGCACGATGTACAGGCCCAGGCCCACGCCTTTCGCACCCGACGCGGCGGCGCCGGCGCCGCGCACCATCGGCTCGAACAGGTGCGCCAGCAGCTCGGGCGGAATGGGCCGGCCGTGGTTGTGCACCATGATCCGGAAGTGACCGTCCTCGTTGGCGCTGGTCACGGTGATGCCGCGGCTGCGGTCGCCGTGGCTGGCGGCGTTGGCCACCAGGTTGCCGATCGCCTGCACGATGCGGTCGGCGTCGGCCACGCAATGGCCGTCGCCGCTGCGCTCGTGGCGCAGCATGCAGTCCGGAAAGGCCACAGCCAGTTCGCCGACGCTGTCGGCAATGGCCTGGTGCAGGTCGACCCGCGCCTTGCGCATGCCGAGGCCTCCACCCAGGCGTGCCTGCGTGAAATCGAGCAGGTCGCCGATCAGGTGCTGCACCCGCTGCACCGCGCGCGTCACCCGCGCCACTGCGGCCTGTTGCTGCGGCGGCGGCACGCCGCGTTCCAGCAGGGCGGCGCTCATGTGGATCACCGACAGCGGATTGCGGATGTCGTGGCTGACCATGCCCACGAGTTGTTCGGCAAACAGCGCGCGGTCCTCGGCCTGGCCGCGCGCGGCCTGCAGGTCTTGCTGGTCGCGCGCGTGCTGCGCCGCCAGTTCCTCGGCGCGCTGGCGCTGCAGCAGCAGCTCGCGCTCGTACTTGTGGCGATCCTCCGCGACGAAGAAGGCCACGTGCAGCAGGGTGCCGTCTTGCCAGGGCCGCTCGGCGATGTTGGCAATCACGTGCAGGATGGCGCCATCGCGCCGCCGCAGTTCGAGCTTCACTTCGGCCACCGAGGCCTGGATGCGCAGCAGCGGTTGCAGGTGCGTCTGCCAGAAGATGCGCCCGCCCATGGTCAGCAACTCGTGCAGCCGCATGCGGTCCACCAGTTCCTCCTGGGAATACTGCAGCCACCGGCACATGATGGCGTTGACGCGCAGCAGGCGGCCGTCGGGCCCGGCCAGCAGCAGCCCGCAGGGAGCCGCCTCGTACAACAGCTCGACCCCGGGCAGCGGGGTGGCGTCCATGCTCACAGGGCCTGCAGGAACTGCTCCATCGCATCGGCACTGGCACTGGGCGCGCTCAGGTGCGGGCAGTGACCCACGTTGTCGATGATGCGCAGCGTGCAGTTGGGAATCACGTTTTGCATGTAATCGCCCACGCAGCGCGGGGCGATCAGATCCTCGCTGCACTGCAGGATCAGCGTCGGGGATTGCAGCCGCGGCAGGTCGGCGCGGTGGTCCGACAGGAAAGTCACGCGCGCGAAGTGCTTGGCGATTTCGGGATCGGTGCGGCAGAAGCTGTTGGTCAGCTCCACGCCCAGCTCCGGCTGGTCGGGCGCCCCCATGATGGCGGGCGCCATGTTGCTGGACCAGCCCAGGTAGTTGCTCTCCAGCGTCTCGAGCAGAGAGTCGATGTCGCCACGTTCGAAGCCGCCGATGTAATCGCCCTGGTTGATGTAGCAGGGCGACGGCCCGACCATCACCTGCGCCAGGAACTGGTCGGGCGACTGCAGGTTGGCCAGCATGCCGATCATGGAACTGACCGAGTGGCCGACGCACACCGCCGGCGCCGACGTCACCGCGGCCAGCACCTCGCACAGGTCCGACGCATAGCCATGGAGCGTGTTGTATTTCTCCCGGTCGTAGGCCGTGAGGTCCGACTGGCCGCAGCCCACCAGGTCCAGCAGGATGCAGGTGTACGTTTCGGAGAACTGCGGCGCCAGCAGGCGCCACATGTGCTGATCGCAGCCGAAGCCATGGACGAACACCAGGGGCGGACCCTTGCCGGTGACCTGGACGTTGTTGCGCTTGAGGACGTTCATGGAGGTGGGATGCCTTTCAGGCCGCTTCGTTCTGTGGCACGCGAGCCGGAAAGGCCTGCAGGTACGCGCGTAGCGCGGCAGCCGCGACACCCGCGCGCTCGCAGCCTCCCAGCGAATCGCGCAGGTCTCGCACGAGGTCCTGCCTGGGCTTCTGGTGTTCGAACACGCGAACTGTGATCGCCACCTGCGCAAGTACACCGAAGACTGTCAAGCGGACGGGCGACCCCAGTACTGATTCGATTGTCTCTGATCGCCCTCGGCGCGCTTGTAGGATCGCGCTGACTTTACGGCAGGTCGACACTGCGCGCTTATCATCGGATGTGTGTTGGCGTCGCGATATCGCGTACGTGGAGACAGAAAGTTAAACGCAAAGCATTCATCGTCGAAGACGCACCCGAAGTCGTGGCAACGCTGCGCGCGCTGCTTGCCGACGAGGACTTCGAGGTTCTCGCGAGTGCAGCGACCGAGCAGGACGCCAGCGAGTGGCTGCAGCAAAACCAGGGAAACTGCGACGTCGTGACGCTGGACCTGCTGCTCGCCGAAGGATCCGGCTTCGGCGTGCTGCGGCAGTACGCCATGAGTCCGCAGCGCGGGAAGGTGGTGGTCTTCAGCGGCTTCATCACCGACAGCGTGCGCGAGCGCTGCGTGGCGTTCGGCGCGGACGCGGTGTTTTCCAAGACCGAGTCGGCGCAACTCGCGCTGTACCTGCGCGGCGTGGCCCAACGGGAGGAGCCGGAGGCGCCGTCCTGAGGGTGGCGCAAGCGGTGAGATTCGAACTCACGGACGTCTTGCGACGTCGCCGGTTTTCAAGACCGCTGCCCATTCGGCTGCAGCCCGCGCCAATGCTGTCCGCGCTGCCCGGGGTGCCGAAGTAGCCCGCGTGCAACCCTCGTAGAATTCGGTGACCTGGAGGCTTGGGGGAGTGGTTTAACCCAACGGTCTTGAAAACCGTCGGCGCTTCGCGGCGCCCGTGAGTTCGAATCTCACAGCCTCCGCCACTCACCCTGATTTCATACTGGTTCCCGAGGCAATTTAGCTTCCTACCCATCTTCCCGCCCCTCCACAGCCGTGCGACCTCATGAGATGACATGAGGCGGTCGCCCGCAGCCTTCACCATCCCTGATTGCGGTCTGTCCTGAGCGCAAGCACGCGAGACGCGACTAGCGATCCGAGATCGTGCGTGGCTGGGAATGGTCGGCGCGCAGCTTCTGCGTCCGGCTGGACAGGTCTTTGCCGAGGCCCGCGTCAGTCAGCGTCGACCGTTGCCAGTGGCCGTCGGCAGCGACCACCGGAGATTTGCCGGTCGCTCACTCGCGTGCCCCGCACCCGTCAAGAGGACGCGCCTTCGCACGAGCATGGCGAATTCACGTCATCTCACGACGTTGCACGACACTTGATAACGCCTTACGATATCAAGATGACCACTCCCTCTGGCCACGGCGGCCCAGGTCGCGGACAGGGTCGCAAGCCTCTCAGCGAAGGAGACCCTACTGTGTCCGTGAGCATCAAGATGACCGCAAGCCAGAAGACGAAGCTCGCCAAGCTCGGGGGGCCTGACTGGGTGCGGAAGATGATTGACCTAGCCAAAGCGCCGAAGGAGGCGCGTCCCTCCAAACCCCGGGGCAGCGCGCATGGTTGATCGCCTGCTCATGGTGTTGAGGGCGGCAGCAACATGAGCACGGAGACGGGGCAACCGTCGCGGGACATCCTCCCAATGACGGTCAAGAACATGACGTTCTTGGTCGACAGACTCGGCGAGGACTGCTCACCCCTTCAGTTCATTCGCGAACTGACACAGAACTCAATCGACGCCGCGGCGCCGTCGCGAGACACCCTCGTCGTGTGGGATGTGGATTGGGCGTACTACCGCATGACGGGTGTGCGAAAGCTGGCGTGCATCGATACCGGCGGCGGCATGACGGGCGAGGAGATGGTGCGGTTCATCAACGAGCTTTCGTCATCGATTCACCAGCAGTCGGCCTCCGGAAACTTCGGTGTCGGCGCCAAGATCGCCGCGGCCCCGCGGAATCCGCACGGGATGGTCTACAAGAGCTGGAAGAACGGCGTCGGGCACATGATCCACCTGTGGCTCGACCCAGAGCGCCGCGTGTACGGCCTCAAGCGTTGGCCGTCCAACCGCGGGGAGTT
The DNA here is from genome assembly GCF_028291745.1 of Ramlibacter sp. Lineage (GTDB taxonomy): Bacteria > Pseudomonadota > Gammaproteobacteria > Burkholderiales > Burkholderiaceae_C > Ramlibacter. The sequence continues at coordinate 3,648 of NZ_JAQGNQ010000105.1, read as the reverse complement.
CTGGACTCCGGTAAATGACAAGGCCAAGCCGAAAGAGATCGACCAGCACGGCACCATGGTGACCCTGCTCGGACGCTCCGACGAGGACGAGACCATCGAGCCGCCGCCGGGCACGCCAATCAAATCTCGGTGGGTGCTGAGGTATCTGAACACCAGGTATTACCGGCTCCCCGACGGGGTCCACCTGAAGTCACGTGAAGGCTTCGATCTGCCCGAGGGAAACAGGCACAACTTCCTGCGGCGCATCGAAGGCCAGAGCTCTTGGCTGCAGCGGCACTCATCGCAGCGTGGCTCAGTGCCCGTGGGTGGCGCCACCGCGCATTGGTGGATCCTGCGCGAGGAGTCGGATCGAGACTCAGGGCATGTTGCGCCTGGCGGGCATGTCGCCGCCCTTTACCAAGATGAGCTCTACGAGCTCACCGTGGGCCGCTCCGGACTGTCGAAGCTTCAGAGCTTCGGAATCATCTTCGGCACCAACCGAGTCGTGATCTACGTCGAGCCTGCGGGCTCCAGTGCACGGCCGGTCTCCGCGAATACAGCGCGTACGCACCTTCTGGTCGGCGGCGAGGGTCTGGACTGGAGCGGGTGGGCGACAGAGTTCCGCGAGCAGATGCCGGAGCCCCTGAAGACGCTGCAGGAGCAGATCAGCGCGCAGGCCGGACAGAAGGACCACCGCAAGGCCATCCTCGAGCGCTTGCGGCAGATTCAAGACCTCCTGCGGTTTCGCCAGTACATCCCGAAGGAGTCGGGCAAGGAGAACATCACGCCCGAGGAACCCACGCCAAGTGACGATGGGCAGCCGGGGCTCGTCCAATTCGCGGTGAGTCCGCACCAGGTGACGAAGAAGGGCGGTCGGGCCAGCGAAATCTATGCCCTGTTCGCCGAGATGGGTTCGGTGCCCGCGGAGCCGGTCATCAGCGTGACCGAGCCGAAAACGCGATGGGTGAGCACCGAGGACAAGACGCGCTCCGAGGGCGACATGGAAGACCGCGCCGGCAAGTACCTGCGCGATCAAAACCTGTTGATCATCAACTCGGACTTCCGTGTGTTCACCGAGATGAGCGACCGATGGGAATTGGCGTATGCCGCTACAGCTGGAGCGGGACCGGTCGTGAAGGAGGTCGTGCAGGAGTGGTTCGAGCAGCAGTTGATTGAAGCCGTGATGGGCGCGCACGCGCTGAAGCAGACAGGCGGATGGTCGGTGCCCGAGGCGGAGGAACTATGGGACGAGAGCGCGCTGACGGCGGCGGTGCTCCCGCGGTGGCACGTGGATCAGACGATCAAGCGGACGCTGGGGATGCGTCTTGGCAGCTTACGCTGAACTCCCGGGGGAAATGGACGAACAATGCCGCGGGACTAACGGGCGAAGTAGTCTTGCCAACCTGGCTCGATGGAGTAGCGGAGCGTCAGCGGAGTTTTCCCGAAGGAGTGCCACACGTGCAGGGTCAATTGACGGAATGCCAAACCATCCCTCCTACGAACACAGAGCTGCGCGGAATCCGTGATGCCAATCAACTGCGCGTTCCCATCCTGAACGTTGCCGTACGCGTCGATCCTCGGACCCCAGTCCACCTCGATGTCCCGCCCATGTTCGTCGTTCGCTAGCACTCTACTCACGTACACCTTGCGCTTGGATTTGTTGAACAAGGTTGTTTGAACGACTGCATTCCGATGATCTGGATGCGCCAAGTCCGCGTTATGCAGAACACCCACTACAAGTACTTCATCGCTTTTTAGCTCGTCCCGAATGCTTTTCGCGAGTCGGTAACTGAGCCAAGCGGCATAGCCAGCGAACAGGGCCGCAAGTACGGAGAAGATGGCAGTGATCGCCTCGAACTGCTTTACCGCATTAGCTGCTGATGCAAATTCTATTGCCATAGGCCCCCTTCGATCCAGTTGCCCGGGAACCCTGCTGATGCGAGCGAGATCAGCGGCGAGGCCAGGAACGTGTCTACATGCGCGCGAAGCTCGTTGTGCCACCCTCCGTCAGCGTGGACGGACCGCAGGAGGTATCGCGTGCAGGCGAGCGCGATGCTTTTCATTTGATGTCCTGTACGGGCGGCCATCCTGCCACACCGCATGAGACCCCTTGATACTGTATGCTTGAACAGTGACTAAGGCGATTTCATGAAGGGCTACTACACAGTCAAGCTGGTCGGCGATCACTTCCGCAGCTCCGAGCGGATGGCGCTGGAGGCAAAGTACGCTGCGGCTTTGGAGGCTCGCTTGGGAGGTCCTGAACGGGCCCTAGTCCTCATCTTGGAAGCCGCAACAGACGGCGGCAGGATGACTGCGGTTCGCGCGGCCTGCGCGCTTGCTGAGGCTGCCGTGTGGGCCGACAACCCACTGCCGGAAGCCAGGTTCGAGATCGAGGCGTTCACGGCACTGGATTTGTAGCTGACTGAGACTGAGAATCGTGGCCTCGTAGAGCGACGCCGAAACACTGGCTTCCACCTCATACGGCACCTGAATCTATGAGCTTCCAAGCACACGGTTTCCTGTCCCCCGATGGGCCGCCTACGCTGCAATCCGCACGCGCCAAGGCGGATGCGGCTGGCCGATGTGCGTCCGACGTCAATGAACTGATGATGTCGACCCTCTGGTCTCTCGAGATCGATGGCGAGAAGCAGGACCGGGCCATTGGCTGCCTCCTCTTTCTGAAGGGGGTTCGCGCATACCAGGCGGCCTTGCTGCTCGCTCGGAAAGGACTCTGCACAGAGAGCCACATCCTGATTCGCAGCGCGCTCGAGTGCGCCCTTCACCTTGCCGCAGTGCGAACAGATCCAGCGCACGTGAAAGTGCTGCAGGACGCCCATGAGCGACATCAAATCACACAGGCAAAAGGATTACTCGGCTACGCGGATCGCCTCGACGCGAAGCTCGCAGCCCGTGTGCACGACTTCGTTTCACACGAACTTCCGACGGGTAAGTCGCCCAACTTGGAAGCAATGGCACGAGGCACCGGCTTGGACGTGCTGTATCAGATGGTCTACCGCACCACATCCGGGTTCGCGGCTCACCCCACCATTGGCGCATTGGAGCGGCACGTCGCAGCGGGCGCCGACGGAGCAAACGTGCTGTTCGCACCCGAATACGAGCTGCTTGACGAGGCGTACTACCTGTTGGCGCCAGTCGGCTTAGAACTTCTGAACCAAATCGGAACGCTGCTCTCGACGGGCGAGGTGCTGCAGAAGGCAATCAAACTCGCAATGGGATGGGCGGCCGCTAAATAGGCGACTGCACGTGTGAATCCCCAGGCAGCGCGGCCCCACCTAGGCTTTGAACAGACCTGTCACTCCGGTACTTTGAGACAAGCGCCGGCCTCAAGGCCGATACGCACGCATTCCAGGCGGTCTCGACCTCCATGAGGGACGTATCGAAGGAAACACACCGGCACGATCCTCAGGGAGCTCTCAACATGCGGCATGCAGCCCAGTACCTCCGGATGTCATCAGACAAGCAGCCGTTTTCGATTGCCGTTCAACAGGCAGCGATTGCGGAGTACGCGGCAGCGCACGAGATATGCGTCGTGGCGACGTACGTCGATCAAGCACGGAGCGGCTTAAGCCTCCGCGGGCGAGAGGCGATGCGGCGCCTACTCGCAGATGTGACGCAGAACGACTGTCCCTTCAGAGTGATCCTGGTGTT
>NZ_JAQGNQ010000092.1 GCF_028291745.1 Ramlibacter sp. | reverse complement strand
CTTCGAATCGCTGCAGGCGTATTACACGGTGGCGGGCCGCGACCTGGAGCGCGAGCTGATCCCGATGCTGCAAAGCGAAGGCCTGGGGCTGATGGTCTGGAGTCCGCTGGCGGGCGGCCTGCTCAGCGGAAAGTACGGCCGCGAGCAGCAGGGCGAGGCCGGCAGCCGCCGCACCGCCTTCGACTTCCCGCCGGTCGACAAGGACCGCGCCTGGGACTGCGTCGACGCGATGCGCCCGATCGCGCAGGCCCGGGGCGTGTCGGTCGCGCAGGTGGCGCTGGCCTGGCTGCTGCACCAGCCGCAGGTGACCAGCGTGATCGTGGGTGCCAAGCGGCCCGACCAACTGGCCGACAACATCCGGGCAACCGAGGTGCGACTGAGCGCGCAAGACCTGCAGCAGATCGATGCGGTGAGCAAACTGGCGCCGGAATATCCCGGCTGGATGCTGGAGCGGCAGGGCGAGTTCCGCCGCCAGCAGCTGAGGGAAGCACGGCGGGACTGAGCGACGCGGGTCGGGCAAACGCTGCCGTTGCAGCGCTACGGGAGTTGTCCGACCGCCGATGTGCGTTTGCGCTGTCTTCGCGGCCGGTTGCGGGTCGGCAGTATCGCGTCCACGCCCACAGAACAGCCAGTGCGCACAAGGTGAGTCGCATCGTCCCATTCCACCAGGCGCCGCCGGGCGCCCTGCCCGCCCATTGCGGCGCGCGCAACACGTTCGCGGTGAGAAGCCATGCGACGTGAAATCTGGCATCCGTTCCGCAGCGCGAGGACTGCTCCCAAGGAGGCGCAGCCGCGGCTGGACCACGTGAAGCTGGCCGATGCCGTGCACGGCCACCCGGATGAACTCCCGACCGAATTCATCACCGACTGGGACGACCTCTCCGGGGTCGAGGTCGTGTCCGGCGAGTTCGTGACCACCACTGCGGACGGCAGCAGCAATACCTTCTTCGAGCCGATCACCGGCCTCTTGCGACAGGTGCGCGAGCGCACCGGCATGGACGTGGTGTTCGTCGCGCAATTCCTCAACGGCAAGCGCCTGATCCGCAACGTGGCCAGCGAACCCGGAGACCCGCAGGCAATGACGGCGGGCCAGGCCGACCCGCTGGAAGCGACCTATTGCCAGCGCGTGCTGGACGGACGCCTGCCGCCCAAGTTGTCGGATGCGCGCGCCAACCCCGAAGCAGCGCGGCTTGCGGCCACCCGCGAGTACGACATTCGCGCGCACATCATCGCCCCGATCGTGACGCGCGACGGCCGCGTGTTCGGCACCGTCTGCGCCTATGCCCACCAGCCACGCTTGAAACTGGACGAGCCCCGGGCCGTGCTGCAATCGGTTGCCCGTGCGCTGGCGCGGGCGCTGGAGCAGGCGTGAGGGCGCGAGCACCTGCTGCCGCCATCTCGTTCCTGTCGAAGGCATGAAGCGAATACTGGGCCGCCTGATCTCGAAACTGCTGCATGCGGCCTTCTGGATCGCGACGCTCTTCGTGCTGGTGTGCCTGCTTGGCTCGCTGCGTTGGCTGCGGCCCGGACACAACCCCACGAGCACGGACTTCGCAGCCTTCGGCGCGGCGGTGCTGTGCGCGATGGGGCTCTTCACAATCTTCTATGTCTACGACACCTTCTGGCGGCCGCCGGAGAGGGAGGAGTGGCAAGAGCAGGGGATGCGGGTGGGGACTGGCGCACACCCGCCGCAGGGTGATCGCGCGAGCAGGACCGCGGAGGTGGAAAGCGTGGAGCGGGCGATGGGGATCGAACCCACGTCTTGAGCTTGGGAAGCTCAGGTCCTGCCATTGAACGACGCCCGCGGGACAGCGGCGGATTGTACAGGGGCGTTCTCTGCTCCGAGCGCGGCTGGGTAGATTCCAGTGGAGGCATGCTGATGCTCCCATCTACCTCGCTTCTCGAATGTGGAATGAGTTAGTATCCGCCTCGGAGCGGCGGGCACGAGGCTGTGCAAACGGCGAATCTAATGACTAACGGGGCAACCCGTTGGGACTATGTCCCTGGTCCTGAACAAGGGCGAATTACTTACTTCTCAATACTCGCCCCTCCACCTTCATGCCGCAGTTTGACGACATCTGGTTCACTTACAAGGCTCGTATTGCCGCTGAAGTCAGGCTGCGCAACGACGATCTTCACTCGCAGGTACTGCTTGTCTGGTATGCAGTACTGAGCACTGCCGGGTCTATCATTGCGGTCAGGCACGAGAAGTTCCTCGGTCCAGATACCGACATTTCGCTGGCCATCCTGTCCGTTGGCTTACTCGCAATATCGATGCTCGTCGCGAGCCGCGATTTCAAGGGTCGTGCGTTGATGATGCGTGCCAATCATCTTGCGCTGAAGACCTTGTACGACGAGCTGAAAGCTGGCACCGTGCCTGCAACTGAAAAGCCGTCACGATACGCAAAACTTCTCCAGGAATGTGAGAACCACACCTCCTATGACGATCGCCATTTTCGCGTTCTAAACAGGACAGGGCTCACCTCCAGAATGCCTTCGACGTCTGACTACCTGTTGTTCGGACTGCACTGGTCGCTTCGCGTTGCGGCCTTCGGTGTCGTGTACCTTCTTCCACTCGGCCTCGCATTCGGATGGCAAAAATAAATGCGGCTAAGGCTTTTCGCGAAAAGTTCTCCCCTACCGGGATAGCGGACACATACTCGAAGCGCCTTTCCGAAAGTCGAGCCGTCGGGTTGGACAGAGTCGACGCGCGCAACTTCCTAGGACGCCTTGCCTCTGAGGTCGCCCTGATCTCCAAGAAGGCGCTCGCAGGGACCTACGAGTACACAAAATACAGAGAGAAGCTCGTTTCTCGTGGTGCTGACAAGGCGCCAAGGCAGCTTGCCATTCCCACCATCCGTGACCGGGTCACGCTTCGAGCTCTTTGCGACTATCTGTTTGACATTTATCCGGAAGCGAGACCGGACCTTCCGCAAGGCAAGATTGACGCTCTGAAAGCCGCTGTTGACTCCGGAAAGTATCCTCACTTCATACGAATTGACCTCCGCGACTTCTATCCGTCACTGAATCATTCCATTGTCCTGTCTCGCGCTAGGCGGCGAGCGCGATTGCCCGCGTTTCGCAAGCTCGTTGCGAACGCTCTCATGAATCCGACTGTTGCTGAAAACGCAGTCAACAACGCTTCGACTAGAACCAAGGGAGTGCCCCAAGGCCTGTCAATATCAAACGTATTGGCTGAGATCTTCATGCTGGAGGTTGATGCTCGAATCAAATCGCTCGCGCCTGTATACATCAGGTATGTGGATGACATCATCATCCTTACTGACGTTGACCCCGGTCCGCTATGCAAGGAAGTGTTTGGAATTTTGCGCGCGTCGAAGCTGTCACCGCACCCTATCAATGAGCCAGGATCAAAGAGCCACATCGGGTTGACTGCTGCGGGATTCACGTATTTGGGGTACTCAGTAGAGCCGACTCGTATCTCGGTCAAGGCGACTAATGTGCTCGCATTCGAAGGCTCCTTGGTCGAGACGTTCGTTGAGTATCGGCATCGACTCAGAACAGCTGTGACCGTTCTTGAACGCGACGCCGCTCGTGCACGCTTTCGGTGGAATCTAAATCTGAAGCTCACGGGATGTATCTACAAGGGTCAGCGCTTTGGATGGGTCTTCTACTATTCGCAAATCAATGATCCCACTGTGCTGCACCGGATCGACAACACCGTGCGCCTATTGTTCAACAGGTTTAAGATTGCAGTGCCACCCAACCCCAAGCGAGCGGTGAAAGCGTACTTCGAAGCGAAACGAACCGACAAGGCTACCCACAGGTATATTCCGAACTACGATTTGCTAACGGTTCCTGCAGTTCGCACGTTCCTCAGTGAGATTGGGGTAAATGTCGCTGGCCTTCCAGATGACGAGGTATTGATTGCCTTTAACCGTATTATTGGTCGCGCGACGCACAAGCTTCAGAAGGACGTGTCCAGCATGTCATAGGGCAGTTATCCCCGGATGGGGATATGCATCAGCATGCCTGCACTGGAATCCGCCAAGTCGAAAGGCACAAAGCGTCCGAAAGCGAAATGATCCGTGGCATTCGTCGAGAGGCTTTCCAGACGCAGCCCTCCGACCCGACGGCCGCGCAGACCCGAGCTACCACCCAAACCGTCCAAACAGGAACGAGTAATGGGGTGACGCACTCTCTCAACCACTCTTGCCCAAGCATGTCCCGAATCTCTCTAAGCTCTTGACGTACTGTCTGGGAGGTGCAGGAACCCGCGGTGGAGCCGATCGTCGCTGTGACGGTGGGCCGATTTTCGGGTGAGGTTGAAGGAAGCTGCGATCGGGAAGTGAGCGACAAGTGCTACGTGGATGCGCTGCACGATCCTCTTGGAGACAACGATTTGATGATGATGATGTTCAAATCGCGTGAGAAGCTGCTTGGTGATCGTCGGTGCGTTCCGGTGGTCGAAGCAACGGCGGAGTCGATCGGCGCACCAGGTCGGGATACCGAGATCTGCGGCCCCGTGAGAGTGCTACCCTTGATGTCGCCTCGCGTCGTTCGCGATGGATTTCACCCGAATTCCATCCGGGAGTGATGCGTGTGGCTCGTGGAGGACGAGGATAGTTGTTTGCACTCTGCTCCCATATCTAACTTTTATCCCGGTGAAGGGTAATGGGTTCGTGGGAGCTAGGGGGTAGTTGTTTGCACTCTGCTCCCATACCTGACATTTACCCCGGCGGAATATGGGTGAAGGCGAGTGACCGTTCTCGGGCGGAACAACTGTCAACCAGTGGGGAGGCGACTTGGAACCCGAATTTGGAGTGTTTGCCGCCGAGGACACCGGCTTCAACTGAGGTTTGGGAGTTTCCCCGATCCAGGTAAACCGCAGGAACCTCAGGGAAGCTCAGTCGGTGAACACGACGGACAAGATGGCGACGCCGGCCGTGGACGACCGGCTCGGACCTTCCCAAGCTCAGTGACGGTCTAGACGTTGGAGGGGAGCAACAGAGGAATCCGCATGGCTCCGGCCGATGCAGCGAGGGAAGACCTCGATGTGGGGTCGCTACTGTGCCCGATTCTTGGGAAGCTCAGGCCCTGCCATTGAACGACGCCAGCGGTTCGGCGGCAGATTGTATTCTGGTTTGCCGACTGTCGGTCCGACGCTGGGGCACGTTACAGGGGCGGGGATCGCGTGCGATGGGTTTGAATGCGTCACAACAGACTTGTTGGAAGTCTGATCGTTGGCGCGAGAACGTACCCGTCAAAATCCTTTATCTTCTTGAACGTCACGAATTCACCTTTTGCGCTGTGACTCCTTGTGTGCACCTTGTAGTGATTTTCTAGGAAGGTGAACAGATCGCCCGGCAGCATTGGCTGAAGAAGTGGCACAAAAGACTCGGGATTTTCCGCAAACGAGAGAAGAGTTACTGCGGCGAATGTGGCCTGCGGCGTATATCCCGTCTGAAACTCGGTCTTCTCAATTGCAAGGCGCCCAAGAAAGACGTTGTACCACGCTTGGTCGAGCTTGGCATCGATCAAAGATCCAAGCACGAGCTCACCGAGGTAAGCTGCCGGCTTCGAAGATAGCGCAGTAGCGACGGCAAGTTCGTTCGCGAGTTTGGAGAACTCACCTTCCAAGAACTTGGCATTAGGCAGTCGAACTATGTAATCAGCAGCGAGGTACTCTTGGAGCGACTTGTGCGCGAACTCATAGCTACGGTAGCTGCTTTCTATGATCAGACCGCTGTGAGATTCAATCTCCCCGATGACATCAGCAGCCTCCCGCTCAGGAAGACCGTACTCCATGTGGATCGAGGTATAGATGCTCGCGAGAAGCGCGCTGTCAAAAACGAGTTCTCCCTGTATCGTGAGCATGAAAGCTACATGCGCCAAAAACTCGAATTTTCGGTCGAGGTCGAATCCAGCATAGACGGACCGGCGAACAATCTGCCTCTGGCTGTCCCATTCTTCCAGCAGTAAATTTACGATGCGCTTGTATACGCTTTTCGGCTTTTCCGGAATGGTCCGGATGCGCTCGTAAATTGCACACAGGTGAGCGACGGTCAAAGGCCGCATCGCGGTATCTTGGTACGGGCTTCCCTGAAGCTTGCTAAGGAAATCCTTCGCATCTCCTTCTGAGGCGAGCCATCGCCGTGCGAAGACTTCGATTTGCTCCTCCTTGAGTGGAGCGATCTCAAACTTTTCTAGATTGCCTAACTTGTACCTGAACTCACGACTCCTCGATGTGACTAGCATTCGAGAGTGCCGGAGAAAGTTGGCTAAAGTCTCAATGTCGGCAATGACCCTCTGCTTGACCACCTCGTTCGAGATTTCATCAAAACCGTCCAATAGGAGAACGACGCCGAGACCATTTAGGTATTCATTGATGGTTTGTCTAACGATGCCGGCACAAACTTCCGATGATAAGCTTTGCTGCTTCTCCTCGGGGAACAAGACAGCAATTCCAAGAGTTTCCTGCAGGCGGTCGTAGATCGGGTGAACGCTTTTGCTGCTTGTAAGTTCGCGTAGTCGGATCAACAGAGGGAAGTTGTAGTTCGCTAGGACTTTGCCCTTCGAGAAGAAGTCGGCGCATATCTTCTGCAGTGAAGTTGTCTTGCCCGCACCAGGATTTCCCAAGATTGCTGCATGCGCGTTCGAATTTTGTAACGCAGTCAAAAGGGGCTGCGTCTGACTTCTTTCTGATCGGTCTACGTGTGTGCTCAGCGGCATCAAGTACGTGTCGAGATCGACGTATATCGCTAACACCGACTTGTGAGTCCGCGAGTCCGAAATGCGGATGCTACTTGACCATGCCTTTATCTCCTGAGCGTGCCGAGCGATGGCTTGCTTTACCAACGCTGAGGTGGCCACAAAGTTCGCTTGAACAGGCCCTTCCTGCGCGCGCAGCAGCGAAGCGTTCTGGCGTTTGACTGCTTCAAGAAGCACTGAAGTCGCGCCGGCGGCCGCGCTGTCTAGGATCCTTGCAGCAATCGCTTCGAGCATCTCGCCTCCGGTGCCGTTCTTGTTAACCGCGCTTCAATTTAGGTCGCGTAGATCGTACAGGATCAAGGAACTCATAGCTTTCGCTTCGGGATGCGGTGCATGCACATGGTTCTCAGACTTCCAACAAGTCTGTTGTGACGCATTCAAACCCTTCGCACGCGATCCCCGCCCCTGTAACGTGCCCAGCGTCGGACCGACAGTCGGCAAACCAGAATACAGTCTGCCGCCGAACCGCGGGCGTCGTTCAATGGCAGGACCTGAGCTTCCCAAGCTCACAGCGTCGGTTCGCATTCGTGGAACACCGCAGTAGCCATCCGCCACGCTCTCACCCTGCTAGAGTTCGTTGCGAGGCGCGGTCGCCCAAGCGCCGGGCCTGTTTGCTGCCTGAACCCACAGCAGCATCGTGTCGCACCACGATGGATCCCCGGTCAACCCCGGGATGACATCATCGAGGTCAAGCATCCGACCTCCCGACCTCATGCACGACCCCAACCAGATCGAAGTCCCCCCGTCCTTCCTCGCCCTCTTCACCACCCCCTCCGGCCACCGTCTCACCGAGCCGATGTCCACGGTCCGCGAGCGCTACGAGCTCTGCGAAGACCTGGCGCAGATGCTGACCGACCGGGCCTCTACCGCGCAATTCAAGTCCGGCGCCAGCGCGGGCGAGGTGCTGCAGCAAATCCAGCTTGGCCTCACGGCGGAAGGCTCGACCGTGCAGCCGTCCGAAGCGACGTGGGTCGTCACGCGGCTCGCCGAACTGCTGGATTGGAGGGCGCCCTCGCCTGCTAGCTGAGCCGGGCAGACAAACGTTCTCGCCCCTACACTGGTCCGAATGGCCGCCTCCCCCACCGCCGACCTGCAGCGCCTCACCACCGCGCTGGACAGCGGTGGCCTGCCTGCAGCCTTGCGCCTGCTCAACGCTCGCACACCCTTCCGCTTCACCGGCATCTACCGCTTCGATGGCGACACGCTGCGCAACGTGGCGCTGTTCGATCGCTGGACCCCGGCGCTGACGCGCGGGCATGACGCGCCCATGAACGAGACCTTCTGCGCCATCACCGCGGGTACCAACCAGCCGCTGGAAGTCACCGACGGCCACCACGACCCGCGCTTTCCGTGGATGCAGGCCAATGCCGTCGAGTCGTATTGCGGCACGCCTATTCGTGATGCCGGCGGCCACGCGGTCGGCACGCTGTGCCACTTCGACTTCAAGCCGTGCGAGTCCATCAGCAGCGAGCTGCCCCTGCTGGCGCACGCGGCCACGCTGTTCCTGCCCTTCCTGGACGTGCGACACGCGTGAACCGCCGCCTCGCCGGCCTGCTCTCCGATCGCTTCGTCGCCTCCGACCCCGAGCGCGCTCGCCTGCGCGGTGCCGTGCGCGCCTGGCTCACCGCGGCCATCGGCGCCGCCATCCTCCTGGGCATCGCCCATCTGCTGCAACAACCCGCGAAGCTGGCCCTGATCGGCGTGGTGGTGCCGCTGATGTCGGCGGTCGCGGTGCAGGACCCCACGCCCGCGCAACAGCGCATCACCATGCTGCTGCTGCCCTTGGTCGCTGCACCCGCGGCGTGGCTGGGCGCGTGGCTGCACGACGCGCCGCTTGCCGCTGGTGTCGTGTTCCTGATCGTGATCGTCGCCGGCTTCGAGGGCCGGCGCTTCGGCCCGCGCGGCGTCGCCCTGGGCACGATCGCCTACCTGGCGTACTTCTATGCGCTGCTGCTCAAGCCGGATCCCGGCAGCGGCTTCGTGGTCGCGGGCTTTCTTGTCGTCGGCACGACCATCGCTTACGGGGTGCGCCTGCTCACGCCCGACCGGCGCGATCGCGTTCTGCGCCAGCAGCTGCGCGCCTTGCGTGCGCGCATGGCGTTGCTGCTGCGCGCCTTGCTGCGCAGCCTCGACGCGAGCGATCACCAGCGTGCGGCGGCGCGTGTGCAGCGCCAGGTCGAAGCGCTCAATGCGCAATCGCTTGCGCTCGACGCCCGCCTGGCGCAGCTTGCGGGCCACGACGATGCGGGCGATGCCGTCGCGGTGTTGCGCGACCGCCTGCTGCACGACGAACTGGCGGCCGAGTCGCTGGCCAGCGCCGTCGCCGCGCTGCTGCGGCGGTCTGGCGAACAGCAGGCGCTGCGTGCCGCGCTTTGCGGCTTGCTGCAATCGGTGCGCGGCGGCACGCGTTTCGATGCCGACACCTTCCAGGCGCAGCATGCGCACCGGGAGGACGCCGATCTGCACTGGCGCCTGCGCCATGCGCTGCACGTGATCGCCGACGAGCCCGCGTGGGCCCTGCCCCTGCCTTCGTTGCAGCCCGCGCGCACGCCCTCGGCCACCGACGGCCGCGCCGCCACCGCGCAGCGCCGCCGCTGGTTCGCGCTCGACGAGCCGACGCGCCAGGCGATCCAGGGCGCCGTCGCGGCCGCGGGTGCGGGGATCGCCGGCCACTTCATCTCGCCGGATCATTGGTTCTGGGCGGTGTTCGCGAGCTTCGTCGTGTTCACGCGAGCCAGCAACGTGGCGCAGACGCTGTCGCAGACATGGAAGGGCGTCCTCGCAACCGTTGCCGGCGTGGCACTGGGGCTGGCCGTGGCCGATGCGGTGGGCGGCCACACGGCGCTGCAACTGGTGCTGCTGTATGTCTTTATCGCCGTCGGCTTCTATGCCTATCGCGGCCTGCAGTCGCTCTATAGCGCGATGCTCACGTCCATGCTCGCGATGCTCTACGGCCTGCTGGGCATGGACGCCTCCGGCCTGCTGGTGATCCGCCTGCAGGAGACGCTGGCCGGCGCCGCCATCGCTCTGGCCAGCGGCCTGGTGGTGTTCCCGGTGCGCACGCAGGACCACGCGGATCGCGAGAGCGCGGCGCTGCTGCGCAAGGCGGCACAGGTGCTGCGCGAGGCGTTCGATGCCGCGCAGCCGCCGCCCGCCCGCGACGCCGTGCGCGCACTCGATCGCGAGCTGCAATCGCTGCGCTCCGCACTCGGCCCGGTCACCGAGACGAGTTATCCCGCGCACAAGCAGAAGCATCGGCAGCGCCTGCACCAGCTCACCCGCCTGGCCTACTGCCTGCGCCATCTCTATCGCGTAGTCGACGAGCATCCCGCGGAACTGCGTGGCGATGCGGCGCTGGCGGATTGCGCGCGGCACGTGAGCGATCGTCTTTGCGAAGTCGCCGCGCGGCTCGAAGGTCACGAAGCAGCGTCTTCGCCGCACGGCAAGCCGCTGCCGTCGCAGCCTGCCGACGACGATCGCCTGCGGCTGGCTCGTCACTGGCTGCGGCATGCCGGTGCGATCGCGGATGCGATGGCGGCCGAGGTTGCCTGAGCCGCTCTCCTGCTGATCGGCCAGGCGCGCGCCAGTCTTCCGACAGCGCCGCCCTCCGTTCACCGACATGGCACCGGCCCCTTCTCTGGCCACATGGGTTTCTCTTCCCGAGGACCCCCATGAGCAAAGAAGAACGCAATCTCCCCTCCGACTCCGTCACTTCGTCCAACGGCACAGCCGCGGCTTCAGGCGCCCCCGCCCGCCTCGTCGTCGTCGCCGAGTTCGAGCACCAGGTCACGGGCGTCACCGTCACGCCGTCGAACCGCATCATCGTCAACTTCCCCCGCTGGAGCGAGGACGCGCCCCTCTCGGTGGCGGAGCTGCGGCCCGACGGCTCGCTGCGTCCCTTCCCCAACGCCGAGTGGAACGCCTGGCGCAACGCGAAGAAGGACGAGATGACGCCGCACGACCACTGGGTGTGCGTGCAGAGCGTCGTGGCCGATGCGCGGGGCAATGTGTGGGTGCTGGATCCGGCCGCGCCGGCACAGGACCGCGTGGTACCCGGCGGCCCCAAGCTGGTCAAGATCGATCCGCAGGACCGCGTGCTGCAGACCATCGCCTTCGACGAGTCCATCGCGCCGCAAGGCAGTTATCTCAACGACGTGCGCTTCAGCGCCGACGGCCAGCATGCCTTCCTTACCGAGTCCGGTGCGCGCGGCGCGCTCGTCGTGGTGGACCTGGCCTCGGGCAAGTCGCGGCGCGTCCTCGACGGGCACCCGAGCACGCAGCCCGAGAAGGACGTGCAGATCCAGGTCGAGGGCAAGGTGCTGCGCCGCACGGACGGGCGCGGCGTCGAGTTCTCGGCCGACGGCATCGCGCTGTCTGCGGACGGCCGCTGGCTCTATTGGCAGGCGATCAAGGGGCGCACGCTGTACCGCGTGCCGACGGAGGCACTGCGCGACGATTCGCTGCCGCCCGAGCAGCTCGAATCGCAGGTCGAAAAGGTCGGCGAGAACGGCCCGGCCGACGGCCTGTGGATCGATGCGGCGGACCGCATGTATGTGAGCGCCGTGCAGGAGAACGCGGTGAAGGTGCGCGAGGGCCAGCAACTGCGCATGCTGGTGCAGGACGCGCGACTGCGCTGGCCCGACACCTTCTCGCAGGGACCCGACGGCACGATGTACGTCACGGCCTCGCACATCCCGGACATGAACTGGTTCGATGCCGCCAAGCCGCTGGCGGTGAAGACGACGCTGTTCCGCATCGAGCAGTGAGGCACGCAGGGGTTCACGGCCGGGTCGGCTTGCGCCGACACGCCAGCGAGACGCTCGCCGTCTTTCGCGGGCGTAGGCGCGGTCCCACCCTGGTCCCCTCGGGGCGTTGCTTCCGCCGCCCCCAACCCAGGAGATCGCATGCAATCGCAAGAACTCAAGCAATCCATAGCCCGCATCGAGCAATGTGCCGACGACGCCAAGCGCGCGGCGCAATCCGGGAATGTCCCGCAGGACCTGCGCCAGCAGGTCGAGAGCTTCCACCAGCAGGCCAGCCAGGCCAAGAAGGACGGTGGATCGGACGAGAACGCGCTGCGCCAGACGGTGCTGCAGCTCGAATCCGCGGCCGACCGCATGAAGGCCGCATGCCAGCAGGCCGGCGGCAACGTGAGCCAGGACCTGCAGCAGGCGGTGCAGCGTGCGCACGACGAGGCCTCGCGCCTGAAGAAGCAGATCCAGGCCGGCTCGCCCGCCTGACGCATCGCCGGACCCTCGGATGTGATCCCGGGCTCAACCCGGGATCCCTCGGATGTCAGTCCGGCCCTCACCCCGGGACCCCCCGGATGTCATCCCGGGCTCGACCCGGGATCCATTCCCCCGCCGCCCGTCAACTCTCAAAGTTCACCTACACGCCAAACGCCAGTCATCGCACAAGCTCGGGAGATGTCCTCCCTCCCCCGCTCCCTGACCCTCGCAGCCGTGGCCGCCGCGTGCGCCGCCGCTGCGTTTGCACAAACGTATCCGCCCGGTGCCGGCCCCAATCCCGAGTTGCCGCCTCCGCGCGAGCAGAAGTTGGTGCCCACCGTCCACATCGCGCCCGCGCAGGGCTGGCCCAAGGGGGCGATGCCGAAGGCCCCGGCCGGCTTCACCGTGACGGCCTTCGCCGCCGGGCTGGAGCATCCGCGCTGGGTCTACACGCTGCCCAATGGCGACGTGCTGGTGGCCGAGAGCAATGCGCCGCCGCCCAAGGACGGCCAGGTCGACAAGATGAGCAAGGGCCTCACCGGCAAGGCGATGAAGTTCATCCAGAGGCGGGCCGGTGCCGGTGTGCCCAGCCCCAACAGGATCATGCTGCTGCGCGACACCAACGGCGACGGCGTGGCGGATACCAGGACGGTTTTCATGAGCGGCCTGTTCTCGCCCTTCGGCATGGTGCTGGTGGGCAACGAGCTGTACATCGCCGACGCCGACGCGATCGTGAAGGTGGCCTACCACCAGGGCGATACCAGCATCACCGAGCAGCCGGTGAAGGTGACCGACCTGCCCGCGGGCGCCAACCACCACTGGACCAAGAACGTGATCGCCAGCACTGACGGCAGCAAGCTGTATGCGACGGTCGGCTCCAACAGCAACATCCTCGATAACGGCCTGGCCGCGGAAGAAGGTCGCGCGGCGATCTGGGAGATCGATCGTTCCAACGGCGACAAGCGCCTGTTCGCCACCGGCCTGCGCAACCCGAACGGCATGGGCTGGGAGCCGCAAAGCAAGGCGCTGTGGGTGGTGGTGAACGAGCGCGACCAACTGGGCAACGACCTGGTGCCGGACTACCTCACCTCCGTGAAGGACGGCGCCTTCTACGGCTGGCCCTGGAGCTACTGGGGCCAGCACGTCGACGAGCGCGCCAAGCCGCCGCATCCCGAGCTGGTGGCCAAGGCAGTGGTGCCCGACTACGGCCTCGGCTCGCACGTCGCGCCCCTGGGCCTGACGTTCTCGGATTCGCACATGCCCGGCAACTACGCGAGCGGCGCCTTCGTCGGCGAGCACGGCTCGTGGAACCGCAAGCAGCTCAATGGCTACAAGGTGGCCTTCGTGCCCTTCTCCGGCGGCAAGCCCTCGGGCCCGCCGGAAGACTTCCTCACCGGCTTCGTCGACGCCAGGGGCAAGGCCTATGGCCGGCCGGTGGGCGTGGCAATGGATGGCAAGGGCGGACTGCTGGTGGCCGATGACGTCGGCAATACCGTGTGGCGGGTGACCGCGGCACATTGATCCGTTTTACGGCATCCCGGACTTGCGCCGGGATGCACGTCACGGTCCCTTGCTTTCGCGGATCGCTATGCCGCCTCTTCCAGCAAGCCGCGCCGCGTCAGCTCCTCCCGCGTCGCCTGCATGGTGGCGCGCAGCGCCGGCACCAGTTCGCGCGGCGTCTCGCCCTGGGCGGCCGCTTCTTCGATGATGCTGGCCAGCCGGCTGATCGCCCCGAAGCCGAGCGTGCCCGACGATCCCTTCAGGCGGTGCGCATCGCGCAGCATGGCTTCGGCGGTGACCCCGGGCGCCTCCATGCGCTGGCAGTAGTCCTCGTAGCCGCGCATGCCGACCCGCAGTAGTTCCACGACCTGCTCGTCACCGGCCAGTTCGCGCAGATCCGCCAGCGCCCGGTCGTCGACCAATTCGAGCGGCGATGCAGCCATGCCAGCGTCTTCGGCCCATGGATCGAGCGCGCTTGCGCCCAGGCCGCCCTCGCCGTAATCCGCGAGCGCCGCCTCCAGTTGCCGCCACTCGATCGGCTTGGCCAGGCAGGCGTTCATGCCCGCGCCGAGGTAGCGCTCGCGCTCGCGCGCCATCACGTTGGCCGTGAGGCCGATGATGGGAATGCCCGACACGGGTCCCGGCAGCTGGCGGATGCGGCGCGTTGCCTCCACGCCATCGAGCACCGGCATCTGCACGTCCATCAGCACGATGTCGAAGCGCTGGCGTTGCACCAGCTCCAGCGCCTGCGCCCCGTCGTGCGCGAACACGACGTGGTGGCCCTGGCGCGCGAGCGTGGTGCGCAGGATCTGCCGGTTGATCTCCACGTCCTCGGCGACCAGGATGCGGCGCGGCGCGACGGGCCGCGCCTGCGCGCTTTCGACCACGGCGGCGGCGCGCGGGTCCCCCGGGGCGAGCGGCAGCTCGAAGCAGAAGGTGCTGCCCTCCCCCGGCACGCTGGTCGCCTCGAGTTCGCCGCCCATGGCCTGCACCAGCCGCTGGCTGATGGCCAGCCCGAGGCCGCTGCCGCCGTACTGGCGCGCGATCGAGCGATCGGCCTGCGTGAATGGTGCGAACAGTTGCTGCAGCTGGGCGGGATCGATCCCCACGCCGGTGTCCTGCACGGCGAAGCGCACGCACCAGCCCGCGGCATCCTCGCGCGGACGCTGCGACACCGTGAGCGTGACCTTGCCCTGCTCCGTGAACTTGATGGCATTGCCCACCAGGTTGAGCAGCACCTGGCGCAGACGCAAGGGATCGCCGCGCAAGGCGTCGGCCTGCACGGCATCGAGCTCGAAGTGCAGCGGCAAGCCGCGCTCCACCGCCAGCGGATGCGCCAGCGAGCGCAGGTGCTCGATCGATTCGCGCAGGGAGAAGTCGACCACCTCCAGTTCGAGCTTGCCGCTTTCGATGCGCGAGAAATCGAGGATGTCGTTGATGATGCTCAGGAGATGGCGGCCCGACGAGCGCATCGCATCGACATAACTGCGCTGCCGGGGATTGAGCTGTTCGGAGGACAGCAGGTCCACCATGCCCAGCACACCCGTCATGGGCGTGCGGATCTCGTGGCTCATGGCCGCCAGGAATTCGGCGCGGGCCTCGCCGGTGCGGCGCAGGCTGGCGGCGAGCTCGCGCTGGCGCGCATCGAGCAGCGCCAGCGGCAGGCTGGAAAGCAGCACCGCGGCCAGGTAGGCCTGCATCACCTGGATCCGGTCGCCGATCGCGGTGAAGGGCAAGGCCACGCTGACCAGCGCGCCGCGTCCCTCCAGCGTCCCGTACATCGAACAGAGCGCGATCACCAGCACGCCGACGGTGGCGCCGACCAGGCCCAGGCGCCAGGTCATGGCAAACAGCACGGGGAAGGTGAAGAACAGGATCTCCTGGTGATGCTCCACCGAGAGCAGCAGCGCCACCAGCACCGCGCCGCCGGCCAGCAGGATCGCCTCGTGCCGGCTCACGCGTTCGAAAGCGCGGGCACGCAGGAGCGGATCGAACCAGCTGAAGAGAAAGGGCCCGACGATCAGCAGGCCGAGGGCCGCGGCGCTGTACCAGGTGAGCCAGGCCTCCTCGAACGGGACGTGCAGCAGCGAGCTGACCATCCAGGCGCCGAGCGCGCCGCTGACCGCCGGGCCCAGCAGGCAGGCGAGGATCACGCGCGCGATCTGGCCACCCTCGAAGATCGGCGCGTGCACGCCGCCCGTGAGCTGGATGGCGCCGGCCACCAGCGCGACCTCCAGCATGTCGGGCAGCGCCAGCACGGGCGCCAGGCGATGCCCGAACAATGCGTATGCCGCTGCGTCGGCGATCCCGGCGACCAGCAGATAGGCCGGCCAGGTGCGCACCGGCTGGCGCAGCAGCGCAACGATCACGAAGGCGTTGGAGTACCACACGGGCGTGGACTCGCCGAAGGCGTACACCACGGCGGCCGCGGCGACGAAGTAGGCAAGGAACACGGCGGCGAGCGGTGCCGCTCGGGGAAGAGTGAAACGGGGCGCGTAAGGCAAAGGTCGCGTTTGGAATGGCCGAACGGCGATTCTCCACCCCGGCGGTGATGGCCCGGGTAGGAGAGGAGGCGGCGCAAGGGGAGGCTGCGCGAGCTTGCTCTGCGAGCGGCGGGTCCCCCGCCACGCCTGCCAGGCGCCACTGCACCGAGCTTGGGCGCGAACCAGGCCGGCACGATGACGGCGACCGACTGGCCGCGCAGGAAAGGCACCCGCGCGAAAATGCATTTGTGCCATACCAACTGCATTTGGGACAACAGTAGCTCCCGGAGCGACGCGCGGGGACCGCCGCGGAAATGCGAACCTGACCCCAATTTGTTTGAAAGGCTGGTAAGGTGACTGCCGTCATTGGAGGCCTTCGTTGTACCGGCTGTTCGAGAAACTGCTGCACCCTTATCCCGAGGCCGAGCCGGCCGAGTTGCCGAGGAAGTTCTTCTCCTTCGTCTGGGCCTGCACCGAGGGGACGCGTGCCTACCTGCTGGCGCTGACGGTGCTGAGCGCGGCGGCGTCCTGCTGGGACGCCTGGCTGTTCGGGGCGCTCGGCCATGTGGTGGACTGGCTCACGCACGCGCGGCCCGGCACGCTGTGGCAGCAGGAGGGGCACACCTTCGTGGTGTTCGTGGTGGTGCTGTTGGCCAGCATCCCGCTGGTGGTCGGCCAGAGCTTCATCAAGCACCAGACGCTGGCCATCAACCTCACGCTGCGCCTGCGCTGGAATTTCCACCGCATGATGCTGGGCCAGAGCCTCTCCTTCTATTCCGACGATTTCGCCGGCCGCATCACGACCAAGGTGATGCAGACCGCGCTGGCCGTGCGCGAGACGCTGTTCACCACCAGCGAGGTGATCATCAGCACGGCCGCCTTCTTCATCACGGTGGTGGCGCTGGCGGGCAGCTTCGACCTGCGGCTGATGCTGCCCTTCCTGGGCTGGCTGGTGCTGTACGGCGCCTCATGCTGGTACTTCGTGCCGCGCCTGGGCCGCATCGGCAAGCAGCAGGCCGACGCGCGCGCGCTGATGACCGGCCGCATCACCGATGCGTACACCAACATCACCACGGTCAAGCTGTTCTCGCACACGCAGCGCGAGGCCGGCTTCGCACGCCAGGCGATGACGGAGTTCATGACCACCGGCCACAAGCAGATGCGGCTGGTGACGGCCTTCCAGTTCGTCAACCACACGCTGGTGGTGTCGCTGATCGTCGCCTCCTGCGGCTACAGCGTGTGGCTTTGGTCGCAGGGACAGGTGAGCGCCGGCGCGGTGGCGGCGGTCACGTCGATGACGCTGCGCGTGAACGCCATGTCGCACTCGATCATGTGGGAGATGGCATCGCTGTTCGAGAACATCGGCACCATCCTCGACGGCATCGGCACCCTCACCCGGCCGCGCCTGGTGCTGGATGCGCCGGATGCGCAGCCGCTGCAGGTGGCCCGCGGCGAGGTGCGCTTCGAGCACGTGCGCTTCGGCTACGGCAAGCCGCAGCCGGTGATCGACGAATTCACGCTGACGGTGCGCGCCGGCGAGAAGGTGGGCCTGATCGGCCGCTCAGGCGCCGGCAAGTCGACGCTGGTGAACCTGCTGCTGCGCTTCTACGACATCGAGGGCGGCCGCATCCTGGTGGACGGTCAGGACATCGCGCACGTCACCCAGGACAGCCTGCGCGCCAGCATCGGCATGGTCACGCAGGACACCTCGCTGCTGCACCGTTCGGTGCGCGACAACATCCTGTACGGCCGCCCGACCGCGGGTGAGGAAGACCTGGTGCGTGCCGCGCAGCGGGCCCAGGCGCACCGCTTCATCGCGACGCTGACCGACCCGCAGGGCCGCGCCGGCTACGACGCGCACGTCGGCGAACGGGGCGTGAAGCTCTCGGGCGGGCAGCGGCAACGCATCGCGATTGCCCGCGTGATGCTGAAGAACGCGCCCATCCTGCTGCTGGACGAAGCCACCAGCGCGCTCGACTCGGAAGTGGAAGCCGCGATCCAGGAAAGCCTGAAGGACCTGATGCAGGGCAAGACGGTGATCGCGATCGCGCACCGCCTCTCCACCATCATGGCGCTGGACCGGCTGGTGGTGATGGATGGCGGCCGCATCGTCGAACAGGGCGACCATCGCTCGCTGCTGGCGCAGGGCGGCCTGTATGCGCGCCTGTGGGCGCACCAGAGCGGCGGCTTCCTGGGCGAGAGCGTGGCGGAGGAGGCCGGTGCCTAAACTGGGGCCGGCCGACTTCCTGGGCGATGCCGCGGTGGTGGCGCAGGCGCTGATCGGCGCGGTGCTGCTGGTCGACGGTGTCGGCGGCCGCATCGTCGAGACCGAGGCGTACGACCGCGCCGACCCGGCCTCGCACACCTACCCCGGGCCGACGCCGCGCAATGCCGTGATGTTCGGGCCGCCCGGGCGCGCGTATGTCTATCGCTCCTACGGCATCCACTGGTGCCTGAATTTCGTCTGCCGCGAGGAAGGGCATGGCGCCGGGGTGTTGATCCGCGCGATCGAGCCGCTGCAAGGCCTGGCGACGATGTGCGAGCGGCGCGGCATGCACGACGTGCGCCTGCTTTGTTCGGGACCGGGCCGCGTGGGGCAGGCCCTGGCGATCGTGCATGCCTACAACGGCCATCGACTCGATCGCAAGCCCTTCGAAGTGCTGGCCGCGGAGCAAGAGCACGAGGTCGTGGCCGGCCCCCGCATCGGCATCAGCAAGGCCGCGGAGGTGCCGTGGCGCTTCGGGCTGGCCGGCTCACGATTCCTGAGCCGACCGTTCAGGTAGGGTGGATGCGGCCAAGCCGCATCCACCAAACGGCCCTCCTGTGCGCGGCAAGGTGGGGTGCGGCTTTGCCGCATCCCACCCTACGAGAGGACATCTCAATACCGCTGCACCTGCACGTTGCCACCGTGCTGGATGATCGTCATCGGCGGGTTGCGCATCTCGGTGATCACGGTCGACGGGTGGGCGCCAGCGCCGAGCACCGCGGTGTTCGGCGAAGCGGGCGCGGCTGCGACCGCGACATCGGCGGGGATCACCGTGAAGCTTGGCAGGTTCACGCGGGCCGCGGCCGCCGAGGGAACCATCACGATGTCGCCGGCCACCAGCGTGTGCGGCAGGTGCGCGCGCTCGGCGGTCTGCAGGTCGGTGAACAGGGGCGCCGCGCTCGAAGGCGAGGCCTGCCGGCCGCTGCCTTCCATGCGGATCGTGTTGACCGGCACGATGCCGCCGGTGGGCCGCGCCACCTGTGCGATGCCGACGGCAGTGCATTCGGCCGTCTGGTCGAACACCATGCTGGCGCCACGCTGGAAGCGCGTGACCAGGGCATCGCGCAGCGGCAGGCTCATGTCCACCGGTGCTTCGAGGCCGCGATAGACCACCCGCGAGTTGCCGTCATAGACGGTGTAGCAAGCCATCGCATTGGCGCCGGCGAGCAGCAGCAGTCCGCCCAGGACTCCGATTTTCAGTTTCATGACTTGCCCTTCCGCCGCACCAGCGGCCCAGATTTGGTATGCCGGGATGATGAGCACCGGACCGTGCAAAGTACGCAGGCCAAGCCAACTATCGGCTGTCAGCAACCTTCCCGCGGGCCTGGTCGGAGATTACCAGCGCGGCGGCGATGAGCCAGGAGGTGCCGACGGCCGGATCCAGCCTGCCGGCGTGCGGCTCAACAGCGCGCTGTGCCGCAGGGCCCGCAGCGCGCCGTAGCCGGAGGCGGTGGTTTCCAGGAAGGGCTGGAGGTCCGGTGGCGTGACGGCAAAACCATCCGGCACACGGCCGAGCTTGCGAATCCAGTGCCCGGTCTGCGCCAGCGAGACCTGCACGTGCCAACTGCCGCCTTCGCGCTGCTGCCGCCACAGCGCAGCGGCCGCAGCGAAGGCGATGAGGTAGCCGGTGGCCTGGTCCAGGATCTGCATGGGCAGCGGCCGGGGGCGCACCGGCTCGCCCGCCTTGGCGGCATCGCTGGCGTGGGCGGCCTCGCCCTCGGCCAGGTTGAAGCCCATCGCCGTCTGCACCAGCGAATCGAAGCCGCGGCGCGAGTGCCACGGCCCTTGCATGCCATAGGCGGACAACGACACGCAGACGATCCCCGGTCGGCGCGCGGCCAGCGCCTCGGGCGCGAACCCGAGCGCTTGCAAGGCGCCGGGGCGGTAACCCTGCACGAAGACGTGCGCATCGGCCAGCAAGGCGGCCATGCCCCTGCGACCGTCGTCCGTGCGCAGATCCAGCAGCGCCGAGCGCTTGCCGCGGCTGGTGTCGGCGATGGCTTCGATGTTGGGCAGGTGCGGCGCATTCACCAGCATCACGTCGGCGCCGTAGGCAGCCAGCGCGCGGCCGCCCACCGGGCCCGCCAGGATGCGCGTGAGGTCCAGTACGCGCACGCCTGCGAGCGGGCGCTGCTGGGCATCGAGCGCCGGCAGCGGCAACGGATCGGCATCGCCGATGCGGGTGATCGTGAACAGCGGCTGCGCGGCAAGCGCCTGGCCTTGCGGGCTGGCATCCCATTGCGCGAAGCTGCGCAGGGCGGTGGCGACCAGGCCCTGCCCTGCCGCGGCGTCTTCGAAGGCGAGTGCATCCCAGTGCAGCATCGCCTGTTCCGCGGCGGCGCGGTCGGCCTGCTCCGGGTCCAGGCCCAGCAGGCGCAGGGCGCCCTCGCGGTGATGCGCGAAGTTGGCGTGGATGCGCACGTGCCCATCGCGGGCACGGTACAGGCCGGAGAACTTGTCCCAGGCCTCGGGCACGCGGCCGTCGACGCTGAACCAGCCGAGGCATTCGGCGGCGGCATGCGTGGCATCGACCGCGACCTGCTGGCGCGGCACGCCACGCGCATGCGCCAACTCGCAGGCGGCGAGCGCCGCCGCAGCGATGGTGGATTGCGCCGCCGTGGCGACGGCAAAGGAAGAGGGATAGACCGGGTCGGTGCCGGTCAGGTGGGCGCAGGCGAGCGCGTCGCCGGGCAGGCCGGCGAGTTGCCAGAGGCTGGCAAGGACATCGCCCGGCATTGCTGCGCTCACTGCGAGCCTACTGGATCAACTGCACGCCGGTCTTGGATTGCACCTGCTCGAACGTCACCCCGGGGGCGAGTTCGGCGACCTTCAGGCCCTGCTCGGTCACGTCGAACACGCCCAGGTCGGTGATGATACGGTCCACCACGCCCACGCCCGTGAGGGGCAGCGTGCATTGCGGCAGGATCTTCAGGTCCTCGCTGCCGTCCTTCTTTTTTGCCACGTGCTCCATCAGGACGATCACGCGCGGCACGCCCGCCACCAGGTCCATGGCGCCGCCCATGCCCTTGACCATCTTGCCGGGGATCATCCAGTTGGCCAGGTCGCCCTTCTCGCTGACCTGCATGGCGCCCAGGATCGAGAGGTTGATCTTGCCGCCGCGGATCATCGCGAAGCTCTCGTGGCTGCCGAAGATGGCCGAGCCCTTGATGGTGGTGACGGTCTGCTTGCCGGCGTTGATCAGGTCGGCGTCGACTTCCGCATCGGTCGGGAAGGGGCCGATGCCCAGCATGCCGTTTTCCGATTGCAGCCAGACCTCCTTGTCGCCGGTGAAGTTGGCCACCAGCGTCGGGATGCCGATGCCGAGGTTGACGTAGAAGCCGTCCTGCAGTTCCTGCGCCGCACGTGCGGCCATCTGGTCTTGGGTCCAGGGCATGTGAATCTCCTTGGTGTCTGTCTTCGCTTGTCATCCCGGGCTTGACCCGGGATCCATGCGGCGCCTGATCCGAGGCAGCGTGGATTGCGGGTCAAGCCCGCAATGACATGTTCGCTGCGGGTCCGGGCCGCAATGACCTCCGGATTACGGGCGGATGGTGCGCTTCTCGATGCGCTTCTCGGGGCTGGCATTGAGCACGATGCGGTGCACGTAGATGCCGGGCAGGTGGATGTCGTCGGGGGCGAGCTCGCCCACTTCGACGATCTTCTCCACTTCGACGATGCACACCTTGCCGGCCATGGCGGCGGCCGGATTGAAGTTGCGCGCCGTGAGGCGAAAGCGCAGGTTGCCGCTCTTGTCGGCGACGTCGGCCTTCACCAGCGCGACGTCGGGCACCAGCGAGCGCTCCATCACGTAGGTCTCGCCGTCGAATTCGCGCAGCTCCTTGCCCTCGGCCACCAGCGTGCCGACACCCGTCTTCGTGAAGAAGGCCGGAATGCCCGCGCCGCCGGCGCGCAGCTTCTCGGCCAGCGTGCCTTGCGGGGTGAATTCCAGCTCCAGTTCGCCCGCCAGGTACTGGCGTTCGAACTCCTTGTTCTCGCCCACGTACGAGGAGATCATCTTCTTGATCTGCCGCGTCTGCAGCAGCTTGCCGAGGCCGAAGTCGTCGATGCCGGCGTTGTTGGAGATCGCGGTCAGGTCCTTGGCGCCACTGGCGCGCACCGCCTCGATCAGCGCCTCGGGGATGCCGCACAGCCCGAAGCCGCCGACTGCCAGCAGCTGGCCGGACTTGACGACGCCGTCGATCGCCGCCGCCGCGTTGGGATAAATCTTGTTCAAGCGAGTCTCCTCGGAAACAGCAGGCCCACCGGGCGGGCCGCATGCAGCGCTACGATACTACCTATGATGTTACGTAGTAATCCCTAGAGATCCGCCCGGATGGACCTCGATTACCGGCTTGCATTCGAGCTCGCGCCCGTCGGCCTGTGCCTGTCGCGCAACCGCGTGATCGTGGACTGCAACCAGCAGCTGTGCGAAACCTTCGGCTGGTCGCGCGAGACGCTGACCGGCCAATCGTTCCTGGTGCTGTATCCCAGCCCCGAGGAATACGAGCGCCTGGGCCAGCGCATGATCCCGATCCTGAATGCCAAAGGCCACTACGGCGACGACCGCATCATGAAGCGGGCGAACGGCGAGGTGTTCTGGTGCCACGTGACCGGCCGCGCCTTGAACCGCGCCGCGCCGCACGCGCAGGGCATCTGGGCTTTCGAGGACCTGAGCGCGCAACGGCCGGTGAAGGCGGAATTGACGGCGCGCGAGCGCGAGGTGGCGGCCCGCCTGCTCGACGGCCTGACCTCCAAGGAAATCGGCAAGACCCTGGCCATCAGCCACCGCACCGTGGAAATCTATCGCGCGCGATTGATGCGCAAGTACCGCGCGAACACCACGGCGGATCTGGTGCACAAGTTGATGGCGGGGTCGTGAATGCAAGCTGGGGTGGCCCGCGGCCAGCCCAGCCTACATGCGGGCCACTCGTAGGCTGGACTGCGCAACGCGCACCCGAGCTTGCAACCTCATTTCGCGTCGATCACTTCCGCCGCCGTGCGGAACGCATCGAGCGTCGCCGGGAACCCGCAATACACGCTCGCGTGCAGGAATATCTCCTGCAGTTCCTCCGGCGTCACGCCGTTGTTCAAGGCGCCGCGCACGTGGATCTTCAGCTCGTGCATCTTGCCCAGTCCGACCAGCATCGCGACCGTGACGATGCTGCGCGTGCGCAGGTCCAGCCCGGGACGCTGCCAGGTGTTGCCCCAGGCATGCTTGGTCACCAGTTCCTGCAGCGGCGCGGTGAACGGCGTGACCTTGGACAGCGACGCGTCGACATAGGCGTCGCCCAGAACCTTGCGGCGCGTGGCCAGGCCGGCCTGGGTTTCGGGGTCGTTGGACAGCAGCGGCATGGGCGTTCCTCCAATGAAGAAGCCGGGAGCATACGCCGGCGCGTTTCGGAAGCCATCTGCCCAAGCAGGGTCACGGTCGAGGCGTCCTCGTGTGGCTTGCGTATCGGGGATCAAGGGGTCGGCTGCTGGAGAAGGAGACCGGAAGTGGGAGACCTTGAACATCCACGACGGCTTGGGCGATGTGTTCGTCCAGGACGTGCTGCGCGTGGGTCGCCGGTGAGCTGGCGGGCGAACACCGACAGCAAGTGGCCGCGTCCCGTCCCGAGCCTCGTACCAGATGCTGCCCTTCGCTTGTGCGCAACTGCAGATTTGCAGCTCGGTGAATCGGGGACTTCTCATCCGGCGCCGGAGGGGCGCTCCCATGCACAACCGACAAGATGCTGCGCAATGCCAGGCGACTGTATTCTGCGCGTGACGCTTTTCAGGAAAGAGACGCAGCATGATGTTGCGGCAGTGTCGATAGTGGGCAAGTGCGGGTTCGCAGCTTCGCGAAATATGGATCTCTTCTCCGGCCCATGGAGGAAAATGAGTTCCTGAATCAACAATCTGCCGCACCGCCGCGGACTGCCTGATCGCGCGTGTGCGGGGCTTCAGGTTTGGGGGCGGTAGACATTACAGTTAGACCTCACGGAGAGGCTTGTGGCAGATCTCAAGCGATTCGAAGTACCAGCGCAGCTTCAGCCTGCCTTGCGGCTCTATCGTCGTCTTTGGTTGTCGCGGATCGATCTGGAAGAGGCTCGTGACGTAGGCTCAGAGCTGTTGGTGCGGAAGATCGCACTGCCACGGAGCAAGCCCATGTCTGGCCTCCTCTTGGCACTGAACACAGCTCTCGTCGTATCGTACGCACGGCCATTCGTCAGCTCCCGTGGCACTTCGGTGGCCGAGAAGGCACTTCCTGGGTCGCTTCTACGCTCCTTCACATCCGAAGAGCGTGAGTTTCACGAGTTGCTGATTCAGCTCCGGAACAGGGAAGTTGCTCACACTGATGCCGACTACCTTGAACTGGAAATTGAGGTGTTCGAAGACGGCGACGGGGGAATCTTCCGAGCTATTAGGGCGCCGATTCGAAGGCCCGCTCTGCGCGTACTGCTGCGTATGATTGCGAAGCTCGAACGAGCGATCGAGACCCGTTGCGAAGAACTGCGAAGCACGCTTCCGCAGAACGTGTGGATGTAGGAGGAGCGGTGAGGTCTAACAGGTCCTTCGACACGGACACGCAGCGGCATTGCGCCGCGAGGCGTGCTGGTGAGCGTACGCCCCGCTGCGCAATGCCACTGCGTGCCGGTCAAACTCCGACCTTAAATCTCACGGGCAGCGCTGCGCTTGACCCGAAGGTTATTGTAGCTACAATAACCAATGCGCGTGACCTACGATCCCGAGAAGCGTGACTTGACGCTTCGGGAGCGAGGCCTCGATTTCGAAGACGCAGCAGTCGTATTCGAAGGCGTGACGCTGGAGGTCGAAGACGCGCGCAAGGACTATGGTGAGGCCCGGATCATCTGCTATGGGCGCCTGGCTGGTCGCATGGTGGTCGTGGGCTACACACCGCGTGGCGCGGATCGTCACGTCTTCAGCATGAGGAAAGCCAATGCCCGCGAGCAGGCCCGCATCGCGCCGCTCCTTGAAGTCTGATCTTGCGCGCGTGGATGCGCACCGGATCAGGAAGAGCGAGTACGAGGAGCTCCCTGAACTCGACGAGGAGATGCTGGCGCGCGCCAAGATCAGCAAGGGAGGCCGTCCGCCTTCCGAGAACCCTCGTAAGCAGCTCACACTGCGGCTCCCGGCCGATGTGATCGAACGTTGGAAGGCGACTGGCCCTGGTTGGCAGACCCGGATGGCCGAACGTTTGAGCAAGGTGCGGTGAGACTTAACCCAGCCAAGGAGACCGCCATGGACCGCTACCCCATGCCCGAACTGAAGGACCTGCCCGAGGACATGCGCCAGCGCATCCTGGAGGTGCAGGAGAAAAGCGGCTTCGTGCCCAACGTCTTCCTGGCGCTGGCCCGCCGCCCGGCCGAGTGGCGCGCCTTCTTCGCCTACCACGATGCCTTGATGCTCAAGGAGACCGGCTCGCTCACCAAGGGCGAGCGCGAGATGATCGTCACCGCCACCAGTGCCGCGAACCAGTGTCTCTATTGCGTGGTGGCGCATGGCGCCATCCTGCGCATTTACGAGAAGAAGCCGCTGGTGGCCGACCAGGTCGCCGTGAACTATCGCAAGGCCGACATCACGCCACGCCAGCGCGCGATGCTCGACTTCGCGATGAAGGTGTGCCTGCGCTCGCACGAGATCGACGATGCCGACTTCGCCGCGCTGCATCCGCACGGCTTCGACGACGAGGACATCTGGGACATCGCCGCGATCACCGCCTTCTTCGGGCTGTCGAACCGCATGGCGAGCTTCTCGAACATGATGCCGAATCCGGAGTTCTATCTCCTGGGCCGCATCCCCCGCGAAAAGAAATCATAGGCAGGACGAGCGGTGGGATGCCCACCCTACAGGAGAATTTGTACGGTGGGTGGCGCGCAGCGCACCCCACCGCGGCAGCCCTTCAAGGCCCATACCGCAGCATCTTCCCATCGTCCGTCAGCAGGTACAGCGCCCCGTCCGGCCCTTGCACCACGTCACGCATGCGCTCGTGGCGCTCGAACAGCAGCCGCTCCTGGCGCGTGATGGTGTTGCCATCCAGGGTCAGCCGCCAGAGTGCCGTGCCGGCCAGCGCGCCGACGAAGAGGTTGCCCTTCCACTGCGGCACCGCATCCGAGTCGTAGAAGGTCATGCCGCAGGGCGCGATCGACGACTTCGCCGCGCCATCGCCCGGCCAGGCGGAGCCGTCGATCTCCACCCACACCCAGGCCGGCGGCTCGGTGCCCGCCAGCGAGGTGGGTGCCACCGGCGTGTGCGTACCGTATTCCTGGCTGAAGCTCGTGATCGGCCAGCCGTAGTTGCGGCCCGGCTGGATGCGATTGATCTCGTCGCCACCGCGCGCGCCGTGTTCGCTGATCCAGAGTTCGCCGGTCGCGGGATTCAGCGCCGCGCCCTGCGGATTGCGATGGCCAAAGCTGTACAGGTGCGGCTGCGCGCCCGGCTGCCGCCACACCGGATTGCCGGGCGCAGGCGCACCGTCGGTGGTGATGCGCGCCACCTTGCCGTCGCCGCGCGTGACGTCCTGCGCGTTCTGGCGGTTGACGAAGTGATCGCCGAGCGTGACGAAAAGATTGCCCGTGCGATCGAACACCAGCCGCGACCCGAACTGCAGGTTGGACGCCACCTTCGGCGTCTGCCGGTAGATGACGGTCACGCTGGCGAGCGACCGCGTCTGCGGATCGAGCACCGCACGCGCGACCGCCGTCCCCATGAGCGTCTCGTCCCTGGCATCGCGCTCCGAGTAGCTCAAGTAGATGCGGTGGTTCTGTTGGTAGCCGGGATCGATCGTCACGTCGAGCAGTCCGCCCTGCCCTTCGAACGCCACCGCCGGAACGCCACTGACGGTGCCCAGCACGGTGCCACTGGGCTGCAGCAGTTTGAGCGTGCCGCCGCGCTCGGTGACCAGCATGCGGCCGTCCGGCAGGAAGGCCATGCCCCAGGGATTGTCGAGATGGGTCGCGCGTTCCGTCACGTGCACGGTGACGGCCTGAGGTGCAGGCGAGGGCGCGGTTGCCGGTGCGGCTGCACGTGCGGGTACAGCGGCCGGCGCCGCCGCGGCGGTACTGCCACCCGCGGCACCGCCGCAGCCGTTGACCAGTACGGACAGCGCGAACAGCGCAGCCAGCGGAGCGATGCGGAGCGGGGAGGTGTCCATGCCCCAATCTACCTGCGCCCGGGCACGCAGGCGCTTGCGCGTTTCGAGAAGTACTGCGCCAGTGCAGCGGCCGCCCAGTGGCTCAGGCGATCAGCGCGCGGAACCACTCCGGCATAGGCACCGACTTCTGCCGGGGGAAGTCCACCCATACCGTGGTGGCACCGCCTGAGGCGTACACCGTGCCCTCGTCGTCGGCGCGTTCGATGGTGGCCCAGCTCTCGAAGCTGCTGCGGCCCGGATCGCTGGCGTACATGCGCACGACGATGTCGCCGGGGTACTCCAGCTGCTGGTGGAAGTTGCAGAAGGCGTTGACGATCACCGGCCCTTCCCCCTGCGGGTTGGGTGCGCAGCCGATCTGCGCGAGCCAGTCGATCCGCGCCACCTCGAGATAGCGGAAGTAGACCGTGTTGTTGACGTGCGCCATCGCGTCCATGTCGCCCCAGCGGATCGGCATGCGGGCGGTGTGCACCAGTTTCTTGCGGGCGGGCAGCTCCAGCTTCATCGCGCTTCAGAGGCTGAAGCCGTCGTCCGCCGAAATGACTGCGCCGTTCACGAAGTGGCTGCGGTCCGAGGCGAGCATCAGCAGCAGCGCGTCGAGGTCCTCGGGCTTGCCGACGCGCTTGCGCGGCAACATCTGCACGAGCTTCTGCCCCTGCTCGGTGTGCCAGTGATGGTGGTTGATCTCGGTGTCGATGTAGCCGGGGCAGATGGCGTTGACGTTGATGCCGAAGCGGCCCCACTCCAGCGCGAACGCCTTGGTCATGTGGATCACCGCCGCCTTGCTGGTGGCGTACACGCCGATCTGCGGCAGCGGCCGCAGGCCGGCGGCCGAGGCGATGTTGATGATGTGGCCGCCGGTGAAACTGCCCGGCGCCGAACCACGGGCGCGCGCCAGCATGCGCTTGCCCACTTCCTGCGCGACGAAGAAGGCGCCCCGCACGTTCGTGTTGAACACGAAGTCGAAGTCTTCCTCCGTCACGTCCTGGATGCGCTGCGTGGTGCTGACCCCGGAGTTGTTGACGAGGATGTCGATGGAGCCCATCTCGGTCTCCGCATGCGCCACGGCGGACTTGATGGAGTCGACGTCGGTCACGTCCAGCAGCACCACGTGCGCGTCGCCGCCCTCGCCCTCGATCTGCGCGCGCAGGTCCTTCAGCTTCTCGAGGCGCCGTGCGGCCAGCACCACCGCCGCGCCGGCGCGGGCCAGCGTCCGGGCGAACTGTGCCCCGAGGCCGCTGGAAGCGCCGGTGACGAAGGCGACACGCCCGGACAAGTCGATGCTGTAGCTCACGGAAACTCCTTGGGGAGAAAGAAATAGCACGATCGTTCGCCCGCCCTGCGCGGCCGCATAGAATGTGCGGCTGCCGCGCGGTGGCTGCGACCCGAACGTGCGAACCATTATCGACGACACCCATGACGCAAGAAGAAATCCTGGCCCGGTACGGACCGCGCGAAGCGATGGAATACGACGTGGTGGTGGTCGGCGGCGGGCCCGCCGGCCTGGCCACCGCCATCCACCTGAAGCAGCTCGCGCAGCAGGACGGCAAGGAGATCTCCGTCGTCGTGCTGGAGAAGGGCTCCGAGCCCGGCGCACACATCCTGTCCGGCGCCATCGTCGACCCGATCGCGCTGACTGAACTGATCCCCGACTGGAAGGAAAAAGGCGCGCCGCTCAACGTGCCCGTGAGCGAGGACATCTTCCTCTTCATGAACGAGAAGGGCGCCCGGCGCGTGCCCAACTTCCTGTTGCCGCCCAACTTCGGCAACCACGGCAACTACATCGCCAGCCTGGCCAACGTCGTGCGCTGGATGGCGCAGCAGGCCGAGGCGATCGGTGTCGAGATCTTCCCCGGCTTCCCGGCAGCCGAAGTCCTCTACAACGAGGACGGCTCGGTCAAGGGCGTGGCCACGGGCAACATGGGCATCGGCAAGGACGGCGAGCCCACCGACAACTTCCAGCTCGGGATGGAGCTGCATGCGAAGTACACGATCTTCGCCGAGGGCTCGCGCGGGCACCTGGGCAAGCAGTTGATCGGCCGCTACAAGCTCGATGACGGACGCGATCCGCAGAGCTACAGCATCGGCATCAAGGAAGTGTGGGAGATCGACGCTTCGCGCCACACGCCGGGCCTGGCGCTGCACGGCGCCGGCTGGCCGCTGGACGAGATGACCTACGGCGGCTCCTTCATGTACCACATGGAGGACAACCAGGTCGCGATCGGCTTCGTCGTCGGCCTCGATTACGCGAACCCGTATCTCTCTCCTTTCGAGGAATTCCAGCGCTTCAAGACGCATCCCAACATCCGCTGGTACTTCGACGCCGGCAAGCCCAAGCGCCTGGGCTATGGCGCCCGCGCGCTGACGGTGGGCGGCATCCTCTCGCTGCCCAAGCTGGTGTTTCCCGGCGGCGCGCTGGTGGGCGACGACGCCGGCTTCCTGAATGCGTCGCGCATCAAGGGCAGCCATGCGGCGATCAAGACCGGCATGCTGGCCGCGCGCGCGGCCTTCGAGGCGGTGCAGGCGGGCCGGCACCACGACGAGCTGGCGGCGTATCCGCATGCCTTCGAGCATTCCTGGCTGTACGCGGAATTGAACAAGGCGCGCAACTTCAAGCAGTGGTTCAAGAAGGGCCTCTCGGTCGCGACCGTGATGACCGGCATCGAGCAGTTCGTGCTGCGCGGAAGCATCCCCTGGACGCTGCATCGCGCCAAGCCGGACCACGTCTATCTGAAGCCCGCCTCGGAGTGCAAGCCCATCGTCTATCCCAAGGCCGATGGCAAGCTGACCTTCGACCGGCTCTCCTCGGTGTTCATCTCGAACACCAACCACGAGGAGAACCAGCCCGCGCACCTGACGCTGAAGGATCCGACGATTCCGGTGAACGTCAACCTGGCGAAGTACGCGGGCCCGGAGAGCCGCTATTGCCCGGCGGGCGTGTACGAGTTCGTGCCCGCCGAGGGCGGCGGCGAGCGCCTGCAGATCAACGCGCAGAACTGCGTGCACTGCAAGACCTGCGACATCAAGGACCCGACGCAGAACATCGTGTGGGTCACGCCGGAAGGCGGCGGCGGGCCGAATTACACAAACATGTGAGTGGGATAATCGGTGGAGTGATCGGATGTAGTGGATGTCCAGTGGATGTCATCCCGGGCTGCTGGACGTCATGCCGCTGGATGTCATCCCGGGCTTGACCCGGGATCCATGCGGCGGTCCTCCAGGCGCCGTCGTGGATTGCGGGTCAAGCCCGCAATGACATCCAGGCACATCCAGGGACATCCGCGCGATGAATTCCCCGAGCCCCAACCCCGCACAAGCCATGAACTCTCACCCCCTCCTCTCCCGCCGCAACGCCCTCCTCGCCTGCGCCCTCGCGCTCGCTTCGTCGGCCTCCTTCGCCGCCTGGCCCAACGACAAGATGCCCATCAGGCTGATGGTGCCGTGGCCGGCCGGCGGCGCCACCGACCAGATCGGTCGGCTGCTGACGCAACCGCTGTCCGAGGCACTCGGCGTTCCCGTGATCGTCGAGAACAAGGGCGGCGCCGGTGGCGTGATCGGCACGCAGCAGTTCGTCAAGGACAAGCCGGACGGCCACAGCATCCTGCTGGCCACCAGTTCCACCAATGCCGCCGCACCGCACCTGTACGCCCGCCTGGGCTACGAGCCGATCACCGACTTCACGCCGGTGGTGTCGCTGTGCGAGATCCCCAACGTGATGGTGGTGCCGGCCAAGTCGCCCTGGAATTCGCTGCACGACGTGGTGGCCGCCGCCAAGAAGGATCCCGGCAAGTACACCTACGGCTCCGCGGGCATCGGCGGCTCGCAGCACCTCGCGGGCGCGCAGTTCAAGACGGCGGCCGGCATCGACATCCGCCACATCCCGTACAAGGGCAGCGGCCCGGCGGCGCAGGACCTGATCGCCGGCCACATCGACATGATGCTGGACACCGGCTCGCTGGGCAGCATCCGCGGCGGCATGCTCAAGCCGCTGGCGGTCGCCTCCGAGAAGCGCCTGCCCGCGCTGCCCAAGGTGCCCACGTTCAAGGAGGCGGGCACGCCCATGCTCGCCTCGGCCTGGTACGGCCTGATGCTGCCCGCGCATGCGCCGGCGGAAGTGGTCACGCGCCTGAACACCGAGGTCAACAAGATCCTGAAGAACCCCGAGATCCACCAGCGGCTGGTGGACATGGGCGCCATCGTCATGGGCGGCTCGGCGGAGGAATTCGCGAAGTTCTCCGCTTCCGAAGTGAAGCGCTATGAAGGCATCGTGCGCGACTCCGGCGCGCCCAAGGAGTAAGGCCCCCGGCCGGCTGCGCGGATGAGCAGCCGGCAGCGCCGGCGAGCCGGGCAGGCGGGCAGCACGACCGCGCCCATCGTGTGTACGATGGTCTTCCGCCCTGTGGAGCACACGTGTCCGCGCCCGAACCAGAGCTACAGAAGACACCCCTGCACGCGCTGCACCTGGAACTCGGTGCGCGCATGGTCCCTTTCGCCGGCTACGCCATGCCGGTGCAATATCCCGCCGGCCTGGTCGCCGAGCACCGGCACACGCGCGCCAGCGCCGGCCTGTTCGACGTCTCGCACATGGGCCAGCTGCGGCTGGTCGGGCCCGCCGCGGCCGCTGCCTTCGAGACGCTGATGCCGGTCGACGTGATCGACCTCGCCCCCGGTCGGCAGCGCTATGGCCTGCTGCTCACCGACGAAGGCACGATCCTCGACGACCTGATGTTCGCCAACCGCGGCGGCGAGCTGTTCGTGGTGGTCAATGGCGCCTGCAAGGTGGCGGACCTCCAGCACATCCACGAACGCATCGCGAGCCGTTGCGAGGTGCTGCCGCTGCCCGATCGCGGCCTGCTCGCCCTGCAGGGGCCGAAGGCCGTCGATGCCTTGCAGCGCGTGCTGCCCGGCGTCGAGAAGCTGGTGTTCATGACCGGTGCCGGCCTGCAGTGGCAGGGTGCCGAACTGTTCGTCACGCGCAGCGGCTACACCGGCGAAGACGGCTTCGAGATCTCGGTGCCGGCCGCACAAGCGCAAGCGCTGGCGCGCGCGCTGCTGGCCCAGCCCGAGGTGCAACCGATCGGCCTGGGCGCGCGCAATTCGCTGCGGCTGGAGGCAGGACTGTGTCTGTACGGCAATGACATCGACACCACGACCACGCCGGTCGAAGCGGCGCTGAACTGGGCGATCCAGAAGGTGCGCCGCAGCGGCGGTGCGCGCGCGGGTGGCTTCCCCGGTGCGGAAAAGGTGCTGGCGCAACTCGCTGGCAGCGAGCCGATCGCCCGCAAGCGCGTGGGCCTGAAAGCGCTGGAGCGCATCCCGGTGCGCGAGCACATCGAGCTGCAGGACACGCAGGGCCTGCGCATCGGCGAGGTCACCAGCGGCCTGCTGGGTCCATCGATCGAGCAACCGATTGCGATGGCCTATGTCCCGCCGCAGTTCGCCGCGCCCGGCACCCGCGTGCACGCGGTGGTGCGCGGCAAGATCGTTCCCATGGAGGTGAGTCCCATGCCCTTCGTTCCCAACCGTTACTACCGCGGCCCGGCCGCCTGAGGAGAGACCCATGACCGTCAAGTACACGCCCGAGCACGAGTGGATCCAGCTGGAGGACCACGAGGCCGCCGTCGTCGGCATCACGCTGCATGCGCAGGACGCACTGGGCGACGTGGTGTTCGTGGACCTGCCGGACGTGGGCAAGAGCTACGCGAAAGGCGAGGTGGCGGGCGTGGTCGAATCGGTCAAGGCCGCGGCCGACGTGTTCATGCCGATCGCCGGTGAAGTGACCGAAGTCAACGAGGACCTGCGCAACGATCCCTCGATGGCCAACAAGGACCCCATGGGCAACGGCTGGCTGTTCAAGATCCTGATCAAGGACATGGCCGAATTCGACGTGCTGATGGACGCACCGGAATACGCGAAGTTCGTGAAGGCGAATGCGTGACCACACGAAGACGGCAAGGGATGTCATCCCGGGCTTGACCCGGGATCCATCGCCGCGGTGGATTGCGGGTCGAGCCCGCAATGACATCCAATGCAGGAAGTACGAATGCTGATGCAATCCGCCCCACCGCTGCGCGAGCTGGAAAACCACGACGAGTTCATCCCGCGCCATATCGGCATCTCGCAAGCCGACGAGCGCCACATGCTCTCGGTGATCGGTGAGGCTTCGCGGCAGGCGTTGGTGGCGGGCATCGTGCCGCGGGCCATTGCGCGGGCGACCGCGATGCGCCTGCCTCCGCCGGTGACCGAGGCTGCGGCACTGGCCGAACTGCGGGCGATTGCGCAACGCAACCAGGTCTTGCGCAGTTTCATCGGCCAGGGCTATCACGGCACCCACACGCCTGGCGTCATCCTGCGCAACATCCTGGAGAACCCGGCCTGGTACACCGCGTACACGCCCTACCAGGCGGAGATCAGCCAGGGCCGCATGGAGGCGCTGGTGAATTTCCAGACGATGGTGTGCGACCTCACGGCCATGCCCATCGCCAACGCCTCGATGCTGGACGAAGCCACTGCCGCGGCCGAGGCGATGACGCTGGTGCGCCGCATGGTCAAGAGCCGCAGCGACGTCTTCCTGCTCGCAGGCGACTGCCATCCGCAGACCATCGAAGTGGTCCGCACGCGCGCGGCGCCCCTGGGCATTCGCGTGGTCGTCGCGAACTCCGCGCAGGAATGGCAGGACGCCGTGGCGGGCGAACTGTTCGGCGCCCTGATCCAGTACCCGGCCAGCAGCGGCTGGATCATGGACTGGCGCCCCGAGGTGGAGAAGATCCACGCCAAGCAGGCGGGCGTCGTTTTCGCCGCCGACCTGCTCGCGCTGACGCTGCTGGTGCCCCCCGGCGAGATGGGCGCGGACGTGGTGGTCGGCACCACGCAGCGCTTCGGCATGCCCATGGGCTGCGGCGGGCCGCATGCGGGCTACCTGGCCTGCCGCGATGAATACAAGCGCTCGCTGCCGGGCCGGCTGGTGGGCGTGAGCGTCGACACGCATGGCAATCCGGCCTATCGCCTTGCCCTGCAGACGCGCGAGCAGCACATCCGCCGCGAGAAGGCGACCTCCAACATCTGCACGGCGCAGGTGCTGCCCGCCGTGGTCGCCAGCATGTATGCGGTCTATCACGGACCGCAAGGGCTCACGCGCATCGCGCAGCGGGTGGCCGCGTACACGGCCATCCTCGCGAAGGGCTTGCAGGAGCTGGGCTACACCGCGCACCATCACGAAAGCGCCTTCGACACGCTGTCGCTGCGCACCGGCGAGGCGACGCAGGCGCTGGTCGCCAAGGGCCACTCGCTGGGCGCGAACCTGCGCATCGCCTGGGACGAGTACATCTGCATCTCGCTGGACGAGACGACCACGCGCGCCGACGTCGAACTCGTGTGGCGGATCTTCGCGCAGCCGGGGCAGGCCGTCCCGCAGTTCACCGCGTTCGAACAGGGCATCGCGCCGCTGATCCCGCAGGCGCTGCGCCGCACCAGCGCCTTCCTCACGCACCCGGTCTTCAACACGCATCACAGCGAGACCGGCATGCTGCGCTACCTCCGCAGCCTCGCCGAAAAGGACCTCGCGCTGGACCGCAGCATGATCCCGCTGGGCAGCTGCACGATGAAGCTCAATGCCACCAGCGAGATGATCCCCATCACCTGGCCCGGGTTCGCCAACGTGCATCCGTTCGCGCCGCGCGACCAGCTGCAAGGCTATGCCGAACTCGACCGGCAACTGCGCGCGTGGCTGTGCGAGGCCACCGGCTATGCCGGCGTCAGCCTGCAGCCCAATGCCGGCTCGCAGGGCGAATACGCCGGGCTGCTGGCGATCCGGGCGTGGCACGCGAGCCGCGGGCACGCGCATCGCAACATCTGCCTGATTCCCTCGTCGGCGCACGGCACCAATCCGGCCAGCGCGCAGATGGCCGGCATGCAGGTGGTGGTGACGGCCTGCGACGACAAGGGCAACGTCGACCTGTCCGACCTGCAGGCGAAATGCGAGCAGCACAGCGAGCAGCTTGCCTGCATCATGATCACCTATCCCAGCACGCACGGCGTGTTCGAGATGCAGGTCAAGGAACTGTGCGAGCTGGTGCATCGCCACGGCGGCCGCGTGTACGTCGACGGTGCCAACATGAATGCCCTGGTGGGCGTGGCGGCGCCGGGCGAATTCGGTGGCGACGTGAGCCACCTGAACTTGCACAAGACCTTCTGCATACCGCACGGCGGCGGCGGACCGGGCGTGGGCCCGGTGTGCGTGGTGGCGGACCTCGTGCCCTTCCTCCCCGGCCACCACGCCGGCGGATTGCCGGACCATGGCGTCGGTGCGGTCTCGGCGGCGCCGCTGGGGAATGCGGCGGTGCTGCCGATCAGCTGGATGTACTGCCGCATGATGGGCGCAGCAGGCCTGACGCAGGCCACCGAGGTCGCGATCCTCAGCGCCAACTACATCAGCGCGCGCTTGCGCGAGCACTATCCGACGCTGTATGCGAGCGCCAACGGGCACGTGGCCCACGAATGCATCCTGGACCTGCGGCCGCTGAAGGAATCGAGCGGCGTGCTGGCGGAGGACGTGGCCAAGCGATTGATCGACTACGGCTTCCATGCGCCCACCCTCAGCTTCCCGGTGCCGAACACGCTGATGGTGGAGCCGACCGAGAGCGAGACGCTGGAGGAAATCGACCGCTTCTGCGAGGCGATGATCGCGATCCGAGGCGAGATCCGCCGCATCGAATCGGGCGAATGGCCGCAGGACGACAACCCGCTGAAGAACGCGCCCCACACCGCGGAGGCCTTGCTCGAGTCCGAGTGGCCGCATCCTTATCCGCGCGAGCTTGGGGCAGCGATGGCCGACCCGAAGACCGGGTCGGGCCGCCAGTTGAAGTATTGGCCGCCGGTGGGGCGGGTCGACAACGTCTACGGGGACAGGAACCTGTTCTGCAGCTGCGTGCCGATGGCGGCGTACGAGTGACCGGCGCACGGATGTCATCCCGGGCGCAGCGCATGTCGTCGCGGGCGCACCGGATGTCATCCCGGGTGCAGAGGATGTCATCGCGGGCGCATTGGATGTCATCCGGGGCTGTTGGATGTCATCCCGGGCTTGACCCGGGATCCATGCGGCGCTGATGCAGGCGCCGTCGTGGATTGCGGGTCAAGCCCGCAATGACATCCACAACTACACGAACCCGCTCACGCCCATCGCATGACCCTCATCCTCACCGTCGCCCTCGGCGCCGCCCTCGCCGGCTTTGTGCAGGGTCTCTCCGGTTTCGGTTTCGGCCTCACCGCCATGGCGCTCTGGGCCTGGACGCTCGACCCGAAGCTTGCCGCCACGCTCAGCGTCGTCGGCTCGCTCACCGGCCAGGTGCTGGCCGCTGTCACGGTGCGGCGCGGCTGGGACTGGCGCGCGCTGCAGCCCTTCGTGGCCGGCGGCCTCGCGGGACTGCCCCTGGGCCTGTGGCTGCTGCCGCGACTGGACGTCCCGCTCTTCAAGCTGGTGCTCGGGGTGATGCTGATGATCGTCTGCCCGCTGATGTTTTTCGCGTCACGGCTGCCG
This sequence comes from Ramlibacter sp., assembly GCF_028291745.1. Lineage (GTDB taxonomy): Bacteria > Pseudomonadota > Gammaproteobacteria > Burkholderiales > Burkholderiaceae_C > Ramlibacter. The sequence continues at coordinate 4,843 of NZ_JAQGNQ010000092.1, read as the reverse complement.
CGCGTGGCTGGCAGCCGCGCGGGCGATGCGCTGGCGGGTGTCGCCGGCGGTGTGATGGGCGGCCTGGGCGGCTTCACCGGCGTCGTGCCGACGCTCTGGTGCACGATGCGCGGCTTCGACAGGGACCGGCAGCGCGCCATCATCCAGAACTTCAACCTGGCGCTGCAGGTGGTCACCTTCGCCAGCTACATCGGCAGCGGGATCATCGAGGCCCGCATGCTGCCGCTGCTGGCCATCGTGCCGCCGGCCGTGGTGATCCCCGTGCTCCTGGGCGCCCGCGTGTACCTCGGGATCAGCGACACCGGCTTTCGCAAGCTGGTACTCGGGCTGCTGGCGGCCAGCGGCATCGCCTTGCTTGCCTCCGCCCTGCCCGTGCTGCTGGCACGCTGGGCCGGCGGCTGAAGGCTGCGCATCTCCCTGCGCGCACCGGTTCTTGAAACCGCCGGCAGCCGCCCCTAATTCGGGATCGGCCGGACGTGCCAGAAAGGAGAAACTTCATGAGTCCCCTGTTCCGTTCCTCCGCCGACCTGTTCGCGGAACTCAACCGAATGCAGTCCCTGTTCGACCAGGTGTTCCCCACGCCGGGCAGCAGCATCCGCTCCGGCGCCGGCAGCGGCTTCCCCGTGCTGAATGTCGGCACCACCCCGACCTCGGTCGAGGTCCAGGCGCTGGCACCGGGCCTGGATCCCGCCAGGCTCGAGATCACGGTCGACCGCGGCCTGCTGGTCATCGCCGGCGAGCGCGCCAGCGAGCTGCCCGCGCAGGGCGAGCGCACCAGCGTCTATGCCAACGAGCGCTTCACCGGCCGCTTCCGGCGCGTGGTGAGCCTGCCTGAGGATGCCGACCCGGCGCGCGTCGAGGCGAGCTACCGCGATGGCCTGCTGCGCATCAGCGTGGCCAAGCGCGAGTCCTCGCTGCCCCGCCGTATCGAAGTGAACTGAAGGAGAAGATGCCATGAACAACGCAGTCCAGACCGCTACGTCCGCCCAGCCGGGCGAGGCGGCCCTGACGCAGGAAGGCAAGCTGCGGCAGCCGCCGCAGGAGCGCTACGTCGTGCCGCCGGTGGACGTGTTCGAGAACGACCACGCGATCACGCTGCTGGCCGACCTGCCCGGCGTGACGCGCGAGCAATTACAGCTGCGCGTCGACGGCGACAACCTGCTGCTGGAGGCCACCGCCGCCGCCGCCGGCCCGCAGAACATGGAGCTGGTGTACGGCGAGGCGCAGTGCCCGGCCTATCGCCGGCAATTCACCCTCAGCCGCGAGCTGGACACCTCGCGCATCGACGCGCAGCTGCGCGAGGGCGTGCTGCGCCTGACGATCCCGAAGGCGGAGGAGGCAAAGCCGCGGCGCATCGATGTGCGGGCGGGCTGAAGCGCAACACACCGGCCGCGCACGTTAGGCGGCCGGCTTGCCTCGGTGCACAATCAATCCGCGGGGGAAAGCGGCACACACGATGCTTGCGCGCCCGCGAGGGAGATGTCGTTGGCGCTCAAGGCTTTTCTTGTGGAAGACCAGCCCGCCCTGCGCGATAGCCTGCTCGAGGCGCTGGCGGAAATCGGTGGGATCGAAGGCGCCGGCTGGGCGGCCACCGAGCCATCCGCGCTGGCCTGGCTGCGCGATCCCGCGCATCACTGGGACATCGCCATCGTCGACCTGGTGCTGGAGCGCGGGGGCGGCAGCGGCTTCGGCGTGCTGCAGGGCCTGCGCGAGCGCCCGGTGACGCAGAAGGTGGTGGTGCTCACCGGCACGGCCGATCCGCAGGTGCGCCGGCGCTGCGAAGAACTGGGCGCCGACGGCGTGTTCGACAAGGCGATGGAGACCGAGGCGATGCTGGATTACTGCGTCGCCCTGGCGCGCGCCGCAGGCGGGCATTAGCGGCGTCGTGGCCCGGTGGTGGGGTGCGCTATGCGCATCCCACCCTACCTCGGTGCGTCGCGTAGGGTGGGATGCGCGTAGCGCACCCCACCAGGCATCACTGGCCCGTCGCCAGCTGCCGCAACGCCTGCTCGAACACCTCCGGCGGCTGGCCGCCCTGGATCAGGTGGCGGCCGTTCACGATCACCGAGGGCACCGCATGGATGCCCAGGCCCTGGAAGTGCGCTTCGCGCTTGCGCACCTCGTCGGCATAGCGGTCGCTGGCCAGCACCTCCTTGGCCGCATTACCGTCCAGCCCCACGGACGCCGCGACCTCCGCCAGCACGGCGTGATCCGCCGGACTGCGGCCTTCGCCGTGATACGCCTCCAGCAGCGCCATCTTGAGGTCGCGCTGCTGTTGCGCGCCCTGCTCGCCGGCCCACACCAGCAGCCGGTGCGCATCGAAAGTGTTCCAGACCCGCCCGCGCCCTTCTTTGCGGAACTGGAAGCCGACGGCCGCACCGCGATCGGCGATGCCGGCGCGCGACTGCGCCTGCTGTTCGGGCGTGGAGCCGTATTTCTGGGTGAGGTGCTCGCTGGCGTCCTGCCCCTGCGGGCCCATCTGCGGATTGAGCTCGAAGGGTTGGAATTCCATCTCGAAGGCGACCTGCCCCTGCAGGTTCTGCAAGGCGCGTTCGAGCGAGGCGAGGCCGACGGCGCACCAGGGGCACGCCACGTCGGAGACGAAGTCGATGTGAAGGGGCTGGCTCATGCCGCCCATTCTGCGACTTCGCGCCGCACGCCGCTCGCCGCCCCCTCAATTGCCCACGGAGCCGGTGACCGGCAGCACGATGCCCGTGATGTAGCTGGAACACGCGGGGGCTGCCAGGAACACGTAGGCCGGCGAGAGCTCCTCCGGCTGCGCCGCGCGCTTGAAGTCGGTCTGCTTGCCGAATTCGACGATCTCCTGGCTGCTCTGGTCGGCCGGATTCAGCGGCGTCCACACCGGCCCGGGCGCCACGGCATTCACGCGGATGCCCTTCTCCAGCACGCTGGAGGCGAGCGACATGGTGAAGGCATGGATCGCGCCTTTGGTGGCCGAGTAGTCCAGCAGGTTCTTGCTGCCCTTGAGTCCGGTGACCGAGCCCGTGTTGATGATGGACGAGCCCTCTTTCAGGTGCGGCAGCGCGGCCCGGGCCATGCGCATGTAGCCCATGATGTTGGTGGTGAAGGTCTCCAGGATGCGCTCGTCGGTGATGTCGGCCAGCGAGTGCGCGTGCTCCTGGAAGGCGGCATTGTTCACCAGGATGTCGAGCTTCCGGAACTCGGCGACCGTCTTGGCAACGGCCTCCTCGCAGAACTTCGGGTCCTTCAGGTCGCCGGCGATCAGCAGGCAGCGGCGGCCCTCCTGCTCGATGCAGCGTTTGGTCTCCTGCGCATCGTCGTGGGAGGCGAGGTAGACGATCGCCACGTCGGCACCTTCGCGCGCATACAGCACGGCCACCGCGCGGCCGATGCCGGAGTCGCCGCCGGTGATCAGAGCCACCTTGTCCTTGAGCTTGTCGCTGCCGCGGTAGTCCGGCGCCATGAAGCGGGGCTTGAGCTCCATGTCGACCTCCTGGCCGGGCTTGGTCAGGTGCTGCGAGGGGAAGTCGCTCGGGTACTTCTGGGCGCTGGTCTGCGGCGGGCCGCTTTCCTTGCCGCCGCTTTCCCTGGGTTCCTTGCGGTCCTGTTCGCGCTGTATGTCGCGCTGCTTTTCAGCCGCGGCTTCGTTGCTGGTGCTGCGGGCCTGGTCTTTCGCAGCGGGCTTGTTGTCCATCGAGGGCTCCTGTGGCAAACCTCGATGGTGCGGCGTGCCCGAAGGCAGGCGCCGCGGACAAGCGCGGACTGGCCTGTAGTCGAGGGCCTACGCTCAGGTCGCGGTGATGTTCCTTTCGCGCAGGTAGCGTTCAACGTCGGCGACTTTGTGGCCGGCGTGGTGGACGGCACTGCGCAGCTGGTCCATGCTGACGTCGAAGATGCGGCACCAGAACTGCACGTCGGTCTGGCTGGTCAGGTCGATCACGCGGGCGCTCTCGGCCGGGCTCGGGCTGTTTTCCATGGGTTTTTCTCCTTTGCCTGGAGCCCCGATGATGCCGCGCAAGCGCGGAATGCGGGGCCGCCCGACAGCGCAGTCAGCCGTGGGACGAGGACGACTCCCGTGCCGTGCGACGCCGCGCCGCAACGGCCGCGTAAGCCTGCCGCTCGAAGTGATTCTCGCGATACGGATTGCGGCCGCGCAGCAACTGCAGCAGGCTGGACAAGGCATAGGCCGGCAGGAACAGCGGACCCCAGCGCTCGTACTGGCGCACGTGCACGTGCTCGTGCAGGCGCAGCTGGGCCAGCGCAGACCGGTCCACCGCCAGAATCACGTGGCCCAGCGTCATGGCCGAAAAGCCGAAGGGCTGCGGCACGCGCGCCATGCGCTTGCCGATGTGGCCGCCACAGATCTCCAGCACGCCGTGGTGCCGGCGCGCGCTTGCGCCGCAGAGCATCGCCACGGCACCCAGCAGCAATCCGGCCAGCGTGTACGGCGCGGCCCAGAGGTAGCGAAGGAGGCGGGATCCCCTGACCATGCCCGCATTGTGGCGCGGGCCGCGCAATCGTGCTGGAGCGCGGGGCCCGTCATGGCGTCGGACACAGGATGTCATCCCGGGCTCGACCCACTGCTGTCCGGAATAGCAGGTTCCAGCATGTCCCTGTTCAGACACCGGAACAGGCCCGGTCGTTCAGGAGACTTCACAAAGGCGCTGGTGCCAGTCCGTCACGATGAGCGACCGGGGCGGCAAAGCCGCATGCGGGCGGGCTGCGGCGCGCGGCGGGGCGTCCCGATCGCGCCAGGCGCGATCGGGCAAACCTGCGCTGGCCGGTCTTGCGGCCCCCGCGGCCGAACTCGCTGCGAGTTTGACTGCTGCGCAGCCAAACTCTCCGCTCGATCACACGTCCG
>NZ_JAQGNQ010000069.1 GCF_028291745.1 Ramlibacter sp. | reverse complement strand
TGAGCCTGTCTCTCTTCGAGCGCACCCCACTGCCCGATCTATTGGCAGCGATCACCCCCGAAGAGGACGAACAAGCGCCGCCGAGCCAGTTTTCACTATTCGAAAAAATCTCCGGACAGTAGTGGGCTTGACCCGCAATCCATGCGGCGCTTGTTCAGACGCCGTCGTGGATCCCGGGTCAAGCCCGGGGTCAAGCCCTGGATGACATCCTCAGGCGCCCCGGATGACTTCCTCTCTTGCGCTTCAAACGAATCGCACCGCCAGCGGCGCCAGCGGCGCATCGAACTCGGCGCGCCACTGCTCGCCGCGATGCACCGGCCAGGCGTCCGTCCAGGTGCCCGTCGTGACCACGTCCCCGGGCTGCAGGTCGGTGGCGCCGGGGCAGTCGCGCAGCGCGGCCAGGAAGTGCGCCAGCGCGTGCAGCGGGCCGTCGAGCACGTTGGCACCGACGCCGGCGTCGACGCGCACCTCTTCGCGCAACAGCGTGATGCGCGCGGCCGCAAGTTGCGCGTCGAAGGCCGCCGCCTCGCGCGGCAGCGATGCAACATCGATCTGGCGGCCGACCAGCAGGCGCGCATGCAGGCCGCTGTCGGCCACCGTGTCGGCGGCGGTGAACTTCCAGTCGCGGCAGTGCGACTGCACGATCTCGAAGCCGGGCGCCAGCCATTCGATGCACGCGAGCAGCTCGTCGAGCCCGGCGCGCGCCGGCGGCGTCGCCTTCAGCCCGAAGACGCATTCGGGTTCGATGCGCGGCTGGCAGCTGCCGGCCAGTGACAGCTCGCCCTCGCCGTCGCAGAAACTCAGGGTGGTGTTCCACACCGTTCCCCAGATCGGCGCGTACACGCCGTACCGGTCCCAGATCGTGCGATTGGTGAAGCCGATCTTGTAGCCGCGCGGCTGCTCGCCGCGGCGCAGGCGCAGCTGCCGCACGCTCAAGGCGCGCTCGTAGGCCAGGCCGACGTCGAGGCCGCTGCCGGCCGGCCACAGGGTGGCCTCGTCGGCGTGTTTCAGCAGGAGTTCGGGCGTCATGGCGGTCACTCGATGCGCGCGCCCGAGGCCTTGACCACCTTGGCCCACTTGCCGGTCTCGGACTGGATCAGGCCGGCCAGCGCCTCGGGCGTGCCGGGACGCGGATCGAGCCCCAGCTTCGCCAGCCGGTCCTTGACGTCCGGCATGGCCAGCACCCGGAGCGTCTCGGCGTTGATGCGCATCTGCACGTCGCGCGGAATGCCGGGCGAGCCGAGCAGGGCGAACCACGAGGTCGCCTCGAAACCGGGCAGCCCCGACTCGGCGATCGTCGGGATGTCGGGTGCGGCGGGAGAGCGCTGCGCGCTGGTCACGGCGATGGCCTTGAGCTTGCCCTCCTGCACCAGCGGCAACGCCGAAGGCATGTTGTCGAAGATCATCTGGATGCGCCCGCCGATCAGGTCGGGGATCGCCTCGGCGCGGCCCTTGTAGGGGATGTGCTGCATCTTCACGCCCGCCAGCGTGTTGAACAGCTCGCCCGAAAGGTGGATCGAGGTGCCGCTGCCCGAGGAGCCGAAGAACAGCTGCTGTTTCTTCGCCAGCGCGATCAGCTCCCGAACGTTGTTGGCCGGCACCTCCTTGTTGACCACCAGCAGGTTCGGCGTCGAAGCCAGGAAGCTGATTGGCGTGAAGTCGCGGACGTTGTCGTAGGGCATGTGCGCATACAGCGCGGGATTGATCGCGTGCGTGCCGACCGTGCCCACCACCAGCGTGTGGCCGTCTCCGGGCGCCTTGGCCACCATGTCGGCGCCGATGTTGCCGCCGGCACCGGGCTTGTTCTCTACCGTGACGGGTTGGCCGAGCCCCGCCCACTTCTCGGCCAGCAGGCGCGCCAGCGTGTCGGGCGCGCCGCCCGGCGGGAAGGTCACGATGATGCGCACCGGCTTGGTCGGCCAGGCGGCCTGGGCGTGGGCCAGGCCCAGCGGCGCGGTGACGGCCAGGGTCAAAGCGGCCAGGGCGGCCAGGACACGAAGGCGCGAACGGGGCATGGAGTCTCCTGCGAAAGCTTCTGTGCTTGCTGCGCGCATTCTGGCGGCGGCATCGGGCGCCGGGAATGCTGGTGTGCCCTAGGGCTCGTTATGCTCGCGGCCATGCAAACACCCAGGATGCCAGCCCCCGAGGAGATCGCCCTGCTGCCGCCCTTCGAGCGGCTGGCGCGCGAGCGCATTGCGCTGGTCGCCACCGAGGCAGAGGCAGAGCGGGCCGCGGCGGCGCTGCTGTCGTCCACGGTCTGGGGATTCGACACCGAGTCCAAGCCGACCTTCCACGCCGGCGAGGCCTCGGAAGGCCCGCACGTGATCCAGCTCGCCATGCCCGAGCAGGCCTTCGTGTTCCAGCTGCACGACGCCGGTTGCCGCGCGATCGCGGGCGAGTTGCTCGCGCGCGCAGGCATCGTCAAGGCGGGCTTCGGCCTGCAGGACGACCAGCGCCGCATCGTCGACAAGCTGGGGGTCGAGCCGCGCGATGTGCTGGATCTCGACACCGTCCTGCGCCAGCGTGGCTATCGCCGGCAGATGGGCACCAAGGCCGCGGTCGCAGTGCTGTTCGGGCGCCGCTTCCTGAAGTCGAAGCGGGCCGCCACCTCGAACTGGTCGCAGCGGCAGTTGAGCGATGCGCAGCTGCTCTACGCGGCGAACGATGCATGGGCGGCGTTGCGGGTTTACCAGGCGCTGGGGCTGCCCATGGCGTGACTACCGGGAGGCGGCGTCGCCTCCCCTCACGGCACCCGCAGCAGGTCCTGCACCTTGCGCAGCAGCACACCGATCAGCACCGGCTTGCGCAGCAGCTCGATGCGTTGCGCCAGCAGGTCGGCATCGGTGGCCTCCTGCGCGTAGCCGGTGATCAGGATGACCTTCAGCTGCGGCCGCGCGCTGCGGGCCGTATCGGCAAGCTGCTTGCCGCTGATGCCACCCGGCAGGCCGATGTCCGACAGCAGCAGGTGCACCGACCCGAGCTCGTCCAACAGGCGGACGCCCTCCGGGCCGGTGGCCGCCGCGTGCACGGTGTAGCCCAGGCCGCGCAGCGCCTCGACGGCCAGCGTGCGCACCACTTCATCGTCCTCGACCACCACGATGGTCTCGCCGCCGCCCCGCGCGATCGCAAGCTCACCGACCGGCAGCGCGGCCGGTCCCTCGCCTTCTTCGGCGCGCACGCGGGGCAGCAGGATGGACACGGTGGTGCCCTCGCCCAGGCGGCTGTCGATCTGCGCCAGCCCGCCGGACTGGCGCGCGAAGCCGTAGACCATCGACAGGCCCAGGCCCGTGCCCTGCCCGATCGGCTTGGTGGTGAAGAAGGGATCGAAGGCGCGGTCGATCACGTCGGCCGGCATGCCGGTGCCCGTGTCGCCGACCGAGATCTTGACGAAGTCGCCGGCCGGCAGCACGTCGTTCGGCCCGACGTGCGTGGCCGGCAGTTGCACGTTCGCGGTGGCGAGCGTCAGCGTGCCGCCTTCAGGCATGGCATCGCGGGCGTTGATGGCCAGATTGAGCAAAGCGCTTTCCAGCTGGTTCGGATCGCAGCGCGTCGCCCAGACCTTTGGCTCCAGTTCCACCGCCAGCACGATGGATTCGCCGCAGGTGCGCCGCACCAGTTCGCGCAAGGACTGCACCAGCTCGTTGGGGTCCACCCGCTGCGGCGCCAGCGGCTGCTGCCGGGCGAACGCGAGCAAGCGGTGGGTCATGGCCGCGGCCCGCTGCGCCGAGTTCATCGCCATGTCGACGAAGCGCGGAATGCCGGCGCTGCGGCCGGTGGACTCCAGCTTGCGGATCACGTCGAGCGCGCCGACGATGCCCTGCAGCATGTTGTTGAAGTCGTGCGCGATGCCGCCCGTGAGCTGGCCGATGGCCTCCATCTTGTGCGCCTGGCGCAACTGCCCTTCGGCCTGCAGCAACTGTTGCGTGCGCAACTGGACCTGCCGCTCCAGTTGCTCGCGCGAGCTGGCCAGCACATCGCGGGCATCGACGATGTCCTGGATGTCCGTGCAGGTGCCGAACCAGCGCACGATGCGCCCCTGCTCGTCCCGCTGCGGCTGCGCCCGCCCGAGCACCCAGCGGTACTCGCCCGAGTGATGCCGCAGCCGGTATTCGATGTGGTACGGCTCGCCGGTGGCCAGGCTGTGCCGCCACACGGCCCACGCCCGCTTGCGGTCGTCCGGGTGGAACACGTCGTTCCAGGCCTGGCCGTCGGTGGAGCCGTAGGGCACGCCGGTGTACTCGTACCAGCGGTCGTTGTAGTAGTCGTGGAAACCGTCGGCGCGGGTCGACCAGATCATCTGGTCGACCGAGTTGGTGATGGCGCGGAACTTGGCCTCGCTCTCGCGCAGCGCGGCCTGCGCCGCCACGCGCTGGGTCGCATCGGTGGCCTGGATGAAGATCCCCGCGACCTGGCCCTGCTCGTCGCGCACCGGCTGGAAGACGAAGTCGACCACCCGCTCGGTCAGCGCACCGTCTCCGTCGTGCACCTGCAGCACGACCTCGGTGCCGACGTGGGCCTCGCCGCTCGCGAACACCTGGTCGAGCGTCGCGACGAAGCCCTGGGCGGCGATCTCGGGCAGGCTCCGGGCCACCGTGCGGCCGACCAGGGCGCGCCGTCCCACCAGCCGCAGGTAGGCGTCGTTGGCGAAGCGGAACTCGTGGCGCGGGCCGGCCAGCCACGCGGCCGCGGCGGGCGCGTCGCGGAACAGGCGCTCGATCTCCTCGATGCCGAAGCGCGAGGGGGCGGCGGTCGCCGCTTGCGGGGCTTCGTCGGCGCGCTCTTTCATTGGATCATCTTCATCAGGCGTCCCAGCAGGTCGTTCACCAGTTCCTGCACGGGATCGTGCGGTGCCGGCTCGCGGGCCTTGGGGCGCGGCCGCGGAATGGCGAACTCCACCCGCGGATCGGCCGCTCGCGTGCGCAGCGCCTGCACGAAGAAGTCGCCCACCATCGGCAGCGCGCTGCGGGCGCCCTCGCCCCAGCCCTGGCCCATGGTGATGCGGCTGTCGTCGAAGCCGACCCAGGCGCCGGCCACCAGTTGCGGGTGCATCAGGATGAACCAGCCGTCGGTGTTCTCCTGCGTCGTGCCGGTCTTGCCCGCCACGTCGGCCTGGATGCCGTAGCGGGTGCGGATTGCGCTGCCCGTGCCCTCGTCGACCACGCCGCGCATCGCGTTCACCAGCTGCAGCGCCTGCGGCCGCGGCATCGCGTCGACCGGCTTGGGCCGCGTCACCAGCAGGAGGGTGTGGCCCTTGCGGTCGTCCACGCGCTGCACCAGCTGCGGCTCGCCCAGGTAGTGGCCCTCGTTGGCGATGCTGCCGTAGGCGGTGACCATCTCGCGCAGCGTCACCGGGCTCGTGCCCAGGGCCAGCGACGGCACCGGTTCCAGCTTGCTCTCGCGCACGCCCAGCGCATAGGCCAGGTCGACCACCCGCGCTGGGCCGATCTTCTGCATCACCTGCGCGGTGATGCTGTTGCGCGAATAGGCCAGGCCGTCGCGCAGCGTCATGGCGCGGTTGCTCGGTGGCGTGGAATCGCGCGGACTCCACACCCCGCCCCCGCGCTCCGGGATCGAAACCGCCTGGTCGAGGAAGGTGTCCTGCGGCGACATTCCTTCCATGAAGGCGGCGCCATACACGAAGGGCTTGAAGGTCGAGCCGGGCTGGCGGCGCGCCTGGTTGACGTGGTCGAACTGCTCCTGCGCGAAGTCGCTGCTGCCCACCCACGCCAGGACCCGCTGGTTGCGCGGATCGATCGCCAGGAAGCCCGCCTGCAAGGCCGGCTTGTCCGCGCCGCGGCGGCGGCTGCCGTCGGCCTGGGCCTGCAGGCTGCGGATCTGGCGCGTGACGGCGGCATTGGCGGCCTTCTGCAGGCGGCTGTCGATGGTGGTGCGCACCACCAGGCCGTCGGCGTAGATGTCGTAGTCCGCGCGATCGGCCCAGGCGATCAGCCACTTGCGCACCTGCTGCGCCACGTGCGGCGCCAGGCCGACCGGCTCCTCCTGCCGCTCGAAGTCCAGCCGCAGCGGGCGCGCGGCCAGCGCCTGCGCGCGCTTCGCATCGAGCTTGCCGTACTTGACCATCTGCGCCAGCACCGTGTTGCGGCGGTCGCGTGCGCGCTCGGGATTGAGCACCGGGTTGTAATAGGCCGTGCCCTTGAGCATGCCGATCAGGGTCGCGCTTTCCAGCACGTCGAGCCGGTCGGCCGACTTGTCGAAGTAGGTGCGCGCGGCCATCTCGATGCCGAACGCGTTGTAGAGGAAGGGGACCGTGTTGAGGTAGGTCTCGAGGATCTCGTCCTTCGAGTAGATCGTCTCGATCTTCAGCGCCGTGATCGCTTCCTTGGCCTTGCGGTTGATCGACACCGCACGGCCGATCTGGTCCGGATAGAGATTGCGCGCCAGCTGCTGCGTGATGGTGGAGCCGCCCTGGCGTTGCCCGCGCACGGTGTTGAGCAGCGCGGAGCCGGTGCGCCGCAGGTCGATGCCGTGGTGCTCGAAGAAGCGGTGGTCCTCGGTGGAGATCAGCGCGTCGATCACCGGCCTGGCGACCTTGTTCAACGGCACCCATTCGCGATGCAGCCGCCGGAATTCGGCCAGCACCACGCCGTCGGCGGAGAGCACGACGGTGGGCACCTCCGACTTCGCCTTGCGCAGGTCGGAGATGCTGGGGGTGAAGGGCAGCAGCGCGAGCAGGTAGGCCAGCACCAGTGCCGGCAGCAGCAGGGCCGCACGCACGGGATGGCGGCGCGCAAGCTCGCGTGCGCGCCGCAGCTGGTCGACGGTCCAGGCCTGGGCCCGGGCAATGGCCGGGTTCATTCGCAACAATCTAGTGGGGGCTGTGGCTGAGTCCTGTAGGACTCAGCCGCGACGGCGCGCTTCAGTGCCCGCCGGTGCGGTTGTGAGGCCCTAGCCACCGGAGCGCTTCACCTGCCAGCCGCGCTGCTGCAGCAGGGCGACGACCTTCTCCACGTGCTCGCCCTGGACCTCGATGTTGCCGTCCTTGACGGTGCCGCCGCTGCCGCAGGCAGCCTTCAGTTCCTGTCCGAGTTTGAGCAGGCCCGCCGCATCGACCGGCGCCCCGCGCACCACGGTCACCGCCTTGCCGCCCCGGCCCTTCGTTTCGCGCTGCACGCGGACGATGCCGTCGCCTTCGGGGGCCGCGGCCTGGCGGCAGGTGCAGTGCGCAAGCGGATGGCGGCAGGCGGGGCACATGCGGCCGTGGTCGGTGGAATAGACCAGCCCGCCGGAGGAACGCGGTTTCATCGGCTCCCAGTATGCCCGCTGCGGCGCCACCGCCCCCCAGCGGCCGGGCGCCTCAGCGCTGCCGCCCGGTGCGCGCCACCAGCCATTCGAGCAGCACCACGCCCGCGGCGATCAGCAAGCTCCACAAGGCGACCGAGGGCGAGACGAAGCTTTGCGCGTAGGCATCGGAGGCGCGCGTGTACGCCTGCAAGGCGAGCTGGGCGCCCTGCACCAGGGGATCCGCGTCGTCCCCCGGCCGCGCGTGGCCGTGGACGAAGCGGCCCGGGGCAGCCTGGCGGTGGGTCAGGATCAAGCAGTCGAGATGGTGGAGCGGGTTCATGGTGCCTCCGGGCCCGGAGCCTGCTCCGGCCTGCCACCACAAGGTAGCACCGCCGCGGCACGCGCCGCATCCGCCGAATGGGGTCGCGTGCTTTGGGGAAATGCCTAGGGCCGATTCAGGCCCCAGGCGCGCGCCGGCAGCAGCGGCGCGCTATGCAATCCGGGCGATGGCGGGAATAGGCATTCTTCCTATGCTTGGCCGCAGATCCGACCGGGAGGCCACGATGAGCGAGGTGTTCAGTACCACCGTCCTGTGCAGCGACTGCGGCGAGCGCCGGCTCGACCTCGAAGGCACGGGCCACCACGTGGTCGACTGCCGGGAAGACCCCGCCCTGGCCAGTTACTGCGTGTTGCGCTACACGCGTCCGAGCGCGTGGACGGCGGGCCCGCCGCCGGCCCTGACGGCCAGCCAGGCGCAGGCCGCGAAAGCCATCGTCAATCTGTTCGAGACCGGCTCGGTGCGGGGCGACTATGGCGCGGTGACGCTGCTGCCCGGCGACACCGGCCGCCTCACCTTCGGCCGCGCGCAGACCACGCTGGGATCGGGCAACCTGCACCTGCTGGCCCAGCGTTACTGCGGCACCGTCGGCGCTCGCTTTGCCGGCCGCCTGCGGGCCTGGCTGCCGGCGCTGGCCGGGCGCAGCTCCGGCGCCGACGAAGACCCGAAGCTGCACAACCTGCTGCGCGCCACCGCCGACGATCCGCTGATGCGCGACGTGCAGGACGCCTTCTTCGACGAGCTGTACTGGGATCCCGCCGTGCGCGCCGCCAGTCGCCTGGGGATCCGCACGCCGCTGGGCATCGCGGTGGTCTACGACAGCTGGGTGCACGGCGCCTGGCCGCTGCTGCGCGATCGCACCCAGGCCGCCGGCGCGCTGGCGCAGGTGGGCGAACACGAGTGGGTGCAGCGCTACCTGCGGCTGCGGGGCGAGTGGTTGGCAACGCACCCGAATGCGCTGCTGCGCGCCACCGTGTACCGCATGGACGCCCTGCAGCGCCTGATCGAACAGGACGCGTGGGCGCTGCCGCTGCCGCTGGTGGTGCGCGGCGAAGAGATCTCGGCCGCTTCGCTGGTGGAACTGCCGCGCGGCTGCCATGACGGCCCCGAGCCGGGCACGCGCGAGCTGGGCCTGCGCTCGCCGCTGCTGCGCGGGCTCGACGTGCGGCTGGTGCAGCTGGCGCTGTCGGACCAGGGCTGCGACGTGCGCGCGGACGGGATCTTCGGCAGCGCCTCGGCGCGCTTCGTGCGGGCGTTCCAGCGCTCTCAGGAACTGCCGGAGACGGGGGCTGCGGATGCGCGATTGATCGAGCGGCTGATCGGCATGGATGGGTGAAGAGATCCGTAGGCTGGGCTTCGCGCAGCGAACCCCAGCGTGGGCCGCAACGCGCGCAATCGCTGGGGTGCCCTTCGGGCAGCCCAGCCTACGAACGCCAATTCAATTACATCGCCGCCGGTAGTTGCACGCGCAACTTTTCGGCCCAGGGCAGCAGCGCCTCCATGATGCCCGGGTGCAGCGTGACCCCGCTCGCGCGCTGTTCCTCGGCGAGCTGGAAGCCGCGCTCGCCGGGCAGGCGCACCGGCCGGCCTGGCTGCGCCGGGCGCGAGGCATGGCATTGGCGCGCGACTTCGTCCATCTGCCGCACGAAGTCGCCGCGGCCGCCGAACGCTTCGGGGTCCATGATCTGCACGAACACCGTCGCGCCCCAGCCCTGCTTCGGATCGGCCCGGCCGAAGCCGGCCAGCCCACCGGTCAGCGCCTCCACCATCAGCGACAAACCGTAGCCCTTGTGCCCGGAGTCGAGCCCGCCCAGCGGCAGGATCGTGCCCTTCGGTTGCGCGACCAGCACCGACGGATCGTCCGAGGGCTGGCCATGGCCATCGATCAGCCAGTGCGCGGGGAGCTTGCCGCCCTCCTGGTGCAGCCGCCCGGTGAGGCCGTTGGTGGTGGCGGAGGTGGAGATGTCCGTCACGATGGGCGCGCCGCTGGTGGGAATGCCGGCGGAGATCGGGTTGGGCGTGAACACGGGGTCGAGCCCGCCAAAGGGCGCCACGCTGGCGGAATTGGCATCGGACGAAGCGAGGATCATCATCAGCCCCTGCTCGGTCGCGCGCTGGTGGAAGGCGGCCAGGCAGGCAATGTGATGACTCTGGCGGATCACGACGGTGCCGGTGCCGCACTGCCTGGCTTTCTCGGTTGCCGCCTTCATCGCCTGCAACACCAGCCAGGGGCCGGGCAGCCGGCGGCCGTGCCAGGTCAGTGCCGCGGGCGTTTCGCGGATCACTTGCGGCTCGCCCTGCACGCACATCGAGCCGGACGCGACCTCACGCAGGTAGGAAGGGAGCAACTGCAGGCCGTGCGTGGTGTGGCCCAGGAGGTCGCCATCGATCAGGATGGCGGCAACTGCCTGCGCCTTGTCCTCGGGCATGCCGGCGGCGGCCAGCGCATCTTGCGCGAAGGTGGTAAGGGCGGAGGCGCTGTAGCGGGGGCGGGTCGGTGTCATGGCAATGGGGTCTGGAGTGCGGCCGCCAGTCTACGGGACTCGCGGCCGCCCCCCGCGTGGCGGCGGCGCAGTTCGCGCAGGCGTTGCTGCTTGGCCAGGCGGGCGCGCCGGTCCTTCTCCAGCATCACCTGGTACATGCGCAGGCCTGGGCACCAGCTGCCCGGCCGATGCGGCACGGCCGCCGCTGCGTCTTGCCGGACACGGCCTGCGCCGCGCTGGGGTTTTGCCGTACCTCAGCGGTGGCTGTGCTGCGGCAGCATCGGCGGATTTGGCGCGAAAAGGAGTCCGTGCGCATGCAATCGCCGTTCTGGCTGTGGCTGTCCTTCGCCCTCATCGCGGTGCTGTTGCTGGTGATCTACTCGATCCGCTGGCACCGCAGCCCGATCACGGCGATCACCTCCGAGTCGACCATCGACAAGCTGATGCCCTCGCTCTCGGGCCTGAGCCTGAGCACCTCGGTCGAGGGCAATCGCGTCGCCGTGCTGGAAAACGGCGCCTTCTTCGACGTGCTGCTGGCGCGCATCGCGGCGGCGCAGTACTCGCTGCACTTCGAGACCTTCCTGTGGAAGCCGGGCGAGCTGGCGGCGCGCGTGGCGGCGGCTTTCATGGAGCGGGCGCGCGCCGGCGTGAAGGTGCGCATCCTGCTCGACGCGCAGGGCTGCAAGCAGATCGAGAAGGACACGGTGGCGCGCCTGCGCGACGCCGGCTGCAACGTCAAGTTCTTCCACAAGCGGTCGCTCTACACGATCGGCGTGCTGAACGATCGCGACCACCGCAAGATCTGCGTGGTCGACGGCCGCGAGGCCTTCGTGGGCGGTCATTGCATCACCGACGACTGGCTGGGCGACGCCGAGGACCACCAGCACTTCTCGGACGTCAGCGTGTGGCTGCACGGGCCCATCGTGCATTCGATCCAGGGCGCCTTCAGCGAGAACTGGGCAGGCGAGACCGGCGAGCTGTTCGTCGGCGACGAGTTCTTCCCGGTGCTGCACAAGGTGGGCGACATCTCCGTCCATGCGGCCTTCGTGAAGCCCGAGAACTCGGCGCCCGCCGTGAAGATCCTGCATCACACCGCGCTGTGCCTGGCACGTAAGCGCATCTGGATCCAGAACCCCTACTTCATCCCGAAGATCGAAGCCATCGAGGCGCTGGGCAACGCCGTCAAGCGCGGCGTGGACGTGCGCGTGCTGATGCCGGCCACCAGCGGCTCCGACTCGCCGACGGTGCAGCACGCCGGCCACCGGCACTTCGAGACGCTGCTGAAGAAAGGCGTGCGCCTGTTCGAGTACCCGCACACCCTGCTGCACCAGAAGATCATGACCATCGACGGCTGCTGGAGCGCCGTGGGCTCGACCAACTTCGACGACCGCTCCTTCGACACCAACGACGAGATCACCCTGGGCATCCTGGACCACGGCATCACAAGGAAGTTCGACGCGATCTTCGAGAAGCACGTGCAGCGGGCGAACGAGATCGAACTGGAGCAATGGCAGCGGCGCGGCTGGCTGCACAAGCTGCACGACAACGCGGCGTATCTGTTGCATGACGTGCTGTGATCGTGTCACGCGCTGCCAGGATGGATGTCATCCCGGGCTCGACCCGGGATCCACCGCGGCGCCGGGCCAGGGCATCTGCCGCCACGCGACAATCGCGCATGTCCTCCGCTACCCCGTCTTCCCCGCTCGCCTCCGACCTCCCGCCTCAAGCCCTGCGCGTCCTCGCGCTTGCCACGCGCCTCACCACCCCCTGCGGCGACGGCGATCTCGTCTGGCACGCATGGGGCAAGGCACACGACGAGCCCCTCGTCCTGCTGCACGGAGGCAGCGGCAGCTGGACCCACTGGATCCGCAACGTCGAAGCCCTCGCCGCGGCCGGCCGCCGCGTGCTGGTGCCGGATCTCCCCGGCTTCGGCGACTCCGCCCGGCCGCCCGACGGACAGGATGCCGATGCCGTCGCGCCCGCCATCGCCGATGGACTGCAGGCGCTGATCGGCACTGCGCCCGTCGATGTGATCGGCTTCTCCTTCGGCGGCCTGTGCGGCGGCCTGCTCGCGGCAGCCCAGCCGGAACGCGTGAAGCGGCTCGTGCTGGTCGGCGCGCCCGGTCTCGGCCTGCGCGACAAGCGCCTGACGCTCACCCCCTGGCGCGGCGTCGAGGACGCGGACAAGCGCACCGCAGCCCACCGCAAGAACCTGGCGACGCTGATGCTGCACAAGCCCGAATCCATCGACGATCTGGCCGTGGCGCTGCAGGCCGCCAACGTCACGCGCGACCGCATGCATCGGCGCCGCCTGGCGCTGACCGACATCCTGGCGCGCACCCTGCCCGCGCTGGCCTGCCCCTTCGACGCGATCTACGGCGAGTGCGACGCGCTGTACGTCGACACCCTGCTTCAATTGCAGGCCGTGTTCCAGACCGCGCCGCGCTTCGGCGAGCTGGTGCTGGTGCCCGGCGCCGGCCACTGGGTGCAGTACGAAGCGCCGGATGCCTTTCAGCGTGAGGCCTTGCGCCTGCTGGCGCCCGCTTGATTCAGGCGCGCCGGCGCGCGCGCAGCCACAGCACGAACAGCAGCACGACCAGCGCCAGGGTGAGCCGGTCGTCCGCGCGGTCGAAGACGCCCTGCCAGTCCGGCCAACGCCAACCGAGCAGGTGCACGGCGGCCAGCAGCAGCAGCACGTGCACCACCGCCGCCACGCCGTCGCCCAGGAAGAAGCCGCGCCAGGGCATGCGCAGCGTGCCGGTCAGAAAGAACAAGGTGCCGCGCTGGCCCACCAGGAAACGCGTGACGAAGGAAGCCGGCAGGGCATGACGCCGCGCGAGATCCTCCATCGCCGGCAGGTGTTGCGGCGGCACCAGACGCGCGGCCCACGGACGGCGCACCCAGCGCGCGCCGTAGTAGTGGCCCGTCCAGAAGGTCAGCGCGTCACCCGCCAGCAGGCCGAGCGCGGCGACGATCACGAAGAGCACGGGATTCAGCGCGCCCGCCAGCGTCTGCTGGGCGGCCGCGATCAGCAGCACGTCCTGCGCGATCGGCGCGCCGATGCCGCACAGGAACAGCAGCGTGAACAGCCAGCCGTAGGCGGGCAGGCCCTGCTGCGCGGTGAGGAAGGTGATGGCGAGGTCGAGGAACAAGGTGGGCGATCGTAGCGGGCCGCAGGACCGGCCGACGTTCAGAGCGCCTTGGCCAGCCGCGCGATCCCTTCCTCGATCTTGTCCACACCCGCCGTCGCGAAACTCAGCCGCAGCGTCGCCGCATCAGGCTCCTTCGCAAAGAACGGGGCGCCGGGCACGAAGGCCACGTTCTGCTCGATCGCCCTCTTGGCGAATACGCTCGCGTCCTTGATCTTGCCCCCGGCACCGGTGAGTCGCGCCCAGAAGAACAGTCCGCCCTGCGGCTCCGTGAACGCGATCGCGTCGCCGAGTTCGCGCTTGAGCGCCTGCGCCATCGCATGCGCCCGCTCGCCGTATTTGCGGCGCACCGTCTTCAGCGTGTCCGGCATGCGGCCGCTCTTGAGGTATTGCGCCGCCGTCGCCTGCGCGAAGGTGCTGGTGTGGGCGTCGCTGAACTGCTTGCACATCGTTGCCTTCGCAAGCAATTCCGGCTGGGCCACCAGCCAGCCCACGCGCAGGCCGGGGCTGAGCACCTTGCTCATGCTGCCGCAGTGGGCGATCCACTCGCGGCTGCCGGGCACTTCCTGCGACAGCGCCAGCAGGCTGGGCGGCGGCGCTTCGCCGAAGTACAGGTCGCCGTAGGGATCGTCCTCGACGATCAGCACCTGGTACTTGACGGCGAGCTCCAGGATCTTGCGGCGCCGCTCCAGCGACAGCAGCGCGCCGCTCGGATTGCCGAAGGTGGGAATCAGGTACACGAACTTCGGCCGGTGCTGCACGATCAGCTGTTCGAGCTTGTCCACCTGCACGCCGTGCGCATCGATGGGCGCGCTCTCGATGTCGGCGCCATAGAGGCGGAAGCACTGGATGGTGGCCAGAAAGGTCGGGCCTTCCACGATCACCTTGTCGCCTTCGCTGATCATCGTCTTGCCCAGCAGGTCCAGCGCCTGCTGGCTGCCGGTGGTGACGATCAGGTCCTGCGGCTCGATGTCGGCCACGCCCTTGTTGCGCTCGAACGCCGCCAGTTGCGTGCGCAACGGCTCGTACCCCTCGGTCGCGCCGTATTGCAGCGCGCCCCCCGCCTCCTCGGCCAGGGCGCGCTGCGAGGCCTCGCGCAGTCCCTCGACGTCGAACATGGCGCTGTCCGGAAAGCCGCCGGCAAAGGAGATGATCCCCGGCTTGCCCAGGAGCTTGAACAGCTCACGGATCGCGGAGGTTTCGACGTTGTTCAGGCGGGTGGCGAATTGGAGGGGCATGGGCGTGTCTCTGGGGTAGGCCGGTCGGGAACAGCCGCTATTTTCCACCCTGCTGCCAAGCGAGCTTGACGCGGTCCAGCGCGCGCTCGACGAGGGCGCCGAATCCGGAGGCTCCGACGGTAGTGAGATGCAGGCGCTGCGTGGCGCGAGTCATCCCCACGTACAGCAGCCGCAGCTCCTCGAGGCGCTGTGCGTGGCCTGTGTCCATCTCGTCGAGGCCGACGAGGAAGACGACCGGGAACTCCAGCCCCTTGCTGCTGTGAAGCGTGGTCAGCGTCACAAATGGCGAGGCGGGGGGCGGCGACTGCCGGCGCTCTCCCCGCGCCAGCGAGCAGGCAATGCCGGCCGCTGCGAGAGCGCTGCGCACCAGCTCGAGGCTGCGCCAGTAACGGGCGAGCACCGCGACGTCGCCCGGCGACCGGCCCTGCGCCACCAGCTCGGTGATGTCGGCCGCGACCTTGGCAGCTTCCTGGCGCCCGCTGTCGAAGCGCAGGAACACCGGCAAGGGTCCACTTCGGCCTGCGGACTGCGGCAGCACCAGCGGCATCTCGTCGTCGGCCCGCGGGTGCTCGCCGTCCAGGACAGCTCCGGCGCATTCCATCGCCAGTGCCAGCACCTCGGTGGTGTTGCGGTAATTGATCTTGAGCACCTCGGTACGGCCCTGCGCTTCGATGCCCAGGCGCGCGAAGTTCATCCTCCGGCGCCGCTTCTGGTAGATGGACTGCGCGTCGTCATACAGGACCAGCAGGGACCTGGTCGTTGGGTCGACCATCTGCGCCGCGGCGGCGAGCCAGTGGTCGGCAAGGTCATGCGCCTCGTCGATCAGGAGCGCCGTGTACTGGCCCTTCGGCACGCGGGCCGAGGTGATGCCTTCGCAGGCGAGCCGCGCCATGGCCTCGTAGTCTTCGCTGGTCAGGGTCCCGGTTCGCACGGGACCGAGCTGGTAGGTGCGGATCAGGTCCATCGCCCATTTGTGGAAGGTGCTCACCTGCACCTGCGGCCCGACGCCGCGCAGCCGCAGCATGGTCTCGATGCGGGTCGCGAGCTCGCGGTTGTAGCAAAGCACCAGGACCGGCTTGTCCTCGCGCGCGCCAGCCGCGAGCTGCGCGGCGCGAAAGACCAGGATCATGGTCTTGCCCGAGCCGGCCGGGCCGTGGATGACGCGGTGCCCTTCGCCCAGCCCGCGTGCCACCGCCTCCTGGTGCAGGTCCATCACCTGCAGCACGTCCTGCACCACGAGCTTGGCCGCCGACGTGTGCAAGGGCAGCGCCTGCTGCGCGCCGACGCGCAACTCCGGGAAGAGCAGCCCGCGCACGATGTTCATCTGCGGCAGCGACAGGGTCGCCTGCCACTGCACGTTGAACATCGCCCAGAGCTTTTCCTGGAAAGCCATCGGGTCGACATCGTCGGCCAGGTCGTCCCACAGCATGACCTTGTGCGGCTCGAAGACCGCGCCGAAGCTCGGATCGTCCGCGACCTCGGAGCGCCGGATGCGACTGAGCACCGCGCCCCAGCCCCAGGGCAACAGCAGCTTGCCGCGGTGCCTGCCGTCCTGGTGCAGCAGTTGCGGGAATTTCTGCAGCTGGTGGGTCACGTCGATGACGTAGCCGCGCGCCTGCGCCACCGGATGGTCGGTGGAGACGATGCCGGTGTCGGTGCGCAGTTGCACATGCATCGGATTGGCATCGACGATGGTCTGCCGGCGCCAGTCCTTCACCTCCAGGACCAGGGAGCCCGCGCAGCGGATGCAGCACGACGAAGTCGGGTTCGCGGCCCGATCCCATGATCGGGATGTTGTGCCAGACCGTGTAGTCGTCCTCCAGGCAGCGCGCGAGCGCCTCGAACACGCGCCGCTCGCCCGAATGGACGCGCTCGCGAACTCTTGTCTTGCCCTGCGGAAAAATGGCCACCGCGAGATCTCCCTCGCGTGCAGTCTAGCGTTCGATGTGATCGAGCCTCGTGGCGCAATTCCGGCCGCTGTGGATCCCGGGTCAAGCCCGGGATGACATCCTTCAGGACATCCTTCGGGATAACTCAGCGCGGCTTGTCCCCGCCCTCCCCCAGCGGCAGCTCGGGCGACGCGATCGGCTTGTCGTCTTCGACCACCTCCAGCCGGCGCTGCTCGCCCCAGCCTTGCGAGGCCATCGCGCGCTCCTGCTGCGGCTCGGGCTGGAAGAAGCGCGCTTCGCCGGATTCGGCGTTGTGGCTCGCGGACATGTCGCCGCGCGCCGTGCCGAAACTGCGCTCGACGGCGCTGGCTTCGCGTTCGGCGATCAGCTCGCGCAGCGGCCGCTCGCCGGCCCGGTGCACCAGATTCAGGTCGCGCGCTTCCATGCCGTGCAGCACGTTCTGCGCGCGTTCCGCGTCCGGCTCGCTGGCCGCTTCGACCAGCACCACGAACAGGCCGCGGTCCACCGCGCTCGCATACGTCTGCGCATGCGGCGCGTGCTTGCCGCCGCCGAACAGGCGCTCGAAGAACGAGAACTTGCCCTTCACGTCCTGGTCGCGCCGCTCGCCGGCGCCGACTTCGCCCATGGGCGTGCCGTCGGCGTGGCGCTGCTCCAGGTGCACTTCGCGCCGGTCGAAGCCGGCCTCCAGCAGCCGGTCGACCGCCTGCTGCGCGAGCGCACGGTCCTCGAAGGTACAGATGGCGGTATGCATGGTTCTCCTTTTCTGGCCGGTCAGATCGGCTTGTCCTTGTCGGCGTAGCGCAGGCCGGGGGCGTGCTCCACTTCGGGGTCGCGCAGGTCGGGTCCGGCGGTCGCGCTGATCCGGTTGGAAGCCATGGCCCGTTCCCCTGCCAGCGAGCCGGTGCCGGCGCCTTCGTAGCTGTCGCTGCCGCGTTCCGTCATGCCGGCCATGCCCGGCTCGCCGCGGCGGGCCACCAGCTCGCGCAGCGGCGTGAGCGCGGGGCGATGCACCACGTTCAGGTCGCGTGCTTCCATGCCGCCCAGCAGCGTGCGCGCGCGCTCCGCGTCGGCCTGGTCGTGCGTGTCCACCACCACGACGTACTTGCCGCCCTGCACGTGCTGCGAATAGGCGTCGACCTGCTCGGACAGATCCACATGGGAGAACAGGTCGCCGAAGAATTGCATGAAGGAGGAAAGCCTGCCGCGGTCCACCGCCACTTCGCGTTCCATGCCGTCCCAGCCGTCGGTGCCCGAGTGGGGGCCCGGGTTGCCCAGGCCCTTGTGCTCGATGTGCAGGTCGTGGCGGGCAAAGCCGGCGCCCATCAGGCTGGCCACCGCCTGTTCGGCGCGCGCCTGGTCGTCGAAGGTGCAGATCGCGGTATGCATGTCGTTCGCTCTCGCCGTGTGCATGTCATTTTCTCCCGTGGCATTGGATTTGTTCCTGTGTAGGCCGGCGCGCGCGGATCAGGTGTCGTCCGGCCGAGGTCGCCCGGGTAGGTGCGGGACTACCCTGTGGCCGCGGGCCGGGCCCTTGCGGCATGCTGCGCCAAATGATCGAGCAGCACCTGGACATCCCCACCGCGGACGGGGCCATGAACAGCTTCGTCGTGCACCCCGAGGAGGGCGGGCCCCATCCGGTCGTGCTCTTCTACATGGACGCGCCGGGCAAGCGCGAGGAACTGCACGACATGGCGCGGCGCCTCGCCAGCGTCGGCTACTACGTCGTGCTGCCCAACCTCTATTACCGCCGCACGCGCGAGTTCGAGCTGATGGAGCGCACGCCCGAAGCCATGAAGGCCATGTTCGAACTGATGGACAGCGTGAGCAATGCCATGACGGTGCGCGACACGCGGGCCATGCTGGCCTTCGTCGACAGCCAGCCGGCGGCGGACGCCAGCCGCATCGGCGCCGTCGGCTACTGCATGAGCGGGCCCTTCGTCTTCGCGGCGGCCGCGGAGTTTCCCGAGCGGCTGCGGGCGATCGCTTCCATCCACGGCGCGCGCATGGTGACCGATCGCGACGACTCGCCGCATCTCATGGCGCCGCGCATCCGCTGCGAAACCTACGTGGCCTGCGCCGAGACCGACATCTGGGCGCCGCCCGAGAAGGTGGCCACGCTGCAGGCGGCGCTGCAAGCGGCCGGCACGCCGCATCGCCTGGAGTGGTATCCCGGCGCGCACCACGGCTTCGTGTTCCCGCGCCGTGCCGGCATCTACCACCAGCCTTCGGCGGAACGGCACTGGGAGCGATTGTTCAACCTGTTCGCCCGCACGCTGACCGCCGCCTGAATCGACTGCCCGCCGCTTGCGCCTTGTTACCGGGCGCATAGTGTCATCACATTACACTGTTCGGCACATGCCGAATGCCCGCTGCATCCTGGTCGCCGATGTCCCCGAGTCCTTTGCGGTGTTCCGGGCCGCACTGGCCGGCAGCTACACCCTGGTGGCCGCCCGCACGCTGGAGCAGGCGCGCACCGCCCTCCTCGAGGGTCCGGAACTGGTGGTCTGCGGCTGCCACTTCGACGAGGGACGCATGTACGACCTGCTGCGTCTCCTGAAGGCAGCCCCCCGCATGGAACGCACTCCTTTCCTGGCGGTGCGCTGCACGCCCGGGGAATTGCTGGACGACGCCCTCTACGAAAGCGTCAAGATCGCCGTGCGCGCGCTCGGCGGCAATGCCTTCGTCGACCTCGTGCGCTGGCAGCAGCGCTGGGGCGCGGCGGAGGCCTCGCATCGCCTCACGCGCCTGGTGGAATCGCTGGTGGAGGCGGGGCCCGACACGACCTGAGCGCGCTGCCCGCAATTAGGGCCTGTTCACAGGCCCTAGCGCGTGACCAGCCAGCGCAGTGCCTGCGCCTCCTCGGAAAACGCGTGCACATCCGAGGCCTCCCGCAGCTGCCCGCCCTGGGTGAGGAAGGCGACCTTGCGCATGCGCGCGAGCACACCCGAGGCCTCGCCGGCCAGCCGGTACTGTTCGTCCTCGTCGAGGCGGGTCTGCAAATGGCGCAGGTCCAGCAGCAGCGTGTCGCGCGGCCAGCTCGGGCTGTCGAATTGCAGCACTTCCAGCAGCGAAAGCAGCCGCCCCAGGCCGCACTCGCCCCGGATGGCGACCCGCGTGCAGGCCCGCTCGTGGGTGACCGTGACCTCGAACTCCATGCACCCACTGTCGCCCCGGTTGGCCGGAAGTCAATGTGCACAAATAGATTTACCGGGCACTTGAAACACGGTTTGCGGCAGCTTCGCGTCGACAACACGCAGTTACAGAGCCTGACGGCATGAGGCCCACAACTATGCCCGCGCTGAGTCGCTGCCGCGGTGAAGTTCCGCGCTGTAGATCGTAAGACTGCATCGCGCTGCCGGCAGCTGGCAGGTGTGTAAAGCTTCCAGAAAGCTTCGGGCTTGCTGGCAGCCGCCGCCACTTCGCGCCCGCCGCATCTTGCCTTCGGTCATCATGCAAACACAACAAGGGACCAGGGAAGCACCGAGCCAAGGACTTCCTGAATGCAAAGTTTCGACGATCCCCCCGCAAGGCATGCCGTCGGCGCCACCGAGGGCACGCCGGCGTCGCAAATGTTCCGCAGCCGCACGCAGCGGCAGACGCAGGCGCACCTGCGCGCGACCCTCGACAGCCTGACCGACGGCTTCCTCACCCTCGACCGGCAGTGGCGCATCACCTATGCCAATCCGGCCGCCGAGGCGATCCTGGGCATGGCGACGGACACCCTCGTCGGGCAGATGATGTGGGATGCCTTTCCGGGTGCCGAGCACGGCCAGTTCGGGCAGCACTATCGCGAGGCGATGGCGCACGCACGGGTCGTGCGCTTCGAGGCCGAGTACCCGCCGCTGTCGATGTGGTTCCGGGTCAGTGCCTTTCCCTCGCCCGAGGGGATCGCCATTTCTTTCACCGACATCACCGCCGCGCGCGAGACGCGCGAGCGGCTGCTGGTGGACAACGCGGACCTGGAGCGGCGCGTGCGGGAACGCACCGAGGACCTGCGACGCATGAACGAGGAACTGGCGTACTTCACGTCGGCCGTGACGAACGACCTGCGGGCGCCACTGGCCCACGTGGACGGCTTCAGTCGCGCCCTGTCGGAGCGGCTGCCCCCGGGAGCGGACGCGCAGCTGCATCACTATGCGGCCCGCGTGCGCGCCGGCGTCGCCCGGATGGAAGGCCTGCTCGACGCCCTGCTGCAGCTGTCGCACATCGGCCGCAGCGAGCTGTCGCCGCGGAACGTGGACCTGAGCGCCATTGCGCGCGACACCGTCGACGTGCTCTGGAGCCGCCAACCCGGCCGGCCCGCGCAAGTGGAGGTGCAGGAAGGACTGCGGGCGTGGGGCGATGCGCGCCTGCTGCGCACGATGCTGGAGCACCTGGTGGCGACCGCGTGGAAGTCCAGTGCCTGCCGCCAGCCCGCACGCATCGCCATCGGCCAGCGGCCGTACGGCGCCTTCTACGTGCAGGACAACGGGCCGGGTCTGGCCGAGGCGCGGGTGGCGGAACTGTTCGCGCCCTCGCGTCGCCTGGACGGCACGCAAGACGCCGACGGCATCGGCATCGCCGTGGCCATCGCCCGCCGCGTGGTCGAACGCCACGGCGGCAGGATCTGGGCCGAGAGCGTGCCCGGCGCCGGCACGACCTTCTGCTTCCGGCTGCCCTAGAAGCCTGCCGCCAAGCCGTCGCGCCGGGCATCGGAGGCGACGACGTAGCCCTCCTTCTTCGGATCGCCCATGCGCCAGATGAACTGGCCGGCGCCGAAGTCCTGGTAGCTGTCGTTGATCACTTCCATGCGGTGGCCGCGACCCTGCAGCGCCTGCACGACGGCCGGATCCATCTGGTGTTCGACGTTGATTTCCAGCCCGCTGTTGAAGCGCCAGCGCGGTGCGTCGCACGCGGCCTGCGGGTTCTGCTGGTAGTCGAGCATGCGCACCAGCGTCTGCATGTGGCCCTGCGGCTGCATGTTGCCGCCCATCACGCCGAAGCTCATGACCGGTGCGCCGTCCTTGGTGAGAAAGGCCGGGATGATCGTGTGGAACGGACGCTTGCCCGGCGCGACCTGGTTGGCGCCCGGACGCAGGCTGAAGCCGTGGCCGCGGTTCTGCAGGCTGATGCCGAACGTGGGCTCGACGCAACCCGAACCGAAGCCCATGTAGTTGCTCTGGATGAAGCTGACCATCATCCCGTTCTCGTCGGCGGCGGTCAGGTAGATGGTGCCGCCCTTGACGGGGTTGCCGGCCTGGAAGTCCTGCGCGCGCTTCATGTCGATCATCCGCGCGCGGCTGGCGAGATAAGCGCGATCCAGCATCTGCGCCGGCGTCACTTCCATGGACTTGAGTTCGGCGCAGTACTGGTAGACGTCGGCAAAGGCCAGCTTCATCGCCTCGATCTGCAGGTGCTGCGAGTCGGCGCTGTCGACCTTGTGCGAGGCCAGGTCGAACTGGTCGAGGATGCCCAGAGCGATCAGCGCGGCGATGCCCTGCCCGTTCGGCGGGATCTCGTGCAGCGTGTAGCCGCGGTAGTTCTTGGCAATCGGCTCCACCCACTCCGGCTGGAAGGACGCGAAGTCCTGCACCGTGTGCACGCCGCCATTCTCCCTGCTGAAGCGGGCGAGCGCCTCGGCGATCTCACCGCCGTAGAAGGCCTTGCCGCGCGTCTGCGCGATCAGGCGCAGCCCGCGCGCGGCGGCCGGGAACTGGAACAGTTCGCCCACGCGCGGCGCCCGGCCCCAGGGCAGGAAGCTCTGCGCAAATCCGGGCAGGCTGCCCAGCTCGGGCGTCGCCGCCGCCCACTTCTGCTGCACGACGACGGGCAGCAGGTAGCCGCGCTCGGCGATCTCGATGGCGGGCTCCAGCAGGTCCGCGAACGGCAGCTTGCCATGGCGCTCGGACAGCGCCACCCAGGTGGCGACGGCGCCCGGCACCGTGGCCGAATCGATGCCGCGCTTGGGCGGGGTCCTGGCGTCGGCGCCGTGCTTCTTGTGGAAGTACTCCGGCGTCCAGCCGGCCGGCGCGTGGCCGGAGCCGTTGATGCCCTGCAGTTCCTTGCCGTCCCAGAGGATGGCGAAGGCGTCGCTGCCCAGGCCGTTGCTCACCGGCTCGCAGATCGTCATGGCCGCCGCCGCGGCAATCGCGGCATCGACGGCATTGCCGCCCTTCCACAACATGCGCAGGCCGGCCTGCGCCGCCAGCGGATGCGAAGTGGAGACGACGTTGCGCGCGAACACCGGGATGCGCGTGCTCGGGTAGGGGTTCTCGAAATTGAATTGCGTGCTCATGACGGCCTCATTCCAGGGTCAGCTTCTGTTCGGTGATGATCGTCTTCCATTTGGCGCGGTCCTTCTCGACGACCTGCGCGAACTGCTGCGGGGTTCCGCCGGCGCGTTCGATCCCGAACTTCGCCAGCGTCGCCTGCACGTCCTTGTCCTGCAGCGCCTCGTTCACCGCGGTGTTGACGCGCTTGACCACATCGGCCGGCAGCCCCTTGGGCCCGTACAGGCCGAACCACACGACCGACTCGAAGCCGGGAATGGTCTCGGACACCGCAGGCAGGTTGGGCAACAGCGGCGAGCGCTTGAGGCTGGTGACGGCCAGCGCGCGCAGGTGTCCGGCCTGCACGTGCGGCAGGCCCGTGGGCATCGAGTCGAACAGCAGGTGCACCTTGCCGCTCATGAGGTCGGGCATGGCGAGCGCGGTGCCCTTGTACGCGACGTGCGTGAGATCCACCTTGGCTTCGGCCTTCAGGTATTCGGCCGTCAGCTGCACCACCGTGCCCGGGCCACTGCTGGCGTAGTTCAGCTTGCCCGGGTTCTTGCGGGCGTAGGCGATCCACTCCTTCACGTCCTTGGCCGGCGTGTCGTTCGGCACCAGCATCAGGTTGGGCGCGTCGCCCACGTGCACGATGGGCGTGAAGCTGCTCACCGTGTCGTAGGGCAGCTTCATGCCGAAAGCGGGGGCGACCGAGTGCGTGCTGCTGGTGCCGAGCAGCAGCGTGTAGCCGTCAGCCGGCGCGCGCGCCGCGAAATCGGCGCCGATGGCGCCGCCGGCACCAGGCTTGTTGTCGATGACGATGGTCTGGCCCAGCCGCTCGCCGAGCTTGGCGGACAGGGCACGCGCGAAGACATCGGTGGGGCCGCCCGCGGGGAACGGCACGACCAGGTGCATGGGCTTGTTGGGATAGCTCTGCGCCTGCGCGAGCGGCGCCAGCACCGCGCACAAGGCGAGCAGGAGGGAGGCAGGAAGCTTGGACATGATGCGCCATCATAAGAACCGCCACCCGAAAGCAAAAGCGAAAGCTGCTTTAGCGAGACTAAAGCATTGGTTTAGTATGGCCCATGAGCAGCATCCGGCTTCTGCGGACTTTCTCGGCGGTGGCGAGCGAAGGCTCGTTTGCAGCGGCGGCCGCGCGCGTGGCGCTGACCCAGGCGGCCGTCGGCCAGCAGATGCGCGCGCTCGAGGGCACGCTGCGCCGCCCTCTCTTCGAACGCCAGGGCAAGGTGGTGGTGCTGAACGAGGCCGGGCGCGACCTCGTGCCGCAGGTGCGCCGGCTGCTTGCCACCTGGGACCAGATGTTGGCCGGCCCGGAAGGCGCACAGGCGATGGCGGGCACGGTGCACCTGGGCGCGGTGGTCTCGGCCATTCGCCCGCTGATCCGCGCGACCGTGACGCTGAAGGCGCGTCATCCCGACCTGGACCTGCATGTGCTGGCCGCCAAGTCGATCGAGCTGATCGAGCGCGTGCAGTCCGGCCAGCTCGATGCGGCCATTGCCGTGCGCGAGCCGGGCCTGGGCTCCGATCTCGCGTGGACGCCGCTCTATGCCGAGCCCATGGTGCTGATCGCGCCGCGCAAGCTCGAGGGCAGCAGCCCGCGCCTGATCCTGCAGCGCCAGCCCTTCATCCGCTTCGACCCGGCGCAGCACACCGGCCGGCTGGTGGAGCGCACGCTACGGCGCGTGCGCGTCAAGCCGCAGGAGTTCCTGGAACTGAATGCGCTGGAGAGCATCCTGGACCTGGTGCGCTCGGGCCTGGGCGTCGCGGTGGTGCCGCTGCTGCGCGATGCGCGCTGGCACACGGATGCGAAGCTGCGCGTGATCGAAATCCCGCGCGCCGAAGAACGCAGGATCGCGCTGGTGCAGCGGCGCGACGCGGCCAAGGGCCACATCGTGGCGGCGCTGGTGCGGGAGTTCCAGGGCAAGTTGCCTGGGTGACCGGATGCCGTTGCGCGATGTCCAGGAGGATGTCATTGCGGGTTCGACCCGGTTCGACCCGCAATCCACGAGGGCGCTGGTGCCGGCGCTGCGTGGATCCCGGGTCGAGCCCCACTGCTGTCCGGAATAGCACGTTCCAGCATCTCCCTGTTCAGACGGCGGAAGAGGACAGGCGTCGTGCGCGGACTTGAAAAGGCGCTGGTGTCAGTGCGCCACGACAAGCAACCGGGGCGGCAAAGCCGCATGCGGGCGGGCTGCGGCGCGCGCCGTGGCGTCCCGATCGCGTGAACGCGATCGGGCAAACCTGCGCTGGCCGGTCTTGCGGCCCCCGCGGCCGAACTCGCTGCGAGTTTGACTGCTGCGCAGCCAAACTCTCCGCTCGATCACACGTCCGCG
>NZ_JAQGNQ010000055.1 GCF_028291745.1 Ramlibacter sp. | reverse complement strand
CCAAGGGCGTGGCCGGCCACAAGGACAAGCCGCTGACCAACGACCCGATGGAGGCCACCTACATCGGCGTGCACATGTGGGCGCAGGCGGTGGAGAAGGCCAAGTCGACCGACACCGACAAGGTGATCGCCGCCATGGCGGGCCAGACCTTCAAGGCGCCCTCGGGCTTCACGGCCACGATGGACATGAAGAACCACCACCTGCACAAGCCGGTGTTCATCGGCGAAGTGAAGGCGGACGGCCAGTTCAACGTGGTGTGGAAGACGCCGGGCCCGGTGAAGGCCAAGCCGTGGTCGCCGTATATCCAGGGCAACGACAAGAAGAAGGACGAGCCGGACGGCAAGTCGACGCTGTAAGGCGCAAAGGATGTCATCCCGGGCTTGACCCGGGATCCACGCGGCGCTCGACCAGACGCCGCGTGGATTGCGGGTCCAGCCTGCAATGACATGGTTGCATTTCCCCCACCCAGGGTCCCGAAGCGTGGCCAGCGTGCTGCTCACCCTCCAGGTTCCTCATGCTGCACAAACTCCTCCTCCTCTTCGCCCTGGCCGCTTGCGCCGGCGCCCACGCCCTCACCCCCGCCGAAGCCCAGGCCATCGCCATCGGTGACTCCGACGCGCGCATCGCAGCGCTCAGCCAGGCGATCGTCAACGCCGACGAGCGCACGGCCGCCTTCCTGCAGGCGCTCGCGGACGATGCGGTCAAAACCGCAGCCGGCAAGGTCTACGTCGTGCGCGACGACAAAAGCAGCGACCCCGTCACCGGGGCGCCGCTGGCCGTCCCCGCCGATGCCGAAGACGTCGTCAACAACAACCGCATGCGCGGCGAACTCGATTCCGCCCTCGCGGCCCTGAAGCTGTTCTCTCCGGACGACCGGCTGCGCGCCGGCGCCGTCGCCGCCCTGCAGAAAGATCCCGACGAATCCCGCCTGCCGCTGATCGAGAAGGCCTACGCGGCCGAACGCAATCCCGCCATCCGCGAGCAGCTTGGCATGGTGCGCGCGGCGGCACTGCTTTCCAGCAGTGACAAGGGCCGCCGCCTGCAGGCCGCGCAATTGCTGGCGACCAGCCGCAGCCCCGCGACCCGCAACCTGCTGCTGCTGCAACTGAAGACGGAAGCCGATCCCGAGGTGAAGGCGGCCCTGCTGTCCTCGGTGCGCGGCATGGAGTCCTCGCTCGTGTGGGGCGAACGCGCGGCGGCCGTGTTCTCGGGCATCAGCCTCGGCTCCATCCTGCTGCTGGTGGCGCTTGGCCTGGCCATCACCTACGGCCTGATGGGCGTGATCAACATGGCGCACGGCGAGCTGATGATGATCGGCGCCTATGCCACGTACGTCGTGCAGGGCCTGTTCCAGAAGTACCTGCCCGGCGCTTTCGACTGGTACCTCCTGGCGGCGGTGCCGGTGGCGTTCCTCGCTTCGGCGCTGATGGGCGCCATCCTCGAGCGCGGCGTGATCCGCTTCCTGTACGGCCGGCCGCTGGAGACGCTGCTGGCCACCTGGGGCATCAGCCTGATGCTGCAGCAGCTGGTGCGCTCGGTGTTTGGCGCGCAGAACGTCGGCGTCGAAAACCCCTCGTGGATGAGCGGCGGCCTGCTGCTCGCCGGCAACCTGCAGCTGCCCTGGAACCGTATCGTCATCATCGCGTTCGCCTTCGCGGTGCTGTTCGGGATGGCGGCGCTGATCTCGCGCACGCGCCTGGGCCTGTTCGTGCGCGGCGTGACGCAGAACCGGCCGATCGCCGCCTGCATGGGCGTGAACACGGCGCGCGTCGACACCTATGCCTTCGCGCTCGGCTCGGGCATCGCCGGCCTCGCCGGGTGCGCACTCAGTCAGATCGGCAACGTCGGCCCCGACCTCGGGCAGGCCTACATCGTCGATGCCTTCATGGTGGTGGTGCTCGGGGGTGTGGGGCAGCTGGCCGGCACCGTGTACGCCGCCTTGGGCCTGGGCATCCTGAACAAGTTCATCGAAGGCTGGGCCGGCGCGGTGCTGGCCAAGATCGCGGTGCTGGCGATCATCGTCATCTTCATCCAGAAGCGGCCGCAAGGTCTGTTCGCGATGAAGGGAAGGAGCGCGGAAGCATGAGTGCGGTTCTTCCTGCCGACACGCTGGCCGCCGCCGTGGAACCCTCCCCCACCGGGGGAGGGAGCAAGACATCCTTCCGGCCAGGAGGCCGCTGCTCACCAAGGCCGGCTGGGCCGCCTTCCTCCTCGCCCTCATCACCGTCTGCGCCCTTGCGCCGCTGCTCAATCTGGTTGTGCCCGCAACGAGTGCCTTGCACCTGAGCGACTACGCCGTGGGACTGGTCGGCAAGATCATGTGCTACGCGATCGCGGCGCTGGCCATGGACCTGATCTGGGGCTACACCGGCATCCTGTCGCTGGGACACGGCCTGTTCTTCGCCTTGGGCGGCTATGCCATGGGCATGTACCTGATGCGGCAGATCGGTCGCGATGGCCAGTACCACAGCGAGCTGCCGGACTTCATGGTGTTCCTGGACTGGAAGGCGCTGCCCTGGCACTGGACCTTCTCCGGCAGCCTCGGCGCCACCCTGTTCCTGGTGGTCGCGGTGCCCGGCATCGTCGCCTTCGTGTTCGGCTACTTCGCCTTCCGCTCGCGCATCAAGGGCGTGTACTTCTCGATCATCACGCAGGCCCTCACGTACGCGGCGATGCTGCTGTTCTTCCGCAACGAAACGGGCTTCGGCGGCAACAACGGCTTCACCGACTTCAAGCGCCTCGCCGGCATCGCCATCGCCACGCCGCAGATGCGCATGTTCCTGTTCGTGCTCACGGGCGTGACGCTGCTGGCCTTCTTCCTGTTCGCGCGCTGGCTGGTGGCCAGCAAGTTCGGCCGCGTGCTGCAGGCGATCCGCGATGCCGAGTCGCGCGTGATGTTCTGCGGCTACTCGCCTCTGGGCTACAAGCTGACCATCTGGACGCTGAGCGCCATCATGAGCGGCGTGGCCGGGGCGCTGTATGTGCCCCAGGTCGGGATCATCAACCCTGGCGAGATGAGCACGGCCAGCTCCATCGAGATCGCGGTCTGGGCGGCAGTGGGCGGCCGCGCCACCCTGGTTGGGCCGGTGCTCGGTGCGTTCATCGTCAACGGCGCCAAGAGCTGGCTCACCGTCGCGGCGCCCGAGTTCTGGCTGTATTTCCTGGGCGCGCTGTTCATCGGCGTCACCTTGTTCCTGCCCGAAGGCGTCGTCGGCCTGGCCAGGAAATGGAGGAAGCCCGCATGACGCCCGACCTGATGGAAGAGGGCGCGCGCCGCAGCGGCGCGTATGCGCGCATGGCTTCGCGCGACAAGACGGAGTCAGGCGGCCGCGCCGCCGGCTTCGGGCGGCCCGTGGTGCCGGGCGAGGTGGACGTCACGCACGGCCGCATCCTGTACCTCGAGGACGTCACCGTGAGCTTCGACGGCTTTCGCGCCATCGACAAGCTCTCGCTGGACATCGCACCGGGCGAACTGCGCTGCATCATCGGCCCCAACGGCGCCGGCAAGACCACGATGATGGACATCATCACCGGCAAGACCCGCCCCGACAGCGGCAGCGTGTTCTTCGGCAGCACCATCGATCTGCTGCGCTACAAGGAAGCGGAGATCGCGCAACTGGGGATAGGGCGCAAGTTCCAGAAGCCCACCGTGTTCGAGCATCTCACGGTCTACGAGAACCTGGAGCTCGCGCTCAAGACCGACAAGCGCGTGCCCGCCTCGATTTTCTTCCGACCCGACTCCGAAGCCAGTGACCGCCTCGCGCAGATGGTGCGGTCTATCCACCTGGCCGACAGCGTCGAGCGCCTGGCCGGCAACCTGAGCCACGGGCAGAAGCAATGGCTGGAAATCGGCATGCTGCTGATGCAGGACCCCAAACTGCTGCTCCTCGACGAGCCGGTGGCCGGCATGACCGACGAGGAAACCGAACGCACGGCGGAACTGTTCCTGTCGCTCAAGGGCCAGCACTCGCTGATGGTGGTGGAGCACGACATGAGTTTCATCAAGACCATCTCCGAGAAAGTCACCGTGCTGCACGAAGGCGCCGTGCTCGCGGAGGGCACGCTGGAGCAGGTGCAGTCGAACGAGCGCGTGATCGAGGTTTATCTGGGCCGCTGAACACCAAAAATCAAACAAGCGGACGCAGAAGGCGCAGAAGTCACGCAGAAGGCGCAGAAAAAACATCAGAAGGTTTTTATAGGGGTTCTTCTGCGCCTTCTGCGAAACCTCTGCGTCTTCTGCGTCCGGATGTCTGGGTTTAAACCATGCTGCAAATCAAGAACATCAACCAGTACTACGGCGGCTCGCACATCCTGCGGGACGTGAGCATCGAGGCGAAGCGGGGCGAGGTCACGGTGGTTCTCGGGCGCAATGGCGTCGGCAAGACCACGCTGTTGAAATCGCTCATGGGCCTCGTGCCGATCAAGACCGGCAGCATCGAGTTCGACGGCCGCGCCCTCCAGAACGCCACGCCTTACGAGCGTGCCCGCGCCGGCATCGGTTTCGTGCCGCAAGGCCGCGAGATCTTTGCGCGGCTGAGTGTCGAGGAGAACCTGCGCATGGGCCTGGCCACGCGCCCGGGGGGCACGGCGATCCCGCAGGAACTGTTCGAGCTGTTCCCGGTGTTGCGGCAGATGCTGCACCGGCGTGGCGGCGATCTCTCCGGTGGCCAGCAGCAGCAACTGGCCATTGCCCGGGCACTGGCCGCGGGACCCAGGCTGCTCGTGCTGGACGAGCCCACCGAAGGCATCCAGCCCAGCATCATCAAGGACATCGGCCGGGTGATCCGCATGCTGGCCGACCGCGGGGACATGGCGATCCTGCTGGTGGAGCAGTACTACGACTTCGCCCAGGAGCTCGCCGATGCCTATGTGGTGATGGAGCGGGGCGAAGTGATCGCTCGGGGCGCCGGCAAGGACATGGCCGCCAACGGCGTGCGCCAGCTGGTCGCCATCTGAGAAAGCCTCCTACCGCGGCTGCGGCATGCGCCCGGCATGGCCGCCGACGCCATCTCCTTAAGCTGGAGGCATTCAACAAGCAAGGAGTCTCACATGCCCGTCATTCTCTGGCTGCTCGGCGTTCCCCTCACCGTGATCCTGCTGCTCATGTTCCTGCACGTGCTCTGAGCGAGCTCGCAGTCGTCCATCACGTCTCGCGCGGGGCTTCCCGCTCGGGACGTTCTTCCTTGCGCTTGACTTCGGCGAGTTGCTCCACGTTGCGGCCTGCCACCTCGCCGGCATCGCCGCCTTCCACCTCGGCCGCCGCATCCGGTCCCTGTTCTTCGCTGCCCTGGTTGGTATAGGGCTGCCGTCCGGCCCCGCCGTCCCAGCTGACTTCATTGCGATAGCCGTGCGCCGCGTGGCCATCCTCGCCCTGGCTGGCCGGCCCCTTGCGATCGTTCTCGTTCATTGCGTGCTCCGGAAGAAATAAGACGACCCGCCCAAGGCTAGCCTTGGTCGCGGGTCGTGCTGTAGGAATGGGTCGACGATGCGCCGCGGCCGGCGGCGCAACTCAGCCCTTCACCGGGTCAGCGAGTGCCCATGCCGTGCGACGGCACCAGCACGATCGGGTCGGCGGTTTGCGGCTGGATCGTCACCGTGTGCTGGCCTTCAGGCAGCACCACCGTTTCCGATTCGCGCAGCAGGCCACCCGCGGCGACGCTGCCGTCCACCGGGCCCATGCCCAGCACGCGCGCCTGGCACGCCGCCCGGTCCTCGCCGCCCTGGAACACGTCGCAGCGGCCCATGGCGTTGGACTGCAGGCTGCCTTGCGTGTCGAGCACGCCGCGCGCCTTGTCGGCGTGCGCGTTGCGCGCTTCCTTCATGCAGGTGTCGCGGTCCTGCTGGGTCGCGCCGGTGACGCAGGCGTTCATTTCAGACTGATAGCTGCCGGAGTTGTCGATGCCGTTCGCGCCGGGAAAGCGGGCGTCGTTGCTGGTGGCAACCTGAGCCGTCGCGGCACCGACCGCCAGCAGGGCGGCAGCAGCAAAGGACAGCGTGCTCTTGAGGGATCGGTCCGTGTTCATGGGGAAGCTCCTGTGCATTCGTCAATGCATGCACTGTGGACCAACGCTTTCGACCCGACTGCCGGAGAGATGCGCCACCGGCGACCGCAGGGCGCCCATGGTCGGGTAGGACGAAACCCTGCGGACCCGCGCGCCGCCCGGAAGCTAGATCAGCCAGCCGCGCGGTTCGTGCGGCGGCAGGTCCCAGGCCAGCGGTCGCCACGCCCGGCGGATCGCCTTGAGCAACTGCAGCGCCGGCTCCACCAGCGGCGCCAGCACGCGCACGACGATCACCCGCGGACTGCTTGCCGTCGCGCCCGCGCTACGGGCGAGCGGATGCGGCTCGATCACGGCGCGCGCGGCATCGAGCAGGGCCTCGCGCCGGCTGCGAGACAAGTCGCTGCCAGTCGCAAAGAAGAGGCTGGCGAGGCAGCGCTGCCCGGCGAGCCCCAGGGGGCCATCCATGAGCCTTGCGTCTTCGGCGGCGATGCGCCCGCGCTCCAGCCAGGCGCCGTGCAGCTCGATGTGCTGCAGCACGCTGCCGCGCGCGAAGGGCTGCGCGGCGTGCGGCAGGCCCAGCGCCGCGACATCCCACCCGAGCACTTCGGCCCCGGGCGCCAGCCGCATGCGCAAGCGGTTCTCGGCCTGGCAGCCGCTGTAGTAGATCGCCTCCAGTGGCAGCCACTCGAGCCGCGCGCCGCCCTCCGCTTCGAGTGCCACGTCCTGCAAGGCCATCGCGCCTTCGCTGCGATAGAAGCGCGAAGCACCCGGCGTGGTGACCAGGCCGTGGCTGCCTTCACGCGCGTGCACCCGCACCGCCAGCGTGTCGCCTCCGACGAGCCCCCCCGGCGGATGCACCAGCACGTTGTGGCAGACGCCGCCGCCCTCGGGCCACAGGCTCTGCAGGATGCGCAGCGGCCCGTCATGCACAAAGCGCGCGACGCTGCGGCCGTTCTCCAGCGAGTAATCGAGCCGCAGGGCGGCGTGCCAGGTCATGGGTTTGCTGAAATTCCAACTGCGTCCGGTTGCCGGCCTTCGAGCAGCCGTCAGTGTGCCCCAGACCCCCGATGCGCCCACCCCGTCGTGTGCTTCTCGAGCGCGCTGAACAGCTCGTACATCGCCATGGCCATCGCGCTGATCGTCACCAGGCCGGCGAAGGCGAGGGACATGCGTTGCTGGCTGCCGGCCGTCTGGATCAGGTTGCCGATGCCGGCATCGCCCGCGGTCATTTCCGCCAGCACGGTGCCGACGAAAGCCAGCGTGATCGCGACTTTCAGCGAGCCGTAGAAATAGGGCATGGAGCGCGGCAGGCCGACCTTCATCAGCACGTCGAAGCGGCGCGCACCCAGCACCCGCAACACGTCCTCCAGCTCCGGCTCCAGGGTGGCCAGGCCGGTGGCGATGTTCACCATGATCGGGAAGAAGGAGATCAGGAAGGCGGTGAGGATGCCGGGCCCGCTGCCGATGCCGAACCACACCACCAGGATCGGCACGATCGCCGCCTTCGGCACCGCATTGAATCCCACCATCAGCGGATACAGCGCCGCGTAGCACAGGCGCGAGGACCCGATCAGGAATCCGAGCAGCACGCCCACCACGATGGCCAGGGCGAAGCCCACCATCGTCACCCAGAAGGTGCCCCAGGCGGCGGACAGCAGCGGGCCGCTGAATTGCGCCATGTTGCGGGCGATCTCCCACGGACTGGGAAAGAGGAACTCGGGGATGGCGAAGCCCTGCACCAGCACCTGCCACAGGATCACCACGGCGAATGCCAGCAGCACGGGCGCCCAGCGTTCGAGCGGGCGGGCCCTCATTGCACGACTCCTGCACCACTGTTGCGCATCGCGCCGATGTGGCCCCGCAGTTCCTGCACGATATCGGTGAATTCGGCGGTGTAGGTCAGCTCCAGGTCGCGCGGGCGCGGCAAGTCGATTTCGCGCCGCACCACGAAGCGGCCGGGACTGCGGCTCATGACGAACACGGTATCGGCGAGGAAGACCGACTCGCGCAAATCGTGGGTCACCAGGATCACGTTGAAGCGCTGCTCGGTCCACAGGTCGCGCAGGATGCACCACAGCTCCTCGCGGGTGAAGGCATCGAGCGCGCCGAAGGGCTCGTCGAGCAGCAGCATCTTGGGCTCGTGGATCAGGGCGCGGCAGATGCTGGCGCGCTGCTGCATGCCGCCCGAGAGCTGCCAGGGATACTTGTCCTCGTAGCCGGCGAGTCCCACCTTGGCGAGCAGCGCCCGCGCGCGCTCCTCGTAGGCGCGCTTGTGCTGCTTGAAGCGGCTGCGATAGGGCTCGACGATCTCGAGCGGCAGCAGCACGTTGGCCAGTGTCGTGCGCCAGGGCAGCAGCGAGGGCGCCTGGAAGGCCATGCCGGAGATCTTCACCGGCCCGGTGACCGGCTGGCCCTCGATGCGGATGCGCCCGCGGGAAGGCATGCGCAGGCCGGTGGCCATCTTCATGAAGGTGGACTTGCCGCAGCCCGAGGGCCCGACGATGGCGATGAACTCGCCCTGGCCCACCTGCAGGTCGATGGCCTCCACCGCGAACTGGCCGGCGCGTTCCAGTTCGTCGTTGTAGGCCAGCCAGACGTTGCTGAAATCGATGAACGACGGCGTCATTCCGTCATTTCGCGGGCAGCACGTCCAGTTCCGCCTTCGAGGGCAGGAACGACCCGTTCCACACGGCGTCCGGGTTGACCCTTGTCTTGGTGCTGAAGGCGTCCGAGACCTGCGAGGCCATCAGCGACAGGCGAGCCGGATTGATCTGGCCGAAGCCTTCCGCGCGCGCGTCGGGGCTGGCGATCACGTCGGTGATGGCCATCTTCAGGCGCCGGTCCTCCAGCTTGGTATCGATGATGCCGTCGCGCTGCTTGAGGGCGGCGACCGCCACATCGGGATGGGCCATCGCCTCCTTGGCGCCGTGCGCGAAAGCGGACAGAAAGGCCTTCACCGCCTGCGGGTTCTCGCGCAGCAGCTTGGGGCTGGCGATGATCACGTTGCCATACAGCTTCACGCCGTATTGCGGATACAGGAAGGTGACGATGTCCTCGGGCTTGACGCCACGCGCTTCCAGGTTCGGCAGCGAGGTGAACGAGAAGCCGGTGATCGCATCGAGATCGCCGCGCGCCAGCATGGTCTCGCGCAGCGGCGGGTCCATCGAGATCCAGTTGACGCTGCCGATCTGGTTGGCCT
Organism: Ramlibacter sp.; assembly: GCF_028291745.1. Taxonomy (GTDB): domain Bacteria; phylum Pseudomonadota; class Gammaproteobacteria; order Burkholderiales; family Burkholderiaceae_C; genus Ramlibacter. The sequence continues at coordinate 7,681 of NZ_JAQGNQ010000055.1, read as the reverse complement.
TCTGGAAGATCGGGAAGCCGCGGCGGCCGGCGTCGAACACCGGCGCGCCCAGCTTCTTGCCGGCCAGGTCCTTGGGCGACTTGATGCCGGACTTCTTCAGCGTCATCACCGCGGCGGGCGTGTTGTTGTAGACCACCATCACGGCGACCGGCTTGTTGGCGGCGTCGGGATTGTTGGCGTGGAATTCCATCAGGGCCGCCATGTCGGCGAAGCCCATGTCGTAGGCACCACTGGCCACGCGCTGCACGGTGGCGCCGGAGCCGGTGCCGGCGTCGATCTGCACGTCGAGCTTCGCGGCGCGGAAGTAGCCCTTGGCGGCCGGGACCAGGAACAGGGCGGCGGGGCCTTCGAATCGCCAGTCCAGCTGGAACTTGATCGGGGTGAGGGCCTGGGCGTGAACGCCCGTGGTGGCGGCCAGGGCCAGGGATCCCAACGTGCTCAGGAAGAGCCTCTTGTGCATGTATCGCTCCGGAATGCCATGAAGGAAGACCGGAGGGTTCAGCAAGTTCGGTGCCAACAGGGCTGGCGGCTCGACCATGGGCCGTTTGCTGCGCCTTTGGCGCTCGTGAAGGCGGTGACCGTGAAAAAAAACGGTCGGCCGTAAGCGTTTGTCTGACGCGGCCACGGGCCGGGCCCGCACTCCTTCGCTTTACACGTGACTACGAATCGGCTGCGGCGGCCCGCTGATAGTGAACAGCACCGGCCCCGTCAAAGGGGCAGGTGGACGCGGTTCCAGCCGGGGCTGCGGCCTACCTTCAACAACACGCCGTTCGCGGCTTAAGGAGTCGTTATGAGTTTCATCATCTGGTTGATCGTTGGCGGTATCGTTGGCTGGCTTGCCAGCCTGGTCATGCGGACCGACGGCCAGCAGGGCATCCTGCTGAACGTGGTGGTCGGTATCGTGGGCTCGTTCCTGGGCGGCTGGCTGATCTCCCCGCTGGTTGGCGTGGGCAACCTCAGCAGCGGCATCAGCATCGGCTCCATCGTCGTCTCGCTGGTCGGCGCCATCATCCTGCTGGCCATCGTCAACCTGTTCCGCCGCGGCCGCGTGCGCTAAGCGACAGAACAACAAGATCGAATTCGCGGGCTCGCGCCCGCAAACTGGAGCGCCTTGCCGGGCGCTCCTTTTCTTTGTGGTATGGGTGGTGGGGTGTGGGACGGCCTTGTGGGATGCCGGTGTTGCCGGTGTTGGATGTCATTGTTGGATGTCATTGCGGGCTTGACCCGCAATCCACGCGGCGCTCGATCAAGCGCAGTCGTGGATTCCGGGTCGAGCCCGGGATGACATCCACTGGCCCGGGACACCGACCGGGCCCGGGGCTACATCCACATCACCCGGACCGCGCCTCGTCCGCAATGGCGTGCCCCGCCATCGTCTCCAGCGCCCTCACCAGCGCGGAATGATCCGCTTGCGCCAGCCCCAGCGCCGCACACGTCTGCATCAACTGCGCCGCAATCGCCGTCTGCGGTAGCGCCATCCCGAGTGCGCGTGCGCCCTGCAAGGCGAGGTTGAGGTCCTTCTGGTGCAAGGCGATGCGGAATCCCGGCGCGAAGGTCCGCTTGATCATGCGTTCTCCGTGCACCTCCAGCACCCGCGAGCTGGCGAAGCCACCCATCAGCGCCTGCCGCACCCGCGCCGGATCGGCGCCAGCCTTGGCCGCGAACACCAGGGCCTCGGCGACCGCCGCGATGTTGAGGCCGACCACGATCTGGTTGGCCACCTTGCAGACCTGCCCATCGCCCACCGCACCCACGTGCGTGATGTTCTTGCCCATGAGCGCCAGCAGGGGCTGCACGCGCTCGAAACCCTGCGCCGTGCCGCCAACCATGATGCTCAGGCTGGCGGCCTTGGCGCCCACCTCGCCGCCCGACACCGGCGCATCGAGGTAATCGCATCCGAGCTCCGCGATGCGCCGCGCGAAAGTCCGCGTGGCGATGGGATCGATGGAGCTGCAGTCCACCACCGTCTTGCCGCGCGCCAGCCCCGAGGCCACTCCGTATTCGCCGAACAGCACCAGCTCCACGTCGGGCGTGTCCGGCAGCATCAGGAAGACGACATCGGCGCGCTCGGCGACGGCGCGCGCATTGCTGCACGGGGTCGCGCCTTGCTGCACCAGCGCTGGCGGCACCTGGCTGCGCGTGTGCACGAACAGCGCGTGCCCCGCGGCCAGCAGGTGGCCGGCCATCGGCGTGCCCATCACCCCGAGTCCGATGAAGCCGATCTTCTGCGCGGTGAGGGCATTCATGCCGTGAGCTCCGTCATCCAGCCCAGGCCCGCGCCTGTGTCGCCGCGCGGCTTGTACTCGCAGCCGATGTACCCTTTCCAGCCGAGCGCATCGAGATGCCGGAACAGGAAGGCGTAGTTGATCTCGCCGGTGCCCGGTTCGTTGCGCCCGGGGTTGTCGGCGACCTGGATATGGCCGATGCGGGCCAGGTGGCGTTGCAGCGTCGCGGCCAGTTCGCCCTCGCTGCGCTGCGCGTGATAGACGTCGTATTGCAGGAACAGGTTGTCGCTGGCGACCTCGTCGAGGAGGGCGATCGCCTGTTCGGTGCGGGTGAGGAAGAAGCCGGGAATGTCGTAGCTGTTGATCGGCTCGATCAGCAAGCGGATGCCGGCCGAGCGCAGCGTGCCGGCCGCCTGCCGCAGGTTGGCCACGAGCGTTGCCTGCGCCACTTCGGCACTGACCCCGGCGGGCACCTTGCCGACCAGGCAATTGAGCTGGCCGCAATCGAGCGCATGCGCATAGGTGATGGCGCGATCGACCCCGGCGCGGAATTCGCCCATGCGGTTCGGATGGCAGGCGATCCCGCGCTCGCCCGCCGCCCAGTCGCCGGCCGGCAGGTTGTGGAGCACCTGCTTGAGCCCGTTCGCGCGCAGGCGCCTGGCGAGTTCCTCCTTGGGGTACTCGTAGGGAAAGAGGTATTCGACCGCGGTGAAGCCGGCCGCCTTGGCAGCGGCAAAGCGATCGAGGAAGGGCAGCTCGGTGAAGAGCATGGTCAGGTTGGCGGCAAATCTCGTCATGACTTGGTCTCCGTTCTTCAGTCCAGCATCGCTGCCAAGGCGGTCGGCGCATCCGCGCGCGACGTCGCCAGCTCCTCGAATTCCACGATCTTGTCGATCTCGGTGCCCATCGCGATGTTGGTCACGCGCTCGAGGATGACCTCGATCACCACCGGCACCTGGAACTCCTTCATCCAGGCTTCGGCCTGCGCGATCGCCGGCGCCATCTGGTCCGGCCGATGCACGCGGATCGCCTTGCAGCCCAGGCCCTCGACCACCTTCACGTGGTCGACGCCGTAGCCGTGTTCGGGCGTATCGGTCGGCACGTTGATGTTCTCGAAGCCGAGTTGCACGCAGTAGTCCATCTCGAAGCCGCGCTGCGCTTGGCGGATCAGCCCGAGATAGGAGTTGTTCACCACCATGTGGATGTAGGGCAGCTTGAATTGCGCGCCGACGGCCAGTTCCTCCAGCATGAACTGGAAGTCGTAGTCGCCCGAGAGCGCCACGATGCGCCGACCCGGGTCGGCCGCGCGCACGCCCAGCGCCGCCGGCACGGTCCATCCCAGCGGGCCGGCCTGGCCGCAATTGATCCACTGGCGCGGGCCGAACACGTGCAGGAACTGCGCGCCGGCGATCTGCGACAGGCCGATGGTGCTGATATAGGTGGTGTCGCGGCCGAAGGCGCGGTTCATGCACTGGTACACGCGCTGCGGCTTCATCGGCACGTCGTCGAAATTGCTCTTGCGATGCATCGTCTGCTTGCGCTCCAGGCAGTCCGCCGCCCACGCGGTGCGGTCCTTCAGCTGCCCGGAAGACTTCAAGTCGCGGGCCACTTCGACGAACAGCTGCAGGGCCGCCTTGGCATCGGAGGCGATGCCGTAGTCCGGCGCGAACACGCGGCCGATCTGCGTGGGCTCGATGTCGACGTGCACGAATTTGCGGCCCTTCGTGTAGACCTCCACCGAGCCGGTATGCCGATTGGCCCAGCGGTTGCCGATCCCGAGCACGAAGTCGCTGGCCAGCATGGAGGCATTGCCGTAGCGGTGGCTGGTCTGCAGGCCGCACATGCCCGCCATCAGCGGGTGGTCGTCGGGAATCGCGCCCCACGCCATCAGCGTGGGGATCACCGGCACGCCGGTCAGCTCGGCGAACTCCACCAGCAGGTCGGACGCATCGGCATTGAGGATGCCGCCGCCGGCGACGATCAGCGGCCGCTCGCACGCCTGCAGCATCGCGATGGCCTTCTCCGCCTGGGCCCGGGTGGCGGCCGGCTTGTAGACCGGCAGCGGCGCGTAGGTCTCGGGATCGAACTCGATCTCCGCCATCTGCACGTCGATGGGCAGGTCGATCAGCACCGGCCCGGGCCGGCCCGAGCGCATCAGGTGAAAGGCCTGCTGGAAGGCCCCCGGCACCTGCGCCGGCTCGCGCACGGTCACCGACCACTTGGTCACCGGCTTGGCGATCGACTCGATGTCGACCGCCTGGAAATCTTCCTTGTAGAGGCGCGCGCGCGGCGCCTGGCCGGTGATGCACAGGATCGGGATGGAATCGGCCTGGGCCGAATAGAGCCCCGTGATCATGTCGGTCCCCGCGGGCCCCGAGGTGCCGATGCACACGCCGATGTTGCCGGGTGCGGCCCGCGTGTAGCCCTCGGCCATGTGCGAGGCGCCCTCGACGTGGCGCGCCAGGATGTGCCCGATGGTCCCCTGCCTGCGCATCGCCGCGTAGAACGGGTTGATGGCGGCGCCGGGCACGCCGAAGGCCTGCGTGATTCCTTCCTTCTCCAGAACCCAGACGGCGGCCTGGGCTGCGGTCATCTTTGCCATGCTTGTCTCCTGAAAGTGTCGGGCCCACTTTAGGAAGACCGGCGGCGCCGCAGAAGAGGCCGCCGCACCATAAGATTTATTCCTGCCTGGAATGCGCAGTGCCACCGTCGAGCGGCACCGCTGACGCGGCGGGCTGTTCTCGGCTATCGTGGGCCCTGGCACGACACGCCGACGCCGCATGCAACCTGACGAAATCTACGCCCCGACCCCGCAGGGGGCCAGCGAACTGCGCAATGGCGCCACCCGACTCACGCCGGACGAACTGCGCGTGCTGGTGCGCCTGGACGGGGCACTGACGCTGGGGCAGTTGACGGCCGGCCTGCCGGCGCAGGAGTTCCGCGACTATGGCGAGATCCTGCGCCACTTGCGTGACCGCAACCTGGTGGCGCCGGTGGAGGTGGATCCCTTCACCCTCCAGTGGAACGCCAACCTCGATGCGCTGGCCCGCACCGTCGGCGGCGAGGAGGTCGACGCCAACCTGTCTTCGCTGCAGCGCGCCGGCTTCTCGGTGCAGTTCGCGCGCGAGCGGCCGCGGCGCATCCCCCAGCCGGGCCAGCGCCTGCAGGTGGTGCTGGTCGAAGACGACCCCTTGCTGGCGCGGTTCACGCAGACCCTGCTGTCGCTCTCCGACCTGGACGTGCGCGTGGCGGGCAATCGCGCCGAGATCGTCGCCGAAATCCGGCGACCGCCCCGGCCCGACCTGATCCTGCTGGACTTGGTGCTGCCGGACGCCGACGGCTTCGACATCCTGGCGCGCGTGCGCCAGCATCCGGTGCTCAAGGATGTGCCCGTGCTGCTGCTGACCGGCCGCGCCACCCGCGAGGCGGTGCTGCAGGGGCTGACCCTGGGCGCCGACGGCTACCTCACCAAGCCCTTCGAACCCGATGCGCTGCTGCACGCGGTGCGCACGGTACTCGGCCTGCCGGACGAAGACGTCCGCAAGACCTGGGGCGGACCCCAGCGTTAAGCTCTCCCATTCCGCAATGGAATGGGCACCGGCATGGACAGGCTGCAGGCGATGGAGATGTTCGTTCGGGTGGTGGAGACGGGCAGCTTCTCGAAGGCGGCCGCCGCCTTCGCGACCACCCAGCCCACGGTGACCAAGCAGGTGGCCGCCACCGAGGAGCGGCTGAAGGTACGCCTGCTCAATCGCAACACGCGCGGCGTGAGCCTCACCGAGGCGGGTGCGCTGTACTACGAGAAATGCAAGGAGATCGTCCGCGCCGCGGAGGAGGCCGATGCCGTCGTGCGCGTGAAGCAGACGCAGGCGCAGGGTCTGCTGCGCATCGGCAGCTCGGTGGCCTTCGGCCGGCGCGTGCTGGTGCCGTTGGCGCTGGACTTCATGCGTGCGCATCCGCAGCTGCAGGTGGACCTGAGCTTCGAGGACCGCTACACCGACCTGGTGGCGCAGGGCGTCGACGTGGCGGTGCGCATGGGCAAGCTGGCCGATTCGGCGCTGGGCGCGCGCTACCTCGGCACCAATCCCTGGTTGATGGTCGCCTCGCCCAAGTACCTGCGCAAGGCAGGCGCGCCCAAGCGGGCGGCGGACCTGGCAGCGCACGAGACGCTGATCTACAGCAGCGTGCAGGGCAACGACGTGTGGCGCGTGCTGTCGCCGCGCGGCGAGCCCGTGACGGTGCACGTGACCGCGCGGCTGCGCTCCAACAACCTCTCCGCGGTGCTCGCCGCCGCCCGTTCGAACATGGGGGTCGCGGCACTGCCCTGGTACGTCGCGGCGGATTCGCTCGCGACCGGCTCGGTGGTCGAAGTGCTGAAGGGCCACACCCTGCCCGAACAGGAAATCCACGCCGTGTATCCCTCACCGAAGCTGGTGCCGCAGAAGGTGCAGGTGTTCATTGCCTACCTGCAGGGCCGCTTCGGGGAGCGCTGGTGGGAGGCGCTGCCGAAGAACTGATGGGCCGGGGACCAAGTCCATGGCTCAGACGAGAAGCCTGACTGCCGTGCAGGCACGAGTCCGACCGCGGCTGCCGGACCGTCTTGGCCAGCAGTACGCGGCCCTTGCGGCAGCATGACTGCAAGGAGTGAAACATGAACAAAGAGGACTCGATGCAGTTCGTGCAGGAACGGCTGCGGCACCAGCATTCCACCCTGCACCGCGAAATCCACCTGCGTCCGCCGACCCGCGTGAAGCGCCGCTTCGCCGTGGAGATCGGCAAGGGCGAGCACCGCGTGTTCGAGCGCGTGGACGAGAGTGTGCACGTCCGCTGTGCCACCGGCAGCCTCTGGATCACGCACGACGGCGACCCCAAGGATGTGATCCTGGTGCCCGGCGAAACCTATCGTGCCGAGCGAGAAGACGCGATGCACGTCTTCGCGCTGCAGGACTGCATCCTGGAGATCGAATTCGAGGACGACATCATCGCGGAGCATTGAACCCGATGCGCGAGCGTCGAGGTCTTCCGATGTCATTGCGGGCTTGCCCGCAATCCATGCGGCACTTGTTCAGGCGCCGTCGTGGATGCCGGGGCAAGCCCCACTGCTGTCCGGAATAGCACGTTCCAGCATGTCCCTGTTCAGACGGCGGAAGAGGACAGGCGTCTGCGGAGACGTGAAAGGGCGCTGGTGTCAGTGCGCCACGAGAGCGACCGCGCCGGCAAAGCCGCATGCGGGCGGGCTGCGGCGCGCGGCGGGGCGTCCCGATCGCGCCAGGCGCGATCGGGCAAACCTGCGCTGGCCGGTCTTGCGGCCCGCGCGGCCGAACTCGCTGCGAGTTTGCCTGCTGCGCAGCCAAACTCTCCGCTCGATCACACGTCCGCGAGTCAGTGCACGTACGCGGGGCTCGATACGCGCTACGCGCTCTCGTAGCCCCGCTGGGCCGCAAGACCGGCCAGCG
>NZ_JAQGNQ010000054.1 GCF_028291745.1 Ramlibacter sp. | reverse complement strand
ACGAACTCGGGCAGCTGCTCGATCACACCGGTCCGGTCGCGGCCAGCGAGCGCAATGCGGCACGCATCTTCAACGCCGACCACTGCTTCTTCGTGACCAACGGCACCAGCACGTCGAACAAGATGGTCTGGCACCACGAGGTCGCGCCGGGCGACGTGGTGGTGGTGGACCGCAACTGCCACAAGTCGATCCTGCACTCGATCATCATGACCGGGGCCATCCCCGTGTTCCTGAAGCCGACGCGCAATCACTTCGGCATCATCGGTCCGATCCCGCAAAGCGAGTTCTCCCCCGAGGCGATCAAGGCCAAGATCAAGGCCAACCCGCTGTTGAAGGGCGTCGACCCGGAGACGGTGAAGCCGCGCATCCTGACGCTCACCCAGTCCACCTACGACGGCGTCCTGTACAACACCGAGACCATCAAGCGCATGCTCGATGGCTACGTCGAGGCGCTGCATTTCGACGAGGCCTGGCTGCCGCACGCCTGCTTCCACCCGTTCTACGGCAGCTTCCATGCGATGGGCAAGAAGCGCAAGCGGCCGCAGAAGTCGCTCGTGTACTCCACGCAGTCGATCCACAAGCTGCTGGCCGGCATCAGCCAGGCCAGCCACGTGCTGGTGCAGGACGCCGAGGAGAACAAGCTGGACCGCCACCTGTTCAACGAGGCGTTCCTGATGCACACGTCGACGAGCCCGCAGTACGCGATCATCGCCAGCTGCGACGTGGCCGCGGCGATGATGGAGCCGCCCGGCGGCACCGCGCTGGTGGAGGAGTCGATCCAGGAGGCGCTGGACTTCCGCCGCGCGATGCGCAAGGTCGACCAGGAATACGGCAAGGACTGGTGGTTCAAGGTCTGGGGGCCCGACAAGCTGGCGGAAGAGGGCATCGGCCGGGCCGACGACTGGATCATCAAGGGCGAGGCGCGTTCCGCCAAATGGCATGGCTTCGGCAACCTGGCCGAAGGCTTCAACATGCTGGACCCGATCAAGTCCACCATCGTCACGCCTGGACTGGACCTCAATGGCAAGTTCGCCAAGACCGGCATCCCGGCGTCCATCGTGACGCGCTTCCTGGCGGAGCACGGCGTCATCGTGGAGAAGACCGGCCTCTACAGCTTCTTCATCCTGTTCACCATCGGCATCACCAAGGGCCGCTGGAACACGCTGCTGTCGGCGCTGCAGCAGTTCAAGGACGACTACGCCAAGAACCAGCCGATGTGGCGCATCCTGCCGGAGTTCTGCCAGCAGTTCCCGCGCTACGAGCGCATGGGCCTGGCCGACCTGTGCCAGTACGTGCACGAGCTCTATGCCAAGTACGACATCGCGCGCTTGTCGACGGAGATCTACCTGAGCGACCTGCAGCCGGCGATGAAGCCCAGCGACGCCTTCGCGCACATCGCGCATCGCAAGACCGATCGCGTGCCGATCGACGAACTGGAAGGGCGCATCACCACGGCGCTGATCACGCCGTATCCGCCCGGCATTCCGCTGCTGATTCCGGGCGAGGTCTTCAACAAGAAGATCGTCGACTACCTCAAGTTCGCGCGTGCCTTCAACGAGGAGTGCCCCGGCTTCGAGACCGACATCCACGGGCTGGTGATGGAGGTGGACGCTACCGGCAAGACGCGCTACTTCGCGGATTGCGTGAAGGAATAGGGTGTGCACTACTCCCTCCCCTCCGGGGGAGGGTTGGGAGGGAGAAAACCTATTCCGCGACGATCGCCGTGTGGCTGAACCCTGCATCGACATACGTGATCTCCGCCGTCACGCCGCCGGCGAGATCGCTCAGGAGAAATGCGGCCACGTTGCCCACATCCTCGATCGTCACGTTGCGGCGCAGCGGCGCGGCCTGCGCGACGATGCTCAGCAGCTTGCCGAAGTCCTTGATCCCGCTCGCGGCCAGCGTCTTGATCGGACCGGCGCTGATGCCGTTCACGCGAATCCCCTTGGGACCGAGCGAGCCCGCGAGGTAGCGCACCGACGCCTCCAGCGATGCCTTCGCCAGCCCCATCGTGTTGTAGTTGGGAACCAGCCGCAGCGAGCCGAGATAGGTCAGCGTGAGCAGCGCCGACTTGTCATTGAGATAGGGCAGGGCCGCCTTGGCGAGTGCCGGGAAGCTGTAGGCGCTGATGTCGTGCGCCACCTTGAAGCCCTCGCGCGAGAGCCCCTCGAGGAAGTCGCCCGCGATCGCTTCGCGCGGGGCGAAGCCGATGCTGTGGACGAAGCCGTCGAACTTGGGCCAGGTGGCCGAGAGGTCCGCGAACAGCTTGGCGATCTGCGCGTCGTCGCCCACATCGCAATCGAAGATCAGGCTCGATCCGAACTCGGCGGCGAATTCGGTGATGCGGTCCTTGAACCGCTCGCCCACGTAGCTGAAGGCAAGCTCCGCGCCCTGCTGCTGGCAGGCGCGCGCGATGCCATACGCGATCGAGCGGTTGGACAGCACGCCCGTGATCAACAATTTCTTGCCAGTGAGGAAGCCCATGGAACTCTCGTGTGAAAAAACTCGGCAGAATTGTCGCATGCGAGGTTTGCTGCCACTGCTGGCCCTGGTCCTCAGCCCGGCGGCCTGGGCCGCCCATGGCTACGCTTTGTGGGATGACCTCAAGTATCCCGCCGGCTTCCAGGCTTTCGATTACGCCAACCCGGCCGCGCCCTGGGGCGGGGAACTGCGCCTGGTGAGCAACCAGCGCTATTCCAATTTCGACAAATACAACCCGTTCACCATCAAGGGCGCGCCGCCGGCTTACCTCGCCAGCCTGATGTTCGAGTCCCTGCTGGCCGGTTCGATGGACGAGCAGGCCTCGGGCTACGGCCTGCTGGCCGAGGACGTCGAAGTGGCGCCGGACCGGCTCGCCGCCACCTTCCGCCTGCGCAAGGAGGCGCGCTTCCACGACGGCTCCCCGGTGGAGGCCTACGACGTCAAGCATAGCTATGACACGCTGATCGGCCCTTATGCGCAGCCTGGCTACCGCACGCTGCTGGAGGACGTGGCCGGCTGCGACGTGGTCGACGCGCTCACCGTACGCTTTCGCTTCAAGAAGCCGAACCGCGAATTGCCGCTCACCGTCGGCAGCCTGCCGATCTTCAGTCGCCACTGGGGCGTCGTGAACGGCAAGGCCAAGCGCTTCGACGAGGTCGTCACGGACATCCCGATCGGCAGCGGCCCCTACAAGATCGGACCGGTGCGCTTCGGCAAGGACATCACCTACGTGCGCGATCCCGGCTACTGGGGCCGCGGCCTCAACGTGCGCCGCGGCAGCGCGAACTTCGAGCGCATCACCATCCGCATCTACCAGGACAACACGGCGCGGCTCGAGGCACTGAAGGCGGGCGAGTTCGACATGATGACCTTCTATTCGGCCGGCGACTGGGCGCGGCGCGTCACCGGCCGCCGCTTCAAGACCGGCGAACTGGTCAAGCGCGCTTTCGGCCACAAGCAGCCGGCGGGCTTCCAGAGTTTCGTGCTGAACGTGCGCCGCCCCTTGCTGCAGGACCGCCGCGTGCGCGAGGCCCTCGACCTGGCGCTGGATTACGACTGGATGAACCGGCAGATGTTCTACAACGGGTACCCGCGCGTGACGGACCTGTTCGGCAACACGGACTGCCAGGCCACCGGGATGCCCAGCGCGCAGGAACTGGAGTTGCTGGCGCCCTGGAAGGGCCGCATCCCCGATGCGGCGTTCGGCCCCATGTACACGCCGCCCACCACGCTCGGTCCCGGCCATTCGCTGCGCGAGAACCTGCGCAAGGCGGCGGCGCTCCTGAAGGCGGCTGGCTGGGAATACCGGGATGGCGCCCTGCGCAACGCGCAGGGCCGGCCCTTCGTGCTGGAGTACATGGACAGCAAGGAGGGTGGGGTGCGCACCGTCACGCCGTGGATGCGCAACCTGGAGAAGCTTGGCGTCGAGCTGAAGTTCGCCTCGGTGGACTTCGCGCTGTACCAGCAGCGGCTGGACAAGTTCGAGTTCGACGTCACCACGATCAACTTCCCGGGCACTTTCAATCCCGGCCAGCAACTGGCGGATGTGTTCGGCAGCAAGGCCGCCGATACCGAGGGCTCCGGCAATTACTCGGGCATCAAGGATCCGGCGGTCGATGCGCTGGTCGCCGCCGCGGCCGGCGCCAGGAGCAAGGCGGAACTGCTGCCGGCCTGCCGCGCACTCGACCGCGTGATCATGCACAACCATTACCTGGTTCCCCAGTGGAGCCTGTCGGCCCACCGCATGGCGTACAACTCCTGGCGTCTTGCGTTCAAGGAACCGATGCCGCCTTATGCGCCCGCCGAGGAGTGGGTGATGTTCTACTGGTGGTCCAAGGGCAGCCCGGGGGATTCGCACTGATGTTCGCCTATGTCCTCAAGCGCCTGCTGCTCATGATCCCGACGCTGCTTGGCGTCCTGATCGTGACCTTCCTCGTCATCCAGTTCGTGCCGGGCGGGCCGGTCGAGCAGTACCTCTCGGAGGCGAAGGCGGCCGCCGGCCGCGGCAGCGTCGAATCGGGCGGTTCTTCCTATCGCGGCAACCAGGGCGTCGATCCCAAGCGGCTGGCGGAGATCAGGGCGCTGTACGGCTTCGACAAGCCGGCTCCGGAACGCCTGTGGCAGATGCTCAAGCAGTTCGCGCGCTTCGACCTGGGCCGCAGCTTCTTCCAGAACAAGAGCGTCGGCCAGCTGGTGCTCGAGAAGCTGCCGGTGTCGATCAGCCTCGGCCTGTGGACCTTTCTCATCAGCTACGGCGTGGCCGTGCCGCTGGGCGTTGCCAAGGCGGTGCGGGCCGGCACGCGCTTCGACTTCGTCACGACGCTGATCGTGCTGGTCGGCTATGCCATTCCGGGCTTCGTGCTCGGCGTGGCCTTGCTGGTGATCTTCGGCGGGCAGCTGCAATGGTTTCCCTTGCGCGGACTGACCTCGCCCAACTGGGAGGAACTGAGCTGGCCGTCGCGCATCCTCGACTACTTGTGGCACATCACGCTACCGGTCACGGCCATGGTCCTGGGCAGCTTCGCCGTGATTGCCATGCTGACCAAGAACGCCTTCCTGGAGGAGATCCGCAAGCAATACGTGCTGACCGCCCGGGCCAAGGGCCTGGGGGATCGCCAGGTGCTCTGGAAGCACATCTTCCGCAATGCCCTGATCCCCATCGTCACCGGCTTTCCGGCGGCATTCGTGGGCGCCTTCTTCACGGGCTCGCTGCTGATCGAGACCTTGTTCTCCCTGGACGGCCTGGGCCTGCTCAGTTATGAAAGCGTGATCCGGCGCGACTACCCGGTGGTGCTGGGCACGCTCTACCTCTTCACGCTGATCGGCCTGGTCACCAAGCTGATCAGCGACCTGTGCTACGTCTGGGTGGATCCGCGTGTCAAATTCGATTGAAGTCACGGCACCGCTCGAGGGCGCGCCCTTGCGGCCCGACGAGCCGCCCGCGCCGGCGCTGCCCGGGCAGGGCAGCCTGTCCCCGGGCCGGCGCGCCTGGCTGCGCTTCAAGCGCAATCGCCTGGGCTACACCAGCTTGGTGCTCTTCTGCGTCATCGTGGTCATGAGCCTGCTGGCCGAGGTGCTCTCGAACGACCGGCCCCTGATCGTCCGCTACGAAGGGCAGTTCTATTTCCCCGTCTTCAAGGAGTACCCGGAAAAGATTTTCGGTGGTGACTTTCCCACGCCCGCGGACTACCTCGATCCCTTCATCCGCCAGCGCATCACCGCCGGACCCAACTGGGCCGTGTACGCGCCCAATCCCTACGGCGCGAAGACGATCAACTACTTCGCCAAGTCGCCCAGCCCCGCCGCGCCGACCTGGGACAACTGGCTGGGCACCGACGACCGCGGACGCGACCTGCTCGCGCAACTGATCTACGGCTTCCGCGTCAGCGTGCTGTTCGGCCTGGCATTGACCGTCACGGGAACGATCCTGGGCATCCTGGCGGGCGCGGTGCAGGGCTACTTCGCGGGCAAGACCGACCTGCTGATGCAGCGGCTGATCGAGATCTGGAGTTCGGTGCCCGACCTGTACCTGCTGATCATCTTCAGCTCCATCCTGTCGCCCAGCGTCGGCCTGCTGCTCGTGCTGCTCAGCCTGTTCGGCTGGATGTCGCTCTCCGATTACGTGCGCGCCGAGTTCCTGCGCAACCGGCAGATGGATTACGTGCGCGCCGCCCGGGCGCTGGGCGTGGGCAACAGCCGCATCATGTGGAAGCACATCCTGCCCAACAGCATGACGCCGGTGGTGACCTTCCTGCCTTTCCGCATGAGCGCCGCGATCCTGGCGCTGACCTCTCTGGACTTCCTCGGCCTGGGCGTGCCGCCCGGCACACCGTCGCTGGGCGAGCTCTTGAACCAGGGCAAGGCAAACCTCGACGCGTGGTGGATCTCGCTGTCGACCTTTGCCGTGCTGGTGATCACGCTGCTGCTGCTCACGTTCATGGGCGATGCGCTGCGCGACGCCCTCGATCCGCGCAAGGCGGATGCATGACGCTTCTCTTGCCCCCTCTCCCGCCTGTGGGAGAGGGCTGGGGTGAGGGTTCTCGATACCAGCAGGGCGTGAATTGAACGAACAGAACATCCCTCTCCCACCGCTCCTGGACGTCAAGGACCTGCGCATCTCCTTCGGCGGCAAGGAGGTCGTGCATGGCGTCGATTTTTCCATCGCCCCGGGCGAGAAGGTGGCCCTGGTCGGCGAGTCCGGCTCGGGCAAGACCGTCACCGCCTTGAGCCTGGTGCGCCTCGTGCACAACGCGCACATCAGCGGCTCGGCCCGTCTTGCCGCGGCGCAGGCGGGCGAGGCCCCGGTCGAACTGCTGCAGGCTTCCGAACGCCAGCTGCTGGGCATCCGCGGACGCGACATCGCGATGATTTTCCAGGAGCCGATGACGGCGCTGAATCCGCTCTACAGCATCGGCGACCAGATCGCCGAAGTGCTGGAGCTCAAGCAGGGCCTCACGGCGCGGCAGGCTTGGGAGGGCGCCATCGAAGCGCTGGCCGCCACCGGCATCCCCGAACCGGCCCGCCGGGTCAGCGCCTTTCCGCACCAGCTGTCCGGCGGACAGCGGCAGCGCGCCATGATCGCCATGGCGCTTGCGTGCCGCCCGCGGCTGCTGCTGGCCGACGAGCCGACCACGGCGCTCGACGTCACGCTGCGCCAGCAGATCCTGGACCTGCTGGCCGACCTGCAGCGGCAGACCGGCATGGCCGTGCTGCTGATCACGCACGACCTCAACCTGGTGCGGCGCTTCGCCGATCGCGTGGCCGTGATGGAGCGCGGCTACCTGGTGGAGCAGGGCGCGGTCGCCACGGTCTTCGAGCAACCGCAGCATGCCTACACCCGCAAGCTGATCGAAAGCCGGCCGGCCCGCGACGTGCAGGCGCCGCGCGCCGGCGAGCCGCCCCTGATGGAGGCGGACGGGCTGCGCGTGGGCTATCCCGTGCCCATCGCCGGCATGAAGGGCTGGTTCCGCAGGGGCGAGTTCGTCGCCGTGCAGGGGGCGCAATTCCAGGTGCCGCCGGGCGGCACGCTGGGCGTCGTTGGCGAGTCGGGCTCGGGCAAGTCGACGCTGGCACTGGCCGCGCTCGGACTGATCCCCCACAAGGGCAAACTGGCGGTGGTCGGTACGAACTGGGGCCCGCAGGCCGCGGCCAATCGCGCCATCCGCCGGCTGGTGCAGGTGGTGTTCCAGGATCCCTTCTCGTCGCTGTCGCCGCGCATGACGGTGGAGGAGATCGTTGGCGAGGGCCTGCTGGTGCACGAGCCCGCGCTGGACATCAGGCAGAGGCGCGAGCGCGTGTACCGCGTGCTCGAGGAGGTCGGCCTGAGCGAAGCGGAGTTCCCCGGTTTGCTGTCCCGCTATCCCCATGAATTTTCCGGCGGGCAGCGCCAGCGCCTCGCCATCGCCCGCGCACTGATCGTCGAGCCGCAACTGCTGGTGCTCGACGAGCCGACCAGCGCGCTCGACGTCACGATCCAGCAGCAGGTGCTCAAGCTGCTGCAGCGCCTGCAGCGGGAGCGCGGGCTGTCCTATCTGCTGATCACGCACGACGTCGACGTGATCTGGGCCATGGCGCACGAGGTGCTGGTGATGAAGGACGGGCACGTGCTGGAGTCGGGCACGGTGGAGGAGGTGCTGCACAACCCACGCAACGCCTATACGCAGACGCTGGTGGCGGCGGCTTCGTGACGCTGCGCGGCGTTGTGGGGTGCGGCTTCGCGCGAACCCAACTCCACCGTGATCACAGCGCCATCCAGATCCCCGCCCCGCCGGCGACCACCAGGCTCGCGGCCCAGGCGACATCGAGGTTGAGCCAGATCTGCCGCAGGAAGCTGAGTCCCAGCCAGCGGTAGACCACCCATGCAATCGTGGCGCCCGCGAGCACCGTGGCCACTGTGTGCACGGTCGCGACCAGCAGCGCGGTGCCGAGGTCCGATCGCGCGAACGCGGCATCCAGATGCGCGTGCACTCCGGCCGGCGCGCACAGCCCCAGCATGAAGGGCACCAGCATCAGACCGGCCCCATGTGCGGTTGCTACCAGGAACGACCACCAAGCCAGGCGGTGCGGCGGGATGCGCGCCAGCATCCGCGGATGCCGCCGCCACACGAGGCGGACGAGCCCGAAGGCCAGCACCAGGCCGCCGGCAGTTACGCGGACTACCGTGCTCCATTGCATCAGCCACCCGAGCGCCGCCACCGGCAGCAGCACCACAGCCATCGCCGCAAAATGACCGTATCCCAACGGAACGACCGTGCGGAACATGGCGCCCGCCCTGCGCTCCGAGAGTGCACTTGCGACCGCCAAAGGCCATCCCATCGCCGGATTCACGCCGTGGTAGAGACCCAGGGCGAGCACCGCCAGCCAAGCCGCCCAGTTCGTGTTCAAGCCGAGGGATAGCAGAAGGAGTCGGTCGAACAGTCGCCACCCTGCAGCCGCACCTGGTGGGCGCCGTAGTCCGCACCGAACTCGACATAGAACTCGCGGTCGACCTCGATGCCGCCATCCGCACCCACCTTGCACATCGCCTGCACGCCGGGAATGCCTTGCGGATAGAACTGCGCATCCCAGCTGCTGTAGAGCGAGTTGGTGAAGAAGACGCGCTTGCCGTCGCGACTGATCTCCACCATCTGCGGCCCGCCGCCGAACGGGCTGCCGGTCGGATGCTTGCCGCGCTGCACGATGCCGCCAATGCGCACGCTGCCCGCCAGCTCGGGCCGCATCGGGTCGGTCACGTCGTATTGGCGCAGCTCGCCAGTGCCCCAGCACGCCACGTACAGGAAGCGGTCATCGAGCGACAGGTCGATGTCGCTCACCAGCGGCGGCACGGCGCCGAAGCCTTTGAGCAAGGGCGGCAGGTCGTCGGCCGCGGCGGGCTCCGGCGGGATGACGGCCGTCTTTCTCGCATGGAAGCGGCCGCCTTCGCGCCACCAGGTCCACACCGACGCTTCGAGGTTGGTGGTGTCCACCACCACGCCGAGGAAGCCATATTCGCGGGACGGATCGTGGGCCGGGCGGATCTCCAGCGCCATCTGGTGATTCGCGCCGAGATCGATGCTCTGCACATGACGGCGTTCGCGCAGGTTCCAGAAATGCAGCGCGTGCCCGTAGCGGTTGCCCAGCAGGTCCTCGGCGACGAGGCCGTTCTCGAACTGCGGCGGCAGCCCCCATTCGCTGGACACCATGTAGTCGCGCGGCAGGTTCCACCAGAAGTCGTAGTGCTTGCGCTGCGGGCCGCGGTCGATCTCCCAGCGTCCCAGCACCTCGAAGGTCTGGCAGTCCATGATGAACACGCCGGGCGGCCCCTGCGTGCCGTCGGCTCCCGCGCCGCCCAGCGTGCTGATGTAGATGCCCTCCGGCCCGCAGTGCACGGTGTGCGGGCGCGAGTAGCCGGTCTTGCGCAGGATCTCGTCGGGCTCGATCGTCTTGACGAGCTTCGGCTGGGTCGGATCGGGCTGGGTGTCGAACACGTGGATCCGCGAGGAGCGCATGCCGGGCAGGATCAGGTAGCGCCGTTGCAGGAAGGGATGCCCCGTGAGCGGCGACAAGGCCGAGCTGCAGGCGTTCCAGCCGAAGTGATGCAGTTCGTCGCCCCGGTTCGGCAGCTCGACGCGGTTCAGCACCGAGGAATAGGTCGGCGAGGCCGGATCGACGTCGACCACGGCCAGCGCGTCTGGCCGCGAACGGTCGGGTGACAGCAGGGCCGTGTACGCGAGGCGTTCGGGTTCGGCCTCCATTGCAAGCCGCGCCGAAGCGTGGAAGGTGGGATCCGGGCGCAGGGTTTCGAGCATGGCGGTCCTCCGTGTGGCTGCCGCAGCGGGCAGCCTGCGGATAGTGATCGGGGTGGCGCCACAGTCAAGGCCGAGGGACGAACGGAGCACGCAAGCAGCACGGAAAGGGGCTGGCGGGGACCGCGCTTCCCGCGTTGCGCAGCCCGGCCAATCGGAGTAGGTTTGCCCGGACGCGGTCTTTCGTTTCAGCCGTGCCCCGCCCGTGAAGAACTGTCCGTTCAGCGCCGAACCGGTACCCCCGACGAGCTCCTGGCTCTACCTGCTGGAGCGCTTCGACGTGGGCGTCGTGCACATCGACCGCGACCTGCGCGTCACGGGCATGAACGAGTTCGCCCGCCGCAGCCTGCCGGTCGAGGAGAAGATGCCTTTCGGCGAGGTCGTGACCTCGTTCCACCCGGAGAGCGCGCGCGCCAAGGTCAAGTTCCTGCTCGGGCAGGCGGAGTGCCCGGTGAACAACGCACCGCCGATGGCCATGATGATCAACATCCCGGACCGGATGCTGCTGATCAAGGTCTCGAAGATGGGCGACGCGCAGGGCGCCACCACCGGCTACACGCTGGTCTTCTACGACATCACCGACGTGGTGACGCACCAGGTCGAAAGCAGCCCGGTGCGCGCCGCCGGCGAAGTGCCGGAGCGCCGGCAGCTGCGCAAGATCCCCACCGTGCGCAAGAACCGGGTCGTGCTGGTGGACGTGCCCGCCGTCTCCTTCATCCGCTCCGAGGGCCATTACACCTGGGTGCATACGGCACAAGGCAGCCATTTCTGCAACCTCAACATCGGCGATCTCGAGGGCCGGCTCGACCCGCAGCTGTTCCTGCGCGTGCACCGCAGCTACGTCGTCAATCTCTCGCAGGTCGACGAGATCGTGCGCGACGAAGGCCGCATGAGCCTGCGCATGATCGGCCCGCCGCCCAACGCCATCCCGGTCTCGCGCGCCAGCGCCCCGGTGCTGCTGGAGCAGCTCGGGCTGGGCGACAGCTTCGCGCTCTCCACGCGGTCCTGAAGCCATTCGTGCAGCACCGCTGCCGTTCGTGCAGCGCCAGCGCATCTGGTTGCGCCAGCCGCGCGCCGTGTCGGCCTTTGCCTACAGTCCAGAGCCCAGGCCGATGCGCGCCGATGCAAGGAGACGAGCGTGATCCCCAGTCCCTTCGAATACCACGCCCCCACGAGCCTGGCCGATGCCATCTCGCTGCTGGGCCGCTTTGGCGACGAGGCCAAGCTGCTGGCTGGCGGCCACAGCCTGCTGCCCATGATGAAGCTGCGCTTTGCCGCGCCGGCGCACCTGATCGACCTGGCGCGCATCCCGGACCTGCGCGGCATCGCCCAGGTCGGCGACCAGATCCATATCGGCGCCATGGCCACCGAAAACGACCTGCTGCGCTCGGCGCTGCTGGCCGAGAAGGTGCCGCTGCTGGTGGAAGGTGCGCGCTCCATCGCCGATCCGCAGGTGCGCTATCGCGGCACGGTCGGCGGCGACATCTCGCATGGCGACCCGGGCAACGACCATCCGGCGTTGATGCTGGCGCTCGGTGCCTCCTTCGTGCTGCGCGGGCCGGGCGGCGCGCGGACGGTCAGCGCCGCCGATTTCTTCCACGGCCTCTATGACACCGAACTGCAGCCGGGCGAGGTGATGACGCGCATCGAGGTGCCGATTCCGCCCGCGGGCACCGGCTGGGCCTACGAAAAGCTCAAGCGCAAGATCGGCGACTTCGCCACCGCCGCCGCCGCCGTGCTGCTCAAGATGGATGGGGCACGGGTGGCCAATGCCAGCATCACCCTGACCAACCTCGCCGCGACGCCGCTGAAGGCCGTCGCCGCCGAAGCCGCACTGGCCGGCCGCGTGCTCGACGAATCGGCGCTCGCCGAAGCCGCGCGCCTGGCGATGGAGATCTGCGACCCGGTCGCCGACCAGCGTGGCGACGCCGACTACAAGCGTGCCATGGCCGGCGAGATGACGCGCCGCGCGCTGCAGAAGGCGCACTCGCGCGCCAGCGCCTGAAGCCCAACACCCAAGGAGCGAAGATGGCCAACAAGCACCTGGTGTCGTTCACGCTGAACGGCAAGGAAGTCGACGTGGCGGTGGAACCGCGCGAACTCCTGATCCACACGCTGCGCGAGCGGCTGCTGCATACCGGCCCGCACATCGGCTGCGAGACCTCGCATTGCGGCGCCTGCACGGTCGACTGCGACGGCATGTCCGTCAAGTCCTGCACCATGCTCACGGTGCAGTGCAACGGCTCGCAGATGCTGACGGTCGAAGGGCTGGAGCAGGGCGGCACCTTGCATGCGCTGCAGCAAGCCTTCCACGAGCAGCACGGTTTGCAGTGCGGCTACTGCACGCCCGGCATGCTGACGCGCGCGTATCGGCTGCTGCAGGAGAACGCGAATCCGACCGAGGAGGAGATCCGCTACTCGATCTCCGGCAACCTGTGCCGCTGCACCGGCTACCAGAACATCGTCAAGGCCGTGCAGGCGGCCGCGCAGAAGCTCGCGGCCACGGCTGCAGTCTGAAGGAGCACCACCATGGGCGACATGTCGGATCTGCAGAAGAGGGAAGAACAACTCCAGGGCATGGGCACCTCGCTCCTGCGCAAGGAGGACGCGCGCTTCATCCGCGGCCAGGGCAGCTACGTCGACGACATCAAGCTGCCGGGCATGCTGTTCGGCGCGCTGGTGCGCAGCCCGTATGCGCATGCCCGCATCAAGGGCATCGACAAGAGCAGGGCGCTGGACTCACCCGGGGTGGTGGCGGTGTTGACGGCCGACGACCTCAAGCCCCTCAACCTGCACTGGATGCCCACTCTGGGCGGTGACGTGCAGGCGGTGCTGGCGGACAAGAAGGTCTGCTTCCAGTTGCAGGAAGTGGCCATGGTGCTGGCGACGGATCGCTACGCCGCCGCCGACGGCGCGGCGCTGGTGGAGGTCGACTACGAGGAACTGCCGGCGATCGTCGACCCGAAGAAGGCGATGGATGCCGACGCGCCCCTGATCCGCGAGGACATCGCCGAGAAGAAAGACGTGGGCCACGGGCCGCGCCAGCATCCCAACCACATCTTCACCTGGGAGGCGGGCGACAAGGCAGCGGCCGACGCCGCCTTCGAGGGCGCGGCCGTCACGGTGCGCGAGGAGATCCTCAATCCGCGCGTGCATCCGTGTCCGCTGGAAACCTGCGGCTGCGTGGCCTCGTTCAACAAGCCGACCGGCAATCTCACGGTCTACATGACCTCGCAGGCGCCGCACCTGGTGCGCACGGTGCTGGCGATGCTCTCGGGCATCGCCGAAAGCAAGATCCGCGTGGTGGGCGGCGACATCGGCGGCGGCTTCGGCAACAAGGTGCCGGTGTACCCGGGCTATGTGGTGGCCATCGTCGCTTCGATCGTGACCGGCGTGCCGGTCAAGTGGATCGAATCGCGCATCGACAACATCTCCACCACCGGTTTCGCCCGCGACTATCACGGTGTCGGCGAACTCGCGGCCGATGCCGACGGCCGCATCAAGGGCCTGCGCTTCACGGCCTTGGCCGACCACGGCGCCTTCAATTCGCATGTGTCGGCCAGCAAGTTCCCGGCGGGACTGTTCTCGATCTGCACCGGCTCGTATGCGATTCCGAACGCGTATTGCCGGGTGGATGCGGTCTTCACCAACAAGGCGCCCGGCGGCGTGGCCTATCGCTGCTCCTTGCGCGTGACCGAGGCCGTGTACCTGATCGAACGCATGATCGACGTGCTGGCCCAGAAACTGAATATCGACAAGGCGGAGATCCGCCGCCGCAACTTCGTCGCCAAGGAGGAGTTTCCCTACCAGACCTCGCTGGGCTGGACCATCGACAGCGGCGACTACGCGCCGGCACTGGAGAAGGTGCTCAAGGCAGTCGACTACGACGGCCTGCGCCGCGAGCAGGTGGAAAAGCGCGCCAAGGGCGAGCTGATGGGCATCGGCATTGCCACCTTCACCGAGATCGTCGGCGCCGGGCCGACCAAGGCCTGCGACATCCTGGGCATCGGCCTGTTCGACAGCTGCGAGATCCGCGTGCATCCCACCGGCGGCGTGATCGCGCGCCTCGGCACCATGAGCCAGGGCCAGGGCCACGCCACCACCTACGCGCAGATCATCGCCACCGAGCTCGGCCTGCCGGCCAGCGACATCGTGGTGGAGGAGGGTGACACCGACAAGGCGCCTTATGGCGCCGGCACCTGGGGATCGCGTTCGACGCCGGTGTCGGGGGCGGCGACGGCCAAGGCGGCACGCAAGATCAAGGACAAGGCCAAGCAGATCGCCGCCCACCTGCTCGAAGTGGGCGAGGGCGACCTCGAGTGGGAGGTCGACCGCTTCACCGTCAAGGGCAACCCCGGGCAGGCGAAGACCATGAAGGAGCTCTGCATGGCCGCTCACCAGGGCGACTTGCCCGAAGGGATGGAGCAGGGCCTGAACGCGGTGGCGTACTACGACCCGCCCAACATGACTTTCCCCTTCGGCGCCTACGTCTGCGTGGTCGACGTCGACAAGTACACCGGCGAGGTGAAGATCCGGCGCTTCTATGCGCTGGACGACTGCGGCACGCGCATCAACCCGATGATCATCGAGGGCCAGATCCACGGCGGCCTCACCGAGGCGTTCGCGGTGGCCCTGGGCCAGCAGGTGCCCTTCGACGAGAACGGCAACCACCTGGGCAACAGCCTGATGGACTACTTCCTGCCGACCGCGGTCGAGACGCCTCACTGGGAGACCGACCACACCGTCACGCCCTCGCCGCATCACCCGCTGGGCGCCAAGGGCGTGGCCGAGTCGCCGCACGTGGGCGGCATCCCCTGTATCAGCAATGCGGTGGTCGATGCCTTCGCGCACCTGGGTGTGACGCACATGGACATGCCGCACAGCGCCTTCCGCGTCTGGCAGCAGTGCCATGCGCTGGGCATCGATCGCCACTGAGGACCCTGCCGCATGAAAGTCCAGATCGAGAAAAGCTTTCCGCTGGCGGCGTCGGCCGACGCCGCCTGGGCCCTGCTGCAGGACCTCGAGGCCGTGACGCAATGCATGCCCGGCGCCAGGATCACCGAGCACGTCGATGCCTCGCACTTCAAGGGCACGGTGGGCGTGCGGGTCGGCCCCGCCAGCATGGCCTTTCGCGGCGAGGTGGAAGTGCGCGAGATCGATGCGGCCACGCGCTCGCTGCACCTGATAGGACGCGGGACCGACAACACCGGCACCTCGGGTGCCGCCATGGACTTGCGCGCGCACATCGAGCCCGATGGCCCGGCGGCATGCAAGCTCGTGGGGCTGAGCGAAGTGTCGGTCAGCGGCAAGGCGGCGACCTTCGGCGGCCGGCTGATGTCGGGCGTGGCCGACCAGGTGCTGCAGCAGTTCGCGGCGAACTTCGCCAAGCGCTTGCCGCCGGCGCCGCAGGAGCCGGTGGTCGCAACTCCGGTGGTCGCAACGCCGGTCGTGGCCGATGCCGCGGCGACCGAGCCGCCGCTCACGCCGCCGATAGCCGTAGCTGCCGCCGCCACGCCGGCAACGATCACGACGGCTATGCCCGTCGCCGAGGCGCCCGTGCGCGACATCAATGGGCTTGCCCTGCTGTGGGGCATGGTGCGCGACTGGTTCCATCACTTGTTCGAGGCCAAGCGGGCATGACAGGCCTTGGCCGCCCCGGCGAAGTCGCGCTGCTGCAGCAGTCGCTCGCCGCGGCTGGCTACATCGCGGAGTCGGCACTCGCGGCGGCCTTGCTGCTGATGCTGGATCTCGAGCGGCCGCTGCTGCTGGAAGGCGATGCCGGCGTCGGCAAGACCGAGATTGCCAAGGCACTCGCCAGCGTGCGGGCGACCCGCCTGATCCGCCTGCAATGCTACGAAGGCCTCGATGCCCACTCGGCGATGTACGAGTGGAACTACCAGCGGCAGTTGCTGGCCATCAAGCTGCTCGAAGGCGACGGCCGCGACGTTGCGCTCAAGGAGCAGGACATCTTCTCCGAGCGCTATCTCCTCAAGCGGCCCTTGCTGGAGGCGATCAGCTGCGCGCAGCCGCCGGTGCTGCTGATCGACGAGATCGACCGCGCCGACGAGGCCTTCGAGGCCTACCTGCTGGAGCTGCTGTCCGACTTCCAGCTCTCGATTCCCGAGCTCGGCACGGTGCGCGCCACCAGCCGGCCGCTGGTGGTGATCACCTCCAACGGCACGCGCGAGCTGTCCGATGCCTTGCGCCGGCGCTGCCTCTACCAGTACATCGAGTACCCGGACCACGAGAAGGAACTGGCGATCGTCCGCATGAAGGCGCCGCAGGCCGCGCCGGGGCTGGCGCGCCAGATCGTCGCCTTCGTGCAATCGGTGCGCCGCATGGAGCTGCAGAAGAAGCCCGGCATCGCCGAGACGCTGGACTGGACGGCCGCCCTGCTGCGCCTGGGCATCTCGGCGATCGAGCGCGAGGGCAGCGAGCGCATCCTCGACACCTTGGGCGCGCTGATCAAGACCCGCGACGACCGCGCCGCCTTCCCGCGCGAGGCGGTCGCCCGGCTGGCTGCAGCATGTTGAACACCCCCGACTGCATGCTGGCCGACCGCGCGGGGCAGCGGCTCGCCGGCTTTCCCTCCTTCCTGCGCGCCAACGGCTTCGCCGTCGGGGCCGGCGATGCGGTCGATGTGCTGCGCACTGCACAGCAGGTCGGCGTGCTCGATCAACCCCTGCTGCGCTGCAGCCTGCAGGCGCTGCTGTGCGGGCGCTGCGAGGAGTGGCGCCGCTTCGACGAATTGTTCGATGCCTGGTTCCTGCCCGCCAACCGCTGGGCGGCGCCGCAGCAGCGGATCGTGGAAGCGCCGGGCAGCGTCGCCATCGCAAGCGCGGATGGCAGTGTCCGGGAACGCGCTGCCGACGGGGACACCCTGAAGCCGCGCGATGCCGCCAGCCGCGCCGCCTCGCTGGCCTCCGCCGACTTCCGTGACCTCGATGCGCGCGAGCACGTCCTCGAGATCGAGGCGCTGATGCGCCGCTTCGCCCGCCGCCTGCGCCCCCTGCGCCTGCGCCGCTCGATGGCAGCGCGCCGCGGTCGGCGGCTGGCCTTGCAGGCGACGATCCGCCGCAGTGTCGCCACCGGTGGCGTCCCCCTGCGCCTGTGCTGGACGAGCCCGCGCCGGGTGCGGCCACGGCTGGTGCTGCTGCTCGATGTCAGTCGCTCGATGCAGGCGTACAGCTTCTTCTACCTGCGGCTCGCCCGTGCCTTGAGCGGCGAGCTGGCGGACGTGCACAGCTTCATCTTCCACACCCGCGTGACCGCCGTCACCGAGGCGCTGCACGACCCGGACCCCTGGCGCGCACAGGAGCGGCTGCACCTGCTGGCCATGGGCTGGGGCGGTGGCACGCGCATCGGCGAGAGCCTGGCGCAGTTCAACCGCGAGCACGCGCCGCGCCTGGTGCATTCACGCACGGCGGTGATCGTGCTGAGCGACGGCTACGACACGGGGGACCCCACGCAACTGGCCGGCGCGCTGGCGCAGTTGCGGCGACGCGCGCGGCGCATCGTGTGGCTCAACCCGCTCTGCGGCCGCCCCGGTTATGCGCCGGTCAGCCAGGGCATGCAGGCGGCGCTGCCGCACCTGGACCTGCTGGCGCCCGGTGGCAGCCTGGCCGCGATCGCTGCGGTGCTGCCCGAAATCCTGGAGGCACTGACATGAACCCCGATCCCGCCGGCTTCCGCTTTTCCGCCGTCGTGCTGGCGGCCGGCCAGTCTTCGCGCATGGGTGGCCGCAACAAGCTGCTGCTGCCCCTCGCTGGCGAAACCGTGATCCGCCGCACCGTGCGCACCGTGCTGGCCGCCGGCATGCAGGAGACCGTCGTCGTCACCGGCCACCAGGGGCGCGAGGTGATGCGCGCCTTGATGGACCTGCCCGTCACCCTGCAGCCCAACCTGCGGCACGAAGAAGGGCAGATGCGCTCGGTCGCCGCGGGCGTCGCCGCACTGGCGCAGGCGACCGATGCGATCCTGGTCTGTCCCGGCGACCTGCCACTGCTGACCTGCGAGGACTTGCGCGTCCTGATGGACGTTTTCTGCGCCCACTCCGATCACTCCATCGTGATCCCGCGCCATGCCGGCCAGCGGGGCAACCCCATCGTGTTCGCCTCGGCGTATGCGCCCGAAGTCGCGGCGGGTCGCCGGCTGATCGGTTGCCGCAAGTTGGCTGCGCAGTATCCCGAGGAGACCTGGTATTTCGAGGCCGATCACGAGCGCTACACCACCGACCTCGACACGCCCGAGGACTACCGGCGCGTGCTGGAGCGGCTCGGCCTGCCGCTGGAAGAGGCCGCCTGATGACTAGCGCCGCCTGGTCCGCGCTGGGCTTCGCGCTGGTGCTTGCCGGCCTGCTCGTGCTGGCACGGCTGCGGCCCGGCCGCGGCGGCCTGACCTCGCCGCAATGGATGCTGCTGCTGGGGGCCGTGGGCATGCTGGCGGGCCTGGCCGTGGACGCCCGTGTGGGCGGCCTGGACACGCTCGCTTCGCTCTGTGCCGGGCCGAGGGATCTCGCGGGCATGGTGGCCTTGCACCTGTCGCAACTGCCGCTCGCGCACATCGGCATGGTGGGCGGCGGGCTGGTGGTGGTGCCGCTGATGCCGCGGCTCAAGCGCGGCTGCCGCCGCCAGCTGTGCGCGCAGCTCGGGCAGAACCTCGTCTGTTCCGGCTGGATGGTGGCCGGCATGGGCGCGGGCTCGCTGCTGTTCCTGGAACTGGCCGGCTGGGCTGGCGCCGTGGGCGATCCGGCGGCGGTGCTGGCCGGCATGTTCGCCGGCATGGTCTGGGGCATGGTGGCCAGCGTGACGCTGGTGCAGGCACTGCTGCGGCTGAGCCTGGGGGCGCGCAGCAACGCCGGTCGCGGTACTTGAAAAGCGCGGCGCGGCCGCTACCTGTGACCAGTCGCCCTGCGTCTGCGGAGTGCGCGAGCCGCGACACCCGCCCGCTTCGCCTTGCCTTGTAGCCCACGCCTTGCGAGCCAATGGTTTGAGAGCTATAATGCCGTCTTCACGACCAAACGGGCGGGTAAGCAACCGCCCGTTTTTTTTGGTTGATCCACTCACACACTTGGCACTACAAGACATCGTCACCGCTACCGTGGCCGGCCTCGGCTATGAACTGGTGGAGCTCGAACGCTCCGCCGGTGGCACGCTGCGCGTGACCATCGACTTCCCCTGGAATCCGCAGGAGGGGGAAGAGAAGTTCGTGAATGTCGAAGACTGCGAGCGCGTGACGCGCCAGCTGCAGTACACGCTGGAAGTCGAAGAAGTCGATTACCAGCGGCTCGAGGTGTCGTCGCCGGGCATCGATCGCCCGTTGCGTAACGAGCGGGATTTCGAGCGCTACGCCGGCGAGCTGGTGGACATCACGCTGAAGGCGCCCATGGGCGCCGCCGCCGCCGGCCAGGTCGCGCCCAACCGCCGCAAGTTTCGCGGCACGCTGGAGCAGGCGGCCGACGGCAAAGGCTGGCAGATCGCCTGGAGCGACGAGCCCGAGCCCATGCCGGGACAGAAGGTTTCGAAGAAGAAGAGGGAGTCCGTGGCCATGCAGGTCCTGGGCTTCACGCTGGACGAGGTGAGGGATGCGCGTCTGGCACCGATAGTGGATTTCAAGGGGCGCAAGCGCGCCGGGGTTCAGGAGCAAGGGAAATGAATCGCGAACTGTTGATGCTGGTGGACGCCATCTCGCGCGAGAAGAACGTCGAGCGCGACGTCGTCTTCGGCGCGGTCGAGGCGGCCCTGGCCCAAGCCACCAAGAAGCTGTACCAGGGCGAAGTCGACATCCGCGTGGCGGTCGACCGCGACAGCGGCGATTACGAGACTTTCCGCCGCTGGCTGGTGGTGCCCGACGAAGCCGGCCTGCAGAACCCCGACGCCGAGGAACTGCTGATGGATGCCCGCGAGCGGGTGGCCGACGCGGAAGAGGGCGAGCACATCGAGGAAGGCATCGAGTCGGTGCCGATCGGCCGCATCGGCGCCATGGCTGCCAAGCAGGTCATCCTGCAGAAGATCCGCGACGCCGAGCGCGAGATGCTGCTCAACGACTTCATGTCGCGCGGCGACAAGATCTTCGTGGGCACCGTCAAGCGCATGGACAAGGGCGACATCATCGTCGAGAGCGGACGCGTCGAAGGGCGCCTGCGCCGCGGCGAGATGATCCCCAAGGAGAACCTGCGCAACGGCGACCGCGTGCGGGCCATGATCATGGAGGTCGACCTGACGCTGCGCGGCGCGCCGATCATCCTGTCGCGCTCCGCGCCCGAATTCATGATCGAGCTGTTCCGCCAGGAAGTGCCGGAAATCGAGCAGGGCCTGCTCGAGATCAAGAGCTGCGCCCGCGACCCCGGCAGCCGCGCCAAGATCGCCGTGCTCTCGCACGACAAGCGGGTCGACCCGATCGGCACCTGCGTGGGCGTGCGCGGCTCGCGCGTCAATGCGGTCACCAACGAACTGGCCGGCGAACGCGTCGACATCGTGCTGTGGTCGGAAGACCCGGCGCAGTTCGTGATCGGCGCACTGGCGCCGGCGAACGTGTCGTCGATCGTGGTCGACGAAGAAAAGCACGCCATGGACGTGGTGGTCGACGAGGAGAACCTCGCCATCGCCATCGGCCGCGGCGGCCAGAACGTGCGGCTCGCCAGCGAGCTGACCGGCTGGAAGATCAACATCATGGATGCCAACGAGTCGGCGCAGAAGCAGGCCGAGGAGCAGTCCACGATCCGCGCGCTGTTCATGGAGAAGCTGGACGTCGACGAGGAAATCGCCGACATCCTGATCGTCGAAGGCTTCACCAGCCTCGAGGAAGTGGCCTATGTGCCGATTTCCGAGATGCAGGAGATCGAGTCCTTCGACGAGGACACGATCAACGAACTGCGCACACGCGCCAAGGATGCGCTGCTCACCATGGAGATCGTGCGCGAGGAAAGCGTCGAGGAAGTCTCGCAGGACCTGCGCGACCTCGACGGCCTGTCGCCGCAGTTGATCGCCAAGCTGGCTGACGCCAACGTACACACCCGAGACGAGCTGGCCGACCTGGCTGTCGACGAACTCACGGACATCACTGGCCAGTCCGCGGAAGAGGCCAGGACCCTGATCATGAAGGCGCGGGAACATTGGTTCACGGGCCAGGCAGCCACCGCTGCCGCGCACGAGTGACAGGGAGGGGACGAACAACACATGTCTAGTACTACCGTCGCAGAGTTCGCGAACGAACT
Organism: Ramlibacter sp.; assembly: GCF_028291745.1. Lineage (GTDB taxonomy): Bacteria > Pseudomonadota > Gammaproteobacteria > Burkholderiales > Burkholderiaceae_C > Ramlibacter. The sequence continues at coordinate 2,127 of NZ_JAQGNQ010000054.1, read as the reverse complement.
CAAGAAATCGACCGAAACGCTGCTGGAGCAACTCCGCAGCGCCGGCGTGTCCAAGAGCGCGCCAACCGATTCGCTGACCGATGCCGACAAGCAGAAGCTGCTGGGTTACCTGCAGGCGAGCCACGGCACGGCCACGGCCGATCGCAAGAAGATCACGCTGGTGAAGAAGTCGACCTCCGAGATCAAGCAGGCCGATGCCACCGGCAAGGCCCGCACGATCCAGGTCGAAGTGCGCAAGAAGCGCACCTTCATCAAGCGCGATGAAGGCTCCGACACGGCCGTGATGGACGCGCCCGAAACGGCTGCGCACGCGCAGTCGTCCGGACCTGCGGGCGCCGACGAGGCCGAACTCGCCCGCCGCGAGGAGGAAGCCCGCCGCCAGGCCGAACTGATCCGCCGCCAGGAGGAAGAACTGGCCGTCACGCGCCGCGAGCGCGAGGAGCAGGAAGCCCGTGCGCGTGCCGCCGACGAGGCGCGCACCGTTGCCGAACGCGAGTCCGAACGCGAACGCGAGGCCGATGAGCGGGCGCAGGCCTACAGCGCTGCCAAGGCGGGCGCAACCGCCGCCAAGGCCGCCGAGGCCGAGGCCGCACAGGCCGTGGCGAAGGCGCAGACCGAGGCTCGCGAGAAGGCTGCCACCGAAGCGCGCGAAAAGGCCGCTGCCGAATCCAAGGCCCGCGCCGACGAGGAAGCCGCGCGTGCCCACGACCTGCAGGAGCGCCGCCGCAAGGCCGAAGCCGAAGCCGCCGCGATCCGCTCGATGATGAGCGCGCCCAAGAAGGTGCTGGTCGCCAAGGCTCCGGAAAAGCCGGTGGCCAAGCCGGCGGAAGCGGCCAAGCCGGCCGTCAAGGGCACGCTGCACAAGCCGGCGCAAGGCACGGGCACGCCCCGTCCCGGCGCGCCTGCCGCGACCCCGGCTGGTCCGGGTGCGGGCAAGGAAGTCAAGTCCGCCAAGCTGTCTTCGAGCTGGGCCAACGATCCGGCCAAGAAGAAGGAAATCAAGACCCGCGGCGACTCGTCCGGCGGCGTCGGCCGCAACTCGTGGCGCGGCGGCCCCCGTGGCGGCCGGCGCGATCATCGCGACCGCGACGACCACCATTCGCAGGCGGCGCAGGTCGAACAGCGGATCATCGAGGTGCACGTGCCCGAGACCATCACGGTCGCCGAGCTGGCGCACAAGATGGCCATCAAGGCCTCCGAAGTGATCAAGGTGCTGATGAAGATGGGCCAGCTGGTCACCATCAACCAGTCGCTGGATCAGGACACGGCCATGATCCTGGTTGAGGAAATGGGGCACAAGGCGGTGACCGCGGCGCTGGACGATCCGGAAGCGTTCACCGAAGAGGACGTCGCTGCGCAGACGGCGGTATCGCTGCCGCGCGCACCGGTCGTCACCGTGATGGGCCACGTCGACCACGGCAAGACCTCGCTGCTGGACTACATCCGGCGCGCCAAGGTGGCGGCGGGCGAAGCGGGCGGCATCACGCAGCACATCGGCGCGTACCACGTCGAGACCGCGCGCGGGATGATCTCCTTCCTGGACACCCCGGGCCACGAGGCGTTCACCGCCATGCGTGCCCGCGGTGCACAGGCCACCGACATCGTCATCCTGGTGGTGGCGGCCGACGACGGCGTCATGCCGCAGACCCGCGAGGCGGTGAAGCATGCCAAGGCGGCCGGCGTTCCGATCGTGGTCGCGGTCAACAAGATCGACAAGCCCGATGCCAACGCGGACCGCGTGAAGCAGGAACTGGTGGTCGAGCAGGTCGTGCCGGAAGAGTACGGCGGCGAGTCGCCCTTCGTGAGCGTCTCGGCCAAGACCGGGCAGGGCATCGACGAACTGCTCGAGCAGGTGCTGCTGCAGGCGGAAGTGCTGGAACTGAAGGCGCCGGTCGACGCGATGGCCAAGGGCCTCGTGATCGAAGCGCAGCTGGACAAGGGCCGCGGCCCGGTGGCCACGGTGCTGGTGCAATCCGGCACCCTCAAGACCGGCGACGTCGTGCTGGCCGGCCAGACCTACGGCCGCGTGCGCGCGATGCTCGACGAGAACGGCAAGGCGATCAAGTCCGCAGGACCTTCCATCCCGGTGGAGATCCAGGGCCTGACCGAAGTGCCGCAGGCCGGCGA
>NZ_JAQGNQ010000021.1 GCF_028291745.1 Ramlibacter sp. | reverse complement strand
ATAAAGGGGTGGCGCCTGCGCTGGCCGGTCTTGCGGCCCAGCGCTCCTACGAGAGCGCGCAGCGCGTATCGAGGAGCGCGTACGTCTCTGATTCGCGAAGCTGGTCGAGTTCGCAGTTGGGCCGCAGCCCCAACTGCAGACGAGTTCGTCGCGTGGGCCGCACGACCGGCCAGCGCAGGTCTGCCCGATCACGTTCACGTGATCGGGACGCCCCCCCGCGGGCCCGCACCGCACAGCGTCTTGCGCGACCGCCCTGCTGCTCGAAAGCGGAAGTGGAGCACGGGCCAAGCAGAAATGCTGCGGGTTCCGGGCAGCAGTGGGTCGAGCCCGGGATGACATCCGCTGAAACCCCCCAGCGGGGAGGGAGCAAGACGAAGGCCCGCGTCACCTCACCCGCGTCGCCTCCTTCAGGCGCTCGCTGTACGCCTCCTGCCAAGGCACCCCCGCGGCGGTGTGAAACGAGCCGCTGCGCGCCCCCCACATGGCCTCGGGATCGGCAATTCCCGGCGGCAACACGCCCTCCTGCCGCAATGCCAGCGCGGCGCGCAACACGCGCCGGCGCGTGCGGGCCACCATCTGGTCACTCGGGACCAGGTGCTCGAAGGAATGGTCCGTGATCGGGCCCATCGATTCAGTCACCGCCTGGTCCTGCATGAACACCATCCGGATCCCGGTGTAGATCTCGTTGCTGCGCTGCGCCTCGCGGTCAATCTCGTAGTCGTTCTCGGCGCGCGCCTGCGGCCGCCAGCGGCCATACCAGTCGGTGGTGTTGGGCAGGTAATCCACGGCGGGGGCAAAGCCCGGGATCGGTTTGCCGTTCTTCAGCGGCATGCCGGTGTAGGCGCCGGGCGACTTCTTCCACGAGAGCATCACCACCATCGTGTGCTCGTCGTCCATCGGCACCCAGCCCCGCACGCCGACGTTGGTGAGGAAGTCCGAATTGGGCGCCTGCGTCCAGAAGGGAAACAGGAAGTTCGCCACGCGCCACGACATGCGGCCGTCCTCCTCCTGCCGATACGCACCATAGCTCGTCCCCCAGGGCGTGTCGGCCACGTGGTACTCGGGTGCGCGGTTGGTCACCGTGTGGCGCATCGGATGGTCGTCCTGGAAATCGTCGGCCGTCGCATGGCCCGCATGCAGGAAGCCGAAGTGCGAGGTATCGATGTCGCCTTCCAGCGCCTGCAGCCAGTTGCAGGCGCGCTGCACGAAGCGCACGTTGACCTCGCCTTCGGGGATCAGCGCGGCCTCCATCGCCGGCAGCGGCGGCACGTGGTCCTGCGCGCCCAGGTAGACCCACACCAGGCCGCTTTGCTCCGTCACCTTGTACGCCCTGGCCTTGACCTTGGCCTTGAGCTCTTCGCCGTTCTGCACGTTGGGCATCTCGACGCAGTTGCCCTCGACGTCGAACTTCCAGCCGTGATAGACGCAGCGCATGCCGTCGTGCTCGTTGCGGCCGAAGAACAGCGAGGCGCAGCGGTGCGGGCAGCGCTGGTCCATCACGCCGACGCGGCCGCTCGAGTCGCGAAAGGCAATCAAGCGCTCGCCCAGCAGCAGCAGCCGCACCGGGTCGCCGTCGGCCTTGAGCTCGCTGGAGGCCAGCGCGGGCAGCCAGTAGCGGCGCATCAGCTCGCCCATCACGGTGCCGGGGCCGACGCGGGTCATCATCTCGGAGTTGCTCGGGTTCTGCGCGTTTGCTTGCGGGGTCAAGGCAGGGTCTCCTGGTTCATTCGGGAACGTAGCCGCTGGCCTTGACCAGCGTGGCGTACTGCCGGTACTCGCCCTGCAGGATGGCGCTCAGCTCCTGCGGCGACGCCGGCTTCGGAAAGACGTTGAAGGGCGCCAGCCGGTCGCGGTACTCCGGCGTGCGGGCGATGGCGAGGATCGCGGCGGTCAGCGGCCGCACGATCTCCGGCGGCATGTGCGCCGGGCCGAAGATGCCGACGGTGGACGTGGTGTTGACGTTCACGCCCGCCTGCGTCAGCGTCGGCACGTCGGGCAACAGCGGCGAGCGCGTGCTGCCCGAGGTCGCCACCACGCGCAGCTTGCCGGCCTTGTGCAGCTCGATCATTCCCGACAGGCCCGTCATCATGATCGGCAAGCGGCCGGTGGCGACGTCCAGCAGGCCCACCGGGCTGTCCTTGTAAGGCACGTGCGTGAGCGGCTGGTTCAGCGCCAGCGCGAGCGAGATGCCGACGAAGTGCGAGAGCGAGCCGGTCCCCGGCGCCGAGCCATAGATCGCCTTCTGCGGATTGGCGCGGATCCACTGGACCAGCTCGCCCATGCTGGTGGCAGCGGTGGCCAGGCCGGTGCAGATGCCGACGTCGAAGGACGACACCCCCGCGATCGGCGTGAAGTCCTTCAGCGGCTCGTAATCCAGCCTGGCGTAGATGTGCGGGTAGATCGAGAAGGGCGCGCTGGTCACCAGCATCAGCGTGCGGCCGTCGGGCGGCGCCTTCTGCAGTTCATTGAGCGCCAGGCGCTGGCCGGCGCCGAGCTTCTGGATCACCACCACCGGCCGGCCGAGCGTCTCCTGCAAGCCGCTGGCGATCAGGCGGGCGGTGAAGTCGGTACCCGCCGAGGCACCCACCAGCAGGCGAATCGGCGACTTGTCGTCCTCGGCCCGCAGCGAGGGATGGCACAACGCGGCGGCGATGCCGGCGGCGGAGTGCAGCAACTGGCGTCGGGTGGTCAAGCAGGCTCCTGATCGCGGAAATGGAATTTGCTTTCATTTTCGGCAGGAGGCGGAAGGGGGCGCAGCGGACTTACCCGCAGGACGCGCGGGCTGATTTTGCCCCTTGCCTTGCGGCGGACGAGGAAGCGGACGGCCTCTGAAATGCATGCGGGCGGCGGCGCGCTGCGGCGTGGTGCCCGCTCGGGTGAGCGGCCGCAATCCAACGAAGGCATTGAGGCATTCCGCGTAACGCGAAAGATCGCAGCCATGGTGAGGATTGACAGCGCCTGCGCACGCAGCTGATGGTCGGGTCATGTCCTTGATTCGACGGCTCTCCTCCAACTTCAACATCGTTGCCTCGCTCTCCCTCGCCATCGCGCTCATGGTGTTCGCCGGCTGGACGCTGGTGACCAGCGTGCGCGAGGCCACCGTCGCCGCCGCCTCGGTCGCCCGCTCGCAGGAGGTGCTGCGCACGGTGGCCACGTTTCGGGAGGACTTCGCGCGCATCGCCGCAGGGCAGCGCGGCTACCTGCTGACCGGCCACGCCGAGTTCACGCAGGAGCGCGAGCAAGCCGTTGCCCGTGCCGGCAATGCCTTGTCACGCCTGAAGGCGCAGGTGAGCGACAACCCGGTGGAATCAGCGCGCGTCGCGCAGCTGCAGGCCGTGCTGGCACACCGCGCGGCGGCAGCGCACGACGCGGCGCTGCAGCGCGCGCGCGATGGCCGCTTTGGCGAGGAGACCACGCCCGGTGCGCAGCAGCGTGCGCGCGACGCGATGCAGCAGTCGCTGCGGATCGCCGACGCGTTCGAGGCGCAGGAGACCTCGCTGCTGGAGCAGCGCCGCGCAGTCGACGCGCGGCGACAGCGGCACGCTTCCATCGCGGTGGCGAGTTCGGTCGGCGGCTTTTCGCTGCTGATCCTGCTGTCGTTTGCAGCCTTGTACGTAGAGTCGCGCCGGCGGCACCGCAGCGAACGGCAGATGAAGGAGATCGTGGAGAACCTCCCGGTCACCGTGTGGCAGATGATGATCGGGCCCACAGGGAGCCGCCGCTTCGTGTACGTGAGCAAGAGCTCCAGCCGCGATCGCGGCATAGCCGCCGAGCGCCTGATGCAGGATCCCGATGCGGCCATGGGCAACGTGGTGGAGGAAGACCGGCCGCAGATGCACGAGGCCTTCGCCGCGGCGCGCGCGGGGCGGCAGCCGCTGGATTGCACCGCTCGCGTGGCGCTGGACGACGGCATCCGTTGGGTGCGCAACCAGGCGCGCGTGCGCCCGCGCGCCGACGGTTCACAGTTGTGGACCGGCTACTGGGCCGACATCACGCAGCAAAAGCAGATGGAACAGGCGTTGCGGCAAGCCACCGAAGCAGCCCAGGCCGCCAACCGCGCCAAGAGCAACTTCCTGGCGACCATGAGCCACGAGATCCGCACGCCGCTCAACGGGGTGCTGGGCCTGCTGGAACTCCTGAGCCTGACGCGCCTCGACAGTGAGCAGCGCGCCACCATCGCCGTGGTGCGCGAATCGGGTGTGTCCCTGCTACGCATCATCGACGACATCCTCGACTTCTCGAAGGCCGAAGCCGGCCACCTGCAAGTGCAGCCGCGTCCTGCCTCGCTGCACGAGACGATCGCGCGCGCCTGCAGCGTGCACAGCGGCATCGCCAGCAGCCGCGGCCTGCTGCTGGAACAATCGGTGGACCGGCACATCAGCCCCGGGCTGCTGTTCGATCCGCTGCGGCTCGGCCAGATCCTGAACAACTTCATCAGCAACGCGCTGAAGTTCACCGAGCGCGGCTCGGTGCGCATCGCCGCGGAATTGCTGGAGCGCGGCGAGGCGGGCGAGCGCATCCGCATCACCGTGAGCGACACCGGAATCGGCATCGCCCCCGAGGTGGCGGCGCGCCTGTTCCAGCCCTTCGTGCAGGCGGACGCGGGCACCTGGTCGCAGTACGGGGGCACCGGCCTGGGCCTGGCGATCTCCCGTCGCCTGGCGCTGGCGATGGGCAGCGACATCCGCATGGACAGCACGCCCTCCGTGGGCACCCGCATGGCGCTGGACCTGTGCTTTCCCGTCGCCCAGGGCCAACCGGAAATCGGCACGCAAGAAAGCGCGCAGCGGCTGCTCACGCACGCGGTCGCCGGCCGCCGCTTCGCCCCCGATGCGCAGGCCGCGGAAGCGGAGGGCACGCTCGTGCTGGTGGCCGACGACCACCCGACCAACCGCATGGTGCTGTCACGCCAGATCGCCGCCCTGGGCTACGGCGCCATCACCGCGGAAGACGGCGAGCAGGCACTGGCCTTGTGGCGCGCGCGCCGGGTGGCGCTGGTGCTGACCGACTGCAACATGCCGCGGCGCGATGGCTATGCGCTCGCCCAGGCGATCCGCTCCGAGGAAGCGGAACGCGGCCACGCCCGCACACCGATCCTGGGCTGCACGGCCAGCGCGCTCACCACCGAGCCGCAGCGCTGCGCCGAAGCCGGCATGGACGGCTGCCTGGTCAAGCCGGTGGACCTGGTGGAGCTGATGGCCACCTTCGACCGCTGGCTGCCCCTGCCGCAGCGGGAACCGGCGCAGGCTGCTCCCCTGCCTGCTACGAAGCGCAGCGGGCTGCCTCTGTTCGACCCGGACACGCTTGCTCTGATCTGCGGCGGCGATGCGCCCACCGAGCGTCAGTTGCTGGGAGACTTCCTGCGCACGCAGGGAGGCGACCGCGCCGCGACGGTCGACGCCGCAGCACGACGCGACTTCGCCGAGGTGCGCCGGCTGGCCCATCGCATGCTGGGCGCCGCGCAGAGCCTCGGCGCGCAGCGCTTGCTGCAGGCGTGCCGCGCCCTGCACGATGCCGCCCGCGTGGAGGACGCGCCCAGCGTGGACGTGGATGTGAACGAACTCGTCCTGCACTCGCAGCGCCTGGAGGCGGCGTTGCGCGAGCGGATCGGGCAGGAGCGTTTCCCTGCCGCGCACGCTCCTAGGCTTGATAGGACAGCAGGACCACTTCTGCCGCCTGTTCGCGCAGCGGAATGAGCGCTTGATAAGCAGCGGACGAAAACCACCCGTCCAGTGCTGCGAGCTCGGGAAAGCGAATGACGACGATGTCGGCGTGCGGATTCTCGCCGGCCAGCACGGCGACCTGCTTGCCGCGAAAGACCAGTTCGGCACCCCAGGGCGCGAGGGTGTCCGGCACTTGCCGGGTGTACTCGGCCCACTTGCGGGCATCCGTGATCGTGATCTGACCCACCAGGTACGCGTTGCTCATGGCTCGTGGTTCCTGCAAAGACGCAAGAGGTCTGACGTTCGGGATGCCGAGCATAGGCTGCCCTGGGCGTCTTGAACGAAACGTCAATGCGCAACATCGCCCGCGTCGACCAGCGCGGATCCGCCCGCTGTGCGATCCTCAGTCTGCAGCCGAGCAACTGCCGAACCCTGATGGACGATTCACCACCCCCCGCAAACGCAGCCCCGAAAACCAGGATCCTGGCGATCTCGGGCAGCCTGCGTGCGGAGTCGGTCAACACCGCCTTGCTGCGTCATGCGACGAGCACAGCGCCTTCGGACATCGATGTAGCACTTTCCGCTTGCATCGGCGACTTGCCGCTGTTCAACCCCGACCTGGAAGCCGCGGATCCCGCGCCGGTCAGGATCTTGCGCGAGCAGATCATTGCCGCGGATGCCCTGCTGATTGCCTCGCCGGAGTACGCCCACGGGGTGACCGGTGCGCTGAAGAACGCACTCGACTGGATGGTTGGCAACGAATCCTTCGTGCACAAGCCGGTCGCCCTGCTCAATGCGGGACCGCGCGCATCGCACGCGCAGGCGGCGCTGAGGGAGATCGTCCGCACCATGTCCGCGCGGATCGTCGAGCCGGCCTGCCAATCGATCGAGGGCTCGTTGGTGGTTCGGCGGGGCATGGTCGTCGATCGCCTGGCCGCCGACGCAACATTGCAGGCGATCTTGCGGGCCTTGCAGGCAGCGGTGCGGGCGGGTCCTGCCGACGACCCGCCGTGAGAAGGCAGGCAGAGCACCGAATCCGCCAGGCCGCGTCGCTGGCGCGGCCCGGATGGATCTGGGCCGCGGCGGTGCTCATGAATGCGCCTTCCGTGGCCGCGGCCTCGGTCCTCGGCTGGTTCGCGTTCACCGCCGATGAGCCGGCCCTGAGCGCTGTGGCAACGATCCTGTTCGTCCTGGCCCTGCTCTGGGCCATCGCCGTCGTGTCCGATGGCTGGCAGGTCCTGCGCCGGTTTGCGCGGCGTGCCGGCCGCTGACTCCCAACCCGCCGCCCCTCCTACACGGCCACGGCGTCCCTGGCCCGATGCTCGCGCGCTTGATCGCGCATTGCCGCCAGAAGGACCCCGACATGGCCATTCCCGACCCACTCCAGATCACGCGGCGGGAGGTGCTCATCGCCGGCGCCGCGACCGCAGCCTCCTCGGTGCCAGGCGCGGCCGGAGCCCAGCAAGCGCAGCAGCCGGAAGTGCCGGTCAGCACGCAGGTGTCGCTGGAAGTGAACGGCACGCCGCGCACCCTGGAGCTCGACACGCGCACCAGCTTGCTGGATACGCTGCGCGAGCACATGCACCTGACCGGAACCAAGAAGGGATGCGACCAGGGCCAGTGCGGCGCCTGCACCGTGCTCGTGAACGGCCGTCGCGTGGTCTCGTGCCTGAGCCTCGCCGTGATGAATGAGGGCGCGAAGGTCATCACCATCGAAGGTCTCGGCACCCCGAAAAACCTGCACCCGATGCAGGCCGCATTCATCAGGCACGACGGCTACCAGTGCGGCTACTGCACGCCCGGGCAGATCTGCTCCGCGGTCGGCGCGCTCGACGAGATCCGGCGCGGCGTGCCGAGCCACGTCAGTGCCGACATCACGGCCCAGCCGCTCGTGTCGTCCGCCGAACTGCGCGAGCGCATGAGCGGCAACATCTGCCGCTGCGGCGCCTATTCGAACATCCAGGATGCGATCGCCGAAGTGGCGGGAGGCAAGGCATGAAGCCCTTCAGCTACGAGCGCGCGAACTCGCCCGCGCAGGCGGCGGCAGCGGTGATGGCCAAGCCCAACGCGAAGTTCGTCGCCGGCGGCACCAACCTGCTGGATTTGATGAAGCTGCAGATCGAGACCCCGGCGCACCTCGTCGACGTGAACGGCATCGGCCTCGATCGCATCGAGCCCACCGCGGCCGGCGGCCTGCGCATCGGCGCCCTCGTGCGCAACGCCGACCTCGCGACCGATCCGCGCGTGCGGCGCGACTACGCCGTGCTCTCGCGCGCGCTGGTGGCGGGCGCCTCGGGCCAGTTGCGCAACATGGCCACCACGGCCGGCAACCTGCTGCAGCGCACGCGCTGTCCCTACTTCTACGACACCAACATGCCCTGCAACAAGCGCGTGCCGGGCAGCGGCTGTTCCGCGCTGGGCGGCTACAACCGCCAGCATGCGATCGTCGGCGGCAGCGAGGCCTGCATCGCCGTGCATCCGAGCGACATGGCCGTCGCCTTGCGCGCACTCGATGCCACGGTGGAAACCGTGCGGGCCGATGGCGCCAGCCGCGTGATCCCGATTGCCGACTTCCACCGGCTGCCGGGCACCACGCCGCACATCGACACCAACCTGCAGCAAGGCGAGCTGATCACCTCGGTGACCCTGCCGGCGCCGGCGGGTGGCACGCAGCTGTATCACAAGGTGCGTGACCGCGCCTCGTATGCCTTCGCCCTGGTCTCGGTGGCCGCGATCGTGCAGCGTGACGGCAGCGGCCGGGTCGCTCTCGGTGGCGTCGCGCACAAGCCGTGGCGCGTCGAGGCGGCCGAAGGCGAGATGCCGCGCGGCCCGCGCGCCGTCAGTGCCAGGCTGTTGGCCGGCGCCCACCCCACCCGCGAGAACGAATTCAAGGTGCCCCTGGTCGAGCGCACGCTCGCCGGTGTCCTGAACCAGGCGAGGAGCTGAGTCCATGAAGTTCGATACCCCCGCCACCACCAATCCGATCGACCAGCTGAAGATCGTCGGCAAGCCGGTCGACCGCGTCGAAGGCGTCCTCAAGACCACCGGCACCGCCCCGTACGCGTACGAGCGCCATGACGTGGCGCCCGATGCGGCCTACGGCTATATCCTCGGTTCCGCCATCCCCAAGGGCCGCATCCGTTCCATGGATCTCGAGCGCGCGCGGCGCGCACCCGGCGTGATCGCGATCGTGACGGCGCAATCCGCCGGCAAGCTGGGCAAGGGCAAGTTCAACACGGCCCGCCTGCTGGCCGGGCCGCAGGTGGAGCACTACCACCAGGCCGTGGCGCTGGTCGTGGCCGAGACCTTCGAGCAGGCCCGGGCCGCGGCGCAACTGGTGCGCGTCGACTACGAGCGCACGCCCGGCAATTTCGACCTCGCCAGGCAGAAGGATGCGGCCGTGAAGCCCGACGCGAGCAGCGGGGGCGCGCCCGATTCGGGCGTGGGCGATTTCGCCGCCGGCTTTGCGGCCGCGCCGGTGCAGGTGGACGCGATGTACACCACCCCGGACCAGAGCCACGCCATGATGGAGCCGCACGCCACGATCGCCGCGTGGAAGGGCGATCAACTCACGGTGTGGACCTCCAACCAGATGGTGGACTGGAGCCGCGGCGACCTGGCGACGACGCTCGGGATTGCCAAGGCCAAGGTCCGCCTGCAGTCCCCCTTCGTGGGCGGCGGCTTCGGCTCCAAGCTGTTCCTGCGCGCGGACGCGCTGCTTGCCGCGCTCGGCGCGCGCGCTGCGCGCCGTCCGGTGAAGGTGACGCTGCAACGCGCACTGGTGATCAACAACACGACGCACCGGCCGGCGACGATCCAGCGGGTGCGCATCGGTGCCACCCGCGACGGCAGGATCACCGCCATCGCGCATGAGAGCTGGTCCGGCGACCTGCCGCACGGCAAGCCCGATGGCGCGGTCCACCAGACCCGCATGCTCTATGCGGGCCCGAACCGGATGACGGCAACCCGGCTCGCGGTGCTCGATCTGCCGGAGGCCAACGCGATGCGGGCGCCGGGCGAAGCCACCGGGCACATGGCGCTTGAAATCGCGATGGACGAACTGGCCGAGAAGCTGGCCATCGATCCCGTGGAATTGCGCATCCGCAACGACACGCAGGTGGTGCCGGACAACAGCGGGGAGAAATCCAAAGACGATCCGCAGGGGCGCAAATCCGATGCGGCGAAGAACGACACGAAAGCGGCGGGGCAGCCCTTCTCGCGGCGCGAGCTCGTGCAGTGCCTGCGCACCGGCGCCGACCGCTTCGGCTGGAGCGCTCGCAACGCACAGCCAGGGCAAGTGCGCGAGGGCCGCTGGCTGGTGGGCATGGGCATGGCTTCGGCTTACCGCGGCGCGCCGGTGATCAAATCGGCGGCGCGCGTGCGGCTGGATCGCCGCGGCATCGTCACCGTCGAAACCGACATGACGGATATCGGCACCGGCAGCTACACGATCATTGCGCAGACCGCCGCCGAGATGATGGGCGTGCCCCTGGCCAGCGTCTTCGTGCGCCTGGGCGACTCCAACTTCCCGGTGTCTTCGGGATCGGGCGGCCAGTGGGGCGCGGCAAGCTCCACCGCGGGCGTGTACGCCGCGTGCATGAAGCTGCGCGAAGCGGTCGCACGAAAGCTCGGCTTCAACCCAGATGACGCCACGTTCGCGGACGGGCAGGTCCGCTCCGGCGGCCGCAGCTCTGGGCTGGCGCAGGCGGCGAGCCAGGGCGAACTGGTGGCCGAAGACACGATGGAGTACGGCGACCTCGCGAAGCAGTCGCAGCAATCCACCTTCGGCGCGCACTTCGTCGAGGTCGGGGTCGATGCCTTCACGGCGGAGATCCGCGTGCGTCGGATGCTGGCGGTGTGCGCGGCCGGACGCATCCTGAACCCGAAGTCGGCGCGCAGCCAGGTGATCGGCGCGATGACCATGGGAGTGGGTGGCGCCTTGATGGAAGAACTGGCCGTCGACAAACGCCTGGGCTTCTTCGTCAACCACGACCTGGCGAGCTACGAAGTGCCGGTGCACGCGGACATCCCGCACCAGGACGTGATCTTCCTCGACGAAGTCGATGCCATGTCCTCACCGCTGAAGGCCAAGGGCGTCGGTGAGCTGGGCATCTGCGGCGTCAGCGCGGCGATCGCGAACGCGATCTACAACGCGACGGGAGTGCGGGTGCGCGATTACCCGATGACCCTGGACAAGCTGCTGACAGGGCTGCCGGCAAGCGCCTGACATTCGGACGTAGGCGAAGGTCTGACGGAAGCCCGGCCGGGGAACCTGCTCGCATCGGGCCCGTATGCCCCAAAATGCTTCACCATGGCACAGGACGAAAGCATTGCGACATTGCGCTGCCGCGTGTCCGCGCTGGTTGAACAGGAGGGCGCCCTGCTGACCCAGGCGTTCGACCTCAGCCGTGCTGGCGATGACCGTCGGGGCGTCGACGCCCTGTTCGCGCGGGTCCAGGCGATCCAGGTGGAGCGCAACAGCCTGAAAAAGCAGATCGGAAACATCCTCGGTACGCATCGCCTGCATATGGCACCGGAAGTGTGGAGGCCGGGCGTCTACGACTATCGCGAAGAAGTGGGCGGAGACCGCGTGCGCGTGCGCGTCACGAGCGGTCCGCTCGGCCTGCAGGTCCTCATCCCCGGGGAGCGCGAGCCGGTGCGGCTGGAAACCCTCCCGGGCACGTTCGACGGCCCCCTTGCGGTCGATGATGCCGCGGCCCATCAGGAAGCTTCGGATCCGCGTTCGGGCGTCCCGGCCAAACCCTCTGAAGCGACCCGTGCGGCCAACAAGCCGCGCAAAACCGCGGCCGGCAAGAAGAAGCTCGACTCCTAGCACAGGCGCCATCCCCTCCTGTCCCCGGGAACCGGGGAGAAGGTTGTGGACAAGCTTGTGGAGCCATGCCGCAGCCTGCGCCCGGCCTCGCTTTGCGGCGTGTGCTCATTTCTTGCGCAGCTGGACGGCGGCGCGAAAAAGAAGTGGTGTCGCGTGGCAGCTTCGCGACAACAAGAGAAAAAAATCGGGGAAGGATGCCGGTGAGCCATCCCCCCCCGCCAGGGCCAGGCCAAAGCCAGGCGCCTGCACAAACCGTGACCGGCAGCCTGGATCGGCCTGCCCGCCTCGCTGCAGAAGAACGCAAGCCGCGGGCCCGCAGCAGGCGGAGAGGTTTGAAAACGTTTGAATTAAGTTGTCGTCGCGAAGTGGGGAAAGTTGGGGACAGCGCTGGGTGTCAAACCCCCACTTCCCCACAAAAGGCCCCACTTGCGCCGCTTCAGGGAATCATCCGCTCGGCCCGCAGCCGTGCGAACAGCTCGCGAAAAGCGTGTGCCGTGTCGCGGTAGTCGCTGAATCCGGCTGCAGCGCCGCGCAGAGTGGCCCCCTGCGGTGGAACTCTATACTTTCCGGAATGAACGAAGTGGTACACGCGAAAGCGCGGGCGAGCCGCGTCGCGAAGGCGAAGCCGGCGGCGCGGGAGGCAACGCGCGTCAACGACCCGGAGCGCACCAAGGCCAACATCCTCGAAGTGGCCGCCGCGGAGTTCGGCGAGAAGGGGCTGGCGGGGGCCCGCATCGACGAGATCGCCGCCCTGACGCAGACCAGCAAGCGGATGATCTACTACTACTTCGGCAACAAGGAAGGCCTGTACCTCGCCGTGCTGGAGGAGTCGTACAAGCGCGTGCGCGACATCGAATCGGAACTGCACCTCGAGGACCTGGAGCCCGAGCAGGCCTTGCGCCGGCTGGTGGCCTTCACCTTCGAGCACCACCTGACGCACGAGAACTTCATCCGCCTCGTGATGAACGAGAACATGCATCGGGGCGAGTACCTCGCGCAGTCCAAGCGGATCCAGGAGCTGAACGTGCCCGCGATCGCGGCGATCCGCCACCTGTACACCCGCGGGGTGAAACTCGGCGTGTTCCGCCGCGGCCTCGATCCGGTGGACATCCACGCGTCGATTTCCGCCCTGACCTTCTTCAACGTGTCCAACCGGCACACGTTCGGCCTGATCTTCAAGCTCGATACCCGCTCGCCGGCGTATATCGCACACCGCCGCGACGTGGTCATCGACATGATCGCCCGCTACCTACGCGCATCCTGAGCGTCCGCAAGCGGAACGGCGACACAACAGGCGGCCGCGACTGCCGGTCACTAGGGGTCACTACCGGTAGCCTCAGACTAACCAGATGGTACATTTTTCGGATCGTCCCGGGCGGCACTGCCTCGCCTTGCGCAACGCATCAAGAAGATGAATCCTGCCGTCGCGACTCCAGAGCGCGATCCGATCACCAGGGCGCCCGCGCTCGCAGCGGACCGCCCCCCGCTGCTTTTTTCCGCGCGGGTCGAGCACGGGTTCGACATCGTGCTCGCGCTGGTGCTCCTGCTCGAACTGCTGCTGCTGTTCGGGAACACCGCGATCCGGGCGATGTTCAACACCTCGCTGGTGTGGGCGAACGAGGTCGCCGAATACTCGCTGACCAGCCTCGCCTTCATCGGCGGCGCGGTTGCGTATCACCGTGGCCTGCACCTGGTGGTGCGCGTCGGCATCGATCGGCTGCCCAGGCGCTGGCACGAACACGTGGAGTGCGCCCGGCACTACTTCGTGATCGGGGTGGCGCTCGTCGGCCTCGGCTACGCCGTGCCGATGTGGCGCGACGCGTGGACCAGCCTCACGGTGGTGCTGCAGATGCCCAGGTCCTGGACCTTGCTGCCGTTCTTCATCGGCATGGGCCTGACCGTGATCTTCGCGCTCGCGCAGCTGCGCCGGCACAGCGTCAGGGAGAACATCGTCGCTGCGGCACTGGTCGCCGTCGTGGCCCTGGGGTGGTTCCTGGCGCAGCACTTCACCGGCCCCTGGCAGGGCGCGCCGGGCATCGCCTTCGCGCTGGTGCTGCTTCTGTTCCTGGTGTTCGCCGGCGTTCCGATCGCCTACGTGCTCTCGGTCACCGCGTACGTCTTCATCTACAGCTCGGGCGAAGATCCGATGGCGGTGTCGCTGGCGATGTCGAACGGCATCAGCAGTTTCATCCTGCTGGCGGTGCCCTTCTTCATCCTGGCCGGCAACATCATGACCGACGGCGGCCTGACCAAGCCGCTGGCCGACTGGGTCACCGGCATGGTCGGCCGCACGCGCGGCGGCCTGCTGCAGGCGCTCGTGGTCGCGATGTACATCTTCTCGGGCATCTCCGGTTCCAAGATCGCGGACGTGGCGGCGGTCGGCACCACCCTCAAGGGCATGCTGAAGGAACAGGGCTACGACCCCGCGGAAAGCGCCGCGGTGCTGGCGGCCGCCGGCATCATGGGCGAGACGATCCCGCCCAGCCTGGTGATGATGGTGCTGGCCTCGATCACCACGCTCTCGGTGGCAACCTTCTTCGTTGCCGGCGTGGTGCCCGCTGCGGTGCTGGGGCTGTGCCTGATCGTCATCATCAATCGCCGTGCGAAGAAGCTGGACTGGCCCCGCTGCCCGGCGCTCTCCTGGCCGCAGCGGCTGCGCCTGAGCGTGCGCGCCCTGCCCGCGCTGCTGGTGCCCATCATCCTCATCATCGGCATCGTCGGCGGCATCGCCACGACGACCGAGGTCTCCGCCATCGCCGTGGTGTTCTCGATCCTGGTTTCGGTGTTCATCTATCGCGGCCTGAACCTGCGCTCCTTCGTCCGCACGCTCGCCACCTCGGGCGCGATGGCGGGCATGGTGCTGTTCATGGTCAGCGCCGGCAGCGCGTTCTCGTGGACGCTGGCCGTCAGCGGGCTGCAGTCGGTGGTGGGTGAATTCGTCGCGGCGCTCGGGGGCTCGGCGTTCGCCTTCATGGCCTTCTCCATCGTGCTCATGGTGGTGATGGGCTCGATCCTCGAGGGCCTGCCCTCGCTGCTGATCTTCGGGCCCATGCTGCTGCAGCTGACGCGCGGCTATGGCATCGATCCGATGGCCTTCGGCATCGTCATCATCATCGCCATGGGCGTGGGCACCTTCATTCCGCCGTTCGGCGTGTGCTACTTCGTGACCTGCTCGGTGATGGATACCTCGGTCGAACGGGTCACCCCGCGCTTTCTGCCGTACCTGGCCGTTCTGCTGATCGGCCTGGTCCTCATCGCCGTCTTTCCGGCCATCAGCCTGGCCTTGCCGCACGCGTTCAATCTTCACTGAGCGCAAGCGCGCCCCTTCCCCTGAACACATCCAAAGGAGACCCCCTCATGCAGCCCTCGTCCACCACGCTGTCCGCGCTCGCCGTCGCGGCGCTGCTGTCCTCCGCCGCAGCGCCGGCCCTGGCCCAGGGCAAGTTCGTGCTGAAGCTGGCGCATTCCGACTCCGCCGACATGGCCACTTCGCGCAAGGCAGTGATGGCCGATGCCTTCGCCAAGGAAGTCAAGGCGAAGAGCGGTGGCCGCATCGAGGTGCAGGTGTTCGGGGCCGGCGCGCTGGGCGGCGAGCGGGATCTGATCGAGGGCGTGAAGAACGGCTTCATCCAGGGCGGCCTCGCCTCGGGCGTGATGGCCAATTTCTACCCGAACGCCATGGTGACCGACATGCCTTACCTGTTCCCGAGCAACGAGGTGGCCGACAAGGTGATGGACGGCCCCTTCGGCCAGAAGCTCTCGGCGTCTTTCCACGCAGCCACCGGCATGCACAACCTGTGCTTCGGCGAAGTGGGCTTCCGCCATTTCAGCACCGGCAAGACCCCGGTCCATTCGCCCAAGGACCTGGCGGGACTGAAGATCCGCGTGCAGGAGACCCCGCTGTACGTCACGGAGATGAAGAGCCTGGGCGCGCAGCCGACGCCGATCGCCTTCCCGGAAACCTACACCGCGCTACAGACGGGCGTGGTCGACGGCGAGGAGAACCCGCTGCCGACGATGATCTTCGCGAAGTTCTACGAGGTGCAGAAGCACGTCACACTGGACGGCCACAACTACGGCGTCGACTGGTTCGTGCTCAGCGACAAGTTCTACAAGTCGCTTCCGGCGGACCTGCAGAAGGTCGTCACCGAGTCGGCCAAGCTGGCGTGTCGTGCGGAGCGACAGGCCAATCGCACCTTCACCGCCAACGGCACGAAGATCCTGGCCGACAAGGGCGTGGCGGTCTATACGCCGACGCCAGCGGAAATGGCCCAGTTCCGCGCCGCTGCGCAGCCGCCCGTGATCGAGTTCCTCAAGACCAAGGTCGATCCCAAGCTGGTCGACGACATCCAGGCGGCGGTCAAGGAAGCCGCAGGAAAGAAGTAAGACGGCAGCGAGCCATGGCAGCCACCGTTCACCCCCGGCAGGGCACGTGGCAAGCCATTGCGCGCTGAGGATCCTGCGAAGCCATGAGCGCACCCATCCCCCGCCCCACCCCCATCGACGGCCGCACGGAGCTGATTGCCCATCTCGGATGGCCGACGCATTCGTTCAAGGCGCCGATGATCTACAACCCGTATTTCGAATCGATCGGCGTCAACGCGATCGTGGTGCCCATGGGCTGCAGGCCCGAGCACTTCGCGCCGGTGCTGCGCAGCGTGTTCGCCCTGGAGAACGTGCGCGGCGCCCTGATCACCATGCCGCACAAGGTGAGCGTCGTCGACCTGTGCGACGAGTTGACCCCGGTGGTGCAGGTCGCCGGCTCCTGCAATGCGGTGAAGCGCCTGGCCGACGGGCGCCTGCTGGGCGACATGTTCGACGGCGAAGGCTTCGTGCGCGGCTTGCAGCGCAAGGGCCTGCAGTTGCGGGGCGCGCGCTGCCTGGTGGTGGGCAGCGGCGGCGTCGGCTCGGCGATCGCTGCTTCCCTCGCCGCCGCCGGTGTCGCTGCGCTTGCGCTGTTCGACCTCAACGAGCAGGCCGCCGAAGCCCTGGCGCAGCGGCTGCGTACGCACTACCCCGCGGTGGCGGTGCGGACCGGCAGCCGCGATCCCGCAGGCTGCCAGCTCGTGGTGAACGCCACGCCGCTGGGCATGAACGCCGGCGATCCGCTCCCGGTCGATGTCGACCGCATGGCGCCCGACGCCTTCGCCGGCGAGGTCGTCATGCGCTCGGAGATGACCGCCTTCCTCGCCGCCGCCCAGGCGCGCGGCTGCCGCGTGCAGGTGGGCACGGACATGCTGTTCGAGATGATCCCGGCGTACCTGGAGTTCTTCGGGTACCCGACGACGACCGCGGAGAACTTGCGCTCGGTCGCGCGACTGGGGTAGCCAGTCGGCTTCGTGTCGCGGCAAGCGATTCCGCTGCCCGGCGGCTGACACGAAATGCCCACATGGATACACGCAAGCGTCCTACCCGGCACTCAGGCTGCTCTCAGCTTGCCGAGTTAACTTGTACCCACCGGAAAGCTTCGTCCACACAAACAACCATGTCCAACACGACCAACCCGCTGACCTCCGATCGCAGTTCCACCATTCGCAAGGCGGTCAGCAAGGTGCCGGAGATCACGCTCGGCTTCTGGATCATCAAGATCGCCGCCACCACCCTCGGAGAAACCGGCGGTGACTGGGTGACCATGTCGCTCAATCTCGGCTACCTCGTGGGCACGCTGATCTTCGCGGCCGTGTTCGTCGGCCTGGTGGCAGCACAGGTGAGGACCGCGCGCTTCCGTCCGTACCTCTACTGGGCGACGATCGTCGGCACCACGACCCTGGGCACCACGATCGCCGATTTCGCGGACCGTTCGGTGGGGCTCGGCTACCCGGGGGGCGTGGCGCTGGTCGCGGCACTGCTCCTGGTCAGCCTGGTCGTTTGGTACAAGTCCGAAGGGACGGTTTCCTTCCGCAGCATCGTCAAGCCCAGAGTGGAATGGTTCTACTGGGTCACCATCCTTTTCTCGCAAACCCTGGGCACCGCGCTGGGCGATTGGCTTGCCGGCACCGACCGCGGTGGACTGGGTCTCGGGTATGAAACCGGGGCGCTGGTGTTCGGGGCCGGACTGGCCATCGTCGCCGCCCTTTACTTCTGGACCCAGGTATCGCGCACGGCGCTGTTCTGGGCCGCGTTCATCCTGACCCGGCCTCTCGGCGCCACCTTGGGCGACTTTCTCGACAAACCCCTGACGCAGGGCGGCCTGAACCTCAGCCGGCTGTACGCCTCACTCGTCCTGCTTGCCTTCATGGCACTGTGCGTGAGCTTGATCCCGCAACGGCCGGCCTCGCCCGGGGCAGCCGCGTAGCAGTTCGGGATGAAGGCCATCGCAGGGCCCCTCGTGCTCGCAATGCTGGCGGCGTGCTGCTGCACGATCGCCCGCGCCGGCGCGCCGTTCCAGACCGACGACCCGGAGCCGGTGGATCTCCACCACACGGAAGTCAACCTCGCGTTGCAGCAGACCCGGACGAACGCCGGTCCGTCCGGAACCATGGCGGCCGATGTGAACCATGGCTGCGCCGCGGAGACCCAATGCCACTTCTTGGTGCCCCTCGCGTTCAACGGATCGAGCGGATCGGGATGGCAGTCAGGGATCGGCGACATCGAAGTGGGCGTCAAGTACCGCTTCTTCCATCGACCGGACGATGGTGTGATGGCGGCGATCTATCCCACCGTGTTCCTGCCCACCGGCAACGCCTCACGCGGTCTCGGCAACGGGCGCGCGCAGCTCCTGCTGCCGCTCTGGCTGCAAAAGTCGTCCGGCGCCTGGACCTGGGACGCAGGCGCCGGCTACCTGGTGAATCGAGCCGCGGGTGCCCGCAACAGCTGGTACCTGGGGCTGCTCGGACAACGATCGTTCGGCGATCGATTGAAGCTGGGAGGCGAAGTCTTTCACCGCACGGCACTGGCGCAGGACGCCGCGCCCACGACCGGGTTCAACCTGGGCGCCACGGTCAAGCTGACCGAAAGTCGCAACCTGCTCCTTGCCGTGGGCCGTGGGCTGCAGGGGGTGGCGGCAAACCGCTTCTCGCTGTATGCGGCCTACCAGTTGGAGCTGTAGTCGCGCGAGCGATGAACTCCCTTTTGCAGTTCCACCAAGGTCTCTCTCGATGAAACGCATGTTCGCCGCGCTGCTGCTTGGCAGCACTCTGGCCGCGCACTCCGCGCCGGAAAGCATCGTGTCCATTCCGCTGCCCGGCGCGGTGCGCTGGGACTACGTCAGCGTGGACCCGCAGGCCCACCGCCTGTATATCGCGCACCAGGATCGCGTGGAGGTAGTCGACGTGCGCAGCAGGAAAGCGGTCCTCCAGCTCGCGCCCGCACCTGGCGTGCACGGGGCGGCCGTCGCGAAGGAGTTGAACCGGGTTTTCACGAGCGACGGCGCCGCCGATGAAGTGGGAGTGTTCGATCTGAACACGGGCCGACCCACTGGAACGGTGAAGGTCGGCCGGCGCCCCGACGCGATCGTGTACGACCCATCGTCAGGCCGTGTCTTCACCTTCAATGGCGGCTCCAATGACGTGACCGCCATCGATGCGAAGTCATTGAAGGTGGTTGCGGCCTCCATCCCGGCCGGCGGAACCCCGGAGTACGCGGTGAGCGACGGCAAGGGGCACGTGTATTTCAACATCGAGGACAAGAGCGAACTGGCAGTGATGGACACGCGCTCGCTCGCCGTGACCCGCCGCTTCAGCCTCGCGCCCTGCGAGGAGCCGAGCGGCCTGGCCATCGATGCCCGGCAGCGGCTGTACTCCGTCTGCCGCAACAAGGTCATGGTGATCAGCGATCCCTCGACCGGCCGGGTCATCGGTCAGGCGGACATCGGTGCCGGGGCCGACGGCGTGGCATGGATGGACGGCAAGGCGTTCAGCGCCAATGGCCGCGACGGCACCATCAGCGTCGTCGCCGAGGTCGCGCCCGGCCAGTTCAGGACCGTGGAGACGCTGCCGACGGCGCGAGGCGCGCGGACCGTCGCAGCGGATTCGGTGCTGCACGAGCTGTACACGCCGACGGCGGACTTCAAGCCGGACTCCGCACAGGCCGCACAGACACCGCACCGGCCCGAGGCGATTCCAGGCAGCTTCCGGGTGTTGGTGATCCGGCAGCCCGCCGCAATGCGCTGAGATCTGCGGTATGCGGCGGCTGCCCGCCCAGGCGATGGGCGATCGCGGCGACGATGGACAAGCCCAGGCCCGAGCCGGAGTCGCCCGCAGGTGCGACCCGATAGAACGGTTCGAACACAGGATCCCCGCCCCCGCACCGTGAGCAGAATCACTGCGAGGAGCGCGGCCGACAGCCGCCACTGCAATGAATGGTGCGCGGCTAGCGGCTTCATGAACGAGCGTCGACGAAGTATCCGACGCCGCGAACGGTGCGGATCACGGTCGCTCCGAGCTTGCGTCGCAAGCCGTAGACCAGCACCTCCACGGTATTGCTGTCCACCTGGCTCCAGCCGTAGATGCGTTGCTCGAGTTCGGACTTGCCCAGGATGGCGCCGGGGCGCCGCACCAGCGCCTCCATCAGCGCGAACTCGCGCGCGGACAGGCGACAGCGCGCATTGCGGAATTCGGCTTCGTGCGTGGCGGGGTCGATCGTCAGTTCGCCGCAGACAATCTGCGGCGCGCCGGAGCCGCCGCTGCGACGCACCACCGCGCGCATCCGCGCCAGCAATTCCTTCAGCTCGAAGGGCTTGACCAGGTAATCGTCAGCGCCAAGATCCAGTACGTCGACCCGGGTCTCCAGTTCGTGCCGCGCGGTGATCACCATGACCGGCAAGGTGTCGTCCTTGCGGCGCAGTGCGCGCAGCACCTCGACACCGTCCATGGTGCGCAGACCGAGGTCCAGCAGCATCAGGTCGAAATCGTGGTCCGTCAGTGCGGCGAGCGCCTGTGGCCCGTCGGTGACCCAGTCGACCGCGTGCGCCGCGTCCAGCAGCGCCTGCTCCGTCGCCTGCCCGATCATGGGATCATCCTCGACCAACAACACCCGCATTGCGTGCCCTTTCTGCTTTCGATCATGGACGAAACCCGCGCGCTCGAATGGTATCGGCCGCAAGGCGCCCGGCCTTCAGTTAGAACTCAGTTTCATGCGTTAGGGTCTCGCGTTCCACGCCAGCACTGCCCAGCAGGGGCTGCTCGCCTCTCGCGTCCGATGCGGACACGGTCGCCGCCACCACCCTCTCGATGAATCCCTCGGCTCCCTTCATCCACCGACCCGTCGCCACCACGCTGCTGATGCTGCTGATCCTGCTGGCAGGCGCAGCGGGTTACGCCTTGATGCCGCTCGCCGCACTGCCGCAGGTGGACCTGCCCACCATCCAGGTCTCGGCCGATCTGCCCGGCGCCAGTCCGGAGCTGATGGCGACTTCGGTCGCCACGCCGCTGGAGCGGCAGTTCACGTTGATCCAGGGCGTGACGGAGATGACCTCCAGCAGCGGCACCGGATCGACCTCCATCACCCTGCAGTTCGACCCGAGCCGCAACATCGACGCTGCGGCGCAGGACGTGCAGGCCGCCATCGCGTCCGCCTCCTCGCTGCTGCCCAGGACGCTGCCGAGCCCTCCGACCTGGGAGAAGGCGAATCCCGCGGACTTCCAGATCATGTCGATCGCGGTCACCTCGGATGCGATGCCGCTGCACGAGCTGGACTTCTACGCCGACA
>NZ_JAQGNQ010000142.1 GCF_028291745.1 Ramlibacter sp. | reverse complement strand
TTCGGGGACGAAAATCCACATCAGAAGATAGATCAGCAGGCTGAAACCGAAAGTGACCGTGAACAGGACGAACACCAGGCGCCAGATCCACGCCTCCATGCCGGAGGCCTTGGCCAGGCCGCCACAGACGCCGCCCAGCCAGCGATCGCTGCGCGAACGGCGCAGCGCGCCGATTTCGCTGACGAAGTCGCCGTTGCCGACGCTGCCGGCCGGCTTGTCGAGATTGACGGCGCCGCCGAGGGCCCTGGCCTTGGCCTGGGCGAATTCGGCGTCGGTCAGCGCGCCGGCCTGGTGCAGTTCGTGCAAACGCTTGATTTCATCGGAGACACTCATGCGACTACCTCACAAAAAAAACGGTGGCACGCGCTGCAGCGAGCGCGCTTTCGGTCCTGCGATGGACGGCGATTACAGGGAGAGCAGCAGGCGCGCTGGATCTTCCAGCACTTCCTTCATGGCGACCAGGCCCAGGACGGCTTCGCGGCCGTCGATGATGCGGTGATCGTACGACATCGCCAGGTAGTTCATCGGCCGCACCACGACCTGGCCGTTTTCGACCACGGCGCGGTCCTTGGTCGCGTGCACGCCCAGGATCGCCGATTGCGGCGGGTTGATGATCGGGGTCGACAGCATCGAGCCGAAGATGCCGCCGTTCGAGATCGAGAAGGTGCCGCCGGTCAGGTCTTCCAGGGTCAGCTTGCCGTCCTTGGCCTTGGCGCCGAATTCGCCGATTTTCTTTTCGATGTCGGCGATCGACATCTGGTCGGCATTGCGCAGGATCGGCACCACCAGGCCGCGCGGCGAACCGACCGCGATGCCGATGTCGAAGTAGCCGTGGTAGACGATGTCGTTGCCGTCGACCGAGGCATTGATCACCGGGTACTTCTTCAGCGCGTGCACGGCCGCCTTCACGAAGAAGGACATGAAGCCGACCTTGACGCCGTGTTCCTTGGTGAACTGGTCCTGGAACTTCTTGCGCATCTCCATCACCGGCGCCATGTTGACCTCGTTGAACGTGGTCAGGATGGCGTTGGTCGACTGCGACTGCAGCAGGCGCTCGGCGATGCGCGCGCGCAGGCGGCTCATGGGCACGCGCTGCTCGGGACGGTCGCCCAGGTCGGGCGCCGCCACCGGTGCGCTGACCTGCTGCAGGGCGGCTCGCGCCGGCGCGGCGGCGGGAGCCAGGGGAGCGGCCGCCTTGGCGATCACGCCCGAGGCCAGTGCGCCGATCACGTCGCCCTTGGTCACGCGGCCATCGCGGCCGGTGCCGGCGACGCCGCCGCTGATGTTGTTGTCCGCCATCATCTTGGCCGCGGCCGGCATGGCCACGTTGGACTTCGAGCCACCGCCGGCAGCGGCCGGGGCCGCATTGGCCACCGCGCTGGGCGTGGCCTGTGCCGGCTTGGCGGCGGCCGGTGCGGCAGCGCCGGCCTTGGCCTCGGTGTCGATCTTGGCGATCACCTGGTCGGAGGTGACGGTACCGCCATCCGCAACGACGATCTCACCCATCACGCCAGCGCTGGGCGCGGGCACTTCGAGCACCACCTTGTCGGTCTCGATCTCGATCAGGATCTCGTCGAGCGCCACCGCCTCGCCGGCCTTCTTCTTCCACTGCAGCAGCGTCGCTTCGGCAACCGATTCGGACAGCTGCGGGACCTTCACTTCAACGATAGCCATTTGATATTTGTCCTTCGGATACGCGTGGCCAGGCCCCACCCGCACCAGCGGGTCGGGTGTGGCTTCTCACCTTATTTACTGAGGACGAAGCCCTTCAGCTTCGCGAACGCGGCTTCCACCAGTGCCTTCTGCTGCTCGGCATGCAGGTGCGAGTAGCCCACGGCGGGCGAGGCGGAGGCGGCGCGGCCGGCATATCCCAGCTTCTGGCCTTCGCCCATGTTCTCGTGGATGTTGTGCTGGATGAAGAACCAGGCGCCCTGGTTCTGCGGTTCGTCCTGGCACCACACGAGGTCGGTCACGTTCGGGTACTTCTTCAGCTCCGCCGCGAAAGCCTTGTGCGGGAAGGGATAGAGCTGTTCCACGCGCAGGATGGCCACGTCTTCGCTGCCCCGCTCCTCGCGCTTCTTGGCCAGGTCGTAGTAGACCTTGCCCGAGCACATGATCACGCGCTTGACCTTCTCGGCCTTCAGGTCCGCCTTCTGATCGGGGATCACCGTCTGGAAGGCGCCCTTGGTGAACTCGGACAGCGGCGAGGTCGCGTCCTTGTTCCGCAACAGCGACTTGGGCGTCATGATGATCAGCGGCTTGCGCAGCGAGCGGATCATCTGCCGGCGCAGCACGTGGAAGATCTGGCTGGCCGTGGTCGGCTGCACCACCTGGATGTTGGTGTCGGCCGAGAGCTGCATGAAGCGCTCGAGGCGCGCCGAGCTGTGCTCGGGGCCCTGCCCTTCGTAGCCGTGCGGCAGCATCAGCGTGATGCCGTTGACGCGGCCCCACTTCACTTCGCCGGAAGCGATGAACTGGTCGATCACCACCTGCGCGCCGTTGGCGAAGTCGCCGAACTGCGCTTCCCAGATCACCAGCGTGTTGGGGTCGTTGGAGGCGTAGCCGTACTCGAAGCCCAGCACCGCCTCTTCCGAGAGGATCGAATCGATGCAGACGAAGGGCGCCTGGTTGTCGGCGACGTTGCACAGCGGAATGTAGGTGCCGGTATCCCAGCGCTCGCGGCTCTGGTCGTGCAGCACGGCGTGCCGGTGCACGAAGGTGCCGCGGCCGACGTCCTCGCCGGACAGGCGCACCGGGTAGCCGGAAGCCACCAGCGAGGCATACGCCATGTGCTCGCCCATGCCCCAGTCGACGTTGACGTCGCCGCGGCCCATCGCGGCGCGGTCTTCCAGCACCTTCCTCACCAGCGGGTGCACGGTGAAGTTCTGCGGCACGGTCGTGATGCGCTCGGCCAGGCGTTTCCACTCGGCCAGCGGGATCGCCGTGTCGCCGGCATCGGTCCACTTCTTGCCGAGGAAGGGCGACCAGTCGACCGCGTACTTGCTCTTGAAGTTGGACAGCACAGGATCGACCGTGTGCTTGCCGGCGTCCATGGCGGCGCGGAAGGCCTTGACCATGTCGTCGCCCAGCGTCTCGCCCAGGCCCTGCGCGGCGAGCTTGTCGGCGTACAGCCGGCGCGTGCCGGGGTGCGCCGCGATCTTCTTGTACATCAGCGGCTGGGTGAGCGCGGGGGTGTCCTGCTCGTTGTGGCCCAGCTTGCGGAAGCACACGATGTCGACCACGACATCCTTGTTGAACTCCATGCGGTATTCGAGCGCGAGCTGGGTCGCGAGCACCACCGCTTCGGGATCGTCGCCGTTCACGTGCAGCACCGGGCACTCGATCATCTTGACGATGTCGGTGCAATACAGCGTCGAGCGCGCGTCGCGCGGGTCCGACGTGGTGAAGCCGATCTGGTTGTTGATCACGAGGTGCACCGTGCCGCCCGTGAAGTAGCCCCGGGTCTCGGCCAGTGCCAGCGTTTCCATCACGACGCCCTGGCCGGCGATGGCGGCGTCGCCGTGCACCAGCACCGGCAGCACCTCGTTGCCCTTGGCGTCGGCGCGGCGGTCCATGCGGGCGCGCGCGGAGCCTTCGACCACCGGGTTGACGATTTCCAGGTGCGAGGGGTTGAAGGCCAGCGACAGGTGCACCGGGCCGCCGGGCGTGCTGACGTCCGAGCTGAAGCCCTGGTGGTACTTGACGTCGCCGGCGGGCAGGTCTTCCGGCGCGGTGTGGTCGAACTCGGAGAACAGGTCCTTGGGCATCTTGCCCATGGTGTTGACCAGCACGTTCAGGCGGCCGCGGTGCGCCATGCCGATCACGATCTCCTGCACCCCTTTCTCGCCGGCGCGCTGCACCAGTTCGTCCATCGAGGCGATGAAGCTCTCGCCGCCTTCGAGCGAGAAGCGCTTCTGGCCGACGTACTTGGTGTGCAGGAAGCGCTCGAGGCCTTCGGACGCAGTCAGCCGGTCGAGGATGTGCTTCTTCTTTTCCGGGCCGAAGTTCGGCTTGCTGCGGATCGCTTCGAGCTTCTGCTGCCACCAGCGCTTGCGGCCCTGGTCGCTGATGAACATGAACTCGGCGCCGATGGTGCCGCAGTAGGTCTCGCGCAGCGCGTTGGTCAGCTCGCGCAGCGACATGCTCTCCTTGCCGAAGAAGGTGTTGCTGGTGTTGAACACCGCTTCCTGGTCGGCATCGGTGAAGCCGTAGAACGAGGCTTCGAGCTCGGGGATGTGCTCGCGCTCGGCCCGCTTGAGCGGGTCGAGGTCGGCCCAGCGCACGCCGACGTTGCGGTAGGCGGCAATCAGTTGCTGGACGGCCGTGCGCTTGCGGGCGAGGTCGAGGTCGGCGCCGCCGGCGATGACGACCTTGGTGCCGCCCTGCTTGGCGCGCTGGGCAAAGGCGTTGACGACCGGCAGGTGCGGCACGTCCTTGGCATTGCTGCCGTCGACGGCGGGAACGTTCTGCAGGGCGTCGAAGTAATCGCGCCAGTGGTCCGGCACGCTGCCCGGATTGGCGAGATAGTTCTCATACATCTCTTCGACATACGGCGCATTGCCGCCGAACAGATAGGAATTGCTGTCGTAGGCCGTATAGACCGAGCCGTGATCGCTCATTTGCGTTCGCTACTTTCCGCCTCCCTTCAGGAGGCATGAAGCGGGTGGAGAAACCTTCCGCGACACGGCTTTGCCGGTTGGCGGATGCGACTGTGGGGAAGGGCCCTTGGTGCGAGCGCATTGTGCCACCGAAATCGGGCCCCACTGCCGGTGGGGTATGGCGCGAGCGGCTCGTCCATCGGGATTCACCCGCAGTTCGCGCCGTCCATCCCGGAGCTCGTGTTAATTTCGGCGCAATGACTGCAGTGACCGAGCCATTACCCGAGCAATACGCCGACATCTTCGTCGGCGACGGGGCCATGGCGCGCCTGATGCGCGCGCATGACTGGGCCGCCACTCCGCTCGGCCCGCCGGAACGCTGGCCGCAGGCGCTGAAGATGGCGCTGCGCATCCTGCTCACTTCCAAGTTCCAGATGTGGCTCGGATGGGGGCCGGAGATCCACTTCTTCTACAACGACGCCTATCGTCCCACGCTAGGCATCAAGCATCCGCGCTCCCTGGGCACGCCCATGAAGGTCCTCTGGCCGGAGATCTGGGACGACCTCAAGGGCCGGATCGGCAGCGTGTACGAGAAGGGGGAGGCGACCTGGGACGAGGCGCTGCTGCTGCTGCTGGAACGCTCCGGCTACCCCGAGGAGACCTACCACACCTTCTCGTACAGCCCGCTGATCGGCGACTCGGGCGAGGTGGAGGGCATGTTCTGCGCCGTCAGCGAGGACACGGTGCGCGTCATCAGCGAGCGCCGCCTGGGCGCGCTGCGCGAGCTGGCCCGCGGGCTGGCCGCGGCCGACACGCAGTCGGCGGTGCTGCGCATGACGGCCGAAACGCTGGCTTCGGCGACCCGCGACCTGACCTTTTCGGCGCTGTACCTGTTCGACGACGAGGGCCAGGCGCGGCTGGCCACCACCGCGGGCATCGCCGCCGGCATGCCGCTCGCGCCGCGCGAGCTTCAGCCCGGGCACGTCTGGGACGCGCGCCGCGTGTTCGCCGGCGACCCGGCCTTCGTGGTGCCGCTGTCGCCCGACCAGGAGGTGCCGCTCGGCGCCTGGGACAAGCCGGCGCGGCAGGCGCTGGTGGTGCCGCTGCCGCGGCAGGGGGCGGGCGCCGCGGCCGGCTTCCTGGCCTGCGGCATCAATCCCTATCGCAAGCTGGACACCGACTATCTCTCCTTCGTGCAACTGCTGGCCGGCCAGATCGGCGCCAGCCTGGCGAATGCGGAGGATGTGGAGGCGCGCACCGCCGAACGCGACCGCCTGCGCGCCCTGTTCCGCCAGGCGCCCAGCTTCATCTGCGTGCTGAGCGGGCCGGAGCAGGTCTTCGAGCTGGCCAACGAGAGCTATCTGCAGCTGGTGGGCCACCGCGGCATCGAGGGCAAGCGGGTGCGCGAGGCACTGCCCGAAGTGGCGGGCCAGGGCTTTTTCGAGCTGCTGGACCAGGTGTTCCGCACGCGCCAGCCCTATGTGGGCAAGAGCCTGGAGGTCAAGCTGCAGCCCGAAGCGGACGCGGCACCGGTGACCCGCTTCGTGGACTTCGTCTACCAGCCGATCCTGGATCCCTCGGGTCGCTCCAGCGGCATCTTCGTCGAGGGCTACGACGTCACCGAAAAGGTGGAGGCGGAGCAGCAGCTGCGCCAGCTCAATGCCGGCCTGGAGACGCGCATCGCCGAACGCACGCGCGACCTCGAATCCGCCATGCAGCGGCTGCAGCGCGAATCCGAGGAACGCAAGGCCGCGGAAGAAGCGCTGCGGCATGCCCAGAAGATGGAGGCGGTGGGCCAGCTGACTGGCGGCATCGCGCACGACTTCAACAACCTGCTGCAGGGGATCACGGGTTCGCTCGACCTGCTGAAGTTGCGCCTGCAACTGGGCAAGCTGGAGAACATCGAGCGCCTGATCAACGGCGCGATGACTTCGGCGCAGCGCGCGGCCGGCCTCACGCACCGGCTGCTCGCCTTCTCGCGCCGGCAGCCGCTCGACCCGAAACCGGTCAAGGCCAACCAGCTGATCGCGCCGATGGAAGACCTGCTGCGCCGCACGCTGGGCGAGAACATCCGGCTCGAGCTGGTGCTGGCCGGCGGGCTGTGGAGCATCTTGTGCGACCCGAACCAGCTGGAAAGCGCGCTGCTGAACCTGTGCATCAACGCGCGCGACGCCATGCCCGATGGCGGCGCCCTGGTCATCGAGACCCAGAATGCCTGGCTCGATGAACGCTATGGCGCGCAGGAGGACGTGGAGCCCGGGCAGTACGTGTGCATCAGCGTGTCCGATACCGGCGAAGGCATGCCGCCGGACGTGCTGGCCAAGGCCTTCGACCCTTTCTTCACCACCAAGCCGATCGGCCAGGGCACCGGGTTGGGGCTGTCGATGATCTACGGCTTCGCGCGCCAATCGGCGGGCCACGCCAAGCTCTATAGCCAACCGGGCCAGGGCACGACCGCCAAGCTGTACCTGCCGCGGCACCATGGCGACGCGGCCCCGCCCGAGCCGCTGCCGCAGCTGCGCCCGGAGCACCAGAGCGAACAGGGCGAGACCGTGCTGGTCGTCGAGGACGAGCCGGTGGTGCGGGCGCTGGTGATCGACGTGCTGAACGGCCTGGGCTACCGCACGCTGCAGGCCGGCGACGGCGCCGCGGCCCTGCGCATCCTGGAGTCCGACGCGCGCATCGACCTGCTGGTCACCGACGTCGGCCTGCCGATCATGAACGGCCGCCAGGTCTACGACGCGGCAGCCGTGAAGCGGCCCGACCTGAAGGTGCTGTTCATGACCGGCTACGCGGAGAACGCGACCCTGAACAAGGGCTTCCTGCAAGCCGGCATGGAGATGATGACCAAGCCGTTCGCGATGGAGCAGCTGGCGACGCGGATCCGGCGGATGCTGGGATCGAATTCGACGAAGGTTTAGCGGGCTTGCCTTTCCTCGTAGGCTGGGCTGCCGAAGGCACCCCAGCAAGCGGCGCCGGATCGCTGGGGTGCCTTCGGCAGCCCAGCCTACGATCCGACCAGTACCCGAATCTGCTCCAGCGCCGCCGGATCCTCCATCGTCGTCAAGTCACCCGGGTCCCTTCCCTCGCAGACGGCCTGGATCGCGCGCCGCAACAGCTTGCCGCTGCGGGTCTTGGGCAGGGCCGCGACGAAGCGCACGCGCGCCGGCCGCGCCAGCGCGCCGAGCTGCTCGTCGACCACCTTCATCACCTCGCCTTCGAGCTTCAGGCACGCGTGCTCGTCGGCCACGGCAGCGGCATCGCGGGCGACGGCGAAGGCAATGGCCACCTGGCCCTTGAGCGCATCGGCCACCCCGACCACCGCCACTTCGGCGATGCTGGAATGGCTGGAGATGCTCTCCTCGATCTCGCGCGTGCCCAGCCGGTGACCGGCCACGTTGATCACGTCGTCGGTGCGACCCAGGATGTAGAAGTAACCGTCCTCGTCGCGGATGCCCCAGTCGAAGGTGTTGTACACCGGCCGGCCCGGCAGGGTCGACCAGTAGGTCTGCACATAGCGCGCGTCGTCCTGCCACACCGTCTGCATGAAGCCGGGCGGCGTCGGCCCCTCGATGACCACCACGCCCTTCTGGTCGGGGCCGGTGAGTTCCTCGCCGGTGGACTCGTGCACCAGCCGCACGTCGTAGCCGTACATGGGAACGCCCGGGCTGCCGTACTTGCTGGTCTGGCGCTCGACGCCGTTGGCGATGGTGAGGATCGGCCAGCCGCTCTCGGTCTGCCAATAGTTGTCGATGACCGGCACGCCCAGGCCGTCGGCGATCCAGCGCGCCGTCGGCTCGTCCAGGGGCTCGCCGGCGAGAAACAGCGCGCGCAGGCTCGAGAGGTCGTACTTGCGCAGGAAGGCCGGGTCCTGCTTCTTGAGCACCCGCACGGCGGTGGGCGCGGTGAACATCGCGGTCACCTTGTACTTCTCGACGAGGCTCCACCAGATGCCCGCATCGGGCCGGATCGGCAGGCCTTCGTACATCAGGGTGGCCATTCCGCCGAGCAGCGGACCGTAGACGATGTAGCTGTGGCCCACCACCCAGCCGATGTCGCTGGCGCAGAAGTAGGTCTCGCCCGGCTGCCCGAGGAAGATGTGCTTGATGCTGGCGGCCAGCGCCACCGCATAGCCGCCGACATCGCGCTGCACGCCCTTGGGCTTGCCGGTGGTGCCGCTGGTGTACAGCGTGTAGCTGATGTCGGTGGCATCCAGCCATGCGCAGGGGACCTGGGTGTCGCGATGGCGCTCGGCCAGCGTTTCCCAGTCGTGGTCGCGCCCGGGCACCCGCTGCATGGGCGCGAGCTGGCGGTCCACCAGCAGCACGGCGTCGGGCTTGTGCCGCGACAGGCGGATGCCTTCATCGAGCAGCGACTTGTACGGCACCACCTTGCCGCCGCGCGAGCCGGCATCGGCGCTGACCACCACCTTGGCCGCCGCATCCTCCAGGCGCGCCGCCAGCGAATGCGAGGCGAAACCGCCGAACACCACCGCATGAATGGCGCCGATGCGGGCGCACGCCAGCATCGTGAACACCGCCTCCGGGATCATCGGCAGGTAAACCAGCACGCGGTCGCCGCGGCCCACGCCCAGCGACTGCAGCACCGCCGCCATGCGCTGCACCTGGGCGTGCAGTTCCTCAAACGTGTAGACGCGCTCCTGGCCGGTTTCGCTGGAGACGTGGATCAGTGCCGGCTGGTGCGCGCGTTCGGCCAGATGCCGGTCGATGGCGTTGTGGCACAGGTTGGTGGTGCCGCCCGCAAACCAGCGGTAGAACGGGGGATTGGTCGCATCGCAGAGGGTGGCCGGCGGCGTCTGCCAGTCGATCAGGCGGGCCTGCTCGGCCCAGAAGGCGTCGCGGTCCTCGAGCGAGCGGCGGTAGAACTCGGCGTAGCCCATGCTGCTGCTATTTCACCAGCGCCAGCACTTCGCCGAACCGGGGATGACCCGCATCCCGCAGCCACTCGAAGGCCACCATCTCCGTGGTCACCAGTTCCGCGCCAGCCCCGGCCAGGCGGTCGAAGGCGGCGTCGCGATTGCGCTCGCTGCGCGAGCTGCAGGCGTCGGTGACCACCCAGACTTCCAGTTCTTCCTCCAGCAGGCCCAGCGCCGTCTGCAGCAGGCAGACATGCGCCTCGCAACCGGCCAGCACGATGCTTTCGCGCCCGGACGCGGGCGGCGGCGCCGCCTTCTGCAGGTGCTTGGGCAGGCTGCGGGCATTGCCGCCCTGCGCCGGCTTGGCCGCGGGCTTCAGGCGCGGCAGCAGCACGCTGCTGCCGTCGAACGCCATCTTGCTCACCACCCGGCCCGCCACCAGCGGCTGCAGCACATCGGCCGTGGCGCCCAGGCCCTGCGCGTTTTCCTCGGTGGCCCAGAGCGGCACCTGCAGCAGTTGCGCGATGCGCGCCAGGCGCACGGCGTTGGCCAGCACCAGGTCGGCCTCATGGAGGGCGGGCAGCAGCTTCGCCTGGTAATCGACGAGCACGAGTTGAGAGTCTTCGGCGTCCAGCAGCATGGCAATTCCTTTGCCCGGCATTATCGGATGCGCCAGCGCACGCTACGATCCCGGCCATGTCCTCCGCCCGCCCCGACCTGATCGTCATCCACGAACATCCCGAGTGGCAGAAGCCGCTGTTTGCCGCCCTCGAGCGGCGCGGAATTTCCTTCGAGCCCTACAACGTCACGCACGCCGCCTTCAGCAACGAGGAGCTGCCGCGCGCTTTGCTGTACTTCAACCAGGCCAGCCCCAGCGCCTACATCCGCGGCAACACGCGCGCGGTGCCGCTGGCCCTGGCGTACATGCGCACGCTGGAGCGACTGGGCGCGCGCGTGCTCAATGGCGCGGACGTGTTTGCCCTGGAATTGAGCAAGAGCGTGCAGGCCACCTTGCTGCGCACGCTGGCCATCGCCACGCCGCGCTCGATCACCTTCAACGAGCCCTCGGCGCTGCGCGCGTATGCGGACGCGATCACGTGGCCCGCGGTGCTCAAGCCCGACCAGGGCGGCAGCGGTGCCCGCATCCAGGTCGTGGAGTCCGTGGAGCAGGTGGAGGAGATCTTCCGCCGCGATCCCTCCATCTGGCAGCCGGACAACCTGTTCCTGCTGCAGGAGTACCTGCCCCATGATCCCGAGCAAGGCATCGTGCGGCTGGAGTTCCTGGGCGGCGAACTGCTGTATGCCATGCGCGTGAAGACGCACGGCCGCTTCAATCTGTGCCCCTCGCCGGTGTGCAATCCCGATGACGGCGAAGGCATCTGCGAGATCCCCGCGCTGCAGCCGGTCGACGCGCCGCCGGTGGAGTTCTTTCCCTATCCCGAGGTCCCGCGCGAGGCAGTGGCGGAGGCGACGCGCATCGTGCAGGCGGCCAAGCTGGACGTCGGCGGCATCGAATACCTCGAGACGCCCGATGGACAGCGCGTCTTCTACGACATCAATGCCAATTCGAACCTGCGTCCTTCGGTGGCCGAGGCCTTCGGCTTCGATCCCTTCGAGCGCGTGGTCGACTACCTGGCCCGCCAGCTCGAACTGTTCCGGACCCCGTGAGCGGCGACCCAGGCACCAGCGCTATCGATCGCCTAAGGAAGATGCTTAACCGGCCGGTCGCCAGCTCGACGGTAAACTTGCCCGCGATCCCCATGTCCAGCCGCGCAGCACCCGACCTCCCTCCCATCCGGCTGCTGTGCGTCGAGGACAACCCGGACGACGTCGAACTGATGGGCATCGCCCTCGAGCGCGCCGATCCCGTGCGCCGTTACGAGCTGCACCGCGTCGACAACGCCGCGAGCTTCGTGGCCGCGCTGCAGGGCGACTGGGACGTGATCCTGTGCGACTTCAACCTGCCGCGCTTCTCGCCCTATGCGGCGCTGCAGATCCTGGTCACGCGCCGCTCCACCATTCCGCTGATCGTGCTGACGCGCGCGATCGGCGAGGAGGCGGCCGTGCACGTGCTGCGCTGCGGAGCCAAGGACTACCTCACCAAGGACAAGCTCGGCACGCTGCCGCAGATCATCGGCCGGGTGCTCGAAGAGCGCCGGCGCGCGCAGGAGAAGGAGCGCCTGGACGCGGAACTGCAGGCCGCCTATGCGCGGCTGAAGGAGTTGTCCGCCCGCTTCGTGCTGGCGCAGGAGCGCGAACGCTCGCACATCTCGCGCGAACTGCACGACCAGCTCGGGCAGACGCTGACGGCGGTGGTGATCCACCTGCACGCCGCCGACCGCGCGCCGGATTCCGCGGTGGCGCACAAGCACAGCGAAACCGCGGCCGAACTGGCCAACGGCGCCCTGCAGCAATTGAAGACGCTGTCGTTCTCGCTGCGTCCGGCGCAGCTGGACCTGCTGGGGCTCGTGCCCGCGGTGCAGTCCGCCATGCAACGCATCGCCGAGCCTGCGGGGCTGGCCTGCGAGGTCACCACCCGCGGCTCCGAGCCGGCCAAGCTGGAGGAGAACGCGGCGGTCGCGGTGCGGCTGGTGCAGGAAGCCCTGACCAACATCGTGCGCCATGCCAAGGCATCGATGGTGCGGGTACGCCTGCGCTTCCTGCCGAGCGGGCGCATCAGCGTGCTGGTGCTCGACGACGGCGTAGGCTTCGACAAGGCCGCCGTGCTGAACGGGCAGCAAAGCGAGAAGAACATCGGCCTCTACGGCATGATCGAGCGCACCGAGCTCGCGGGTGGACGGCTTCACATCCGCACGCGCGACGGCCGCGGGGTCGCCATCCGAGCCGTGGTGTGACGAAGAAATACCGGGCCTACCCATGATCCAGAACCTGAATTCGCCGCTCCCCATCCAGGTCGTACTCGCCGACGACCATGACCTGGTGCGTTCCGGCATCAAGGCCTTGCTGTCCACGGTGGAAGGCGTGCAGGTGATCGCCGAGGCACGCAACGGCAACGAGCTGCTGCAGTTGCTGGAGTCGGTGAAGCCGGACGTCGTGATGACCGACATCTCCATGCCCGGCATGGATGGCATCACGGCGATCGCCGAAATCCATTCCCGCTACCCCGAGGTGCGGGTGCTGGTGCTGTCGATGTACGACACGGTGGACTTCGTCAAGCGCGCCGTCGCCAATGGCGCCTGCGGCTACCTGATGAAGGACGCCCCGCCCTTCGAGCTGGAACAGGCGCTGCGCAGCGTGATGGCGACCGGCAGCTACTTCAGTGCCGCGGTGGCGCAGCGGCTGCTGCAGCCCTCGGAGCCGACCGTCGACGACGAACTGACCACGCGGCAGGTCGAGATCCTCACGCTGATCGCGCAGGGCAAATCGGCCAAGGAGATCGCCTTCGAACTTGGCCTGTCGCCGAAGACGGTGGACGTGCACCGCGCCCGCATCATGGAGCGCCTGCGCCTGAACGACATCGCCAGCCTCACGCGGTATGCCGTGCGCAAGGGCTTGGTGAAGGCCTGAGGGGTGACATTCCTCGGCAGCAAGGCGATCCCGCGGCCTTGCGGGCCGACCTTTTTGTCGCCTGGCTGGCGTCTTTCGTAGGCTGGGCTGCCGCAGGCACCCCAGCGATC
>NZ_JAQGNQ010000030.1 GCF_028291745.1 Ramlibacter sp. | reverse complement strand
CCTACGTTTACGCGGTGGCGAAGGCCTGCGACCGCGGCGAGACCAGCCGCAAGGACGCGGCCGGCGCGATCCTGTACGCCGCCGAACGGGCGACCTGGATGGCGCTGGAGGCGATCCAGTGCCTGGGCGGCAACGGCTACATCAACGACTACCCCACCGGACGGCTGCTGCGGGACGCCAAGCTGTACGAGATCGGCGCCGGCACCAGCGAGATCCGCCGCATGCTGATCGGGCGGGAGTTGTTTGCCGAGACGATGTAGGCCCGGCGCAGGACGACAATAGCCGCCATGCCATTGACCATCCAGGACCTCTTCTCCCACAACCGCGCCTGGGCCGCCGAGATGGAGAACACGCGGCCGGGCTTCTTCAGCCGCCTGGTCAAGCAGCAGACGCCCCGGTTCATGTGGATCGGCTGCTCCGACAGCCGCGTGCCGGCCAACCAGATCACCGGGCTGGAGCCGGGCGAGGTGTTCGTGCATCGCAACGTGGCGAACATCATCGTCCACTCCGACCTCAATGCACTCTCTACCGTGCAGTTCGCGGTGGACATGCTGAAGGTGCAGGACATCATGGTGGTGGGCCACTACGGCTGCGGCGGCGTGCTGGCCGCGCTCAACGGCTCGCGGATCGGCCTGGCCGACAACTGGATCCGCCACATCCAGGACGTGCGCGATCGCCACCGCGGCATTCTCGAGAACACGGCGCCGGAGCAGCGCGGCGACGCGCTGGTCGACCTGAACGTCATCGAGCAGGTGGTGAACCTGTGCGTCAGCACGGTGATGGTCGATGCCTGGGCCAAGGGCCAGCCGGTGCGCATCCACGGCTGGGCCTTCGGCGTGCACGACGGCCTGTTGCAGGACCTGGGCATGACCGTGAACAGCAGCGAAGCCATTGAGCCGATGTACCGTGCGGCGGTCGAAGGCGTGATCCGCAAGCGCACTTGAACCAGCCGACGATCAGGAGGTGAGCGCATGAAGAGGCTGGCATCGGTGGCCACGGCACTCCTCGTCGGCCTGGGCGCAAGCAGCGCGCAAGCGCAGACGCCGCAAGTCGTCGACCTGCCGACGCGACCCGGGGTCACCCTGCGCATGCTCACCATCGAGCCTGCGTCCCCGGCATCGGTGGTCGTCCTGATCTCCGGCGGCGCGGGCCAGCTCGATATCGCCGCCAACGGCTACATCCGCCGTGACCGCAACTTCCTGGTTCGTTCGCGCGGGCTGTTCGCCGATCGTGGCCATGCCGTGCTGGTGCTCGATGTGCCGAGCGACCACGCCCGGCCCCCGTATCTGGGCGGCGACTTCCGCGCCAGCGCCGAGCATGCCGCGGACCTCGGTGCCGTCATCGCCTGGGCGCGCACGCACTATGGCAAGAAGGTCTGGGTCGTTGGCACGAGCCGCGGCACGCACTCGGCCGCGACCGCCGCGACGCAGTTGCAGGGCGAGCGCGCGCCCGACGGCATCGTGCTCACGTCGACCATCCTCGGGCATTCCAGCTTGGGCGAGAGCACGGCGCCGCCGCTCACCGAAATGGACCTCACGGGCTTGAAGATGCCGGTGCTGGTCGTGCATCACGAGCAGGATCCGTGCGGCGTCTGCAAGCCCGCTCTGCTGCCGGAGTTGCTGAAGCACCTGCCGCCGGGCACACCGCTGCACACCTTCAACGGCGGCCAGTCGCGCGGCGCGCCCTGCGATGCGTTCTCCCATCACGGCTTCAACGGCATCGAGGACCAGGTGGTGGAGGACATCTCCGCGTTCATCCGCAGCCGCCCATGAGCGAGGAGTGGCACGACTGGTGGGAGGTGGCGAGCTTCGTCGTCACGACGCTCGGCCTGCCCTTCGCCATCCTGTTCTTTGCCTGGGAGCAACGCAAGGAGCGCGACAACGAGGACGAAGAGGGCTACCAGCTGCTCTCCAATGCGTACAACGATTTCCTCAAGGTGGTGCTCGCGCACCCCGACCTGCACCTGCGCAGCCAGGACCCGTTGGTCGACCCCAGCTCGGAGCAGCGGGAGCGCATGCTCGTGATTTTCGATATGCTGATCTCGCTGTTCGAGCGGGCCTACCTGGTCGCCTACAAGCCCAAGATGAGCGAGACGGAGGCACGCCGCTGGAACAGCTGGGACGACTACATGCGCGAATGGTGCACGCGCAAGGATTTCCATCACGCCCTGCCGCTGCTGCTGCATGGCGAGGACCCCGAGTTCCGCGAATACATCGTCCGCATCGCCGAGGAAGAAGGCGGGCCCATTCCCGACATCCCCGCGGCCGCCCAGGCCGCTTGAATCCAAGGAGAACACCATGGCTGAATCCATTGTCATCGTCGGCGCCGCCCGCACCCCCATGGGCGGCTTCCAGGGCGACTTTTCCACGCTGTCCGCGCACGACCTCGGCGGCGCCGCGATCAAGGCGGCGGTCGAACGCGCCGGCATCTCCAGCGACGCGGTCGGCGAAGTCCTGATGGGCAACTGCCTGATGGCGGGCCAGGGCCAGGCGCCCGCGCGCCAGGCAGCATTCAAGGCAGGGCTGCCCAAGAGTTCGGGCGCCGTCACGCTGTCCAAGATGTGCGGCTCCGGCATGAAGGCCGCGATGTTCGCGCACGACATGCTGCTGGCCGGCACGCACGAGATCATGGTGGCGGGCGGCATGGAGAGCATGACCAACGCGCCCTACCTGCTGCTCAAGGGCCGCGGCGGCTACCGGATGGGGCACGACAAGGTCTACGACCACATGATGCTCGATGGCCTGGAAGACGCGTACCAGGCCGGCCGCTCCATGGGCACCTTCGGCGAGGAATGCGCGGCGAAGTACAAGTTCTCGCGCGAGGCGCAGGATGCCTTCGCCACCTCCTCGGTGCAGCGCGCCAAGAAGGCGACGGAGAGCGGCGCCTTCGCCACCGAGATCACGCCCGTGACGGTGACGACGCGCGCGGGCGAGAGCGTGATCTCCATCGACGAAGGCCCGGGCCGCGTCAAGCTCGACAAGATCCCGCAACTGAAGCCCGCCTTCAAGAAGGACGGCACGATCACGGCCGCATCCTCCTCGTCGATCAACGACGGCGCGGCCGCTCTCGTGATGATGACCGAGAGCATGGCCAGGCGCCTGGGCGTGAAGCCGCTCGCGCGCATCGTCGCCCATTCGACCCACGCGCAGGAGCCGGAGTGGTTCACCACCGCACCGGTGGGCGCTACCCAAAAGCTGCTGGCGAAGACCGGCTGGAAGGCGTCCGACGTGGACCTGTGGGAAGTGAACGAGGCCTTTGCCGTGGTGCCCATGGCGCTGATGACGGAACTGGCCGTGAGCCACGACATCGTCAACGTCAACGGCGGCGCCTGCGCGCTCGGCCACCCGATCGGCGCCTCGGGCGCCCGCATCATGGTGACGCTGCTGCACGCGCTGAAGGCGCGCGGCGGCAAGCGCGGGATCGCGACGCTGTGCATCGGCGGGGGCGAGGGGACGGCGGTGGCGCTGGAACTGCTTTGACCTTCGGATCTCTTGCGCATGTTGGATGTCATTGCGGGCTTGACCCGCAATCCAGGCTGTCGCTGTCATCCCGGCTCGACGCCGGGATGACAGCCATCTCTCCCATCCCCTCGCAACCATGACCATCCTCATCCTCGGTGCCTCCCGCGGCCTCGGCCTCGAGTTCGTGCGCCAGTACCGCGCCCAGGGCGAGCGCGTGATCGCCAGCGCGCGCGACGCGGAGGGGCTCGCGCGCCTGCAGGAGCTGGGCGCGCAAGCCCTCAAGGTCGATGTCACGGATCCGGCCAGCGTCAGCGGGCTCGGCTGGCAGCTCGATGGCGAGAAGATAGCCCTCGCGCTGTACGTTGCCGGCGCGATGGCGCGCGGTGGCGCCACCGAGCCGCCGGCGCGCGCCGACTTCGATCGCGTGATGCACACCAACGTGCTGGGCGCGATGCAGGTGATCCCGCAGCTGGCGCCGCTGGTCGAGGCGGCCGGCGGCCGCTTCGTCTTCATCAGCAGCGACATGGGCCGCATCGGCGCGACCGACAACAGCCACAGCTGGGTGTACCGCGCCAGC
This sequence comes from Ramlibacter sp., assembly GCF_028291745.1. Lineage (GTDB taxonomy): Bacteria > Pseudomonadota > Gammaproteobacteria > Burkholderiales > Burkholderiaceae_C > Ramlibacter. The sequence goes on along the minus strand of NZ_JAQGNQ010000030.1, from coordinate 25,098 downwards.
AAGGCGGCCCTCAACATGGCGGTGGTCGCCGCCCAGCCCGATTACCCGGAGGCGATCTTCGTCGCCATGCACCCGGGCTGGGTGCAGACCGACATGGGCGGGCGCGAGGCGCCGCTCACTCCCCAACAGAGCGTCATGGCGATGCGCAAGACCATTGCGGGCCTGGGCCCCGGCGACCGTGGCTCCTTCGTCTCGTACGACGGCCGCCGCGCCGAGGGCTGGTAGCCCGAGCCCCACGATGCTGCTGAACCCCGACCAGGAAATGATCCGCGACGCCGTGCGCGACTTCGCGCGCGAGCAGCTCTGGCCGCACGCCGCGCGCTGGGACCGCGAGCACGTCTTCCCGCGCGAGGCGCACCAGGGCCTGGCCGCGCTCGGCGCCTACGGCATCTGCGTGCCCGAGGCTTATGGCGGCGCCGGGCTCGACTACCTCAGCCTGGCGCTGGTGCTGGAGGAAATCGCCGCCGGCGACGGTGGCACCAGCACCGCCATCAGCGTCACCAATTGCCCGGTCAACGCGATCCTGATGCGCTATGGCAGCGAGGCGCAGAAGCAGCAGTGGCTCACGCCGCTCGCGCGTGGCGAACTGCTGGGAGCCTTCTGCCTGACCGAGCCGCATGTGGGCAGCGATGCGTCGGCCTTGCGCACGACGGCCCTTCGCGATGGCGGCGGCTACGTCATCAACGGCGTCAAGCAGTTCATCACCAGCGGCAAGAACGGCCAGCTCGCCGTGGTGATCGCCGTGACCGACAAGGGCGCGGGCAAGCGGGGCATGGGCGCCTTCCTGGTGCCGACCGACACGCCCGGCTACGTGGTTGCGCGCCTGGAAGACAAGGTGGGCCAGCATTCCAGCGACACGGCGCAGATCCGGTTCGAAGACTGCCGCATTCCGGCGGAGAACCTGATTGGCGAGGAGGGCGAGGGCTACCGCATCGCGCTGTCGGCGCTGGAAGGCGGCCGCATCGGCATCGCGGCGCAGAGCGTCGGCATGGCGCGCAGCGCCTTCGAGGTTGCCTTGCAGTACGCCAAGGACCGCCAGAGTTTCGGCACGGCCATCTTCAACCACCAGGCCGTGGGCTTCCGCCTGGCCGACTGCGCCACCCGGCTGGAGGCCGCGCGCCAGTTGGTCTGGCATGCGGCGACGCTGCGCGATGCCGGCAAGCCCTGCCTGAAGGAAGCCGCCATGGCCAAGCTGTTTGCCAGCGAGATCGCCGAAGAGGTCTGCAGCGCCGCCATCCAGACCCTGGGCGGCTATGGCTACGTGCAGGACTTTCCGGTGGAGCGGATCTGGCGCGACGTGCGGGTGTGCCAGATCTACGAGGGCACGTCGGACGTGCAGAAGATCCTGATCCAGCGCGCGCTCTAACGCACCTGCTGCTCCAGGTAGCCCCGAAACGCGATGACATCGCCTTTCTCCAGCAGCTCGTGGACCCCCATGGCCGCGCATTCGGCGCGCGTTTCGCGCCAGAGGTGATCGCCCAGGGCCACCAGGCGTCCGGGCTTCGGATCCTCCAGCAGGCGGGCCACCACCTGGCGCGTGCCGTCCTGCTTCAGCCCCAGGTCGACGAAGGAGATGTGCCAGCCGCTGCGGTCCCACACCGTCCAGTCCACCACGTCCTGCGGCGTGGTGAAGGCGCCGGCCAGCTGCAGGCCGGCGATCGAGCGCACCACTTCGGACAGGCGCAGCAGCAATTGCGCGTTGTCCACGACCAGCAGCACGCGCAAGGGGCCGCCGACCCGCAGGCGGTGGGTCTTGGCAGGTTCGGGAACTGATTGCATCGGCAACGAATATACGATGCCAATGCTTACTTTTAGCCGACAAGCAGAGGTCCTTGCGGCCTGAGCCGCATCCCCACCATGTCCCTTCCACCCGACAGCCCCTGCCCCTGCGGGCGCCTCGACGCCCGCCGCCGCCCGCTGCCCTTCGCGCGCTGTTGCGGCGCCTGGCTTGCCGATTTCGCGCACCAGCCCGCGCCCGATGCGCAAGCGCTGATGCGCTCTCGCTATACGGCCTTCGTGCTCGAGGACCGGGCCTACCTGCTTGCCACCTGGCATCCCTCGCGGCGGCCGGCGGAGATCGCCTTCGAGCCGGGCACCCGATGGCTGGGCCTGGAAGTACGCGCCCACCGCCGGCTGGACCCGCAGCACGCCGAGGTCGAGTTCGTCGCGCGCTCGCGCCACGCGGGACGCGCCCACCGCCTGCACGAGCGCAGCCGCTTCGTGTGCGAGGATGGCCGCTGGTTCTATGTGGATGGAGATGTGGAGTGAGCGGGCGATTCGATGCGGTGCTGTTCGATTGCGATGGCGTGCTGGTGGACAGCGAGGGCATCACCAACGGGGTGCTGCGGGACATGCTGGAGGAACTGGGCTGGAGCCTGAGCCGTGAGGAGTGCATGCGCATCTTCGTCGGCAAGGCGGTCAAGGACGAACGCGCGCTGATCGAGCGCCACACCGGCCAGCCGCTCACCGAGGAATGGTTCGTGCGCTTTCGCGAGCGCCGCAACGAAGGCCTGATCGCCCGCGTGGCCGCCATCCCGCACGCGGTGCCGGCGGTGAGCGCGATCAGCGATCGCTACCAGGGCCGCATCGCCTGCTGCTCGGGCGCCGACCGCTGGAAGGTGGAGATGCAGCTGGCCAAGTGCGGCCTGCTGCCCTTCTTCGATGGCCGGATTTTCAGCGGCCACGAGATGCCGCGCTCCAAGCCCGCACCGGACGTCTACCTGGCCGCCATGACGGCGCTGGGCGTGCTGCCGGAACGTTGCGCGGTGATCGAGGACACGGTGACCGGGGTCACCGCCGGGATCGCGGCTGGCGCGACCGTGTTCGGCTACAGCCCCCCGGAGGCAGGCCACGACGTGCCCGCCGCGCTGCGCGCTGCCGGCGCGACCGTGATCTTCACCGGCATGGAGAAATTGGTCGACTTGCTGTAGAAGAAAGCTTGTCGGCGTCTTCCTACACCGCGTGCTCAACCGCACGCCAATAATGGCGGTCCCCTTTCCGGCCCCACCCAATGACCCAAGAAACCGCGGCCGTGCTCCAGCTCCTGGACCAGCACGAAGAACAGATCATGACCGAGTGGCTGCAGGAGGCGGGCTCGGGATCGAGCCGCGTCACCGATGCCGGGCGGCGCGCCATGCGCTCCGAGGCGCAGGAACTCGCGCAGGCGGTGCGCAGCGCCTTCAAGGCCGGGGCGGATCCGGACGACCTGCAGACAGCCGCCTGGTCGGATCTGCGCCAGGCGCTGGAGGCGCTCTCGCGCTCCCGCGCGGCGCAAGGGCAGTCGGCGGGCGACACCAGCGCCTTCGTGCTCGCGTTCAAGCGGCCGGTGTTCACCCTCATCCAGCGCGACCTGCCCCTCGAGCGCCAGATGGGCGCCGTGTGGACGGTGTCGACGCTGGTCGATCGCATGGCGCAGCTGACCGTCACCAGCTACCAGCTGACCCGCGAAGAGCTGATCAAGCGGCAGCAGCAGGACCTGCTGGAGCTCTCCACGCCGGTGATCAAGCTGTTCGAAGGCGTGCTGGCCGTGCCCATGATCGGCACGCTCGATTCGGCCCGCACCCAGGTGGTGATGGAGACGCTGCTGCAGCGCATCGTCGACACCGGCTCGCGGCTGGCGATCATCGACATCACCGGCGTGCCCACGGTGGATACGCTGGTCGCACAGCATCTGCTGAAGACCGTCAGCGCCATCCGCCTGATGGGAGCCGAATGCATCATCAGCGGCATCCGGCCGCAGATCGCGCAGACCATCGTGCACCTGGGCATCGACCTGCACGGCATCGCCTCGAAGGCCTCGCTGGCCGACGCGCTGGCGATGGCGATGGAGCAGCAGGGTTTCGTCATCACGCGCACGCGCTAAGGGGATGCCATGAATCGCATCCCGATCCTGCAGATGGGTCGCACCCTGCTGGTCACCATCCAGGTGGACATGCAGGACCAGACCGCGCTGGCGCTGCAGGACGACCTGGCCAACAAGATTTCCACGAGCGGCGCCAAGGGCGTGCTGATCGACATCTCGGCGCTCGAGATCGTCGACTCCTTCGTCGGCCGCATGCTGGCCAGCATCTCCGGCATCTCGCGGATCCTCGATGCCACCACGGTGGTGGTCGGCATGCAGCCGGCGGTGGCGATCACGCTGGTCGAGCTCGGTCTGTCCCTGGAAGGCGTACGCACGGCGCTCAACGTGGAGCGCGGCATGGAATTGCTGACGCAGGCCGGGGAGAAGGCACTTGCCCGTTGACGACAACTCCGGCTCGATGCCCTTGCGGTCCGAAGCCGACATCGTCGCCAGCCGGCAGAAGGTGCGTGCGCTCGCGCAGCAGCTGAAGTTCTCGCTGGTGGACCAGACCAAGATGATCACGGCCGCCAGCGAACTCTCGCGCAACACCGTGGTGCACGGCGGCGGCGGCGCCATGCGCTGGGAGCTGCTCGAAGAGGGCGTGCGCCGCGGCCTGCGCCTGCATTTCGAGGACACCGGCCCCGGCATTCCCGATACCAGGCTCGCCCTCACCGACGGCTGGACCTCCGGTGCCGGCATGGGCCTGGGCCTCCCGGGCAGCAGGCGCCTGGTGCACGACTTTGAACTGCACTCCGCCCCTGGCCAGGGCACCCGCGTGAGCATCACCCGGTGGAAATAATCCTCGGCGGCTTCCACGCAGTCTTCCCGATGGAGGAGGCCAGCCGCGTGGGCGAGGCGCGCCGCCATGCGGCGCAGCTGGGCGTCGATGCCGACCTCGACGAAGTCGCGGCGGGGCGGCTGGCGATCGTGGTGACGGAGCTCGCCACCAATCTCGTGCGCCATGCCACGCACGGCCGCCTGCTGATGGCAGGGCGCCCGGGGCGCGGCGAAGTCGAAGTGCTGTCGATCGACGAGGGACCCGGCATCGCCAACGTGGATCGTTCGATGCGCGACGGCTTTTCCACCGGCGGCACGTCCGGCACGGGCCTGGGCGCCGTCCGCCGCCTGGCGCAGGACTTCGACGTGCATTCCACGATGCCCGGAGGGACGGTGGTGCTGGCGCGCGTGCGGTCTGCGCAAGCGGCCGAGCCCGCCCAGGGGCTGGCCGCCTGCGTGGGCGCCGTGTCCCTGCGCGCCCCCGGCGAGCAGGTCTGCGGCGACGGCTGGTGCTTTGCGCTCGATGGCGAGCGCGCCGCCGTCATGGTGGCCGACGGGCTGGGCCATGGACCCGACGCCGCCGAGGCCTCGACGGCGGCTCTGCGCGCCTTCGCCGAGCAGCCCATGGCCGGGCCGCGCGAACTGCTGGAGGCCACGCACAGCGCGCTGCGCGGCACCCGCGGCGCCGCCGTGATGGTGCTGCAGGCCGATCCCGCTGCTGCCATCATCCGCAGTGCCGGGGCCGGCAACGTCATGGCCCGCCTGGTGTCCGGCGTGGCCGACCGCACCATCCTCACGCAACACGGCACCGCGGGCGTCGCGGTGCGCTCGATCGACGAGACGCAGACGCCGTGGCCCCCGCACGCGCTGCTCGTGGTGTTCAGCGACGGCATCGGGTCGCGCTGGCCGCCCGAGCTGCTGGCGCCGGTGCTCGGACGCGATCCGGCGCTGGCGGCGGCGCTGCTGGTGCGCGATCATTGCCGGGGCCGCGATGATGCGACCGTCGCCGTCCTGCGGCGCAAGGATTGACATGGCCGCCGAGCAAGCAGGCGCATCTCCCGAGGAACTCGCGCTGCGGCTGGCGCAGAGCCAGCGCGAGGCCGAGGAACTGCGCAAGGAGCTGGAGGAGACCAATCGCGGGGTGGTGGCACTCTATGGCGAGCTCGAGACGCAAGCCGAGCAACTGCGCCAGGCCAACGACCTGAAGAGCCGCTTCCTGGCCTACATGAGCCACGAGTTCCGCACGCCGATCAACTCGATGCGCAGCATCACGCGGCTGCTGCTCGATCGCATCGACGGGCCGCTGACCGAGGAACAGGAAAAGCAGGTCTCCTTCATCCAGCAGAACGCGATCGAGTTCGCCGAGATGGTCGACGACCTGCTCGACCTGGCCAAGGTGGAGGCCGGCCGCGTGGAGATCTCGCCCGGCTGGTTCGAGATGGTCGACCTGTTCTCGGCATTGCGCGGCATGTTCAAGCCGGTGCTGACCAATCCGGCGGTGAGCCTCGTGTTCCAGGAGCCGCATGACGTGCCCACGCTGTACACCGACGACCGCAAGCTGTCGCAGATCCTGCGCAACTTCATCTCCAACGCCCTGAAGTTCACGCCCAAGGGCGAAGTGCGCGTCAGCGCCCGGTTCATCGGCGAGGGCATGGTGACTTTCTCGGTCGCCGACAGCGGGATCGGCATCGCGCCCGAATTCCACCAGTCGATCTTCCAGGATTTTTCGCAGCTGCAGTCGCCCCTGCAGCGGCGCTTGCGCGGCACCGGCCTCGGCCTGTCGCTGAGCAAGAAGCTGGCGCTGCTGCTGGGCGGCACCGTGCGGCTGGACAGCGAAGCCGGCAAGGGCTCGGTGTTTTCTGTCACGATACCGGTACAGCTTCAGGGCGCCAAGCCGGAATGATCGAATCGGACGTCATCTATGCCACCATCGACCGCTCGGTCCACACAGTGCTGGTGGTGGATGACAATCCGGCGACCCGTTACTCGACGGCCCGCCTGATCCGCGCCGCCGGCTTCCGTACCATCGACGCGGGCAGCGGCGGCGAGGCCTTGGACCTGGTCGCGCAGGGCGTGTCGGCCGTGGTGCTGGACGTCCACCTGCCCGACATCGACGGCTTCGAGGTGTGCCGGATGATCCGCGCCAACCCCGCCACCACCGCGCTGCCGGTGGTGCATCTCTCGGCCGAATACATCCGCGACTCCGACCGGATCACGGGCCTCAACGCCGGGGCCGACGGCTACCTGGTGCACCCGGTGGAGCCGGCAGTTCTGGTGGCGACGCTGCAGGCGCTGATCCGCGCGCGCAATGCCGAGGACCAGATGCGCCGCAGCGAGCAGCGCTTTCGCGCCATCTACGACCAGGCGCAGAGCGGGATCGCCTTGCTCGACGAGCAGGGACGCTTCGCCGACGCCAACCCGGCCATGCTGGGCTTGCTCGGGCGCACGCGCGACGACCTGCTCGGGCGCTCGCTGGGCGAGTTCGCGCCGGCCGAATGGCGCGGCTTCGTCGCCAACCAAGTTGCGACCCCCGCGGCCGACCGGCCCCCCTGGCGCGGCGAGTTTCCGCTGGTGGGTGCCGCCGGCCGGCTGGTGCACCTGGAATGGAACATCTCCTCGCACGTCGAGCCCGGGGCCCGCATCGCGATCGCCAACGACGTGTCCGAGCGCTTCGAGCTCGAGCAGCGCCGGCGCGACGTGCTCGAACGCGAGCAGGCCGCGCGGCAAGAGGCGGAGCGCCACAGCCGCACCAAGGACGACTTCATCGCCGTGCTCTCGCACGAGCTGCGCACGCCGCTCAACGCGATCATCGGCTGGGTCCACATCCTCAAGCGGCGCGGCAGCACACCCGAAGGCGCGCGCGGGCTGGCGGCCATCGAGCGCAACGTGAAGACGCAGGCGCGCATCATCTCGGACATCCTCGATGTGTCGCGCATCAACTCGGGCAAGCTGCGGCTGGAACGCGAGTGGGCCGACCCCGCGGAACTGGTGACCAGTTCACTGGAGTCGCTGGCCGGCAGCACCGAGGAGAGGCGCATCCAGGTGGACACCGAGGTGGAGGCCGCGCATGCCCCCGCCTGGATCGACCCCGCGCGCTTCCAGCAGATCTTCTGGAACCTGATGACCAATGCCATCAAGTTCTCGCCCGAGGGCGGCCGCGTGACCGTGGCCCTCCAGCGCTACGGCGACCGGCTGGTGCTGGACGTGCAGGACTATGGCCAGGGGATCAAGAGCGCCTTCCTGCCGCACCTGTTCGACCGCTTCACGCAGAGCGACTCGCCCGGCAACCGGCGCCATGGCGGTCTCGGGCTGGGGCTGTCCATCGTCAAGCACCTGGTCGACCTGCATGGCGGCGAGGTGGCCGCCAGCAGCGGCGGCGAGGGGCAGGGCACCCGGATGCGGGTGGAGCTGCCGGCCGAGCCCACCGGCGAGCAGCTGACCGTGGAGATCGGCGACACCGAGGGTGGCCCGGAAGCGGAGTCCGAGGACAGCGACGCACTCGACGGACTCGACGTGCTGGTGATCGAGGACGACCGCGAGGCCACCGAGATGATGACGGTGGTGCTGTCCGACCGCGGCGCCCGGGTGCGCAGCGCCCCCGACTACGACGGTGCCCTGCGGGCGCTGGAGCAGGCCTGGCCCGACGTGCTGGTCAGCGACATCGGCCTGCCCGGCCACGATGGCTACGAGCTGGTGCGCCAGGTGCGGCAACTGGAAGCGGAGCGTGGCAGCCCGCACCTGCCCGTGATCGCACTCACCGCGTTCGCGCGCGACGAGGACAGGCGCAAGACGCTGGCCGCCGGCTTCGACCTGCACCTGGCCAAGCCGCTCAAGCCCCACCTGCTGCTGGAGGCCATTGCCCGCTGCTGTCGACCGGACCCGGCGGCCTGAAGGCGACCGGTTGTCGCTTGCGTTGGCGGCGCACCGTCGCCGAGGCTGGCATGCTTAAGCCTTGAGCAGTGCGGCACAAGCCGCCTGCAGCCTGCGTCGCGGCGCTGCCGGGGCCGCGATTCGGGGTTCTTTTCCACAGCGGCAGTGGATATCTCGACCGCGCTGCAGGCAGGCTTATCCCTTGACATGCGGCGGGGGGCTTGCCATTTCAGCAAAGGGCGGCAGCGGCCCCGGCCTTCCGAGGAGGTAGCCCTGCGCCTTGTCCACCGCCAGCTCGCGCAGCACGCGCAGTTCGGCGGCCGTCTCCACGCCCTCGGCCACCATGCGGCAGCCGGTCTCCTGGGCAAAGCGGATCAGCGCGGAGGCGAGCGCGCGCGAGTCCGGTCGCTGGTCGATGTGGCGGATCAGGCTGGCATCGAGCTTGATCACGTCGGGGCGCAGCTGCAGGATGTGGCGAAAGCTCGCGAAGCCGGCGCCGGCATCGTCCACGGCCAGCCTCATGCCGGCTGCGCGCAAGGGTGCGAGCTGCCGTTCCACGGCCGCATAGTCGGTCACCGAGCTGTGCTCGGTCACCTCCAGCATCAGGCGCGACAGCGGTGCGCCCTCGAACACGGAAGCGAAATCGGGCTCCAGCAGCGTCGCCGGAGACACATTGAGCGACAGGTACACACCCGGCGGAATCTGCGCGAGGCCGGCCAGCGCGAGCTGCAGCGCCGCGCGTTCCAGCACGCTTTGCACGCCGGCCGCGGCAGCATCGGAAAACCAGACGTCGGGCCCTTGCATCGGTTCGGCGCGAAAGCGTGACAGCGCCTCGTAGGCCACGAGGCGATTCGTTTCGAGGTTGAACACCGGCTGGTAGACGATCGTCAGCAGCCGCTCGCGCAGCACGCGCGCCAGCCGCTGCGCCCGCTCGGAGGCCGCGCGCTCCTGCGCCGTCTGCTGTTCCAGCACCTGCGCCATGAAGTCGGCGAACAGCCGCATGGTCGCCGCGTCGCGTGCGTTCAGCGAGTCGTCCGGCTGGCGGCGAAAGCAGCAGAAGGTGCCGTACAGCGCCCCGTCGCCAAAGCGGATCGGCACGCCGAGGTGGGCGCCGACCGGCAGATCCGCGCTGACACTGAGGCCCGCAGCCTCCGCGTTGCGGCGGGCGTCGTGCAGGACGGCGGGCAGGCGGCCGTCGACGATGCGCTGGCAGTAGGTCTGCTCCAGCGGATCGGCGCGACCTTGCAGCAGCGGACCGCCGGGGGCGGCGTCGGCCAACTGGATCACGCGCTGGCCGGCGCGGAATTCCGACAGGAAGGCCACCTCCATGTCGAAGTGCGAACGCATCGCGCGCAGGGCGTGCCGCAGCAACAGCTCGCTCGAGGCGGCTTCGCCCGGTGGCTGTGCTTCGCTCACCGCCAGCGAGCGCTGCAGCATCGCCCGGACCTCGGGCGATGTCGCCAAACCCTGTTGTTCTCCCATTACCCCCAATAGTGACTATGCAGTGTGTATACAGGGGTGAAAGATTCGCTTCAATATTTTCCGAACGTTGCAAAACGGAAGCTTTTCACGAATCAAAATTGCGTAATAGGTGGCCTCCCTAACCATGGATTCGGGGGCTTGCCGAGCATGGCTTAAGGCTGCGGCGCGGGTTCGGCTACCCCGGCACCGCAGCGATCACGGCGGCTCGTCCTTCTCGCGCAGCCACTGCAGCAGGTACGGCAACACGGAATGCGAACCGTAGCCCCAGCGCTGCCCCGCGGGATCACCGGGCTGGCTGGTCTTGCGCTGCAGCCGGGCTCGCTGCCCGCGCCGCTTGCGGAATAATGGGCCGCCTCCACAACCCGAGACCGACGACCATGCGCCTCCCTGCCTTCGCCTGCTCCCTCCTGTTCCTGGCCGCGATGACCGCCTGTGTCGCGGCGCCGGCTCCGACGAGCACCACGGTCGCGCAGGCTGCGACTGCCAGCGCGCCGACCATGGCCGCGAGCGGCACGAAGACGACCTTGCCGAGCGGCGTGGTCTTCGAATCGCTGGCGGCGGGCAGCGGCGCCTCGCCGCAGGCGACCGACACGGTCAAGGTGAACTACCGCGGCACGCTGCCCGACGGGCGCGAATTCGACAGCTCGTACAAGCGCGGCCAGCCGATCTCGTTCCCGCTCAATCGCGTGATCCCTTGCTGGACGCAGGGCGTGCAGCTGATGAAGCCAGGCGGCAAGGCGCGCCTCACCTGCCCGCCGCAGACCGCCTATGGCGAGCGCGGCGCGGGCGGCGTGATCCCGCCGAACGCGACGCTGATCTTCGAGATCGAGCTGATCTCGATCGGTGGCTGAGTTGGCGGCCGGGTGATTCCCTAATGGGGCGTGGGCGTGCCGCGCTCACAATCGCCGGCATGCTGACCCTCTACTACGCCCCGGGCACTTGTGCCCTCGCATCGCACCTCGCGCTGGAATACGCAGGCGCGCCTTACGAGACCGTGCGCCTGAACTTCAAGGAGCAGCAGCAGCGCTCCGCGGAGTACCTGAAGATCAATCCCAAGGGCCGCGTGCCGGCCCTGGTGACCGAGCGCGGCGTGCTGACCGAGACGCCCGCGCTGCTGCAGTACATCGCCCAGAGCTTTCCGCAGGCCAAGCTCGCGCCGCGGGAAGATGCCTTCCTGCTGGCGAAGATGAACGAGTTCAACAGCTACCTGTGCTCCACCGTGCACGTGAACCACGCGCACGGCGGCCGCGCAGCGCGCTGGACGGACGACGCGGCGGCCATGGAGACGATGAAGCAGAAGGTCCCGCAGACCATGGGCGAGGCTTTCGCGCTGATCGAGTCCCAGATGCTGCAGGGTCCCTGGGTGCTGGGCGAACGCTTCAGCACGAGCGATCTGTATCTCTACACGCTCACCCGCTGGTTGCAGGGCGACAGCGTCGACGTCAACCGCTTCCCGAAGGTGGCGGACCACTTCCAGCGCATGAACGCGCAGCCGCAGGTGCAGAAGGTGCTGGCGGCGCAACAGGGCTGAAGATCCGCGCGGCGGGCGCTGGCTCTCTGGATGACACCGAGGCCTCTCTGGATGTCATTGCGGGCTTGACCCGCAATCCAGTCCGGCGCTCGGTCGGGGCGCGGGCATGGATCCCGGGTCAAGCCCGGGATGACATCCGAACATCCAAGCACCCGCGCCACACTCCGCCCCACCCACCCCACAATGCTCCCTTCCCCCACAGAACGGAGCACCGATGAAAACCAGAGCCGCCGTCGCCTGGCAAGCCAAGGCCCCTCTCACCATCGAGGAAGTCGACCTCCAGGGTCCGCGCGCCGGCGAGGTGCTGGTGGAGGTCAAGGCCACCGGCATCTGCCACACCGACTGGTACACGCTGTCCGGCGCCGACCCCGAAGGCCTGTTCCCCGCCATCCTCGGCCACGAGGGCGCGGGCGTGGTGCTGGAGATCGGCAGCGGCGTCACCAGCCTCAAGCCCGGCGACCATGTGATTCCGCTCTACACGCCGGAATGCCGCCAGTGCAAGTTCTGCCTCTCGCGCAAGACCAACCTGTGCCAGGCGATCCGCTCCACGCAAGGGCGCGGCCTGATGCCCGACGGCACCTCGCGCTTTTCCATCGGCGGCAAGCCCATCCTGCATTACATGGGGACCAGCACCTTCGCCAACCACATCGTGGTCCCCGAGATCGCGCTGGCGAAGATCCATCCGCAGGCACCCTTCGACGTGGTCTGCTACATCGGCTGCGGCGTCACCACCGGCATCGGCGCGGTGATCTTCAGCGCCAAGGTGGAGGCGGGCGCCAACGTGGTGGTGTTCGGCCTGGGCGGCATCGGCCTGAACGTGATCCAGGGCGCGAAGATGGTGGGCGCCGACAAGATCATCGGCGTCGACCTCAACCCCGCGCGCGAGGCGATGGCCCGCAAGTTCGGCATGACCCACTTCGTCAACCCGAAGGGAGTGCCCAGCGTGGTCGATGCGATCGTGCAGCTCACCGACGGCGGCGCCGACTACAGCTTCGAGTGCATAGGCAACACCGACACCATGCGCCAGGCGCTCGAGTGCTGCCACAAGGGCTGGGGCCGCAGCATCATCATCGGCGTGGCGGAAGCCGGCGCGGAAATCCGCACCCGCCCCTTCCAGCTGGTCACGGGCCGCAAGTGGGAGGGCTCCGCCTTCGGCGGGGCGCGCGGTCGCACCGACGTGCCGCGCATCGTCGACTGGTACATGGAAGGCAAGATCAACATCGACGACCTGATCACGCACCGCCTCAAGCTCGAAGACATCAACACCGGTTTCGAGCTGATGAAGAAGGGCGAGTCGATCCGCTCGGTGGTGGTGTTCTGATGCAGGCGCCCGCACTCCTGTCGCGGCATGGCTGCCAGGGCGGCACGCAGTCGTTCTGGCAGCACGAGTCGACCGCGATCGGGCTGCCGATGCGCTTCGGCGTCTTCGTGCCGCCGCAGGCGACGCAGGGCCGCGTGCCCGTGCTGCTGTATCTCGCCGGGCTGACATGCAACGAGGAGACTTTCGCGATCAAGGCCGGCGCGCAGGCAGTCGCGGCACGGCTCGGCGTGATGGTGGTATCGCCGGACACGAGTCCGCGCGGCGTTGCCATTCCCGGCGCCGATGCCGACTGGGACTTCGGCATCGCCGCCGGCTTCTACCTCGATGCCACCCGCGATCCCTGGCGCCCGCATTGGCGCATGGAAAGCTGGATCGTCGACGAATTGCCGCAGCTCCTGGCCGCGCACTTTCCCGCCGACGGCGAGCGCCTGGGCATCTGCGGCCACTCGATGGGCGGGCACGGCGCATTGACGCTGGCGCTGCGGCATCCGGGGCGCTTTCGCACGGTGTCCGCGCTGGCGCCGATTGCCAACCCGACGCAGGTGCCGTGGGGCATCAAGGCCTTCACCGGCTATCTCGGCGAGGACCGCGCGGCCTGGCGGCAGCACGATGCGGTCGAACTGCTGCGCGCCGGCGGCCGCCTGCCGCCGCTGCTGGTCGACCAGGGCCTGGACGACAAGTTCCTGGCCGATCAACTGCACCCCGATGCGCTGGAATCGGTCTGCCGCGAAACGGGCCAGCCGCTCACGCTGCGCCGCCATGCCGGCTACGACCACGGCTACTACTTCGTCTCCACCTTCATCGGCGAGCACCTGCATCACCACTACAGCGGGCTGGCCTGACGCCCAGGGTCCTATGTCACAATGCCCACAGCTCCGGGGTGTACGCGACGCGTGCTGAGATCCAGACCCGTGAACTTGAACCGGTTCAGACCGGCGGAAGGAGAGCTGCAACCCTGAGCCGCGCGCGCGGTCGGGGGCGAAGCCTTCGGAGCACCCTGATTCGCTCGCGAAGGAGCCCCCTTGAACAGCACCGCCGCATTCCGGTATCCCCGTGTCCTCTCCATCGCCGGCTCCGACTCCGGCGGCGGCGCCGGCATCCAGGCCGACCTCAAGACCTTTGCCGCGCTCGGCTGCTTCGGCATGACGGCCATCACCGCACTGACCGCGCAGAACACGCTGGGCGTGCGCTCGATCCACGCGGTGCCGCTGCAGATCCTCGCGGACCAGATCGATGCGGTGGTGGAAGACATCGGCGTCGACGCCGTCAAGATCGGCATGCTGCATTCGGCCGACACGGTCCGCGCGGTCGCGGCGGCGCTCAAGCGTCATGGCCTGAAGCGGGTGGTGCTCGACCCGGTGATGATCGCCACCAGCGGCGCCAAGCTGATCGACGACGCAGCCATAGCCGTGCTGGTGCGCGAACTGTTCCCGCTGGCCGCCGTGGTCACGCCGAACCTGGACGAAGCGGCGCTGCTGGTCGGCCAGCCGCTGCGCAACGAGGCCGACATGGAAGCGGCGGCGCGCCAGTTGATCGAACGCGGGGCGCACGCGGTGCTGGTCAAGGGCGGCCATCTTGCGGGCGAGACGGTCAGCGACCTGCTGCTGCAACGCGGTGCCGCGCCAATGTGGCTGCGGGCCGAACGCATCGCGAGTCCCAACACGCACGGCACCGGCTGCACGCTCTCCAGTGCCATTGCCAGCGAGCTCGCCCTGGGCGCCGATCTGCCGCAAGCCGTGCAGCGTGCCCGCGAGTTCGTCCGCGCTGCGCTGGCCGGCGGCGCCAACGTGCGCACCGGTGCCGGCAGCGGCCCCTTGAACCACGGGGTCGCGCCGCACGCCATGCACTTGCGGCCGCTGGCATGAACCACGCATTGATCGAGAGCCTGCTTGCCTTCCTTGCGCAGGACGGCTGCAGCGATGCGGAGTTCGACGCGATGGCGCTGCGCATCTTCGCCGAGCAGCATGCGCACAACGCGGCGTTCCGGCGCTTCTGCCAGCTGCGCGGCGCCACGCCACGCACGGTGAAGAGCTGGCGCGACATTCCCGCGGTGCCGATCAACGCCTTCAAGGAAGTCACCCTGAGCTGCGCGCCGCCGGAAGAGGCGCAGCGGGTCTTCATGACCAGCGGCACCACGCGCGGCGACGTGAAGGGCCGCCACTACCATCCGACCATCGCCGTGTGGGACGCATCGTTCAAGCCCAACTTCGCGCGCCGCTTCATGCAGGGCACGCCGCGCCTGCGCATGGCCGTGCTGTTTCCGAACGAGCAGGAGCTGTCCAATTCGTCGCTGGCGCACTACCTTGCCATGGCCGTGCGGGAATTCGGCACGGCCGACAGCGCCTGGTACGTGACACTGCAAGGCATGGACAGCGCCGGCCTGCGGGACTTTCTGCGCAGCGCCCAGGCGAGCGGCGAGCCCTGCGCCGTCCTGGGTGCGAGCTACAGCTTCGTGCACTTCCTCGATGCCATGGGCGACGAGCGCTTTGCTCTCCCCGCAGGCAGCCGGATCCTCGACACCGGCGGCTACAAGGGGCAGGCGCGCGAGCTGCCGCTGGAGGATTTCTACGCGCAGCTGGCGGCCGGATTCGGCGTGCCGCGCGAGCGTTGCATCAACATGTATGGCATGACGGAGCTCAGCTCGCAGTTCTACGACGACGGCAATGCGGTCGTGCCCTCGCTCAAGTCGGGGCCGCACTGGCTGCGCTCGCGCATCGTCGATCCGCTCACGGGCCGCGAGGTGGCGCCCGGCGAGCACGGCGTGCTGGTGCATTGCGACCTGGCGAGCTTCAATTCGGTGACGACGATCCTCACCGAGGACGTGGGTGTCGCGGTGGATGGGGGCTTCCTGCTGCTCGGGCGTGCGGAAGGTGCGCAGGCGCGCGGCTGCTCGCTGGCGGTGCAGGAATTCCTGCAGGCGGCTCGCGCATGACCATGCCCTGGGCGGCCGGCCATTTGCCTGGCGTCGCGGCGCAGGAGGTGGCGTGGCACACGCTTTCCTTCGGCGCCGCGGGCGAGCGGCTGGAGGTGAACGTGCCGCTGCTGACGACAGCGCAACTGCGCGCGCTGGCCCGCCGCGTGCGTGCCGCCAGCGCGCAGCACCTGAAGACGCTCCCGGTCTCCCGGATCATCGCGATCGTCGACCGTGCCATTGCCCGCCTGCTCGATCCGCAGGACCCCGTGCGCCGCGAAGCCGAGCGCTTGTTGCCCATCGTCAGCGGCTTCGACGCCGAGATGGTGCGCCTGGGCCTCAATGGATTTGCACAAACGTTCCGGGCACCCCAGCTCCATCGCTTCGTCGCCGAGGACTTCGCCAATCCGAAGTTGCTGGATGAATTCCAGCCCGCCATGAAGGGCGGCTTCGTGCGCGCGTTCGGGCCCGACCTGCTGGTGCACAGCTGGGCCGGCAACGTGCCGGCGCTGCCACTGTGGAGCCTCGTCTGCGGCCTGCTGGTCAAGGCGGGCACGGTGGGCAAGCTGCCGAGTGCCGAGCCGGTGTTCGCGACGCTGTTTGTGAAACTGCTCGTCGAAGTGCATCCGCCGCTCGCCGATTGCCTGGCCATCGTCTGGTGGCCCGGTGGTGATGCCGCCAGCGCGGAGGCCGTGTTCGGGGAAGCCGACACGGTGCTGGCCTACGGCGGCAACGAAGCGATCGCGCAGGTGCGCGCGCAGGTGCCGGTCACCAGCCGCTTCCTCGGCTACGGCCACAAGCTCGGCTTCGGGCTGATCGCCCGCGCGGCGCTCGATGCGCAGCGCGGGCCCGCGACCGCGCGGGTAGCCGCGCACGACATCGTGCGCTACGAGCAGCAGGGCTGCTATTCGCCGCATCACTTCTACGTGGAGCGCGGTGGCCGCATGGCGCCGCGCGAGTTCGCGCTCCATCTCGCGGCCGAACTGGCCAACTTGCAGCGGCGCTTTCCGCGCCGCGCCCTGGCGCTGGAAGAGGGCGCGGCGGTCTCGGGCTGGCGGCAGTCGGCGGAACTGCAGGCGCTGGCTGGCGCCGGCTGCGAGCTGTTCGGCGCTGCCGACGCGGCGTGGACCGTGGCCTGCAGCGAACAGCCGCAGCCCCTCGCTCCCACGGGCGGTGGCCGCGGCATTCACGTGAGCGCAGTCGATGCGCTGGAGGAGGTGGTGCCGCTGCTGGCGCCGCACGCGCGCTTCCTGCAAACCGTCGGCATCGCTGCCACGCCGCAGCAACTGCATTCCCTCGCCGAAAGCCTGGGGCGCGTCGGCGTCACCCGGATCGCCGCGCTGGGCGCGATGACGGCGCCGGAAGCCGGCTGGCACCACGACGGCCGCTTCAACCTGCTGGACCTGGTGCGCATGGTGGAGATCGAGGCCAGCGCCGAACGCGCGGCCGACCGGCTCGCGCCCTACGCGCAGGAGTCGCTGCCGTGAGCCTCTTGTCGCTGCGGGGCGTGCGCTTCGCCTTTCCCGGCTGGCCGGCCACCGTCGAAGGCGTGGACCTCGAGGTGGAGCCGGGTGCCTTCCATTGCCTGGTGGGGCGCAGCGGCTGCGGCAAGACCACGCTGCTGAAACTCGCGGCAGGGCTGCTGCTGCCCAATGCCGGCGAAGTGGTGTTTCGCGGCCGGCGCGAGCAGGACATAGGCCCCGGCATCGGCTTCGTCTTCCAGTCGCCCAACCTGCTGGAGTGGCTGCGCGTGATCGACAACGTGCTGCTGCCGGTCTCGCTGCACCACCGCCCGGATGCCGAAGAACGCGCGCGGGCCGAGCAACTGCTCGAGCACCTCGGCCTGGCCGCGCAGGCGCAGAAATATCCGCGGCAGCTCTCGGGCGGCCAGCAGAGCCGGGTCGCGTTGGCGCGCGCGCTGATCCTGCGGCCGGCGCTGCTGCTGCTGGACGAACCCTTCGCCGCCCTCGATGCGATCACCCGCGAGGAGCTGCAGTGCGACCTGCTCGCGATGAGCCGCACGCGCGGCACGGGGGTGCTGTTCGTCACGCACGACATCGCCGAGGCGGTGTTCCTGGCCGACCGCATCGACGTCGTCGATGCCGGCCGCATCGCGCAGGAGATCGCGATCGCGCTGCCGCAGCGTTCGACCGGCGTGCGCTACAGCGCGGGCTTCGCCGAATACTGCACCCAGGTCCGCGCGGCCCTGCATCTGGAGGCGCTTGCCGCATGAAGTACACGAGCGCTCGCGAACGCGCCGGCGCGCTGCTGCTGGTGACGCTGCTGCTGCTGGCGTGGGAGGGTGCGTGTCGCGCATTGCGCGTCTCGGCGCTGGTGCTGCCGCCGCCCTCGGCGATTGCCCGATCGCTTTGGCAGGGGCTCGCCAGCGGCTACTTCTGGCCGCACCTGCGCGCCACCGCCATCGAGCTGCTGCTGGGCGTGCTGGCCGGTTGCGCGATCGGCTTTGCCACGGGCATCGCGCTGGCGGAACACCCGCTGCTGCGGCGCCTGGCGATGCCCTACGTGGTGGCCAGCCAGGTGATTCCCAAGCTGGCACTGATGCCGCTCTTCGTGCTGTGGTTCGGCTTCGGCATGACCTCGACCGTCGTCATCACCGCGCTGATCTGCTTCTTCCCGCTGATGGAGAACACGCTGACTGCGCTGCAGCAGGTCGCGCCCGAGCGGCTCGAGCTCTTTCGCATGCTCGGCGCCACGCGCACGCAGACGCTCTGGCGCCTGAAGCTGCCCTCCGGGCTGCCCGCCATCCTGGCCGGCTTGCGCGTCGCCGTGGTGCTGGCGCTGGTCGGCGCGGTGGTCGGCGAATTCATAGGCGCCAGCCGCGGGCTCGGCGCATTGGTCATCGCATCCCAAGGCACCATGGACACTTCGCTGATGTTCGCGGTGCTGGTGCTGATCGCCGGTCTGGGCATGCTCGCCTACCAGGCCACGCTGCTGCTGGAACGCTGGCTGCTGCTGCCCTTCACCCGTACCCACTGAGAGGATCGCCATGTTCACCCTCCATCGACGCCAGTTGCTCGCCGCGCTGGCAGTTGCGCCCTTTGCTGCGAGCGCGGCCGGCCTCGAGAAATTCACCGTGGCCGGCTGGAGCAAGCCGATCACCGAGATCACGCCCTTGCTGGTCGACGAGGACAAGGGCTTCTACCGGGCGCAGGGCCTGGCGCTGGAGTACGTGCCGGGCGCCGGCAGCGCCGATGCGCTCCGCAACATCCTGAGCGGCCAGGCCGACGTCGCCTTCTGCGATCCCGGCACCTTGTTCGCGGCGCTCGACAAGGGCGAGCCGCTGCGCGCCATCTACGACATCTATCCGCAGAACGTCTTCAACGTGGTCTCGCTCAAGGGCAGCGAGATCACCAAGCCCGCCGACCTCAAGGGCAAGAAGGTGGGCGTGTACAGCCTGGCCAGCGGCACGCGGCAGGCCTTGCAGGTGCTGCTGCACACGGCCGGCCTGGCCGAATCGGACGTCACCGTGATGGTCACCGGCGTGCTCAATTTCGCGCCGCTGATGCAAGGGCAGGTGGATGCGACGGCGGCCACCGACACGGGCCTGCTGATCGGCCAACGCCGCGGCCTGCCGGATGTGAACGTGATCGAGGTGGGCAAGTACCTGCCGGTCTCGAGCGACCTGTTCGTGGTGCGCGAGGAGACCTATCGGACCAAGCGCGCCCTGCTGCAGCGTTTCTTGCGCGCTTACGCGGACGCCGCAGCCTGGATGATGCGGTACCCCGACGAGGCCGCGCAGCTCGCGGCCAAGCGAGCCATCGACGGCACCGATCCCGGCCTGAACCTGGGCATCGTCAAGCTGCGCAATGCGGCCAGCGTGTCCGAACTCACGCGCCGCAACGGCCTGGGCAGCATGGACGTGGCCTCGCTGCAGGCGGCCGCGGATGCGTATAGCAAGCTCGGGCTGATTTCCAAGCCGCTCGACGTGCGCAAGGTGGTCAGCCCCGACCTGCTGCCCGGGCGCAAGGGAGAACCCGGATGAACTTTGCCGGGCAGGTCGTCCTGGTCACGGGCGCCAGCCGTGGCATAGGCGCGGCCATCGCGCGTGCTTTCGCGGCGGAGCAGGCGCTGGTTGCGGTCAACTACCTGCGCAACGCCGATGCGGCGGAGCAGGTGGTGCGGCAGTGCCGCGAGGCGGGCGGCGATGCCTTCGCGGTGCAGGCCGATGTCACGCAGCCGCGAGCGGCCGCCGCGCTGGTCGAACGCGTGATCGAGGAGGCCGGGCGCCTCGACGTTCTCGTGAACAACGCGTTCCGGCCCTATGCCTTCGACCCCGAGCAGCGTGCCACTTTCAGCGAACTGGCCTGGTCCGATTACCAGGCGCAGTTCGAGGGCTCGGTGGGCGCGGCCTTCCACGTGTGCCAGGCGGCGCTGCCGCACTTCCGCCGGCGCGCGCAGGGCAGCATCATCAACCTGGTGAGCGACCTGGTGGAGCAGCCCGTGGTGCCGTATCACGACTACGCGACCGCCAAGTCGGCCCTGGTGGGCTTCAGCCGCAACCTGGCCAGCGAACTCGGGCCACTGGGCGTGCGCGTGAACTGCGTCGCGCCCGGGCTGGTCCATCCCACCGCGGGCAGCGCCGGCACGCGCGCGCAGTTCCGCGAGGGGCTGATGGCGGCGACGCCGCTGCGGCGGCTGGCGCGGCCCGAGGATGTGGCGGGCCCGGTGCTGTTCCTCGCCTCGCCGTGGAGCGGTTTCATCACCGGACAGGTCTTGCTGGTGGATGGTGGATTGGTGATGCGATGAACGACGACGATCTGGTGATCGGCAGCCTGGCCGCCTTGCAGGCCCGCGCGGGCATTGCCGGCGAGGCGCCTGCAGTGGCGCGGGCGTTGCGCGCATCGGGCGCACGGGCGGTCTGTGTAGTCGATGTCCGGGACGGCCTGGACTGGCTGGACACGGTGCATGCGAGCGGCTGGCTGGGCGGCGTGCCGCAGGAGGCGGACGCCTTGCGACTCGCGGTGCAGCAGGGGCTGGCGCGCGGGTTCGTGGCAGCCGATGCTTTCGTCGTCGCGAAGATGGCGGACCCGCATCGGCTGCCACCCTTCTCCTGGGGCGAGGAACAGCCCGCCTCGCCGACGCCGGCCACGGCAGCGCGCCGCCTCGACCTCTACGCCATCGTCGACAGCGCAGAGCGCCTGCGCCAGGTGTTGGCGGCCGGCGTGCGCACGGTGCAGTTGCGCATCAAGAAGCCGGCCGCGCCCGATGCGGGCTGGCACGCGTTGTTGCGCGACGAGGTGCAGCAAGCCATCGCCGACAGCAATGCGGCCGGCGCCGAACTGTTCGTCAACGACCACTGGCAACTCGCGCACGAACTCGGCGCCTGCGGCGTCCACCTCGGGCAGGAAGACCTGCTGGCCCTGGGCGCCGGCGGCCGTGCGCAGCTGCGCGCCAGTGGCATGGCGCTTGGCATCAGCTCGCACAGTCTCTGGGAGCTTGCACGGGCCCGCACGCTGGCGCCGCGCTATATCGCCTGCGGACCGGTGTGGCCGACGCTGACCAAGGACATGCCCTGGCTGCCCCAGGGCCTGGACAACCTCGCGTGGTGGTGCCGCGCGGCGGGTGCGCCCGTCACGGCGATCGGCGGCATCCTCGGGCCGGCGGAGGTCGAAGCAGCCGCGCGCAGCGGCGCCGATGGGGTGTGCATCGTCCGCGGCCTGGGTGAGGATCCACGTTTGACCCTGCCGGCCTTCGAGGCCGCACTGGCCGCGGGCCGCGCGCAGCCGCAACTGCCGCCGCCGCAGTGGCCGCATCCCAGTCTTGCAGGATAAGACCGTGACCAAGCACTGGCGCCTCGTGTTGGCGGTGTTCTGCCTGCTGGTCTTCCTGCTGCTGGCAGCCCAGGTGGTGCTGCACGGTCCGATCGTCGATGTGGATCGCGCCATCAGCTTCTGGTGGGCGGCGCATCGCCGGCCCTGGTTGACCGGGGCCATGGTGCTGGTGAGCACGGTGCACGAGACGCTGCCCGTGCTGGGCGCGACCGCCATCCTCATGCTGTGGCGCGCGCGTGAGCGTGACTGGCCCGCGGTGCGTGCCCTGCTCGTCGTGCCGGCGGGCATGCTGCTGAACGTGGCGATCAAGGAGAGCTTTCGCCGGCCACGGCCGGTGTTCGACGTGCCCCTGGTCCACCTGCCCACCTACAGTTTTCCCAGCGGCCACGCAGTGGCTTCGACGGTGTTCTGGGGCATGGTCTGCGTGCTGGTGTTCCATCGCACGCGCTCGCATCCGTTGCGGGCGCTCGCCGTGACCGCCACTGTGGTTATGGTCCCGCTAGTGGCCTTCAGCCGCGTGTACCTGGGCGCGCATTTCCTCAGCGACGTGATCGCCGGCATCGCGCTCGGCACGCTCTACGTGCTGCTGTTCTGCCGCCGGCTGCGGCCCATCACGCCCTTGCTGCCATGACTGCATCGCCCGATTTGCTGATCCGCGCTGCCCGCGCCGAAGACGCGGACACCATCGCTGCCTTCAATGCCGCCATGGCCTGGGAGACCGAGGGCAAGCGCCTGCTGCCGGAGGTGCTGGGCGCCGGCGTGCGCAGGCTGATGGCCGAGCCGGCGCTCGGCTTTTATCTCGTCGCGGAAGTCCGGGGCGAGGTGGTCGGCTGCCTCATGGTCACCACCGAATGGAGCGACTGGCGCAACGGCCGCTTCTGGTGGATCCAGAGCGTGTACGTGCCGGCCGCGTGGCGCCGGCGCGGCGTGTTTCGCGCGCTGTACGCGCACGTCACCAGCAGCGCCGTGCGCGAGCCCGATGTGTGCGGCGTGCGCCTCTACGTCGAGCGCGAAAACGCGGTGGCGCAATCGACCTACCGCAACCTGGGCATGAGCGAGACCGACTACCTGCTGTTCGAGCAGCTCAAGCCCGGCATCGTCTGGCTGCGACGAGAGGGCGACGATCAGCCATCGAGCTCGGGGTAACGGCGGAAGATGCCCTGCTCGTTGAAGGGCAGGCGCCGCTCGCTGGCCAGGTAGGCGGCCAGCCGGCGTTGCCGCGGCACGCCGGCATGCAGCGCCGCCACCAGCGGGGTCTTGCGCAGCACGCGCTTCATGGCCTTGGGCAGCGCGTACAGCAGGCCGTCGACCACC
Source organism: Ramlibacter sp. (assembly GCF_028291745.1). GTDB lineage: Bacteria > Pseudomonadota > Gammaproteobacteria > Burkholderiales > Burkholderiaceae_C > Ramlibacter. Next base: position 2,259 of record NZ_JAQGNQ010000030.1, on the reverse strand, counting down.
TGGAACAGCGACAGGTCGGCATAGGTGAGGCGGCCGCCGACCATGCGTGGCACCTCGCGTTCCCCGTTGCCGCGGTTGCGCGCGAGCACGGCCTCGCACCAGTTCAGGAATTTCGGCAGGCGGTTGGCGCGGAAATCGCCGGCGCGGCGCAGCGCCTCGGGCTTCTGGTCCTCGTAGTAGAGGCCGCTGCCGATCGGGTGGTGCAGGTCGTGGACCTCGGTGACCAGGTCGGCGAGGGTCAGCTGGATCTGGTGCACCCAGAGGCGGTCGGCCTCGCTCGCGGGCACCAGTTGCAGCCTGGGACCGAGGTAGAGCAGGATCGCCGCGGTCTGGCCGATCACGCGCTTGCCGTCCACGAGGAAGGGACAGGCAAACGGTGGCCGGGCGAGCGCCGGGTCCGTCATGAAGCGCTGCATGGCGGCCACGCCGCCTTCGCCCCGTGCGACGTCGACGTAGTCCGCGCCCGCCGCTTCCAGCGCCAGCCGGACGAATTCGCCGCGACCCGGAATGCCGGGCCAGTAGTGCAGTTGATAGGGCATCGGACTCCTCAGCGGCGCCGCAGCAGCGGGTACACGAACCAGAACCAGGTGAAGGCTGCCAATGCCAGGATGGCAGCGACCGTGGCGAGGCGCGCATCGTCCAGTGCTGCCAGGCAGACGACGTAGATGTCCAGCGCCAGGCTCAGCATCAAGGGCGCCATGCCCCCGGAGATGAAACGCGAAGACAGCTTGATCATGTGGCGCGAGACCTGGCCGCCGTGCGCGATGCGGTGGTAGGCCGCGGGCGCCAGCAGCAGGGCGATCGACAAGGCCAGCAGACCGAGGCCGGCCAGGTAGCAGGTCACGCCGGAAGTCGGCAGGTCCTCGAAGCGCTGGTTGAACACGGCCATGGTCTGGAACCCGAACAGCGCCTGCGCGCCGGGGATCACCATGCGCGCCTCGCTGAGGATGTTGCTCATCTCCTCCTTGAGCGACTCCCGTTCCACCGCTTGCTGGTCCATGCTTGCTTTCGGCTGCGTCTCCAGCGCACCAGCATAAGCGCAGGCATCCCGTAAGATCGTCGGACAACAAGCAATACAAGGAGTACGGCCATGAACGGAGCCCGCAGTCTGGTCGACACGCTGTATGCCGCGGGCGTCGATACCTGCTTCGCCAATCCCGGTACGAGCGAGATGCACTTCGTCGCCGCGCTGGACCAGAGCGCCGCGCTGCGTTGCGTGCTGGGCCTGCAGGAGAACGTGGTGACCGGGATGGCCGACGGCTATTACCGCATCGCGGGCAAGCCGGCCTGCACGCTGCTGCACTGCGGCCCGGGACTCGCCAACGGCCTGGGCAACCTGCACAACGCGCGGCGCGCCCGCAGCGGCATCGTCAACATCGTCGGCGACCAGGCCACCTGGCATCGTCCGTACGACGCGCCGCTGACGGCCGACACCGAAGGACTCGCGCGCACCGTCTCCGCCTGGGTGCGCACCAGCACGCAAGCCGCCGACGTGGGCCGCGATGCGGCCGCGGCCGTGCAGGCGGCGCGCGGCTATCCCGGCCAGATCGCCACGCTGATCCTGCCGTCGAATGCATCGTGGGACGAAGGCGGAGTGGTCGCGCAGCCGCTGCCGGCGCTGGCGCCGCCGGCCGTAGACGGTTCGGCGGTCGAGCGCGCCGCGCGTGTGCTGCGCACGGGCCGCAACGTGCTGGTGCTGCTGGCCGGCCACGCGGTGCACGCGCAGGCGCAGGGCCTGGCCTGGCGCATCGCCAAGGCGACCGGCGCGACGCTGATGGCGGACTTCGTCAACGCGCACGTGCAGCGCGGCCGCGGTCGGCTGCAGCTGGAACGCGTGCCCTACAACATGGAGCAGGCGATCGCCGCGCTGCGCCGCTTCGAGCACATCGTGCTGGTCAACGCGAAGGCGCCGGTGGGCTTCTTCGGCTATCCCGGCCAGCCCTCGATCCAGTACTCGCCCGAGGCGCAGCTGCACGTGCTCTCGCGCCCCGAGCAGGACCCGGTGGCGGCCTTGCGCGCGCTGGTCGAGGCGCTGGACGCGCCCGAGGCCGCGATCCCCGATCCCGGTCCGCGCCCGGAGGCGGCCAGTGGCGCGCCGACGCCGGAGAAGCTTTCGCAGACCGTGGCGGCGCTGATGCCGGAACACGCCATCGTGTCCGACGAGAGCGTGTCCTATGGCCGCGGCTTCTATCGCCACTCGCACGCGGCGCCGCCGCACGACTGGCTGCACCTGGCCGGCGGTGCCATCGGCGACGGCAT
>NZ_JAQGNQ010000088.1 GCF_028291745.1 Ramlibacter sp. | reverse complement strand
CCCGCCAAGCGCTACTTCACCATCGGTGAGGTCAGCGAGCTGTGCGGCGTCAAGCCTCACGTGCTACGGTATTGGGAGCAGGAGTTCACCCAGCTGCGGCCCATGAAGCGGCGCGGCAACCGGCGCTACTACCAGCACCACGAGGTGCTGATGATCCGCCGCATCCGCGACCTGCTCTACGACCAGGGCTTCACGATCAGCGGCGCGCGCAACAAGCTGCAGGAGATCGTGCAGGTCGAGCGCGACAAGCGCCGCGCCGGCGAGGTGATGCTCGATGGCGTCGAGCTGATCGAGGTCGAGGATTCATCCTTCGGCGAGAGCCAGTTCGAGGACGCGCCGCCGGAAGAGCTCAACTCTTTCACCCAGAAGCTGCAACTGCTGCGCCGCGAACTGTTCGAAATCCGCGATCTCCTGACTTCCATCCACTGACTGCGAGACCCGCCCGAAAGCCGGGCTATAATCGCGGCCTTCGGCGTGTAGCGCAGCCTGGTAGCGCACTTGCATGGGGTGCAAGGGGTCGCGAGTTCGAATCCCGCCACGCCGACCAAAACCGCGAAAGCCCGGTACCTGAAAAGGTGCCGGGCTTTTTGCTTCAGCTTCTTGCTTTTTGCTTTTTGCCATCTTGTCGCCCGGGTCGTCGGGCTTCGTGTCCCCGGGCATAATCGTCGCGCATGGCGTCCGTCGTATTCGCTGATCTCGTTGGTAGCACTGGCATCTTCGAGCGGCTCGGAGACGAGACCGCCGGGCACTTTGTCACCCAGCTGACAACGGCTCTCGCCAAGATCTTCGAACAGCACAACGGCCGCGTGGTCAAGATGCTGGGCGATGGCCTGTTTGTCGTCTTCCCCCAGGAAGTGCAGGCGCTCACGGCCTGCATCGCGATCCAGGAACGCCTGAACCAGAAGCCGGTGCGCCCGGGCGGCACCGGCCGGCCGGTCCAGATGCAGATGGGCATCGAGTCGGGCGAGGTGGTGGAGATCCAGGGCGACTGCTACGGCGACGCCGTCAACACCGCCGCCCGGCTGGCCGATCTCGCGGGCGCCGACCAGATCCTCACCACGCAGCGCGTGCGCGAAGCCTTGCCGCCCACCCGGCAGGGCCAGCTGCGCAGTCTCGGCCCCATGTACCTGCGCGGCAAGGCGGAGGCGGCCGAGGTCTTCCGCGTCGAATGGCAGCCCGAGCGCGACGCCGAGGCGACGGTGATGGGCATGTCGATGCTCGACACAGCGCCCGAGGCGCACCTGCAGGTCAACGTGGGCGGCAGCATGCTCACGCTGCGGCCGCGGGGCGAGCCGATCACGCTGGGCCGCTCTGCGACCGCCGACCTCACCATCAACGACGTGCGGGTGTCGCGCCTGCACGCCACCATCGAATGGCGCGGCGGCAACTACGTGCTGAGCGACGGCTCCAGCTTCGGCACCTGGGTCTATTTTGGCAACCAGACCGAGCCCGTGGTGCTGCGGCGCACCGAGTGCTACCTGGTCGGCCAGGGGCAGATCGCACTGGGCTGCGACCGCAATTCGGAAGCCGCGCCCATGGCGAGCTTCGCGGTCGTCACCTGACGTGGCGCTGGACCTGCATATCTCCGGGCCGGGCCTCGACGTGCACCGGCGCCTCGCTCCGGGCGAGCCCGCGCTGATCCTCGGCCGCGACAGCGACTGCGCCGTCTGCCTGCCCGACCCCGAACGCGAGATCTCGCGCCGGCACCTGAGCGTGTGGAACGAAGGCGACGAGCTGCACTTCCACGTGCTGTCGGTCGTCAACGGCGTGGAGACCGCGGCCGGCGAACTGCCACCGGGGGCCCGGGGCGTGCTGGCGCCGGGTGAGGTGCTGGGGCTCTCCGCGTTCCGGATCATGGTCGCGCCCTCGGCCATCGGCTTTGCCGAGGAGCCGCTCGACGTCGCCGACCCGTGGGCGGAGTTCGCGCGCCAGGCGGAGCAACTGACGCCGGCGGTACCGGAGCCGGGCGGCACCGAAGAAGATCCCTTTGGCGAATGGGGCTTCCAGAGCACCTTTGGCCCCGGCTCGCCATCGGGCGCATTGCGGGTCGACGCACTGGCCCCCGCGACCGACCTGCAACCCTTCTTCGCCGGCCTCGCGGTGCAGCCCGCGGGCGGCGGCGCGCTGACGCGGGCGGAACTGGAGACGCTCGGGCGGCTGACGCGCTTTGCCCTGCACGGCCTGCTGCAGGCGGCGCAGGTCGCGGCCACCACGCGCCAGCAGGTGCTGGCCGGCGAGCCCGCCACGCCGCAGCCGCGCGAATTGAATCCGCTGCGGCTGGACACGCCCATCGAGGGCAAGCTGGCCTACCTGTTCGGCGGCCAGCTGGCGGCAGCCGGCTTCCTGCCGCCCGATCGCGCTGTGGCGCAGATCGCCGCCGAACTGGCCGCGCACCAGCAGGCCATGGCCGAGGCCGTGCCCGAGACGCTGCAGAAGGTGGTCGAGGAGTTCGACCCCGAGGTGCTGAAGAAGCGCCTGCTCGGCGGTGGCGCGCGCATCTTCGAGTCCGCCCGCGCCTGGGATGCCTTCGTACGCGACTATGCCGAGCGAAACGGCGCCGAGGCCGGCTGGGTGCAATCGCTGCTGGAGCGGCACTTTTCGCGGGCGTATGCGCGGGCCATCGTTCGTGCCAAACGCAACACATCCGGGCGGCCGCAAGGCTGAGCACCCCGGCCTTGCTCGGCATGCGGGGACTAGAATGCAAGCCACTTGTTTGTCCGCGGCGCTGATGTGACTCTGAAAAAGTTGGGACGGTACGAAGTGCTCCGGGTCCTGGGCAAGGGTGCCATGGGCGTGGTGTACGAGGGGCGCGATCCCAATCTCGACCGCCGGGTCGCCATCAAGACCGTCAAGGTCGAGAACCTGTCCGAAGAGGCGGCCGCCGAATACGAGCACCGCTTCCGCACCGAGGCGCGCTCCGCGGCCCGGCTGCAGCATCCCAACATCGTCAGCGTGTACGACTCCGACCGCGAGGGCGAGGTCGCCTTCCTGGTGATGGAGTACATCCAGGGCGACGACCTCAAGCACCACCTCGATCGCGGGGTGCGCTATTCGCTGGAGCAGTCGCTCAAGATCATCCGCGACCTGCTCAGCGCGCTCGACTACGCGCACAAGCAGGGGATCGTGCACCGCGACGTCAAGCCGGCCAACCTGCTGATCGAGCCCGGTGGCCGGGTGAAGCTCACCGACTTCGGCGTGGCGCGCATCCAGGATTCGGGCGAGGCGACCCGCACGCAGGGCAGCATGGTCGGCACGCTGAAGTACATGGCGCCCGAGCAGGTGCAGGGGCAGAAGATCGACTCCCGCGCCGACCTGTTCTCGGTGGGCGTGGTGCTGTACCAGCTGCTGACCGACAAGCGTCCGTTCGACGGCGACAACGACTTCTCGATCATCCACCAGATCATCGGCCACCAGCCGCCGCCGCCCAGCTCGGTGAACGCCAAGTTGCCGACCGCGATTGACGCCGTGGTGGCGCGCGCGCTGGCCAAGGAACGCGACGAGCGCTTTGCCACTGCACGCGACTTCGCGGTGGCCCTGCAGGCGGCGACCCGGCGCGCCGAAGACCAGACGGTGGTGCCGCCGGTCAATCCGAACAAGAAGGTGGAATACGCGGCCTCGCGCCCGCTGACCCGGCCCGGCACCTTGCCGCCCGGCAGCGCCACCACGCCCTCGACCGGCACGGTGACCTCGGTCACGCAGGAACTCGAGCTGGTGTACTGGAAGGACGTCAAGGACTCGCCCGACCCGGAGGAGCTGCAAGGCTTCCTCGAGAGATTCCCGGCCGGCATCTATGCCGACCTGGCCCGGCGCCGCCTGCGCCGGATGTCCGGCGGCGAGCAGACCGTCCTGAGCCAGCCCGGCATCCCCATCGGCACCGGCGGCACCAGCACCGGCGGCACCTTCGCCGCGACCCAGTTCCCCGACAGCGAGGCGACCCGCCTGCGCACCGATGCCTCCCGCCCCGCAACCCCCGCGGAAGCCTCGGACCTGCGGCCGACGCAGTGGATCGACGAGGAATACACCAAGACGCTGACGCAATCGCGCAGCGCGCTCACGCCGGCGCCAGCCGTTGCGGCCGCAACGATCGCCGCGCCTGCCGTGCCGGCCACGCCTGCGAAGCCGCTCGCGGTCACGCCGGTTGTGGAAGGCGAGGCGCCCAAGCCGAAGCCGGTGTCTGCGTCGCTGGTGCCGGTCAAGGTCCGCGATGACAGCACGCCGGGGGTGACCACGAAGAAGAAGCTGCCGGTTGCCGTGCTCGCCGGCATCGCCGTGCTGGCCGCGGGTGGCGTGCTTGCGCTGGTGATGGGCCGCGGCAAGGCGCCCAACGCTGGCTCCACCGTAGCTGCGGTGCCGACCGCGACCGTGGCAGCGCCGACGCCGGCTCCAGCACCGGCGCCAGCCGCTGCACCCGCTGCTCCAGCCGCCGCGCCGGTCGCAGCCGCGCCTGCCGAAACAACGCCGCCTGCCGCCGCGCCGGTGCCCGAACCGGCGGTGACCGCCGCGGCATCGAGCAAGGCGCAGCTCAAGGCCGAAGCCGCCGCCGCGCGCAAGGAGAAGGAGCGCGCCGCGCGCGAGGCCAGGCTGGCCAGGGCCACGGCGGTGCCGCCGCCGCTCGAGCCGCCGCCGTCTCGCGCCGTCGTGGCGACGGCGCCGCCGCGCATCGATCCGGAGCCGCCGGTGGCGCGCTCGTCGAACGCGCAGGTCGCCGGCAACGGCGCGAACTACCAGGCGGTCGACCAGTGCCGCGACAAGATGTTCATCTCACGCGAGCTGTGCCTCAGTGAAAACTGCGCCAAGCCCGGTGTCCGCAACCACCCGCTGTGCGTGAGGCACCGCGAGGAAGTGCGGCTGCGCGAGGAAAGCAAGCAGGCGCGCTGAATTCCTGTATTGCTCTCTCTCCCCGGAAGGGAGAGGGAGTCATTCAAAGCACGTCCACCGTGTGCACGCCGAACTGCCCGCGTTCGCGGTCGGCGAAGAAGCGCTCCAGCGTCTCCCGCACCGTGCGGAAGGCGATCTCGTCCCAGGGGATCTCGGCCTGCGTGAAGAGCCGGGCCTCGATCGTCTCGAAACCCGGGTCGAACACGTCGCTGAGCAGGCGGGCGCGGTAGAACATGTGCACCTGCCCGACACGCGGCACGCTCAGGACGCTGAACAAGCCCTCCATCTCGATCTGCGCGCCGGCTTCCTCGTGGGTCTCGCGGGCTGCGCCTTCGGCGGTGGTCTCGCCCAGCTCCATGAAGCCGGCCGGCAGCGTCCACTTGCCCCAGCGCGGCTCGATGTTGCGCTTGCACAGGAGCACGCGGTCACCGAGATGCGGCACCGTGCCCACCACGTTGAGCGGGTTCTCGTAATGGATGGTGTCGCAGGCCGGGCAGACCGCGCGCTGGTGCGTATCGCCGTCGTCCGGAACGCGGTAGACGACGGCAACGCCGCAGTTGCGGCAATGCTTGATGGGACTGCGGACGGTCGACACGCCCGGGATCAGCCCACGCGCACGCGCAGTTCGGGCAGGCCGGTGACGCCGCCGACCAGCGTGTCGCCCTGCACCACGGCCGCGACGCCTTCGGGCGTGCCGGTGTAGATCAGGTCGCCGGGCGCGAGCTCCCAGGCCGAGGAGAGGTGCTCGATGATCTCGGCGATGTTCCAGATCAACTTGGAGACGCTGCTGCGCTGGCGGTCCTTGCCGTTCACCTGCACCCAGATCTCCGCCTTCTCGATGTCGCCGGCCTGCGCCGCGGGCACGATCGGGCCGATCGGCGCGGACTGCTCGAAGGCCTTGCCGATCTCCCAGGGGCGGCCCAGTTTCTTCTGCTCGCCCTGCAGGTCGCGGCGGGTCATGTCCAGGCCCACGGCGTAGCCGTAGATGTGCTTCATCGCGTCGGCGGCCTTGATGTTGCGCCCGCCCGTGCCGATTGCCGCCACCAGTTCGATCTCGTGGTGGAAGTCCTTGGTCAGGCTCGGGTACTGCATGGTGCCGGTCTCGCCCTCGGGCACCACCACGGCGGCGTCGGCGGGCTTGAAGAAGAAGAAGGGCGCCTCGCGGCCGGTGAATCCCATCTCCTTGGCATGCTCCACGTAGTTGCGCCCCACGCAGTAGATGCGGCGCACCGGGAAGCGCTCGCTGCGGCCGACCACCGGCACGCTGACGACGGGGACTGCGGGGATGACGTAGCTCATGACAACCTTTCTTCGGTATGGATGCCCAGGGCCTGGTGGACCGGGCGGTCGGAAAAACTGAACAGCACGCAACCCGTGCCGGACGTGAGGCGCGCAGTGTGCCACGAGGGAATCACGAAGTGATCGCGCGGCCTGAAGCGCAGGTGCCAGGTCTGCTCGCCGGCGGATATCTCCACTTCGCCTTCCCCCTCCGCCACGCTGTAGACGGCGCCATCGGTCTGCCGCCACGGCTGGCCCGCGAAGCCGGCGGGCAGGCGCTGCATGAAGGTGGCTATCGTGGGCATAGGCCAGCCGCCGGTGAGCGGATTCACGTAGCGCAGCTTGCAGCCGTCCCAGGCGTCCACGGGCGCATGGCGCTCCAGTTCGTGCAGCGCCTCGCGGCTGCGCTCGTAGGGATAGCTGAAGATCGGCGAGGTCTGGCCGAAGGGCGGGTCGTGGCGCACCGGCACCATGTTGTGGCCGTAGCGGGCAAAGCTGGTGCCTTCGGGCCGCGTCACTTGCTGCGAGCGTGCGGCATCGTTCTGCGCGAAGCCGGCGTCGAAGAAGCGGATCATCGGAATGTCCAGGCCATCGAGCCACACCACCGGCTCTTCGGCCTCGTGGCCGTGGTCGTGCCAGGTCCAGCTCGGGGTGATGATGAAGTCACCCGGCCGCATGGTGGTGCGCTCGCCGTCGACGGCGGTGTAGGCGCCCGAACCTTCGACGATGAAGCGCAGCGCGCCTTGCGTGTGGCGGTGGCTGGGCGCCACTTCGCCGGGCAGGATCAATTGCAGGCCGGCATAGAGCGACTGCGTGATCGCCGATTGCCCGCGCAGCTTCGGGTTCTCGAGGATCAGCACGCGCCGCACCGCTTCTTCGGCGGTGATCGCCTCGCCGGCGCGCATCAGGAAGGGACGCACCTCCTCGTAGCGCCACAGCGCCGGCACGCACGGTGTGTTCGGCCTGGGCGGCACCAGCGCATGCAGCACTTCCCACAGCGGCGTGAGGTTGTGCGGCTCCATGTCGCGATAGAGCTGCTCGCGGATCTGCCGGGTGGGCAGGGGGGCGTTCATGGTGCTTCCTTTACCAGGTCCGGCCGAGGTAGGCGCCATTGTCTTCCAGGCCAGCCTGCAGCGCGACCACATCCACGGCCGCTGCGGTGCTTGCGCCCTTCAGGGCAAGGCTGGCGGCCAGCCCCGCCGCCTCGCCCATGACGAAGCAGGCGCCGGTCACGCGCGCGGCCGATTGCGCCTCGTGGCTCATCGAGGCGCAGCGGCCGGCCACCCACACGTTGTCCAGGCCTTCGGGGAGGATCATGCGATAGGGCAGGTGGTTGAAGCCGCGGCTTTCCGGGATCCTGGGCCAGCGGAATTCGACGTCGCCTTTCAGGTGCAATTCCAGCGGCCAGCCATTGACGCCGATCGTGTCGTCGAAGCTCGCGCACTCCAGCACGTCGGCTTCGCTCAATTCGTAGAGGCCACGCACGCGCCGCGTTTCGCGGATGCCCACCTGCGGCGCGATGTCGACGATGTAGGCGCTCTCGAAGCCCGGCACCTCGCGCAGGAAACCGGCCACTTCCGCGATCTGCCGCCGGCCCAGGATCTCGGCCTCGCTCAGCTCGCGCGCGTCGGTGCCGTTCATGGCGTTGCCTTGCGCATTGGCGAGCTGGGTGAGATTGACGCGCCATTCGATGCCGCTCTTTTGCGGCCGCACAATCGGCGTCTTGCGCGGAAACCGGTAGCGGCCCTCGGCCTCGGCCTGCAGCATCAGCCGGGGAATCACCTCCCAGGCCTTGCCCGCGCGCTCGGGGTTGATGCCGTTCAGGCGGAACATGGTGGAGGGGTAGAGCATGTTGCCCGCGCCATCGCCCAATGCATACGGCGCGCCCGCCCACGCGGCCAGGTCGCCGTCGCCCGACGCATCGATGAAGGTGCGGCCCACGACGGCGAAGCGGCCCGACTTCGTTTCCACCAGCAGCGCCTGCACGCGGCGCGCGTCGTCCATCACCACGCCCGCAGCCAGGGCGTGGAACAGGACCTCGACGCCAGAGGACAGCAGCAGGTCGTCGGCGGCGATCTTGTAGGCCGCGGTGTCGTAGGCCTGTGCCACCGTCTTGCCGAACAGGCCGTGCGGCTCATTCAGGCCGCCCAGCCGGGCGATGCGTTGCAGCAGGTCGTCGGCGACGCCGTGCACCACCTGGCGGATGTCGCCGTGCACGTTGGCGTGCAGCCCGCAGAAGTTGGTGACGCCGGCGGCGGTGCCCATGCCGCCGAGGAAGCCATAGCGCTCGATCAGCAACGTCTTGCGGCCGGCGCGCGCCGCGGCGACGGCAGCGGCCATGCCGGCGGGGCCGCCGCCCAGCACGACGACTTCGTACTCGCCCCACACGGGCGTCTGCCGCTGGGGTTCGGTGAGGGTTCGGGTGTTCATGAATTGACAAGCATAGCGGCTGGGCCTGCCGCGTATCCCGCGCAGAAGACCGCCGCCGCCAGGCCCGGCGGAGTAACAAACCGCAAGGTGGGCGCAGTCCGACGGGGGCGCGGCGGGGCGGGCCTGCAATCTCGAGGTTGCACTACCCATTCCAAAAGGATCCTGCAATGAACAAGACCGGACCCCGCGCGAGCCTGCTCGCCATCACCGCCCTCAGCCTGGGCCTGGCCGGCTGCGCCAACATGGGCATGGACACGGGCATGGACAACAACACCCAGCGCCACACGGCACTCGGCGCCGGCCTGGGTGCGGTCGCCGGTGCCCTGATCGGCGGCGACGTCACCGGTGCGCTGATCGGCGCCGGCGTGGGCGGCGCCGGCGGCTACGTCTGGTCGAAGCAGATGGAGCAAAAGCGCGTGGCGATGGAGCACGCCACCATGGGCAGCGGCGTCGGCGTGGTGCAGACCAGCGACAACCAGCTGAAGCTGAGCGTGCCGAGCGACGTGTCCTTCGACACCGGGCGCGCCGACATCAAGCCGAACATGCGTCCCATCCTGGACCAGCTGGCGAGCGGCCTGGCAGCGCAGGCGAACACCGAGCTGCGCATCATCGGCCACACGGACAGCGTCGGCTCCGACGAATACAACGACCGGCTCTCGATGGAGCGGGCGCAGTCGACGCGGCAATACCTGGTGGAGCGTGGCGTGAGTCCGCGCCAGATCCAGGTGGCCGGGCGCGGCGAGCACGAGCCGGTGGCGGACAACAACAGCGACTCGGGCCGCGCGCGCAACCGACGGGTGGAGATCTTCGTGGGCGAACGCAGCGTCGCTTCGCGCTGAGGGGCAGGTGGATTGCGGGTCAAGCCCGCAATGACATCCTTGCACGCCGCACGCCACACGCCGCACGCCGCATCACCAAGGGATGTCATGCCGGGCTTGACCCGGCATCCATGACTGCGCTCGGTCGCGGCGCGAAGGCTCAGTCGCTCTTGACCACCAGCGTGAAATGCTCCACCACCGGCGGCTGCGCGAAATACGGGCCGACGATCGCGCGCCATTCGGCGAACAGCGGGCTTTCGCGAAAGCCCACCGTGTGCGCCTCCAGCGTGTCCCAGAAGATCTGCAGCACGTAGCGCTCGGGCGACTCGATCCCCCGGTTCACCTTGAACCCGCGCATGCCCTGCGCGCGTGCAACGACGGTGCGCAGTCCGCGGGCTATCGCCTCGTCGAATTCGGCCTGCTTGCCGGGCTGGATGCGGATGTCGGCGTGTTCCAGGATCATGATGCTGTCCCCTCGGTGTTCTGGTGGGCCGCAGTGTAGGGGAGAGCGGTTTATGCTTCCTGCCCATGAAGCTTCACAACTACTTCCGCTCCTCGGCGTCGTTTCGCGTGCGCATCGCGCTCGCCCTGAAGGGCCTGGGCTACGAGTACCTGCCGGTGCACCTGGTGAAGGGCGAGCACCGCCAGGAGAAGTACGCCGCCGTGTCGCCCTCGCAGCTGGTGCCCACGCTGGAACTGGACGACGGGCAGCTTCTGGGCCAGTCGATGGCGATCATCGAGTACCTGGACGAGACCCATCCGAATCCGCCCTTGCTGCCATCCGACCCGCTGGGCCGCGCTCACGTGCGCGCGCTCGCGCAACTGGTTGCGTGCGAGATCCATCCGCTGAACAACCTGCGCGTGCTCAAGTACCTGGTGCGCGAGCTGAAGGTGGACGAAGAAGCCAAGAACACCTGGTATCGCCATTGGGTGCGCAGCGGCCTGGAGATGGTCGAGCGCGAATTGCAGCGGCTGCCCGCTGCGCGCTACGCGTACGGCGACACGCCGACCCTGGCCGACTGCTGCCTGGTGCCGCAGATCTTCAACGGCCAGCGCTTCAACGTCGATTTCAGCGGTCTCACGCGCACGATGGCGGCCTTCGAGGCATGCATGCAGCACCCGGCTTTCCAGCAGGCGCAGCCCGCGCATTGCCCCGACAACGAGGCGTGAGGCGATGACGCCGCAATGGAGCGCGCCAGCGCGCGTGCATGCGTGGTGCAGCGAGCGCACCGGTGGCGTTTCCGTCGGGCCCTACGACTCGCTCAATCTCGGCGACCACGTCGGCGACGAGGCAGCCGCGGTCGCCGAGAACCGCACTCGCTTCGCCGCCACCCTGCAGGCGCGGCCGGTGTTCCTGAAGCAGGTGCATGGGCAAGGCGTGGTGCAACTCACGCGCGACACGCCCGACGGCACCGAGGCCGATGCCTGCTGGACCACCGAGCCGGGCGTGGCCTGCACGATCATGGTGGCCGACTGCCTGCCGGTGCTGCTGGCCGATCGCGCGGGCCGCGTGGTCGGCGCTGCGCATTGCGGCTGGCGTGGGCTCGCGGGCGAAGGCGGCCATGGCGCGCTCGAAGCCCTGTGGCAGGCGATGGCGCCGCAGGCCGGCGCCGCGGCGCAGGTGCTCGCCTGGCTGGGCCCCTGCATCGGGCCGGAGGCCTTCGAGGTGGGCGCTGAAGTGCGTGCCGCTTTCGTGCAGCGCGATCCGGGCGCGCAGGCCTGCTTCCGTCCGCGGGGCGAGGGCAAGTTCCTCGCCGATCTGCAGGCGCTGGCGCGGCGTCGCCTCGCTGCCCTCGGCATCACCGCGATCGCTGGCAATGACGGCAGCGCGCAGTGGTGCACCGTCAGCGCCGCCTCACGGTTCTTCTCGCACCGCCGCGACCGGGTCAGCGGCCGCTTTGCCGCCGCTCTCTGGCTCGACCGCTGACGCCGGTGCCTCGCGCTTGCGCCGCGCCGCCCGGCGAGCTGGCCGCCCCATGAGGTAGATCAGGAGGGCGACAGGCGCGAGCCCATAGAGTACAAAGGTGACGCAGGCACCGAACACGGTGCCGAGCGGATGATTGGCTTCGGCCACCGCCATCATCAGGGCGACGTACAGCCAGGCGATGACGACGAGGTGCATGGCGGGTCGGGGTTTCAATGTTGCACTGCAACAATAACGATGTAATACTTCGGGCTAACGAAGGCAGGAGACAAGAATGCATTCTGACGTGGACTGGTCCGCGCACGCGCAGCGCTTGCAGCAGGATCTGGCGCAGCAGTGGTCGCGCGCCGTGGACGGTCTGCAGCAGGGTGGCGGCAGGCCCATCGGCAAGCTCGGCTTCGATGCGCAAAAACTGCAGGCGCTGCAAGAGGCCTATGTCCGCGAAGCCGGCGAACTCTGGAACCAGGGCCTCGGCGAACGCCCTGCTGCCGGCGACAAGCGCTTCGGCCACGATGCCTGGCTGCGCAACCCGCTCGCCGCCTTCTCCGCAGCCGTCTACCTGCTCAATGCACGCACCCTGCTCGGGCTCGCGGAAGCCACCGATGCCGACGCCAAAACCAAGGCGCGCCTGCGCTTTGCGGTCGAACAGTGGATGGCCGCTTCGGCGCCGAGCAACTTCCTGGCCCTGAATGCCGAGGCGCAGCAGAAGGCCCTGGAGACCAAGGGCGAGAGCATCGCCCGCGGCCTGAAGAACCTGCTTGCCGACCTGCAGCAGGGCCGCGTCTCGATGACCGACGAGAGCGCCTTCGACGTGGGCACCAACGTGGCGACCACCGAGGGCGCCGTCGTGTTCGAGAACCACCTGTTCCAGCTGATCGAATACAAGCCGCTGACCAGGCAGGTGCACGAGCGCCCCTTCTTGGTGGTGCCGCCCTGCATCAACAAGTTCTACATCCTCGACCTGCAGCCGGAGAACTCGCTGCTCCGCTACCTCGTGGAGCAGGGCCATCGCACCTTCGTGGTGAGCTGGCGCAACCCGGACCCCTCGATGGAGAACCTGGGCTGGGACGACTACATCGCGGACGCGGCCCTGAAGGCGATCTCCGTCGTGCAGCAGATCTCGGGCGCCAAGCAGATCAACGCGCTGGGCTTCTGCGTTGGCGGCACGATCCTCGGCACCGCGCTGGCGGTGCTGGCCGCCAAGGGCGAGAAGCCGGTGGCGTCGGCCACCTTCCTCACCACCTTCCTGGACTTCAGCGACACGGGCGTGCTCGATCTGTTCATCGACGAGGACGCGGTGAAGCTGCGGGAGCTGCAGCTCGGGCAGAAGGGCCTGATGAAGGGGCAGGACCTGGCCACCACCTTCAGCTTCCTGCGCCCCAACGACCTGGTCTGGAACTACGTCGTGGGCAACTATCTCAAGGGCGAGACGCCGCCGCCCTTCGACCTGCTGTACTGGAACAGCGACTCGACCAACCTGCCCGGGCCGATGTACGCCTGGTACCTGCGCAACACCTACCTGGAAAACAACCTGGTCAAACCGGGCAAGGTCACGGTCTGCGGCGAACAGATCGACTTGCGCAAGGTCGATCTCCCGGTCTACATCTACGGCTCGCGCGAGGACCACATCGTCCCGATCGCCGGCGCCTACGCTTCGGTGCAGCACCTGCCCGGCAAGAAGCGCTTCGTGATGGGCGCCTCCGGCCACATCGCGGGGGTGATCAACCCGCCCGCGAAGAACAAGCGGTCCTACTGGACCAACGACAAGCTGCCCGGCACGGTCGATGCTTGGCAGCAGGGCGCGACCGAGCACGCCGGCAGCTGGTGGCCCGATTGGGCCAACTGGCTCAAGGCGCATGCCGGCAAGCAGATTGCGGCACCCAAGAGCTATGGCAAAGGCACCAGGTACAAGGCCATCGAGCCCGCGCCGGGGCGGTACGTGAAGGCAAGGGCATAAACCTGCGCTCGCGGCCCCGGCCCTCCCCGAGAGGGGGAGGAAAACAGAGACAAGAAACCAACCCACTATCCCGCTGAAGGAGCCCCATGGAAGACATCGTCATCGTTTCGGCCGCCCGCACCGCCGTCGGCAAGTTCGGCGGATCGCTCGCCAAGATCCCCGCCACGGAGCTGGGCTCCATCGTGATCAAGGAGGTGCTGGAGCGCGCGAAGCTTGATCCCGCGCTGGTGGGCGAAGTGATCATGGGCCAGGTGCTGGCCGCGGGCGCCGGCCAGAATCCGGCGCGCCAGGCGCTGCTGAAAGCGGGCCTGCCCAAGGAAATTCCGGGCCTGACCATCAACGCGGTGTGCGGCTCGGGCCTGAAGGCCGTGATGCTGGCGGCGCAGGCCATCGCCTGGGGCGACAGCGAGATCGTGGTCGCCGGCGGCCAGGAGAACATGAGCGCCTCGCCGCACGTGCTGCTGAATTCGCGCGACGGCCAGCGCATGGGCGACTGGAAGATGATCGACTCGATGATCGTCGACGGCCTGTGGGACGTCTACAACCAGTACCACATGGGCATCACGGCGGAGAACGTGGCCAAGGCCTATTCGATCGACCGCGCCGCGCAGGACGCGCTGGCCCTGGCCAGCCAGCAGAAGGCATCCGCGGCGCAGGAAGCGGGCCGCTTCAAGGACGAGATCGTTCCCGTGAGCATCCCGCAGCGCAAGGGCGACCCGCTGCGCTTCGACGCCGACGAATTCATCAACAAGAAGACCAGCGCCGAGGCGCTGGCGGGCCTGCGTCCGGCCTTCGACAAGGCGGGCACGGTGACCGCGGGCAATGCCTCGGGCCTGAACGACGGCGCCGCTGCCGTGGTGGTGATGAGTGCCAAGAAGGCCGCGCAACTGGGCCTCAAGCCGCTGGCGCGCATCGCTGGCTTCGGCACGACCGGCCTCGATCCCGCCACGATGGGCATGGGCCCGGTGTCGGCCACCCGCAAGGCCCTGCAGCGCGCCGGCTGGAGCGCGCAGGACGTGAACCTGTTCGAGCTGAACGAAGCGTTCGCGGCCCAGGCCTGCGCCGTCAACAAGGAACTGGACCTGGATCCGGCCAAGGTCAACGTGAACGGCGGCGCGATCGCCATCGGCCATCCGATCGGCGCGTCCGGCTGCCGCATCCTGGTGACGCTGTTGCACGAGATGCAGCGGCGCGAGGCGCGCAAGGGCATCGCGGCCCTGTGCATCGGCGGCGGCATGGGCGTGTCCCTGGCCGTGGAACGCGGCTGAGCGCGCAGATCAAACAGCAACAGCAACAGCAAGGGGAAACAACATGGCTCAGAAAGTGGCGTACGTGACCGGCGGCATGGGTGGCATCGGCACGGCGATCTGCCAGCGGCTGCACAAGGAAGGCTTCCGGGTCATCGCCGGCTGCGGCCCGACCCGCGACTTCGGCAAGTGGCTCGCACACCAGAAGGAAGAGGGCTACACCTTCCACGCCTCGGTCGGCAATGTCGGCGACTGGGATTCCACCGTCGCCGCCTTCAGCAAGGCGAAAGCGGAGCACGGCAGCATCGACGTGCTGGTGAACAACGCCGGCATCACGCGCGACCGCATGTTCCTGAAGATGACGCGCGAGGACTGGGACGCGGTGATCGAGACCAACCTGAATTCGATGTTCAACGTGACCAAGCAGGTCGTCGGCGACATGGTGGAAAAGGGCTGGGGCCGCATCGTCAACATCTCGTCGGTCAACGGCGAGAAGGGCCAGGCGGGCCAGACCAACTACTCCGCCGCCAAGGCCGGCATGCACGGCTTCTCGATGGCGCTGGCGCAGGAACTGGCCAACAAGGGCGTGACGGTCAACACCGTGAGCCCGGGCTACATCGGCACCGACATGGTCCGGTCGATCCGCACGGACGTGCTGGACAAGATCGTGGCCACCATCCCTGTCAAGCGCCTGGGCGAACCGAGCGAGATCGCATCGATCATCGCCTGGCTCGCGGGCGAGGAGAGCGGCTACACGACCGGGGCGGACTTCTCGGTCAATGGCGGTTTGCACATGGGGTGAGGTTTCGGATGGCGTCGCGGGCCTGTCCCGCAATCGGG
The DNA here is from genome assembly GCF_028291745.1 of Ramlibacter sp. GTDB lineage: Bacteria > Pseudomonadota > Gammaproteobacteria > Burkholderiales > Burkholderiaceae_C > Ramlibacter. The sequence continues at coordinate 35,714 of NZ_JAQGNQ010000088.1, read as the reverse complement.
GATGCATTGCGGCTTGACCCGGAATCGAGGGATGTCATTGCGGGCTTGACCCGCAATCCACCACGGCGCATGTTCCGGCGCAGCATGGTTCCCGGGTCAAGCCCGGGATGACATCCTTTCAGCCTTGGGCGTGCTTCAGTGGGCGCTGCCGTCCACCAGATCCTCGATCACCAGCGGCCGATAGCGCTGCCCGTACGAGATGCGCGAATCGCGCAGCAACTCGAGGACGTGTTCGGAGGTCGTGCCCGCCGAGGCATGCACCATCAGGGCGTGGTGCCCCTGGTGCGCCAGTTGGCGAAAGCGCCGCGCGGTGTCGGACTCGGTTCCCACCGAGGGCAGCAGCACGTCGTCGTCCTCGTCGGTCGCGCCCGTGATCTGGCGCTCGAACTCCGCGGGGCCGCACAGGCAGAGGTCGTCGTCCGGGACACCGTCCTTGCGCAGCAGTTCGCAGGCGTAGCGTGCGTCCCGCTCGGTCGGGAACATCAGCACCATGTGGCCCGTGGGATAGAAGACGCCGCGCATGTTGGTCATGCCGGCAGCGAGACTGAAGGTCTTCATCTGCAACTCCTTGGCAATCCGGTACCCCAGCATAGGCATGCGCCCGCGGCAGCGATAGGCGAAGACCCTTTGGCCGCGATGGGCGCAGCCGCGCAATGCCCGGGTGGCGCGGTGCCGCGTCGGCTGCGCGTACATTTGCCGGCGTGATGCAAGAGAAAGACGGATGGCGCCTGAGCGTGGCGCCGATGATGGACTGGACCGATAGGCACTGTCGCTATTTCCACCGCCTGCTGAGCCGGCGAGCGCGGCTCTATACCGAGATGGTGACCACGGGCGCGCTGCTGCACGGCGATGTTCCGCGCCACCTGGATTTTGACGAGACGGAGCACCCGCTCGCGCTGCAGCTGGGAGGCAGCGAGCCGGCCGACCTGGCGCGGTGCGCGCAACTCGCGCAGCAGTGGGGCTACGACGAGGTCAATCTCAACTGCGGCTGTCCCAGCGAGCGGGTGCAGCGCGGCTCCTTTGGCGCCTGCCTGATGGCCGAGCCGGCGCTGGTGGCGGACTGCGTCAAGGCCATGGCCGATGCGGTCGACCTGCCGGTGACCGTGAAGCACCGCATCGGCATCGACAAGGTGGAGAGTTACGCCTTCGTGCGCGACTTCGTCGGCACGGTCGCCGAGGCAGGCTGCGGCGTGTTCATCGTCCACGCCCGCAATGCCTGGCTCAAGGGCCTGTCGCCCAAGGAGAACCGCGAGGTGCCGCCGCTGCGCTACGAACTGGTGGACCGGCTCAAGCGGGATTTTCCGCAGTTGGTGATCGTCCTCAACGGCGGCATCACGCAGGACGAGGTGGTGCAGGAGCAATTGCGCGTCGTCGACGGAGTGATGATCGGCCGCGAGGCCTACCACCATCCCTGGTGGCTGGCGCGCTGGGACACGCAGTTCTACGGCGAGGAGGCCGAGCCGCTCACGCGCGGCGACGTCGAGGAAAAGATGGTCGCGTACATGGAGCGCGAGCAGGCCCGGCGCGGCACGGGCTGGCATTCGATCGCACGGCACATGATGGGCCTCTACAACGGCGTGCCGGGGGCGCGCCGCTGGCGCCAGGTCTGGAGCGACCACCGCGTGAAGGGCGAGACGCCGCGTGAGGTGATGCGCAGGGCCCGCGAGGGATTCGCCGTCGCCGACGCACTTTCCTAGGCTGGGTTGCGGCGCAGCCGCACCCCAGCTTTGCCCGGATGTCGCGCCCGTTCTGAAGGCGCCGGCGCGAGCGGCGACAATATCGTTCGCATGACCGAAGCGACGGCGCTGCTGCCGTCCTGAGTCCCCTTCCTCGCCGCGACCGGAGTTCCTTCATGGCCAGAGCCAAAGCCGTTTTCAACTGGGCCGACCCGCTGCTGCTGGACGCGCAGATCAGCGACGACGAGCGCGCCGTGCGCGACGCCGCCCACAACTACTGCCAGGAGAGGCTGGCCCCGCGCGTGCTGCAGGCCTTCCGTCACGAGCAGACCGACGCGTCCATCTTCCGCGAGATGGGCGCCCTGGGCCTGCTGGGCCCGACGATTCCCGAGCAGTACGGCGGGGCCAGCCTCAACTACATCTGCTACGGCCTGGTGGCCCGCGAGGTGGAGCGCATCGACTCGGGCTATCGCTCGATGATGTCCGTGCAGTCCTCGCTGGTGATGGTGCCGATCTTCGAGTTCGGCAATGAAGCGACCAAGCAGAAGTACCTGCCCAAGCTCGCCACCGGCGAGTGGATCGGCTGCTTCGGCCTGACCGAGCCCGATCACGGCTCCGACCCGGCCAGCATGATCACGCGCGCCCGCAAGGTGGACGGCGGCTACAAGCTGACCGGCAGCAAGATGTGGATCACCAACTCGCCGATCGCCGACGTGTTCGTGGTCTGGGCGAAGGACGACGAGGGCTCCATCCGCGGCTTCGTGCTGGAAAAGGGCTTCAAGGGGCTGTCCGCGCCGGCCATCCATGGCAAGGTGGGCCTGCGTTCGTCGATCACGGGCGAGGTCGTGATGCAGGACGTGTTCTGCCCTGAGGAAAACGCCTTCCCCGAAGTGCGTGGCCTGAAGGGTCCGTTCACCTGCCTCAATTCGGCGCGTTACGGCATCGCCTGGGGCGCGCTCGGTGCGGCGGAGGACTGCTGGTTCCGCGCCCGCCAGTACGTGCTGGATCGCAAGCAGTTCGGCAAGCCGCTGGCGGCCAACCAGTTGGTGCAGAAGAAGCTGGCCGACATGCAGACCGAGATCACGCTGGGCCTGCAAGGCTGCCTGCGCCTGGGCCGCATGAAGGACGAGGGCACCGCCTCGGTGGAGATCACCTCGATCATGAAGCGCAACTCCTGCGGCAAGGCCCTGGACATCGCCCGCGTCGCGCGCGACATGATGGGCGGCAACGGCATCAGCGACGAATTCGGCGTGGCGCGCCACCTGGTGAACCTGGAGGTCGTGAATACCTACGAGGGCACGCACGACATTCACGCGCTGATTCTCGGGCGCGCGCAGACGGGCATCGCGGCGTTCTGAACCCGGATGCATTGCGGCTTGACCGCAATGCATCCTTGGGGCGATTTGCAACACTGTGCGGTTCTCCACTGTTCAGCGCTAGGCGGGCGCGCCTGCCGCCTCCATAATCGGCGCGCCATACGGAGGAGTAAGCCGAAAGTGGCCTTGTACGAGGAACCGCAATTCCCCGGGCCGCCCGCCGGTCCCGAGGAGCAAGCTGCACGTGCCCTGGCTCCCGGCTTCATCGAAGCCCACCGCCAGAAGATCTTCCTCGGGCTCTCGGTCGCCGGCACCTTGCTGCTCGGCCCGTTTGCCGTCAACAACTTCTTCCAGGGCCGGCTGATCCTCGGCGTCGCCACCTGCGCCTTCCTGGTGTGCCTGCTGGCCAACACGGTTGCCATCGGCCTGGGGCGCTTGCCCGTGGTGCCGGCGGGCGCGATCTTCGTGGCCTCCGCCATCGGGCTGGGCACCGCGATGTACAACAACGGGCTGATCGGGATCCTGTGGGTCTACCCCGGCCTGCTGCTGTTCCACTTCATGCTGCCGCGGCGCACGGCCAACATCCTGAACCTCAGCCTGGTGATGCTGGCGATCCCGCTGGCCTGGATGCACCTGGGCGCGCCCATGGCCGCGCGCGTCGGCGTGACGATGGTGCTGCTGGTGGTCTTCACCAACATCTTCTCGCACATTGCCGACACGCAGCAGGCCAAGGAGGCGGAGCAGCGCGAACACCTCGACGCGCTGGTGCGCCAGCTGGAAGACCAGAACAAGGCCCTGCGCGAAGCCTTCCGCATGCGCGAGGAAGTGGAGCGCATCGCCCGCCACGACCTGAAGACGCCGCTGGCCAGCATCGCCTCGGTGCCGCGGCTGCTGCGCGAGCGCCATCCGCCCGATCCGGTGGAGGACGAACTCCTGGGCACGGTCGAACGTGCCGCGCTGCGCGTCCTGAGCATGGTGAACCTGTCGCTCGACCTGTTCCGCATGGAGGAGGGCAGCTATCGCCTGCGCGCGCAGGCCGTGGATCTGGCCGCGCACGTGAACACGGTGGTGCGCGAGCTGCAGGCGCACGCGCGTTCCAAGAACGTGCGCATGGTGGCGGACCTGCCGCCCGAGCCGGTGTACGCGCAGGGCGAGGATCTGCTTTGCTATTCCACCATCGCCAACCTCCTGAAGAACGCGCTCGAGGCGTCGCCCGACGATGCCGACGTGCGCGTCACGCTGCGGCGCGTGAGCGACGACAACGGCGATGCGGTGGCCCTGGACATAGCCAACGCGGGCGAGATGCCCGAGTCCGTGCGCGAGCGCTTCTTCGAGAAATACGCCACCCACGGCAAGCGGGGCGGCACCGGCCTGGGCGCGTATTCGGCGCGCCTGATGGCGCGGGTGCAGCGCGGGTCGCTGCGCATGACCTCGGGGCCCGAGGGCACGACGCTCGCCTTGCGGCTGCCGCTGTGGCATGCGGCGCCGCCGGTGCAGGTCGCGCCCGGCAGGGTGCCCGACATCGGGCCGGCGCAGCAGCAAGCCTTGCCGGAGCTGTCCGTGCTGCTGGTGGACGACGACGAATACAACATCGTGGTGCTGAAAAGCCTGCTGCCAAGCCCGCCGCTCGTGGTGCGCACGGCCGTGAACGGGCGCGCGGCGCTGCAACTGGTGCGCGAGCAGCGGCCGGACGTGATCTTCCTGGACATCGAGATGCCCGTCATGGGCGGCATCGAGGCGGCGCACGAGATCCGCGGCTGGCAACGCGAACACGGCGAGTCGCCCAGCCTGATCGCCGCCTTCTCGGCGCACGACGACGACGCCACGCGCCGGCAATGCCTGGGGGCGGGATTCGACCTGTACCTCGCCAAGCCCGCCAGCCGCGAGGAGGTGTTTGCCGTGTTGCGCGGGCAGGACCCGGTGCAGGCCGCAACGCCGGCCGCGCTTGCCGGGTCGCCGGGTGACCGCCGCGTGTGGATCGAGCCCGGCTTGATGCCGCTGATGCCGGCATTCCTGTCGTCGCGGCGGGAGCTCGCCGAGGAGCTCTCGGCGGCCGCGGCGCAGGGCGATCGCGAGACCATTCGCGCCACGGCGCACAAGCTGGCCGGCAGCCTGGCCATGTACGGCTTCAAGGAGGCCAGCCGCGCCAGCCGTGCACTGGAACAGGCGGCCGCCAGCGAACAGCCTGGCGAACTGCTCGAGCGCTGCGCGGCGCTGGTCGACCTGCTCGCGCGGGCCGAGCCGGTGGCGCGGCCGGTCGCAAGTTGACGGGGCGGATCAGGCCGCCAGCAGCATGGCCTGCGGCGTGTCGTTGACGGTGGTGCGGCGCAGCTCGCGCCGTTCGCTCACGTCGTAGCGGCGGCCGCGGTGCACGGTGCTGCGGTTGTCCCACATCACCAGGTCGCCCACCTGCCACTGGTGCGCGTAGACGCGCTCCCGCTGGGTCGCGTGCTCCAGCAGATCCTGCAGGAACATGCGGCTCTCCGCCGTCGGCCAGCCGAGGATCTGGCGCGCGTGCACGCCGACGAACAGCAGCTTGCGGCCGGACCCCGCATGCGTCTGCACCAGCGGCCAGACGGCCGGCGGGATCTCCTTCTTCTGATCGTCGGTGTACGCGTCGTCGCCCAGCAGGATGCGCGTGTGCAGCGCGAAGTGCTCCGCCTTCAGGTCCTGGATCTGCGCCTTGCTGCGCTCGTCGAGCGTGTCGTAGGCCGCGCGCAGGTCGGCGAACTCGGTGTTGCCGCCCCAGCTTGGCTTGATCACGCAATGGAGCATCGAATAGGCCGCGCGCGGATCCATGAAGGAGCTGTCGGAATGCCACAGCTGGTTGGCGAAGTTCGACAGGTTCCTGGGCGAGTCGCGCCTGGCCACGTTGCCCTGGGCGTCGACGTTGGAGATGTCGATCAGGCGTTCGTCTTCCAGCCGCTCGGGGCGCTTGAACACGCGCTTCAAGCCGATGTCCAGCGGGCCGAACGACTTGGCGAAGCCGATCTGCTGCTGCGCCGTCATCGGTTGGCCGCGCCACACGAGCACGGCGTGTTCGTTCATGGCGGCGTTGATCGCGCGCACGTCCCGGTCCGCCAGCGGCTGGGTGAGGTCGATGCCGCTCGCCTCGGCGACGAACACGGAATGCAGGGGTTTCAAATGCAGGCTCATGGTGGCTGTGCGTCCTTGGGGATCAATCGGCTTCGATGTGCGCGTCGGTGACCACGCGGGCCCACTTGCGCACTTCGCTGGCGAGGAAGGCATTGAACTGCTCGGGCTTGCTGGCCACGATCTCCATGCCGTATTCCTCCGCGCGCTTCTTCAGTTCGGGCATGGCCAGCACCTTGGCGGTGTCGGCCTGGAGCTTGTGGATCACGGCCGGGGGCGTGCCCGCGGGCACGACGAAGCCGAGCAAGGCGCCGACGTTGAAGCCGGGAAGGACTTCGGCCACGGTGGGGGCGTTGACGCCCGGCACGCGCTTGTCGCCCATGGTGGCGATCAGCTTCATCTTGCCGGCCTGCACGAAGGGCAGCACCGACAGCAGCGGATCGACCACCAGGTCGAGGCGGCCACCCATCAGCTCCGTGTGGGCCGGGGCGCTGCCCTTCATGGCGATGTGCTGCATGTCGAAGCCGGCCTCGCGCTTGAGAAGCTCCGCGCCCAGGTGGGTGGTGCTGCCGGCGCCTGGCGTGCCGTAATTGAGCTGGCCCGGGTGCGCCTTGGCATAGGCGATCAGTTCCTTCACGTTGTTGAAGGGCGCATCGGGCCGGGCGACGATGGCCAGCTGCATGTTGAACAGCTGGGTGACGCCGGTGAGGTCCTTGAGCGTGTCGTAGGGCAGCTTCTTGCGCAGCGTCGGGTTGACCGCCAGCGAGGAGTTCACCATGCCGATGGTCAGGCCGTCGGGCGCGGACTTGGCCACGTAGTCGGCGCCGATCACCGTGCCGGCGCCCGGCTTGTAGTCAATGATGACCGGTTGCCCCCACATCTCCTGCAGCTTCATGCCGATCAGCCGGCCCACCGTGTCGGTCGGGCCGCCCGGCGGGAAGGGCACGATGATCTTCACGGTGCCCCTGGGATAGTCCTGGGCGGCGGCGGGCATGGCCGCGGCCAGCGCCAGGGCGCCCGCGAACAGGCCGGCGCAGAGTTGGCTGCAACGCAAGGTCTTGTCTCCTGTGTTCTGAATCATGGAACGACGTTCCGGAATCTTAGCGCCCGCAGCCGCTGGCACGCGGGTACGCTTGCGGCATGAACCCCGCTCGCAACCTCACCCGCAACTTCGCCAATCCGCGCGCCATCCGGCCCGCGCCCGATCCGGTGCCGCCCGGCGCCCGGCCGGAGATCTTCCTGCAGGACGTGGGCGACGTGCCCGAGGAGCGCTGGGTGCAGCAGGCCGAGAACGTCGCCTTCCTGCCGCTCACCTTCGGGGTGACGCAGGGCTACTACGTCAACCTGCTGCGCGTGCGCAAGTCGGGCGTGCTGTCCTGCCACCGCCATTTCGGCGCCGTGCATGCGCACGTGATGAAGGGCCGCTGGTTCTACCTGGAGCACGACTGGGTGGCAACCGAGGGCTCCTTCGTGATGGAGGCCCCGGGCGAGACGCACACGCTCGTGGTCCCCGACGACGTGCCGGAGATGATCACCTGGTTCCACGTCAGCGCCGGCTACGTCTACTTCGAGGACGGCCGCATCAGCGCCTACGAGGACGTGTTCACCAAGCTGCAGCGCGCCCGCGAACACTACGAGGAACACCGCCTGCCGCAGGCGGACCTGGAGCGGCTGGTCCGCTGAGATTTGCCCCCGGGCGCGGCGGTAAGATCCCTCGACCGCGGGCACACCCGTGGCCCCCACAGGATTTGCCATGAGCTCGAACGCGCCCGAATTCAAGCCTCCCTCGCTCGAGGAATGGAAGAAAGCCGCCGCCCGCTCGGCGCCCGGCGGCGACCTGAACGCCTTGAACTGGGTCACGCCGGACGGCATCGCCGTCAAGCCGCTCTACACCGCCGCCGACCTGCAGGGGCTGCCGTACGCCGACACCTTGCCGGGATTCGCGCCCTTCCTGCGCGGGCCGCAGGCCACGATGTACGCGGCGCGGCCCTGGACGATCCGCCAGTACGCGGGCTTCTCCACGGCGGAGGAATCCAACGCGTTCTACCGCAAGGGCCTGGCCGGGGGCGGGCAGGGCGTGAGCGTCGCCTTCGACCTGGCGACCCATCGCGGCTACGACAGCGACCACCCGCGCGTGGTCGGCGATGTCGGCAAGGCCGGCGTGGCCATCGATTCCGTGGAGGACATGAAGATCCTGTTCGACGGCATCCCCCTCGACCAGGTCTCGGTGTCCATGACCATGAACGGCGCCGTGCTGCCGGTGCTGGCCGGCTACGTGGTCGCGGCGGAAGAACAAGGGGTGAAGCAGGACCAGCTCTCCGGGACGATCCAGAACGACATCCTCAAGGAGTTCATGGTCCGCAACACCTACATCTATCCGCCCGAGCCTTCGATGCGGATCGTGGGCGACATCATCGAGTACACGGCGCAGAACATGCCGAAGTTCAACTCGATCTCGATCTCCGGCTATCACATGCAGGAGGCGGGGGCCAACCAGGCGCTGGAGCTGGCCTTCACGCTGGCCGACGGCAAGGAGTACGTGAAGACCGCGCTGGCCAAGGGACTGGACGTGGACGCGTTCGCGCCGCGGCTGTCCTTCTTCTGGGCCATCGGGATGAACTTCTATCTCGAGATCGCCAAGATGCGCGCGGCGCGGCTGCTGTGGTGCCGCATCATGCAGGGCTTCGGCGCCAGCAATCCCAAGAGCCTGATGCTGCGCACGCATTGCCAGACCTCGGGCTGGTCGCTGACCGAGCAGGACCCCTACAACAACATCGTGCGCACGACGATCGAGGCGATGGCGGCGGTGTTCGGCGGCACGCAGTCGCTGCACACCAACAGCTTCGACGAGGCGATCGCGCTGCCCACGGAGTTCAGTGCGCGGGTCGCCCGCAACACGCAGCTGATCCTGCAGGAAGAGACGCACATCCCGAACGTGATCGACCCCTGGGCCGGCAGCTACATGATGGAGAAGCTGACGCAGGACATGGCCGATGCGGCCTGGAAGATCATCGAGGAGGTCGAGGCCCTGGGCGGCATGACGCGCGCGGTGGACTCGGGCTGGGCCAAGCTGAAGATCGAGGCGGCGGCGGCGCAGAAGCAGGCGCGCATCGACTCCGGCCGCGATGTGATCGTCGGCGTCAACAAGTACAAGGCGGGCAAGGACGACCCACTGGACATCCTGGAGGTGGACAACGTCCGCGTGCGCGAGCAGCAGATCGTGCGGCTGCAGCAGATCCGCGCGACGCGCGACGGCGCGGCAGTGCACGCCGCGCTGGAGGCGCTGACGACGGCGGCGCGCACCGGCAAGGGCAACCTGCTGGAGCTGGCGATCCAGGCCAGCCGCCTGCGCGCGACGGTGGGCGAGGTGAGCGAGGCGCTGGAAAAGATTTACGGGCGCCATCGCGCCGACACGCAGAAGGTGACCGGTGTGTATGCAGCCGCCTACGACTCGGCCGAGGGCTGGGACAACCTGAAGAAGGAAATCGCGGCCTTCGCCGAGGAGCACGGCCGCCGGCCGCGCGTGATGGTCGCCAAGCTGGGGCAGGACGGCCACGACCGTGGCGCCAAGGTGGTGGCCACGGCGTATGCCGATCTCGGCTTCGATGTCGACATGGGACCGCTGTTCCAGACCCCCGAGGAATGCGCGCGGCAGGCGATCGAGAACGACGTGCACGCGGTGGGCATCAGCACGCTGGCGGCGGGTCACAAGACGCTGGTGCCGGCGATCATCGCGGAGCTGGAGAAGCAGGGAGCGGACGACATCATCGTGTTCGTGGGTGGCGTCATTCCGCAGCAGGACTACGAGTTCCTGTACAACGCCGGCGTGAAGGGCATCTACGGGCCCGGCACGCCGATCCCTGCCAGCGCAAAAGACGTGCTGGAGCAGATCCGGCAAGCGATGGCACGCGAATGATGTCTCCCGCTTTTCTCCCTCTCCCTCTGGGAGCGGGTTGGGGTGAGGGCAAGCGGCGGCAAAATCCGAACCTGACCCCAATGGATTTGCTCCCTCCCGCTGCGGGGGAGGGCTGGGGTGGGGGCGCGCGGCGGTGAAGCTTTCAGAGGCGATCCTGGGACCCGATGGTGCTGCGCAACGCCGCGCCGTCGCCAAGGCCATCACGCTTCTTGAATCGACGCGGCCCGACCACCGCACGCGCGCCGACGATCTCCTGACCGCGCTGCTGCCCCACACCGGCAACTCCTTTCGGCTCGGCATCTCCGGGGTGCCCGGGGTCGGCAAGAGCACCTTCATCGAGGCGCTGGGGCTGAAGCTGATCGCGCAAGGGCATCGCGTCGCCGTGCTGGCGATCGATCCGTCTTCTTCCCTGTCGGGCGGCTCCATCCTCGGCGACAAGACGCGCATGGAACACCTGTCGGTGCACCCGCAGGCCTACATCCGCCCGAGCCCGGCCAGCGGCACGCTCGGAGGCGTCGCGGCCCGCACGCGCGAGGCCATGCTGGTGTGCGAGGCGGCCGGCTACGACATCGTGATCGTCGAAACCGTGGGCGTGGGCCAGAGTGAGATTGCGGTCGCGGGGATGACCGACATGTTCGTGCTGCTGCAACTGCCCAATGCCGGCGACGACCTGCAGGCGATCAAGAAAGGCGTGATGGAGCTGGCCGACCTGGTGGCGATCAACAAGGTGGACATCGACCGCGATGCGGCCATGCGGGCCGAGGCGCAGATTACCAGCGCGCTACGCATCCTCGGCCAGCACGGCCGGCCCGATCATGCGCATCACGACGAGAGCCTGTGGCATCCGCAGGTGCTTGCCCTGAGCGCGTTGACGGGCGACGGCGTGGCGGCCTTCTGGCAGGCCGTCACGCGGTTTCGCGAACTGCAGCAGGCCAGCGGCCGGCTGGCAGCGCGGCGTCGCCACCAGGCGCTGGCCTGGATGTGGGAGCGCATCGAGTCCGGCTTGCGCCAGGCCTTCCGCGAGCACCCCGGCGTGCGATCGTTGCTGCCGCAACTGACGCGGGAGGTGGAGCAGGGCAGGGTGGCGGCGTCGACGGCGGCGCGGCAACTGCTGTCGGTGTCGGCATGTCATCCCGGGCTTGAGCCGGGATCCACTGCGGCCTCCGCCCCTTGTCATCCCGGCCTTGAGCCGGGATCCACGAAGACATCCGAAGACATGGATCCCGGGTCGAGCCCGGGATGACATCCAAACACCAAAGTCATCGCGGGCCACGCGCGCGATGACCAACGAGGAGCAGAACAAGTGCACGACATCCTGGACCAACTGGAACAAAAGCGCGACGCCGCCCGCCTCGGCGGTGGCGAGCGGCGCATCGCGGCCCAGCACAAGAAGGGCAAGCTCACCGCGCGCGAGCGCCTCGAGCTGCTGCTGGACGAGGGCACCTTCGAGGAATGGGACATGTTCGTGGAGCATCGCTGCACGGACTTCGGCATGGAGAACAACAAGGTGCCGGGCGACGGCGTGGTCACCGGCTACGGCATGATCAACGGCCGGCTGGTGTTCGTCTTCAGCCAGGACTTCACCGTCTTCGGCGGTGCGCTCTCGGAAGCGCATGCCGAGAAGATCTGCAAGGTGATGGACCAGGCGATGAAGGTCGGCGCGCCGGTGATCGGCCTGAACGATTCGGGCGGTGCCCGCATCCAGGAAGGCGTGGCATCGCTCGGTGGCTACGCCGATGTGTTCCAGCGCAACGTGATGGCTTCGGGCGTGGTGCCGCAGATCTCGATGATCATGGGCCCGTGCGCCGGCGGCGCCGTGTATTCGCCGGCCATGACCGACTTCATCTTCATGGTCAGGGACAGCTCCTACATGTTCGTGACCGGCCCCGAGGTGGTGAAGACGGTGACCCACGAAGAGGTGAGCGCCGAGGAGCTCGGTGGCGCCGGCACCCACACGACGCGCAGCGGTGTCGCCGACCTCGCATTCGCCAACGACGTCGAGGCGCTGATCATGCTGCGACGCCTGTACAACTACCTGCCGCTGAACAACCGCGAGAAGCCGCCGGTGCGACCGAGCAACGATCCGGCCGACCGCATGGACTTCTCGCTCGACACGCTGATTCCCGACAACGCCAACAAGCCCTACGACATGAAGGAGCTGATCGCCAAGACGGTGGACGACGGTGACTTCTTCGAGCTGCAGCCCGATTACGCGAAGAACATCGTCATCGGCTTCGCGCGCATGGAAGGCCAGACGGTGGGGATCGTCGCCAACAACCCGCTGGTGCTGGCGGGCTGCCTCGACATCAAGAGCGCGATCAAGGCAGCGCGCTTCGTGCGCTTTTGCGACGCCTTCAACATCCCGGTGGTCACCTTCGTCGACGTGCCCGGCTTCATGCCCGGTACGGCGCAGGAGTACGGCGGCATCATCAAGCATGGCGCCAAGCTGCTGTATGCGTACGCCGAATGCACGGTGCCCAAGGTGACCGTGATCACGCGCAAGGCCTATGGCGGCGCCTATGACGTGATGAGTTCCAAGCACCTGCGCGGTGACGTCAACTTCGCCTGGCCGAACGCCGAGATCGCGGTGATGGGCGCCAAGGGTGCGGTGGAGATCATCTTCCGGGAAGACAAGGGCGACCCCGCGAAGCTGGCCGCGCGCGAGTCCGAATACAAGGCGCGCTTCGCCAATCCCTTCGTCGCCGGGGCCCGCGGCTTCATCGACGACGTCATCCTGCCGCACGAGACGCGCAAGCGCATCTGCCGCTCGCTGGTGATGCTGCGCGACAAGAAGCTGGAGAATCCGTGGCGCAAGCACGGCAACATTCCCCTGTGAGGACCCCCATGCACCATCTCTTCGCCGGCCTGGCCCTGTCGCTGATCGCTGCCACTGTCGCGGCGGCGCCCACCGCGCCCGCCGCGGCGACTGCCCCCGCCGCCAAGGCTGCCGCCGAGCCGACCCTCGGTGCCGTCCTGCAGGAGGCGGTGACGCGCGCGCCCGGCCAGGCCTCCGGCGAGCCCATCCACAGCTTCAAGCCCTTGCCGCCCCGGGCGTATGACTGGGAGCAGGGCAGGTACCACTCGGCGGTGTCGGGTGTGACGATGAAGCTGCCGCAGGTGCGCGACGAAAAGGTCGTGTCGGTGCGCGAGGCCGTGGTGCTCATGCGGGCCAACGGCGAGGTCGAGACCTCGCATGTCATGTTTGTCCCGGGTGCCGAGGGCACCAGCGTCGAACGCCTGGGGCCGGTCTCCGCGGTGGTCGTCACCCGGCTTGGCAACGGGCGCCCGACCGACCGCGAAACGGTGCTGCGCTCCTGGGAGCCGCGCAGCCCCGAGCAGCGCAAGCAGATGGAGGCGCGCGGCATCGAGTTCCATCGCATCAAGACGGGAGCCGGCGAGGGGCTGGAACGCATCGTCCCCAATCGCATGGTCGACGCCAACTTCCCCTACCTGACGCACACGGTGGAAGGCGCCAAACTGCAGTCGGTGGGCGTGACCCGCTACCTGGTTTCCGGCGAGCGCGCGCTGCTGGAGTTCTCCCAGGTGTTCCCCTGCGGCCCGCTGGCCGCACCCGAGTGCAAGGATGCCGCGCTCCAGGCGTCGGACCGTTTCGTGGGGAACATGTCCTCCTTCACCGTGCTCACTGCGGCCAGGCCGGCCTCGGCAGCAGCCTCGTCGGGAAAGTGAGCATGTTCGACAAGATCCTGATCGCCAATCGAGGTGAAATTGCCTGCAGGGTGATCGCGACGGCGCGCAAGATGGGCATCAAGACCGTGGCCGTGTATTCGGATGCGGACCGCGACGCGCGCCACGTGGCGCTCGCCGACGAAGCGGTGCACATCGGCGCGCCGCCCTCCCGCGAGAGCTACCTCGCCGTCGACAAGATCATCGCCGCCTGCAAGCAGACGGGCGCGCAAGCCATCCACCCCGGCTACGGCTTCCTCTCCGAGAACGAGGCGTTCGCGCGCCGGGTGGAGGAAGAGGGCCTGGTCTTCATCGGGCCCAGGCACCATTCCATCGCGGCGATGGGCGACAAGATCGCATCGAAGAAGCTGGCCAAAGAGGCCCGGGTCAACACCATCCCCGGCTACAACGAGGCCATCGCCACCGCGGAACAGGCGGTGGGCATCGCTCGCGAGATCGGTTACCCGGTAATGATCAAGGCCAGTGCCGGCGGCGGCGGCAAGGGCCTGCGCGTGGCCGGCAACGACAAGGAGGCCTTCGAGGGCTTCACCTCCTGCCGCAACGAGGCGCGCAACAGCTTCGGCGACGACCGCGTGTTCATCGAGAAGTTCGTCGAGGAGCCGCGCCACATCGAGATCCAGGTGCTGGGCGACGCCCACGGCAACGTGATCTACCTGAACGAGCGCGAATGCTCCATCCAGCGGCGCCACCAGAAGGTGATCGAGGAGGCGCCGTCGCCCTTCATCAGCGATGCCACCCGCAAGGCGATGGGCGAGCAGGCCGTGGCGCTCGCGCAGGCGGTGCAGTACCAGAGCGCCGGCACCGTCGAATTCGTGGTCGGCAAGGACCAGTCGTTCTACTTCCTGGAGATGAACACGCGTCTGCAGGTGGAGCACCCGGTGACCGAGTGCATCACCGGCCTGGACCTGGTGGAGCTGATGATCCGCGTCGCCGCCGGCGAGCCGCTGCCCTTGCGGCAGGCCGACGTGCAGCGGCGTGGCTGGGCCATCGAGTGCCGCATCAATGCGGAAGACCCGTTCCGCAATTTCCTGCCGTCGACCGGTCGGCTGGTTCGCTTCCAGCCGCCGCAGCCCAGCATGTGGGCCGGCGACACCGAACACCTGCAGGGCGTGCGGGTGGACACGGGCGTCGACGACGGCGGCGAGATCCCCATGTACTACGACTCGATGATCGCCAAGCTGATCGTGCACGGCACCGATCGGCGCGATGCCATTGCCAAGATGCGCGAAGCGCTCAACGGCTTCGTGATCCGTGGCGTCTCCAGCAACATCCCGTTCCAGGCGGCGCTGCTGGCGCACCCGGACTTCGCGGCGGGCAACTTCAATACCGGCTTCATCGCCGAGCACTATGCCGGCGGCTTCCGTGCCGAGGACGTGCCGCACGACGATCCGGACTTCCTGGTGGCGCTGGCCGCCTGGGCCAATCGCCGGGCGCTGCAACGTTCGGCCGGCATCAGCGGCCAGTTGCGCGGGCACGAGTTCAAGGTGGGCGAGGACTTTGTCGTGGTCAAGCTCGACCCCGCGGGCCGGCACCGGCAGCAGGCCGCCAAGGTGCATGAGGGCGAGGACGCTGCCGGCGCGAGCGTGGTGGAGACCCACGGACGGAAGTACACGATCGCCAGCAACTGGCACCTGGGCGCGGCGCGCATCCGTGGCACGGTCGACGGCAAGGCGTTCACCGCGCAGGTGGAGCGCGGCGCGGGCGGCAATCCGCTGGCGCTGCGCATCGCGCACGACGGCACCCGCCTGGATGCCCTGGTGCTGACGCCGCGCACGGCGGAACTGCATGCGCTGATGCCCTTCAAGGCCCCGCCGGACATGAGCCGCTTCCTGCTGTCGCCCATGCCCGGCCTGCTGGTCGAAGTTGCCGTGCAGCCCGGGCAGAAGGTGCAGGCGGGCGAGCGCCTGGCCGTGATCGAAGCCATGAAGATGGAGAACGTGCTGTTCGCTGCCGCCGACGGCGTGGTGGGCAAGGTGCTGGCCGGCAAGGGCGAGTCGCTGGCGGTGGACCAGCCGATCATCGAGTTCGAGTGAGGGATTCGGCGGAGGCCGCCGCGGCTGAGAAGGATGTCGCCCCGGGCTCGACCCGGGATCCATGCAGCGCCCGCACATGCGCCGCAGTGGATTGCGGGTCAAGCCCGCAATGACATGGGACGAATGAGATCGTGAGGAAGGAGATCGAATCATGAGGCCATTCAAGATTCTGGGCATCCAGCAGATCGCCATCGGCAGCACCGACAAGCTGCGCCTGCGCAAACTGTGGGTCGACCTGTTCGGTCTCGAGGTGACCGGCACCTTCAAGAGCGAGCGCGAGAACGTCGACGAGGACATCTGCGCGCTCGGCCAGGGCCCGCTGAAGGTCGAAGTGGACCTGATGCAGCCGCTCGATCCCGACCAGAAGCCCGCCGTCCATGCGACGCCCTTGAACCACGTCGGCCTCTGGATCGACGACCTGCCCGCCGCCGTGCAGTGGCTCACCGGGCAGGGCGTGCGCTTCGCCCCGGGCGGCATCCGCCGCGGCGGTGCCGGCTTCGACATCTGCTTCGTGCATCCGAAAGCCAGCGAGGAATTTCCCGTCGGCGGCGAGGGCGTGCTGATCGAACTGGTGCAGGCGCCGCCCGAGGTCGTGCAGGCCTTCACGGCCGTCGCCAACGGCGCCCGGTAAGCGACCGCGTGGCGGCAGGGCGTCGCCACGAGGCGACGGGCCGGTAATTTGTCCTCGCTTGCGGGAGCGGCGACAGCGACAATTGTGCTCATCTGTAACCGATGGACCTTTCCAGCCCCCCCGCTCTCCCGGCGTTCAACCGGCCGGAGCCCACCACGCCCGCCTTGCTGTTGCGACCCCTGGCCGCGGCGTTGGCGCGGGCGCGTCTCGGCGAGGCCGCGGCCGCTTTCGCGGCGGAGTTGTGCGAACTTCTGCATTGCGCGCGGGCCTCGGTCGGCGTGCTGGAAGAGGGCGCACTGCGCCTGGCCGGCAGCTCCCATCCGACCGAGCTCGAGTCCGGCCAGCCGGCCGCGACCGGCCTGCTCGATGCGATGCAGGAGGCGCTGGACCAGCACCGCACCATCGCCTGGCCGGCAGCCCACGAGCAGGACTGCATCACCCTCGCGCAACGCCAGCTGGCCGCTTCGGGGGCTGCCTGTTCGGTGCCGCTCGTGGACGGAACGCAAGTCGTCGGCGCCCTCACGCTGGAGCGCGCCGCCCCCGCCTTCTCTGCCGGCGAGCTGGCGCTGCTCGCTGACCTCTCGCGGCTGGCCGGTCCCGTCTTCGAATTGAAGCGCCAGCTGGCGCAGCCCTGGCGCCGGCGGCTCGTGCAGGCGATTCGCTTGCGCCTGGCCACGCCCTCGCGCCGCGCGCTGGCCGTCGCTGCTGCCGTGCTCGCGGTGCTGCTGGCGCTCGCCGTGCCCGTGCCCTGGCGGGTCAGTGCGCCGGCGCGGCTCGAAGGTTCGGTGCAGCGCGCGGTGGTCGCGGCCACCGATGGTTTCCTGCAGCAGGCGAACGTGCGCCCGGGCGACCGCGTGAAGGCCGGCCAGATCCTCGCCGAACTGGCGTCGCAGGACCTGGAACTGGAGCGCCGCCGCCGCGAGTCCGAACTGCGCCAGCAGGAGAACGCCTACCGCGCCGCCCAGGCCCATGCCGATCGCGCGCAGATGGTCACGCTGCAGGCCAAGGCGGCCGAGGCGCAGGCCATGCTTTCGCTGGTGGAGGCGCAGCTGGAACGCGCGCGGATCGAGGCGCCCTTCGACGGCATCGTGATCAAGGGCGACGCCAGCCAGAACCTGGGCGCGCCGGTGCAGCGCGGCGAGGTGCTGATGGTGCTGGCGCCCAACGACAGCTTCCGCCTGATCCTGGAAGTCGACGAGACCGACATCGCCGCGATCCGCGCGGGCCAGCACGGCGAGCTTGCCCTCGCGGCGCAGCCCGATCGCACGCTGGCCTTCGTCACCCGCCGCATCGTGCCGGTCGCCGCCACCGGCGACGGCCGCAATTTCTTCGAGGTCGAGGCGTCGCTGGAGCAGGGCCTGCCGCAATTGCGGCCCGGCCTCTCCGGTGTGGCCAAGGTGCAGGCCGGGTGGCGGCCGCTGGGCTGGCTGCTGGCGCATCGCGGCCTCGACTGGCTGCGCCTGGCCTGGTGGAAGATCACGCCGTGGTGAGCGAGCCGCTGGTCAGCGGCTCGTGGCATCGCGTGGCCGGCTTGCGTCCCAGCCTGGTGCCGGGGCTGCGCCTGGTGCGCCAGCCGGTGCGCGAGCAAGTCTGGCACGTGCTGGTGGAGCCCGCATCGGGCCGGCAGCTGCGCCTGAATCCCGCGGCCTATGCGCTGGTGGCGCGCTTCGACGGCGAGGCCTCGGTGGAGCAGATCTGGCAGCGCCAGCTGCTGCAGCAGCGCGAGGACGCCGCCACGCAAGACGAAGTGCTGCGCCTGCTCGCGCAGTTGTTTGGCGGCGGCATGGTGCGTTTCGACGCGGCGCCGCACCTGTCGATGCTGTTCGCGCGGCGCGAGCAGGAGGGCCAGCAGCGCCGGCGCGGCATGATGAATCCGCTGATGATGCGCCTGCCGCTGGCCGACCCGACAGGGCTGCTCGATCGTCTCGCGCCACTGGGATCAGCGCTGTTCCGGCGCGGCACCCTGGTGGCGTGGACCGTGGCGGTGTTGCTCGCGCTGCTCGCCGCCGGCACGCACTTCGGCGAGCTGCAGGCCGATGCCAGTCGCCTGTTCGCCGCGCCATCGAGCTTTCTGATCGCCTGGTTGTGCTACCCGCTGCTGAAGCTGCTGCATGAACTCGGGCACGGCCTGGCCGTGCGCCGCCATGGCGGGCAGGTGCACGAATGCGGCGTCTCGCTGATGCTGCTGACGCCCGCGCCCTATGTCGATGCAAGCGCCGCCAACGCTTTTCCGCAGGCGCGCCAGCGGCTGGTGGTCAGCGCCGCCGGCATCCTGGTGGAGGTGGCGCTGGCCTGCCTTGCGCTGGCCGTGTGGCTGACGGTGAGTCCGGGCCTGGTGCGAGACATCGCCCTGGTCATAACGCTGATCTGCTCGCTCTCCACGGTGGTGTTCAACGCCAATCCGCTGATGCGCTTCGACGGCTACTACGCGCTGTCCGATGCGCTGCAACTGCCGAACCTCGCGCAGCGCAGCCAGGCCTGGTGGGCGCGCTGGTGGCGCTCCCGCATCGGGGCTCCGCAAGGCGGTCCGCCGCCCATCCTGGCACAGGGCGAAGCGAAGTGGTTGGCCCTTTATGCGCCCGCCGCGGCGATCTACCGCGTGGTGCTGTTGCTGGCCATGGTGTTCTGGATCGGCAGCCAATCGTGGCTGCTCGGATGGCTGGCCGCGCTCCTGCTGGCCGGCTGGCTGGCGCGCCAGCTGTGGCGCTGGGCGAGCGGCGAGGCCGCGGGCGGCGATCCGCTGGCGCGCCGGCGCTCGCTGCGTGCGGCCGGCTTCGTTGTGGCCGCAACGATCGTGCTCCTGCTGGTGGTGCCGGCGCCGCAGCAGGTGGTGGCGCGCGGCATCGTCTGGCCGCCGGAGCAGGCGCAGTTGCGCGCCGGTGCCGCGGGCTTTGTCGATCGCCTCGCGCTGCCGCAGGGCGCGCCGGCCCAGGCCGGCCAGTCGCTGCTGCTGCTGCAAGACCCGGTGCTGGTGGCTTCGCAGGAGCGCATCGCCTCCGAGCGCAGCGGCCTGCTGTCGCAGCAGTACGCCGCTCTGCTGACGCATCCGGTGCGCGCGCAGGAACTGGCCGAAGACCTGGATCGCAATGCCGCCGAACTGGCGCGCGTCGAGGAGCAACTGGGCCAGCTCGAGGTCAAGGCGCAGCTTGCGGGCGAAGTCGTGTGGACGCGCCCGCAGGACCTGCCTGGCAGCTACGTCAAGCGCGGCGCGATGCTGGGACACGTGTTGACGGGCGGCGCGGCGCACGTGCGCATCGCGCTGCTCGAAGGCGACTGGCTGCGCACGCGCGGCCGCGTGCGTGGCCTCGAGGTGCGGCTGGCCGATCAGCCCGCCCGCAGCTATACGGGCCGGCTGGCGGAAGCGGCGCCTGGCGCCAGCATGGAGCTGCCCGCGCCGGCTCTGGGCGATCGCTTCGGCGGGCCCATTCCGGTCGACCCCGCCGATACCTCGGGCCTGCGCACGCGCGTGCCCGTGTTCCTGCTCGATGCCGAAGTGCCGGCGCTGCACGCCGCCCGCATCGGCGGCCGCGCCTGGGTCAAGCTGCAGCTGCCGCCGCAACCCCTGGCCTGGCAGTGGCTTGCGCAGCTGCAGCAGCTGTTTTTGAAGCAGTTCAATCCGACCGGGCGGGCATGAGCCCGCCGCACCCAGCAAGAGCGAACACCGCGATGCTTGGCGTGGAGGTACTCCGGTGAGCGCAGCGGCCTGGCCTTTTCCGGGCCTGGTCTGGGGTCCCTATCCGCAGGCGCCCGTTCCCATCGAGGACAAGCGTCGCCGCGTGCAACTGGGCCGCGCCGCTCTGGTGGCCAGCGCGCGTGAGTCGCACGCGCAACTGTCGGCGCACTTCGATGTCGATGCCGCGCTGCAGGCGCTGCGGGCCGTGCCCTCCGCCCGCCGTGACGAAGCCTGGCTGCGCCAGGCGCTGCAGGCCGGGGCCGCGGCGATGGAGCAGACGCGGGGCGTGCGTGCCTATTGGCAGCAGTTGATGGCGGCGCGCGCGCTGCTCGATCAACGCCTGGTGGAGATGGACACGGGGGAAGGCAAGACGGTCGCGATCGCACTGGCCGCTGCGACCGCGGCGCTCGCCGGCACGCCCGTCCACGTGGTCACGGCCAATGACTACCTGGCCGGGCGCGACGCCGGGGACCTGCGCGCGTTCTATGCCCGCCTGGGGCTCACCGTCGGCGCCGTCGCGCAGTCGATGGACATCGAACAGCGGCGCGCGGCGTACGCCTGCGATGTCGCTTACTGCACCGCCAAGGAGCTGGCCTTCGACTACCTGCGCGATGGCCTGCAGCAGCCGGCCGACCTCTCGCCGCTGGAGCGGCGCCTGCGCGAGGGCGGCGCCCGGGCCCAGCCCGCGCCGGTGCTGCGCGGCCTGTGCATGGCCCTGCTCGACGAGGCCGACACTCTCCTGATCGACGAAGCACGGGTGCCGCTGGTGCTCTCGCAGGCGGCGGCACCGCTGGCAGAGACGACCTTCCTGCGGCGCGCACTCGCCTTCGCGCAAGGCCTGCAGCAGGGACGCGACTACACCTTGCACGCCAGCGCCGTGCGACTGACCGAAGCGGGCCTGGCGCAGCTGCAGGCGTGGCCGGCCGATCCGCATCCGCTGCTCGGGCATCCGCAGCACCGCGTGGCAACGCTGGAGCTGGCAGTCAACGCCCTGCGTGTGCTCAAGCGCGATCGCGACTACGTGGTGCGCGAGGGCGAGGTGCAACTGGTCGACGAGAACACCGGCCGCACTTCGCCCGGCCGCGCCTGGAGCCGCGGCTTGCATCAGTTGGTCGAGCTGAAGGAGGGCGTGCCGACCACGGCGCGCAACGTCACCGTGACGCAGATCACCTTCCAGCGCTTTTTCGTGCGCTACCTGCGGCTGGCCGGCATCAGCGGCACCTTGCGCGGCTCCGGGGGCGAACTGCGCACCGTGTACGGACTGGCGACGCTGCGCGTGCCGCCACGCACGCCGCGCCGCGTGCAGCATGCGCCCGCGCGCCTGTTCGCCGACAGCGCCACGCTGTGGCGGGCCGTGGCGGAGAACGCCGCGCAGCTGGCGCAGCAAGGCCGCGCCGTGCTGGTCGGGACCGAGACCGTGCAGCAATCCGAAGCGCTGGCCGCGGTGCTGCGGGCCCGCGGACTGGAGCCCCTGGTGCTGAACGCGCGGCAGGACCGCGAGGAGAACGAGATCATCGCGGCCGCCGGCCAGCCGGGGCGCCTGACCGTGGCGACCAGCATGGCGGGCCGCGGCGCCCACATCACGCTGCATCCGCAGGTGCTGGCCGCCGGGGGCCTGCACGTGATCCTGTGCCAGCTGAATGCCTCGCCCCGCATTGACCGCCAGTTCCTGGGCCGCGCCGGTCGCCAAGGCCAGCCAGGCAGCTGCCAGGTGATGGTGGCGCAGGACTTCGCGCTGCTGCAACGCTGGCTGCCCGCAGGCTGGCAGGCGCTGGTGCGTCAGCTCGCATTTCCGGGACTGTTGGTTGCAGGCAGCCTGCGCTTGGCGCAGGCGCTGGAGGCGTGGACGCGGGCGAAACAACGTGTAACACTGGCGCGCTACTCAGAGAACGAAGAACGCGAGCTGAATTTCAGCCGTTGGGGGTTGGGATGAACTGGATTCGTACCGGGCTGCTGCCCCTTGTCCTGGTGCTTGCGCCTGCCTTACACGCGGCCTCGCTGCAGCCATTGGGATGCCTGATCGAGCCCTTCAGCGTCTCGGACCTTGGCAGCCCCGTCGTGGGCGTGATCGAGCAGATGCACGTGGAGCGGGGCGACCGGGTGCGCGCCGGCCAGCCGCTGGCCACGCTGCGCAACGACGTCGAACGGATGTCCATGCACGTGGCCGAGGGCCGGGCGCAGGGGCTGGGCGAACTCAAGGCGGCCGAGGCCAATGCCGAACTGGGGCGCCAGAAACTGGCACGCGCGCTGGATCTCGCGGGGCAGAGCTTCATCAGCGCGCAGGCGCTGGAGCAGGCGCGCGCCGAAGCACTGGTTGCCGAGAACCGCCTGATGCAGGCGCGCGAACAGAGGGACATCTACGCCCGCGAGCAGGAACTGGCGCGCGCGCAATTGAACCTGCGCACCATCCGCAGCCCGAGCAACGGCGTGGTCGCCGACCGCTACATGTCGGTGGGCGAGCGCGTGGAGGAAAAGCCGATCTTCCGCATCGCCGTGGTCGATCCGCTGCGGGTCGAGGTGGTGCTGCCGGCGGCGCTGTATCCCGCCGTGCGCGCCGGCGTGCCCATGAAGATCACGCCGGATTTCCCCGGCGCGCTGCCACGCATCGTCACCGTCGCCGTGGTGGACCAGGTGATCGAAGGCGCCAGCAACACCTTCCGCGCGCGCCTGTCGCTGCCGAACGCCAACAACGCGCTGCCGGCGGGCCTGCGCTGCAAGGCGGACCTGGCGACGCAGGACACGCCGGCAACGCCGCCGCGCGCGATCAAGCGCGAGCAGCCGGGCGCCGCCGACATCCACCTGCAGGTCAGCCCCCGCTTGCCCAGCCAGCCGCGGCTGTAGGCGACCATGCGCAACTGGCTGCGACGCAAGCAACCAGGGCCGGCGCGCCGCAGCGCGCCGCATGCCGAATGGCTGGAGCCGCGGCTGCTGTATTCGGCCGATGCCGGCGCGCTGTTGCATGCCGTGGTGGATGCGCCGGTGGCGGACACGCGCGTGTTGTCCGCCAACCTCGAATACACGGCCAGCGATGCGGCGCCGACCAGCGACCAGGTGCGTGCCGCCTACGCCCTCGCACCGCTGCAGTTCGAGCCCGATCAGGGCCAGCTGGGAGAGGGCGTCGACTTCGCGGCTTCCGGCCTGGGCTACGGTGTGCGCCTCGGTGGCGGCGGCCAGGCCGAACTGCTGTTTGCCGGCGCCAGCGATCCGTTGCGGCTGGAACTGGTCGGCGCGAACGCCGGGACCGCGCAAGGCGAGGGCCTGCTGGCCACGCGCAGCAACTCGCTGGTGGGGCCGGACGCATCGCACTGGGCCACCGACATCGCGAACTACGGCAGCGTCGTCTATCACAACGTCTACGACGGCATCGACGTGCGCTACCACGGCAACCAGAGCCAGCTCGAATACGACTTCGTGCTGGCGGCGGGCGCCGATGCCTCGCAACTGCAATTGCGCTTCCACGGGGTCGACGCCACGCGCATAGCCGACAACGGTGACCTCGTCCTGACGCTCGCGGGCAGCGACCGCGAGGTGCGCTTCCAGGCGCCCGTGAGCTACCAGGACGGCGCCGGCGGCCACGAGGCGGTGGCGAGCCACTACGCGCTGCAGGCCGACGGCACGGTGCGACTGGTGGTCGGCGCCTACGACACCAGCCGCGCGCTGGTGGTCGACCCGGTGCTGTCGCACGCCAGCTACTTCGGCGAGGGCGGCGCCGAGACGGCGCTGGGCGTGGCGGTGGGCAGCGACGGCGCGGTATACGTCACCGGCCAGACCGCATCGACCTCCGGTGCCTTTGCGACGCGCCTGGCCAGCGGCTCGGACAACAGCGAGATCTACGTCGCCAAGTTCAACGCGGACCTCACGAGCCTGCTCTATGCCACCCGGGTGGGCGGCAGCGGCAGCGAGGAAGGCAATGCGATCGCGGTGGATGCGGGCGGCAATGCCGTGGTCACGGGCTGGACGCAGTCGGGCGATTTCTTCGGCGCGGCCAGCGGCGAGCAGGCAACGCGCAGCGGCTCGCAGGACGCCGTGCTGTTCAAGCTCAATGCCGCTGGCAACGGGCTGGTGTTCTCCACCTACTTCGGAGCCGGCGGCGCCAGCGACACCGGCACGGCCGTCGCGGTCGATGGCGGCGGCAACATCTACGCCGCCGGCACCGTGTCGGCCAACACCCTCCTCGACCCGCTGCTCTATCCGCTGCTGGGAGGCACCGACAACGCCTTCCTGAACAAGTACAGCGCGAGTGGCGTGGCGGGGTTCCAGGTGCAATACGGGGGCAGTGGCGTCGATGGTGTCACCGGGCTCGCGCTGGACGGCAGCGGCAACATCTACCTGGTGGGCGAGACGACGTCCAACGGCATCTCGATGGTGCGCGGCGCCCAGGTCACGCGGCCCGGCGCCGACGACGGCTTCCTGGTCCGGTACGACAGCACGGGCGCCGTCCAGTACTCGACCTACGTCGGCGACAGCGGCACGGACAGCATCACCGGCGTGGCGGTGGACGGCAGCGGCCGCGCCTACGTCATCGGCCGGACCGCCGACCCTTCGAGTTCCGGCTTCGCGACCACCGCGGGCGCGTTCGCCACCACCGCGTATACGCACGAGACCGGCTTCCTGCGCATCTACGACACCAGCGTGTCGGGCGCGGCCTCGCTGGACTACTCCAGCTTCATCGGCGGCTCGCGCGACGCCGGCGGCAACCTCTCGGGGACGCTGACCGACAGCCCCACCGGCGTGGCCGTGTCCGGCGGCAAGGTGGCGATCGTCGGCACGACGGACACGTCGAATTTCCCGACGACCGCCGATGCGATCGCCAGCACGGCCGGCAGCAGCAGCGGCTTCCTGATCGTGCTGGATCCGCAGGCCGGCGGCAGCAGCGACCTGGTCTACGGCAGCTATTACGGCTCCGGCCTCACGACCGGCGCGGTCGCCTGGTCCGGCAACAACATCTATCTCGTCGGCTCCACGACGACCAGTGCGGGACTGACCACGCCGGACGCCTACCGCCCCGGCTATACCGGCGGGCGCGATGGCCTGGTGGCCGTGTTCTCCGGCTTCAACAACACGGCGCCCGTGCTCGCGGGCGCGAATGCCCTGAACCCGGTGTACGAGGACTACGACTTTTCCGGGCCCACGCCACAGGGCAATCCGCCGCCCTGGTCCGCCGCCGGGCAGCGCCTCGGCACCCTGGTGTCCGACGTGCTCCTCGGCCAGGTGACGGACTCGGTCGCCGGCGCGCCATCGGGCATGGCCATCACGGCCACCAGCGGCAACGGCACCTGGCAGTACACGCTGGATGGCCGTACCTGGACGGACTTCACGGCCAGCGCCGGCAACGCACTGCTGCTGCCGGCCGACGCGCAGGCGCGCCTGCGCTTCATCCCGGCCGCCGACTGGAACGGCAATGCGGACATCAGCTTCCGTGCCTGGGACGGCACGGCCGGCTTCGCGGGTGGCGGCATGGACACCAGCGTCACCGGGGGAACGTCTGCGCTGAGCGCGGCATCGGCGACCGCGTCGCTCACCGTCACGGCCGTCAACGACCCACCGGTGCTGCTCACAGGCCCGCTGGCAACGGTTACGGCCAATGAGGGCGCGCCCGCGGTCTCCCTTGGCCTGGCCGCCGCGAACTGGGGCCCGGGCGGCGGCAGCGACGAACTGACGCAGACGCTGACGTTCAGGATCTCCGCCGTGCCCTCAGCGGCCTTCGGCAGCATCCTGCTGGCGGACGGCAGCGCCGTGACGGTGGGCGCGAGCTACAGCCTGGCGCAGTTGCAGGGCATGCAGTTCCGCGCGGCGGCCGGCGCGACCGCAGGCAACGCCAGCTTCGCCTTCGACGTGATCGACAGCGGCGGCAGCGCCAATGGCGGCAGCGACACCCTGGCGCAGTCCGTCGGCCTGCGCGTCGTCAACCAGGCGCCGGTGCTCACCGGCGCCAATGCGCTGCCGGGGATCGCGGAGGACACGGTGGGAGGCAACGGCACGCTGGTCAGCGACCTGGTCGCGGGTCATGTCAGCGACGCTGGCCTGTCCTACGGCATCGCCGTCACCGGCGTGGACAACAGCCATGGCGTGTGGGAATACAGCACCGACGGCGGCACCAGCTGGCTCGCCTTCGGCGCGCCGTCGGCGACCAGCGCGCGCTTGCTGGATGCCGACGCGCTGACGCGCGTGCGCTTCGTGCCGGCCGGCGACTGGAACGGCAGCACCGGCATCAGCCTGGTCGCCTGGGACCTCAGCAGCGGCAGCGCCGGCGGCACCGCCAACGCGAGCGTGGGCGGCGGCACGAGTGCGTTCAGTTCGGCCAGTGCGACCGCAACCCTGATCGTTGCGGCCGTCAACGATCCGCCGGTGCGCACGGCCGGTGCGGTCGCCAGCCTCACCGTCGCCGAAGACAGCGGCAGCACGAGCCTGGGATTGGCGGGCCTCGCTTACGCGCCGGGCGGGGGCAGCGATGAGGCCGGACAAGTCCTGGGCTACACGATCACCGCGCTGCCGCCGGCGAGCCTGGGCCGGATCGTGCTGGCCGATGGCACCGCGGCCGGGGCCGGGAGCTATACGCTGGCAGACGTGCAGGGCATGCGCTTCGTGACCGCCGCCGACGCCGACGGCAGCGGCACCTTCTCCTTCTCGGTGCGCGACAACGGCGGCGGCAGCGACACGCTGGCGCAAAGCCTGGGCATCACCGTCACGCCGGTGAACGACGCGCCCCTTGCGCAGGCCGGTTCCGTCACGGTGGCGGAAGGCGGCAGCATCAGGGGTGCCGTCACCGCCACCGACGCGGACCTGCCCTTGGAAACGCTGACCTACAGGGTGCTGAGTGGTCCGGCGCACGGCACGCTGGTATTCGGCGCCGACGGCAGCTACAGCTACACGCATGACGGCAGCGAGGGCTCCTCGGACGGCTTCGTCTTCCAGGTGACGGATGCCGCCGGCGCGAGCAGCCAGGCACGGATCACCATCGCGGTGACGCCGGTCGACGATCCCACGACCGCGCGCCCGGACACCGCCGCCACTGCGGAAGACACCCCCGTCACAGGCAACGTGCTGGCCAACGACAGCGACGTCGACAGCGTCCTCACCGTCGCCGGCTTCCGCCTCGCGGGCGATCCCACCGGGTACGGCGCGGGCAGCACGGTGACGGTCGCCGGCATCGGCAGCTTCAAGCTGTCGGCGAACGGCGACTACGCCTATGCGCCCTCGGCGGACTGGAATGGATCGGTGCCGCAGGTGACTTACACCCTCTCCACCGGCGCGGAAAGTACGCTCGATATCGCGGTCTCGGCGGTCAACGACGCGCCGGTGCGCACCACCCCGGCGGCCGCGGACCTGACGGTCAGCGAAGGCAGCGGCGCCACGCCACTCGGCCTCGGCTCCGTCCAGTACGCTCCGGGCGGCGGCAGCGACGAGGCGGGCCAGTCGCTGTCGGTCACGGTCGGCGTGTTGCCGCAGGGAGCAGGGCGCATCGTGCTGGCGGACGGCCGCGCCGACGTGGTCCTGGGTGGCAGCTACACGCTGGCGCAACTGCGCGGGATGGAGTTCATCGCGGCACCCGGCCTGAGCAGCGGCAGCGGCTCGTTCGCGTTCACGGTCAGCGACGACGGCGGCGCGACGCTGGCCGAGCGCATCCGCATCGGCGTCGTCAACGAGGCGCCCACGCTCGCTGGCGCCAACGAACTTCCGGCGGTGAACGAGAACAGCACCGGCAGCAACGGCATGCTGGTGGCCGACCTGATCGCCGGCCATTCGAGCGACCCGGCGGGACGCTATGGCATCGCCGTGGTTTCCGCCGGCACCCAGGGCGGCGAATGGGAATACAGCCGTGACGGCGGCGGCAGCTGGTACGGCTTCGACAACGTGAGCGCGAGCAACGCCGAATTGCTGGCCGCCGACGGGCAGACCCGCATCCGCTTCCTGCCGGCGGCCGGCTGGAGCGGCGAGGCCACCGGCCTGGCCTTTCGCGCCTGGGACCGCAGCGACGATGCCGGCCAGCAGCGCGCGGACACCACAAGCAACGGCGGCAGCAGTGCCTTCAGCAGCGACCTGGCCGAGGCCACGATTGCGGTGAATGCCGCCGCCGCGCCGCCCGCGCAAACGGTCTCGCCACCAGCGGCCGCACCTGCCCCTGCACCCGCACCCGCACCTGCACCTGCACCTGCACCTGCACCTGCAGCAACCCCGGCCGCGACGCCGCTGCCCGAACCGGCTCCCGCTCCCAGCTCGCAAGCGGAACCCCCTGCCGCGGCCGCGAGCCCCCTCGCACCGGGCGCTCCGATCCCCGCTGCGCCGCTGCCCGCTGCAGCGCGTGGCGCACCAGCAGCCGCCGCCCCGGCCGTGGCCGACCAGGCCCGCATCGATGCCCCGGTCGCCGCCGCCTTGCTGCCGGCCGGCAATGGCTTTGCCGCCCAGGGGCCGCAGGTGGTGCAGAACTCCGAGAGCCTGAACCTCACGCGCCACGCGGCGCGCGAGCTGCAGCTGGTGAGCTTCAATCCCCAGGCGGCCGGCGAATTCGCCGTCACCGGTTTCGCGCGCGTCGACCCTTCGCTCAAGCGCATCACGCTCGACCAGTTGCAGCAGTCCCTGCGCTCGGGGGCCTTCATCGACGAACTGAACCGGCTGCGCAAGCAGATGCACGAGGAGTTCGACATCGACCGGACCACCAGCATCACGGTCGCCGGCCTGTCGCTGGGCGTCTCGGTGGTGTACGTGTTGTGGCTGGTGCGCGGTGGCGTGCTGCTCGGAAGCTACCTGTCGGCGCTGCCCGCGTGGCGGCTGCTGGATCCCTTGCCCGTGCTGGCGCGCACCGGCGACGATGAGGACGAGGACGACGAAGCCTTCGAGCCCGCCGCCGACCGCGGCCCCGACCCCCTGCGAGGCTTCTCTTGAAGATCTTCAACACGCGCACCTACATCGCCCTCGGGCTGGCGTCCATCGTCGGCACGGCGCTGCTGGCGGCATCCCTGCTCGGACTGGTGCCGGACCGCGATGGCGCCGTGCGTGCCGGCCGCCTGGCCCTGGCCGAAGCGGTGGCCGCCAGCAGCGCCGCCTTCCTGAGCAGCTCCGATCCGACGCGGCTGGAGGAGGTGCTGCGCTTCATCCAGAAGCGCAACCCTGACCTGCGCTCGATTGGCCTGCGCACGCGCGAGGGGCGGCTGGTGCTGGCGGTGGGCGAGCATGCCCGCAACTGGCAAGCCGTGGATGGCAGCCGCGCCACCGAGGGCCAGGTGGAGGTGATGCTGTTCGCCGGCGACCAGAGCTGGGGCCAGCTCGAGATGCGCTTCGATCCCGTGCAGCCTGCGGGCCTCGCCGGCATCGTCCATGCCCCGCTGGTGTTGCTGCTCGCGTTCTGCGGCACGGTGTGCCTGGTCTCGTTCTACCTCTACCTGCATCGCGTGCTGCGCCACCTGGACCCGGCGCAGGCCATTCCCGCGCGGGTGCGCTCGGCGCTCGATGCGCTCACCGAGGGGCTGCTGGTGGTCGACCAGAAGCAGGAGATCGTGCTGGCCAACGAGGCGCTCACGCGCCTGCTGGCGCGCAGCAACGAGCAGATGATGGGCCGCCCGGTCGGCCAGATCGGCTGGCTCGATGAACAGGGCGAGGCGCTCGCCCCCGCCTCCTTCCCGTGGAGCGCGGCGCTGGCCAGCGGCATCGTGCAGCGCAACCTGCAGCTGAAGCTGCGCGATGCCGAGGGCCGCCTGCGCAGCTTCGTCGTCAACTGCTCGCCGGTGCTGTCCGGCGCCGGCAAGGCCAGCGGCGTCTTGATCAGCCTCGAGGACATCACGCTGCTGGAACAAAGCCGCATCGAATTGCGCTCGGCGCGCGACGAGGCGGAGGCCGCCAACCGCGCCAAGAGCGAATTCCTGGCCAACATGAGCCACGAGATCCGCACCCCGATGAATGCGATCCTGGGCTTCACCGAGCTGCTGCGGCGCGGCTTCGGCAAGAACGAGCGCGAGTCCTCGCGTTACCTCGACACGATTCACCACAGCGGGCGCCACCTCCTGGGCCTGATCAACGACATCCTCGATCTCTCCAAGGTGGAGGCGGGACAGATGACGGTGGAGAAGATCGCCTGCACCCCGCACCAGGTGATCCAGTCGGCGCTGGCCGAACTCGCTCTGAAGGCGCAGGAGAAGGGCCTGCGCGTGTCGCTGCGCCTGCTCACGCCCGTTCCCGAGCGCGTGCAGTCGGATCCGGCGCGCATCCGCCAGGTGGTGCTCAACCTGCTGTCCAACGCCGTGAAATTCACGGAGCAGGGGGCGGTGGAGGTGGTGCTCGCCTGCCATGGCAGCGCGTACACCGTGGAGGTCAGCGACAGCGGCATCGGCATCGCGCCGGAAAAGATCGAAACGATGTTCGATCCCTTCACGCAGGCCGATGCGTCGATCACGCGGCGCTTCGGCGGCACCGGCCTCGGCCTGGCGATCAGTCGGCGGCTGGCGCGTGCACTCGGGGGCGACCTCACGGCCACCAGCCAGCCGGGCGTCGGCACGACGATGATCTTCAGCTTCGACCCCGGTGCGCTCGCTGGCGTGCACCTGCTCGACGCGGCCGAACTGGCGGCGGCGACCGCACCGGCAGCGGCGCAGTTGCGCACCCGCTGGCGCATTCCGTCGGCGCGCGTGCTGGTGGTGGACGACGGCCCCGAGAACCGCGAACTGCTGTCGCTGGTGCTGGCCGAACATGGCCTGTGGGTGGAGGAGGCCGAGAACGGCCAGGTCGCCGTCGACAAGATGGCAGCCGGCCGTTTCGACCTGGTGCTGATGGACATGCAGATGCCGGTGCTCGATGGTTATGCCGCGACGCGCGAGTTGCGCCGCCGCGGCGTGCAGGTGCCGGTGGTGGCGCTCACCGCCAACGCGATGAAGGGCTACGAGGAGGAGGTGCTGCAGGCCGGCTGCACGGCCTACCTCACCAAGCCGGTGGACATCGACGCGCTGCTGCAGCAGGTGGCGCGTCTGCTCGGGGGCTCGGCGGAAGATGCCGATGCCGTCGCGAGCTCGGTGTTCGTCGACCTGGGCGGGCAGACGATGGTGCACGCCGGGCCGATCCGCTCGCGCTTTGCCGCCAACGCCAGGCTGGTGCCGATCGTGCGCAAGTTCGCGGGCCGGCTGCACGAACAACTCGGGCACGCGCGCGTCGCGGCCGACGGCGCCGACCTGGCGGAGGTGGAACGCCTCGCCCACTGGCTGGCGGGCGCCGCCGGCACCGTGGGCTACGACGCCTTCACCGAGCCGGCGCGCGAGCTCGAAGCCGCGGCCAAGGCGGGCGACGGCACGCTGGCCGCAGCCGTCCTGCAACGCCTGGCCCGAATGGCCGATCAACTGGAGGTGCCCGAGGTCGCCATCGGCTGAACCCACGGCACAATGAGAAATGAATGAAAAAGACTTCGGTTCGGGGGGTGCGATGCTCCGGGGGATGAGCGACTCCGAGCGCGATGCGCTCATGACCCAGCCCACGGTGTTTGCACCGGGCGAAGACAAGCTGTCCGAACAGGCGCTGCGCGCGCTCTCGCCGCAGGACATGCTCTGGCGCCACGGCTCGGTGTCCGGCCTCTCGGAGGCGTTGATCATGATGGTCGACGACGAGATGCTGAACATCGAGATGACGCAGGCCTTCCTGGTCGAGGCCGGCTACAAGCATTTCGTGCAGACCGACCGGCCCGAGCAGGCCGTGGCCATGATGCGCCAGCACATGCCCGGCGTGCTGCTGCTGGACCTGAGCATGCCCAGGGTGAGCGGCCTCGACATCCTCGCAACGCTGCGGGACGACTCGGTGCTGCGCCACCTGCCGGTGATCGTGCTCACCAGCAGCACCGATCCGCAGGTCAAGCTGCGCGCGCTGGCCATGGGGGCGATGGACTTTCTCTCCAAGCCGGTGGACCCGAGCGAACTGGGCCTGCGCATCCGCAACACGCTGGCTGCCAGCGCCTATCGCGAGTACCTGAGCCACCACGACGTGCTGACCGGCCTGCCGAACAAGCAGCGCTATCGCAGCGAAGTGGCGGCGGTGCTCAGCGCGGCCAAGAGCCTGGGCAGCGCGGGTGCGTTGCTGCACGTGGGCGTCGACGCCCTCGGGCGCATCAACGACGCGCTCGGGCGCACCGTGGGCGACCAGCTGCTGCAGCGCGTTGCCAAGCGCCTGGCCAGCTGCGTGCAGACCGAATGGGGCGGCGAGCTGGCCTCCGAGCGCCACAACCCCACGCTGTACCGGTTCGACGGCGACGAGTTCGCGGTGATCGTGCCCTACATGGACGGCGTGACCAGTGCCGCCGCCTTCATCAACAAGCTGCTGGAGGACACCACGGTGAGCTTCCAGCGCCAGCGCTCGCCCGAGCTGTTCGTCACCTGCAGCATCGGCGTTTCGGTGTTCCCCGCCGACGGCCTCGAGCCGGACCTGTTGATGCGCAACGCGGGCCTCGCGCTGCGCCATGCCAAGCAGGCGGGTCCGCACCGCTACGAGTTCTTCTCGCCGCGCTTCAACGAGATGGCGCAAAGCCGTCTCGACCTGAGCGCCGAACTGCGCCACGCGATCGGCCGCGACGAGATCTCGCTGCTGTACGAGCCGCGGGTGGAGCTTGCCACCGGCCGGGTCGTCGCCGCCGGCACCGTGCTGCGCTGGAAGCATGCCTCGGGCCGGATCATCGAGGGCGACGAGCTGATGGACCTGGCCGGCAGCTCCGAGATGGACGTGGCGCTCACCGACTGGCTGTTCGACCAGATGCGCGCCCATGTGCGCACCTGGCGCGGCGCGGGCCTGCAGCCGGTGCCCACCGGCATCAAGATCTCCATGGCCAACCTGCGCCCGAGCGACCTGGGCCACCTGGTCGACGCGGCCATAGTCGCCGGCGGCATGGATCCGCGGACCCTGAGCCTGGAATTGCAGCAGGTGGGTGCGATCGACAACCTGCACGCACGCGAAGCGGCGGCCATGGCCACGCTGCGCCGCAAGGGCGTGCGCCTGTCGCTGGACCGCTTCGGCACCACCGCCTCGGTGGGCCACCTGCGCAAGCTGGCCTGCGACGAGGTGAAGGTCGATGCGTCCTTCATGCACGACCTGGAAAAGGACGCCACGGTGCAGGCCATGCTGCTGGGCATCGGCGACCTCGCGCGCCGGCTGCGCCTGACCTGCGTAGCCTGCGGTGTCGACACAGCGGCGCAGGCGAGCTTTCTCAAGAAGCAGGGCTGGGACCAGGCGCAGGGCCGCTTGCTGGGCGAACCGCTCACCGGCCTGAACTTCGCGGCCAAGTGGCTCACCCGCAGCGGCAAGCCGCAACGGGTGGAGATTCCCTGATCCGGCCAGCGGGTAAAGAACCAGCATTCCGTCACTGAACAGGGAATCCACCGAGAGCCGGCAGCGGCAACCCGGACGTAGACTGGGCCGCCCCGCTCAGGGGCACCCCGTTCAGGAGGGCTTCTTGCAGCCGACGAACATCGCCGATCCGGCGTACTTTCACAAGGTGGTGGACTGCCAGTGGGCCTGTCCCGCGCACACCCCCGTTCCCGAATACATCCGGCTGATCGCGCAGCGCCGCTACGGGGATGCCTACATGGTCAACTGGGTGTCCAACGTCTTTCCGGGCATCCTCGGGCGCACCTGCGACCGGCCGTGCGAGCCAGCGTGCCGGCGCGGGCGCGTGGAGCAGAACAACACGGGCGATCCGGAGCCGGTGGCGATCTGCCGCTTGAAGCGCGTGGCCGCCGACCTGAAAGGCGACGTGCGCGAGCGCATGCCGTCACGGGTGCCAGGCAATGGCAAGCGCATTGCCTGCGTCGGCGCCGGGCCGGCCTCGCTGACCGTCGCGCGCGATCTCGCACCCCTGGGTTACGAAGTCACCGTCTTCGACGGCGAGGCGCGCGCCGGCGGCTTCATCCGCACGCAGATTCCGCGCTTTCGCCTGCCCGAGGAAGTCATCGACGAGGAGACCGGCTACGTGCTGGACCTGGGCGTGGAGTTCGCGGCCGGCCAGCGCATCGCCTCGATGCTGGCGCTGCTGGGGCAGGGCTTCGACGCGATCTTCGTCGGCTGCGGCGCGCCGCGCGGGCGCGACCTCGACCTGCCGGGGCGGCAGGAGGCGGCGGCCAGCATCCACATCGGCATCGACTGGCTGGCCTCGGTGTCGTTCGGGCACGTGACGCAGATCGGTAAACGCGTGATCGTCCTGGGCGGCGGCAACACGGCGATGGACTGCTGCCGCTCCGCGCGCCGCCTCGGTGGCGAGGACGTCAAGGTCGTCGTGCGCAGCGGTTTCGCGGAAATGAAAGCCTCGCCCTGGGAGAAGGAGGATGCCATGCACGAGGGCATCCCCATCGTCGACTTCCACGTGCCCAAGGCCTTCGTGCACGAAGGCGGCCGGCTTGCCGGGATGACCTTCGAGCTGGTGCGCGCGGAGTACGACGCGCAAGGTCGCCGCCGGCTCGTGCCCACCGGCGAGCCGGATCCCTTCTTCCCGTGCGACGAGGTGCTGATCGCCGTGGGGCAGGAGAACGCCTTTCCGTGGATCGAGCGCGATAGCGGCATCGCATTCGACGATGCGGGCCTGCCGCGGCTGCACAAGACGACTTTCCAGTCCACCGTGCCGCACGTGTTCTTCGGCGGCGATGCGGCGCTGGGGCCGAAGAACATCATCACCGCGGTGGCGCACGGGCACGAGGCGGCGATCTCGATCGACCGGCTGCTGCACGGCGAGGACCCGCGCATGCGGCCCGCGCCGACCGTCAACCTGATGTCGCAAAAGATGGGCATCCACGAGTGGAGCTACGACAACGCCACCTCGCTGGACGAGCGCTACCAGGTGCCGTGGGCGCAGGCCGAACAGGCGCTGGCCAGCATCCGCGTGGAGGTGGAGCTGGGCTTCGATCCCGCCACCGCATTGCGCGAGGCGCAGCGCTGCCTGAACTGCGACGTGCAGACCGTGTTCAACCAGGAGACCTGCATCGAGTGCGATGCCTGCGTCGACATCTGCCCGATGGATTGCATCAGCTTCACCGCGGATGCCGACGAGCCCGATCTGCGCCAGCGGCTGAAAGCACCCGCGCTCAACCTCGTGCAAGACCTCTATGTGTCCGGCGGCCTCAAGACCGGCCGCGTGATGGTGAAGGACGAGGACGTGTGCCTGCACTGCGGGCTGTGCGCCGAACGTTGTCCCACCGGCGCCTGGGACATGCAGAAGTTCCTGTTCCAGAGCGCGATGGCGGGGAGCCGCGACGCCGCGGCCCGCCGGGCGGTGCAGCAGGTGGCGGCATGAACAGGATCGAAGCCGTCAACGACTTCGTCGTCAAGTTCGCCAACGTCAACGGCTCGGGCTCGGCCTCGGCCAACGAGCTGTTCGCCAAGTCCATCCTGCGCATGGGCGTGCCGGTGAGCCCGCGCAATATCTTTCCAAGCAACATCCAGGGCCTTCCCACCTGGTACGAGGTGCGCGTGAACGAGGCGGGCTGGCTCGGGCGGCGCGGCGGCGTCGACCTGATGGTGGCCATGAATCCGCAGACCTGGGACGCGGACGTCGCCGAGCTGTCGCCCGGCGGCTATCTCTTCTACGACAACACGCGGCCTTTGCCTCCCGCGGCCTTCCGCGACGACGTGCACGTGATCGGCATGCCGCTCACCGAGATCTGCAACGCGGTCTATGCCGATCCGCGCCAGCGCCAGCTGTTCAAGAACATCGTCTACGT
>NZ_JAQGNQ010000071.1 GCF_028291745.1 Ramlibacter sp. | reverse complement strand
CGATCGCCGGCGGCGCCACCCCAGGCGCGCCCCATCCGGGCGCGGGCGCAGGCACCGGCACGGCCGATCCCGCCTGCGGCGAACCCGGCGCGACGGGGACGTCGATCACGGGGCCGGTAGTGCGGGTCGGTGGCGCGGGTGCAGGCGATGGCGGCGCGGGCGCGGGAGAAGGCGCAGCCACCGGAGCTGGCGGAGCGGGTGCCGGCGCCGGT
The DNA here is from genome assembly GCF_028291745.1 of Ramlibacter sp. Taxonomy (GTDB): domain Bacteria; phylum Pseudomonadota; class Gammaproteobacteria; order Burkholderiales; family Burkholderiaceae_C; genus Ramlibacter. The sequence goes on along the minus strand of NZ_JAQGNQ010000071.1, from coordinate 7,933 downwards.
GGAGCCGGGGCGACCACGACCGGGGGCGCAGGTGCCGGGGCGGGTACTTCCACAGGCGCCGGTGCTGGGGCTGGGGCCGCTTCGGGGATTGGGGCAGGCACAGGCACAGGCACAGGCACAGGCACAGGCACAGGCACAGGCACAGGCAAAGGCGCGGGCTGCGGCACAGGAACTGGCGCTGGCGCGGGTACCGCTGCTGGCTGGGGCACAGGAGCCGGTGGTGGTGCTACCGGTGCAGGTATCGGCACCGGTGCAGGAACCGGCACCGGCGCCGGCACCGGGACGGGCGCGGGCGCGGGCTCTGCGGTCGGCCGTGGGGCGGGTGCCGCTGTCGTGGATTCCGACGGCGTGGGTTCCGGCGCAGGCTCGGGCTGCGGCTTCGGCAGGGTCAGCTGCGGAGCGATGCGCAACCGCGGGGCCGCTGCCTCGGCCTGGGCCTGCTCGCGCCTCTGGCGCCGCTCCCGTTTCGGGCGCGGCTGCAGGTCGGGCAAGGTGTCCGTGGCCTGCAGCGGAATGCTGGACTCCGGCCGCAGCGTGAAGACCGAGAGCGGATCGCCCGGGACGCCAGGGGTAGCCGGCAGCGTGATAGCGTGGCTGATGCTCGCACTGCTGGACGGAACCGACGCGTTCGGCGACCGCACGGCCTGGTAGATCACATAGCGGACCGCCTGCTGCACGGGTGCGTATTGCAGCAGCAGCCACAGCAGTGCGACGTGCAGCACGCCGGTGGCGGCGAGCCCCGCGGGTGACAGGCGCTGCCGGGGCAGCGGCACGGAGGTGGGCCGATGGAGCATGGGGAGAACGATGCCCGGGGATAATCGCACACATGGGTCGCATGCCTCGTGTCGTCGTCGGTCTGAGCGGAGGCGTGGACTCCGCGGTCACCGCCTGGCTGCTCAAACAGCAGGGCTACGACGTGGTCGGCATTTTCATGAAGAACTGGGAAGACGACGACGACAGCGAATACTGCTCGTCCAACGCGGACTTCGTCGATGCGGCCAGCGTCGCCGACGTGATCGGCATCGAGATCGAGCACGTCAACTTCGCCGCCGAATACAGGGACCGCGTCTTTGCCGAGTTCCTGCGCGAGTACCAGGCGGGCCGCACGCCCAACCCCGACGTGCTGTGCAACGCCGAGATCAAGTTCAAGGCCTTCCTCGACCACGCGATCCGCCTGGGTGCCGAGAAGATCGCCACCGGCCACTACGCCCGGGTGCGCGAACGTGCCGGTCGCTTCGAGCTGCTCAAGGGGCTGGACGACAGCAAGGACCAGAGCTATTTCCTGCACCGTCTCAACCAGGCGCAGCTGGCGAAGACGCTGTTCCCGGTCGGCGAGCTGCGCAAGACCGAAGTGCGGCGCCTGGCCGAGGAGATCGGCCTGCCCAACGCGAAGAAGAAGGACTCGACCGGCATCTGCTTCATTGGCGAGCGGCCCTTTCGCGAGTTCCTGAACCGCTACATCCACAAGGAGCCGGGGCCGATCAAGGATCCGCGCGGCCGCGTCATCGGCCAGCACCAGGGCCTGTCGTTCTATACGCTGGGCCAGCGCCAGGGCCTGGGCATCGGTGGCGTGAAGGAGAAAGGCGCGCAACGCGGAGGCGGCGAACACGCGCCCTGGTTCGTGGCGCGCAAGGACATGGCGAAGAACACGCTGTGGGTGGTGCAGGGACACGACCACCCTTGGTTGCTGTCCTCTACCCTGCAGGCCGACGACCTGAACTGGACCGCCGGCGGGCCCCCGCCACCCGGCAGCTATGCGGCCAAGACGCGTTACCGCCAGAGCGATGCGCCCTGCCGGCTGCTGGGCGACGCGGACAGCGGCTTGCGACTGGAATTCGACGAGCCGCAATGGGCAGTGACGCCGGGCCAGTCGGCCGTGCTCTATGACGGCGAGATCTGCCTGGGCGGAGGCGTGATCAGCGCAGCGCTGGCCGCGACCAGCGAAGCTGCAGTCGCCTGAGCGGGCCTGCGTTCGCGGCGCCTGGCCGCCGCGCGGAGCTCATTGGCTCAGCTTGACCTGGTAGTTCACCGTCAGCGTCAGTCCCGCGCTGAGCGAGCCCGTGAAGGTCCACTGCACACTCCCGGTCGTGCCGGCAGCCGGTTGGGTGCTGATCGCGCAGGTCGTGATGCCAGTGGGCAGGGTACCCGGGCAGGCGGCGCTCACGAAGGTGGTGAAAGCGGGCGTCGCGTCGTTGATCACCAGCGTGGTGAGCGGGCCGGCGCCGTTGTTCTGCGCAGTGAGCGTGTACTGCAGGACCTCGCCCGGCGTCGCCGTCACCGACGTGGCAGTGCCGCCGCCGCGCGTGACGTTGCTCACCAGCTTCTTCAGGTTCAGCGCCGAAGGCTCGCCGCCCGTGGTGGTGTCGGTCACGCTCAGCGTGGAGGATAGTGCCGGGCTCGCGTTCGTATAGCTGAAGGTGGCGGTGAGCGTGGCCGTGTTCAGCGCGCCGTAGGCCGCCCCCGCCGGCACGAACTGCTTGACGATCAGGCAGATCTGCTGGCCGGCCGTGACCGTGATCGGGGCTACCACCACAGGCTCGCCGCCGTCGAGGGCGCCATTGCAACTGCTGTCCTGATACAGCACGGTGCTCCACGTGGGGCTCGCCGGATTCGAGACGTTGGCCAGCGCGAAGCTCACCTGCCCGCCGCTGCCGGCCTGGAAGCTGTGCGTGTAGAACACCACCGTTCCCGGTTGCGCCGTCTGCGCGCCGCTGGGCGCGAGTGAACTGGGCGCCGCCAGGCCGAAGGCGACGCCGCTGTAGCTCTGGCCACCCGCCGGCGCGTAGCTCACGCTGGGTCGGGTGTAGCTGCCGCCCGTGGTGCCGGCCGATCCGCCGGTAGCGACATAGCCGGCCGGGATCGCCGCGGCGATGGTGACGGTGCCGCTGGTGCTCGCGGGCACCCAGAGCGTGAAGCTGCCGTCGACCGCGGTGGTGGCCGTGGCCACCGTGGTCGAAGCCGTCTTCGCCGTGACGGTGACGCCCGCGACGCCCGCCTCGGTGCCATCCCTGGCGCCGTTGTTCGGCGTCCCCGAACCGACCCCGGTATCCGTGAACACCGTGCCGGTCAGGCGCGATCCGTTGTAGATGCCGAAGACCTGCGCGGGCGGCGTGGGCGATCCCGCCGGCACGACCACCAGCAGCGAGCCGCTCGCGTTCTGCGTGCCGAGCCAGCCGGCGGGCAGGGTCGGTGTGATGTCGGTCAGCGTGGCACTGGTGTCCAGGATCACGCAGTAGGTGCCCTGGGCCAGGTTGGGGATCGTGTACGCGCCGGTGGTCGCGTCCACCTGGATCGCCTGCGTCGCCGGCCCGGTGCAGACGCCGCCGGAGACCGGCGTGACCTTCACGTACACGCCCGAGATGCCGGGCCCCGCCTCCGCACTGCTCTGCGCGGAGTCGTGGTTGGCGTCGCTGTACACCGTGCCGACGATCTGGTTGAAGATGGGCGTGTTGGTGAAAGTACAGAGCACCGCGTCGCCATACTGCAGCGTGGGAAAGGTGTACGACGTCGCCGAGACGTTGGTCGGCATGCTCGTGCTCGACCCACTGGTGCTCCCGTTCACGCAGGTGAGCGAAGTGCTGTAGTTGGAGAGCGTGCCCACGCTGCCCGAGGACATGCTCTCCGACACCACGAAGGGATAGCTGGCCGCCACCGTCGGCATCGTGGCAACGGTGAAGCCGTTCAGGGCGCTGCCCGTGCTACCCGCCGACACCAGCGAGAGGCCGGCGGTGGTCGCCAGGCCATAGGTGAGCTGGTCGGCCGCGTTGTAGCGCGCGTTGGCGAATTGCGAGACCACCGCGATGGAGGCGTACCGCATGCCGATGATGATGCCCTGCAGGCCGCTGGCCACCATCGCCGCCGAGACACTGGTCGGGTTGCCGTCCGAGCGGAACACGTAGCTGCCGACCGTGCCCGCCACGCCCGTCTCCTTGACCGTCTTGGTGTTCGCGCCGGTGAGCGAGGGGTAGAGGGCGCTGCCGCCGTTCGGAATGGTGGCAATCGTCTGCCAGGCGTTGCCGGTGGTCGTGAAGGTCAGCGACTCGCCGTTGTTGGTCGATTCGCCGTCCCCCACCACGATCGAGTACAGCGAGGTGCCGCCGCTCGGTGGCGTCACGACGATGCTGCTCAGGGTGACGGTGGGCGTGCCGCCATCGGTGGCCGTGTACAGGATCGGCTTGCCGGGAATGCCGGTGAACGCGGTGTTGCCGAAGGCGGAGCCGCTCCATGAGGGCACCGACACCGCCGTGAGGTTGCCGCCGGTGGTCTTCACCGTCATCGCCACCTTGGTGCCGTCTGGCAGGTTGAAGGTGAAGGCCTGCCCGTTCTTGCCGGTGGCGGTGGAGTCCGCGTAGCTGGAGAAATCCAGCCAGCAATAGTCCCGGAAGTCGTTGGGCGCGGTGCCCGCCGCGGTCGCCGGGGCACAGGTCGCGGCCAGCGCCGCGCCCGGCATCAGCACGCTCACCAGCCAGCCGATGGCGAGCACCGCCAGCAGGCGGCGGACCAGGGCGACGAGCCGCCTCATTGCACGCGCGGCGCGGGCGTATCGGCGCCTTGGCGGGAGCTATGGCTGTCCAGCGCTTCCTCGTCGAACTTGAAGCGCAGGCGCAGGTAGGCGCCGCGCTGCGTGTGCGCATCCGCGCTCAGGTCCGGGGCGGAAAAGCCCTTGAGGTTGTAGCCGGCGGCCAGCCACAGGTTCTTGTACGCCAGGTAGCCCACCTCGACGCCGACGGCGGCTTCGGCAGAGCCGTTGCCCCAGAGGCCATACGCCTGCAGGCCGACGTTCCAGTGGTCGGAAATGTCCCAGCCGCTGCGTGCGCCCAGCAGCTGCGTGAATGAGCTGGTGGAGATATCGCCCGCCGCGTCCTTCAGCCACTTGGCGGCGTAGCGGCCGCTGATGATCCAGGCGCTGTTCGGCTGCACGTTGACGTGGGTGGAAAGCAGCCACGAGGAAACGTCATGCGCTGGCGCCACCGTGCTGTCGCGGTCGCGGTTGTACTGGATGCGGGCGAGCGCGTTCCACTTGTCGTTGTCGACCGGCCGGAAGGCCACGCCGCTTTGCGCGGTGATCAGCTCGCGCGAGCCGGCGCCGGCGCCGGAGTTGATCTGCTCGTTGTACAGCAGCCGGTTCAGCAGGGTCCACTCGGCATCGAGCTTGTTCACGACCGCGCCGCTCGCGAGCCAGCTGCGCGAGGTGCTGGAGTCCTGCCACTGCACCTGGCCGGAGGCCTTCCAGTTGCTGGCGGCCGTGTATTCGGCGCCGAGCGCGAGGGCCGTGGAGTCGTCGCTCGAGGGGCCGGACAGCGGCTTGATGCGCTGGAGGCTGCCATTGACGTTGAAACCGGTGGTGAGCTGCACGGTCTTGCGCAGGCCGATGGCCGCTTCGGCCGTGCGGCCGTCGACCGCATCGGCCACCCGATATTCGTTGAACACCTGCGTATTGTCGGGCAGGACGGTGGTGACTCCCGCCACGGACGTGTAGCGGGAGGCGTCGCTCGTCAGCGTGTACGCGCCGTTCAGGCTGTTGATGAAGTCGTGCCGGACATAGAGCTTGGTGTTGGCATTGACGGCGTAGTTGGCGCCGACGCCGATCTCGTGGCCGCCGCCGCCATCGATCGCCTGCTCCGCGACGCCGTACGCATCGGCCTTGGCGACGCCGGGAACCGGCACGGTCAGCTTGACGCGGGCGCTGGTGGTGCTGGTCTCCGGGCCGGAGGCCGCCGCCGCGGCGCTTGCCGTCGTCGTGATGCCGGTGGCGGTGGCGGTCGTATCGGTTCCGACCGCGGGCGTTGTCGAAACCGCGGCCTGGGCGTTGCTGCTGCTGTGGCGCAGGCCGACTTCCAGCACCGCGTTGCCCGGCAGGCTGTGTTCCAGGCGCAGCTCGGCGCCGGTCTGCTCGGCGCCGGTGGTGCTGTTGCTGGTCTTGAGCGCCTCGGCGACGATGCGGTTGGTGGCGTTCAGCGAGTAGCCGATCTTGGCCCCGTACTGCGCCTGGCCAGCCGACTGCGGGCTGCCCGGGTTGTAGAAGCCCGCATCCGTGCGCACGCCCCAGACATGCGCCTGCACGCCGGCGCCTTCGTGGGTCAACTCGACGCGCTGGCCGCTGCCGGAGCCTTGCAGGTCGGTGCGGCTGTGTGCCACTTCGGCCGTCACCACGGTCTTGTCGGCGAGTTTGCCGGTGAGGGTCAGGCCTTCCAGCTGCTGGCGGTTGGCGGGATCTTCGTCGCGCACGGCCAGGGCGCCGACGGTGACGCCCGGCACGACCTGCACGGTCGCTTCCACGCCGTTGACCGCGTGCTTGGGGCCGCCGGTTTCGACGTCGTACACCACCCGCACGAACACCGGATTGAGGTCGGCGTCGACGCTGGACACCGGCGCCTTCAGCAGCAGCAGGCCGGTGATGGGCTCGATCGTGTAGTCGTTGAACACGGTGAGCGCCGTGTCCTTCAGCACCAGCGCGTTCTGGTCGCGGCTGCGCGTGATCACGTGCACCTGCTCGCTCTGCACCACGCCGTTGGCATTGAGCTGGAACGGGCCGGAGGTGCCGGTGGCGCGGAACTCCTGCACGATCTGCGTCGCGGAGGTGCGGCTGGCAAACGCTTCGACCGAGAACTTGCCGTCGCTCCAGTGGCCCTTGGCCCCGTTGAGCGAGCGCGCGTACTGCGTGAGCTGGCGGGCCGGGTCGTCGGTCTGGGTGGCGAAGTCGCCGGCCAGGGCGTAGTTGCTGCCGTTCTGCAGCAGCAGGTAGAGGCGGCCGGTGGACTGGCCGTCGAAGCCGCGCGCCGACGAGTCGCCGTACACCGGGTAGAACTGGTTCGGCTGGATGTCGCGGAACAGGCGGGCGTCGGCCACCTTGTCGGAGTCGTAGGCCAGCGTCAGCAGGCTCGAGCCGAGGACCTTGCCCTTGAGGAACAGGGCGGCCCGCGCGGCGACCTCGCCCTTGCCGTTGTCGAAGCTGCGCGAGACGCTCTGGATTTCGCGCTCGAACACGTCGCCGCTTTGCGTGGGCTGCAGCGAAGCCGGATTCAGGTTGCGCAGGTTGATGGTGCCTTCGACCAGGCCGGCGGCCAGCATGGGGCGCAGCTTGGGCACGAACTCCACGGCGGTGCTTGCCTTGATGGTGCCGGCCAGCGCGGTGATCTCCACCTTGCCCGGCTGCGCCGGCGGCAGCAGCGCGAAACTGCCCGTGCCGCCTTCGACCATCACCTGCAGGCCCGGCTGGTGCGGATCGGCATCGGTCACCTGCCACTGGCCGGCGGCGGCCTGCAGGGTGAGCTGCGTGCGCGCGGTGACCGGCAGGCCGTCGGCATCGCGCAGCGCGAACCGAACCGTGATCGGCGTCTCGCTATCGGCCACCGGCCGCTCCGGCGCCTGGATGCGCACGGACGCCAGCGGGCCGGGCGCCAGGAGGGTGATCTGCGCCTGGCCGCGCACGTTGCCGAACGGATCGGTGACTTTCACCGCCAGCGTGTTGCGGCCGGCGCGCAGGTCGACGCCGATGTATTCCCAGGCGGTGACGCGCTTGTCCTCCAGGCTGCTCTTCTTGCCGACCTGGGTGGCGGGCACCAGCTGGCCGTTCACCTGCAGGTCGAACACGGCGCCCAGCGGGCCCTTGACGCGCACGCGGGTCTGCAGCGCGTCCATTACCTGGCCGTCCTGCAGGCCGATGAAGGCGGTCTCGGGGCCCAGTTGCGGCAGCAGTTCCTCCAAGGGTTGCGCGGCGGCGGGCGGCGAGACGGGATCCGCGGAAGCTGCCGGCGCGACCGACTGCGAGGGCAGCAGCGCGGCGGCCGGCGTGTAGATCGGACGATCGACGCCCTGCTGCAGGCGTCCGATCGGGCCGCCCGTGTCGGCGACCGCGCCCAGCGAGGGCACGGTCGGCGCGGTCGTATCGCTCGCGCCGCCCACGCGCGCGCCCGATCCGGGCAGGCCGAGC
>NZ_JAQGNQ010000070.1 GCF_028291745.1 Ramlibacter sp. | reverse complement strand
GACTGCGAGTGTGGGCTGCCGGGCGCACGAAATTCAAATCGATTCCCGCATCAGGGGGCAATTACATCAAGCAGATCAATGACTTACCGCCCAAATGCGAACTCTTCTCCGGACACTAGTGGGCTTGACCCGCAATCCAGGCGGCGGTTGATCGAGCGCCGCGTGGATCCCGGGTCGAGCCCGGGATGACATCCCTTGAAGCCCGGGATGACATCCTTTGAACCCGGGATGCCCTCCCACCATCAATACGTCAACTCCAGAACCGTCACCTCGTTGCTCGCCGTCGGCCACGTCCGGCCGATCACCTTTTCGCCGTTGAACTCGCCCATCACGGGCCGGTTCACTTCCTCCGGCTTGGTGCGCGAGGCGGAGACGCCGGCGCCCTGGCCCTGCACCACCAGCGGCGGGGGCGTGCGCCGGTCGAACAGCATCCGGTCCCGGTCGGCGTCGAAGTAGCCGCGCGGGCGCGTGAAGATGACCAGCGCCGGCCCGGGCTTGTCGAATTCGGCCAGCCGCTCGGGACGCAGGTTCACCACGCTGCTCGATCGCCGGAAGGGACTGCGGTACACGTGCGTCGTGGCGTAGCCCTGGGCCGCCACCACGAACTCGTAGCGCGTGTCGTGCTGCGCCGCGAACGGCCCCCAGCGGCCGTCATCGCCAATCACCTTCGAGTAAGCCGCATCGCCGCGGCGCGCGCCGGTGGTCGCATCGATCGCGAAGATCTGCAGTTGGGCGCCGGGCAGGGCCAGGTTGTTGGCGAAGTTGCCGCTGGCCGGATCGGTGGACTTCACTCCCAGGCCGGTCACCATGCCGGAAAGCACGACCGCTTCCTCCGGCACGATCTGCAGCGTGGCCGGCGCCTTGCCGGTGATGAAGCGGTACGCGGCCTCAAAGGCGGCCGGGGAGTAGGCCGTCTCGCGGTGGTCGATGCGCGGGATCACCACGTTGGTCGCGCCCTTCAGCGCCGGGCCCTCGAAGCTGACGCCGGTGTCCGCCGTGGCATCGCCGATCCACCGGCCCTTGGGCTGCGCGTACTTGTCGTTGCCGTCCGAGCGGATCGTGAGCCACTTCACCGGCCCCGTGACCTCGTCGCCGTTCGCGTTCTTGGGCTGGTTCAGCGCCTGCAGGAAAGGGCCGTTGCCGGCGAATTCGCTGCCCGGCGCGCGGCCGGGGAGGTTCCACACCCCGTGGTTCGGCACACCGCTCAGGATGGCGTGGCTCACCTTGGCGGCGCCGCCGCCGTTCTGGATGTAGTTGCGGATCGGATAGCCGCCGCGCGAGTTGCCCATCACGATCACCTGGCGGGCACCGGTGGCCTTCAGCACGCGGTCGACCGCCGCGGCGAGGAATTCCGTGTTCTCGGCCACCGAACTCTTGCCCGGCTGCGGCTGCGCGTCGTCGTCGCGCGCCATCGGGTAGGGCAGGTCGATCGCGTGCAGCCGGTCGCGGGGCCAGCCATTGGATTCGAAGCGCCAGATCGTCGTCTCCCACAGGGCGGCGCTGTCGCCGTTGCCGTGCACGAAGACGATGGGTTCCGGCGCGTCCAGCGAAAGGCCGGTGGCACAACCGGTGGTGAGCAGCGCGCCAGCAAGTGCAAGAAAGGTCCGTCGATCCGCCATCATTGTTTGACTCCAGCAAAAGCAAACGCCCGCGGACCGCGGGCGTTTGCTGCGTGCGAAGACGCCGTCAGGCAAAGACGCCGGCGGTGTCCTGCATTCTTTCCGAGACCTCGCCGAGTTGGTGCAGGGTATCCCCGTAAGCAAGTTCGAGCTGGGTCAGTTTCTTGAAGTAGTGACTACCCAGGTATTCATCCGTCACGCCGATGCCGCCATGCAATTGCACCGAGTTCTGGCCGACGAAGCGCATGGACACCCCCAGCTGGTACTTGGCGCGGGCCAGCGCGCGACGGCGCTCCTGGGCCGGCGCATTCAGCTTGAGCGAGGCGTAGTAGCTCATGGACCGGGCCAGTTCCTGCTGCATCTTCATGTCCGCCATGCGATGGCGCAGCGCCTGGAAGGTCGCGAGCGTCACGCCGAACTGCTTGCGCGTGTTCATGTATTCGGCGGTGAGCTGCATGGTCTTGTCGATCACGCCCACGGCTTCGGCGCAGGTGCAGGCGATGCCGATGTCCACCGCGTGCTCCAGCGCGGTCAGGCCGTCTTCGGTAACCAGCGTGGCCGGCGCTTCGCGCAGGCGCACTTCAGCGGCGCGGCCGCCGTCGATGGTGGGATAGCCGCGGGTCTCCACGCCCTGCGCCTGGCGTTCCACCAGGAACAGCGCGATCTTGCCGTTGGCTTTCGCGGGCACGATGAAGGCGTCGGCCTGGTCGCCCGCGGGGACGACGCTCTTGGCGCCGGTGATCTTCCAGCCGCCACCCGCCTGCGTGGCCTGTGCCTCCACCTGGTCCAGGCGGTAGCGCGCCTTGCGTTCGTGGTACGCGAGGACCACGAGCGCCTCGCCGGAAGCGATCTTCGGCAGCCACTGCGACCGGACCTGCTCGTTGCCGTAGGCGCCGAGCAGGCCGCTGGTGACCAGGGTGGCGCCCAGCGGCTCCAGCACGATGCCGCGCCCGAGTTCCTCCAGCACCACCATCGCCTCGACCGGGCCCATCGCCATGCCGCCGTGGTCCTCGGAAACGTACAGGCCGGTCAGGCCCAGTTCCGCGAGCTGGCCGTAAGTCGCACGATCGAAGCCGCCGCTGCGCGTGATCTCGCGGCGCCGGTCGAAGCCATAGCTGCGATCCACCCACTTGCGCACGGCATCGCGGAGTTGTTCCTGGTCGTCGCTGAAATTGAAGTCCATGTGTTCTCCTGCTGGGACGCCATCGCGGGCGCAAGGATGTCATCCCGGGCTGGACCCGGGATCCATGCGGCGCCTGATTCACCGCCGCGTGGATTGCGGGTCAAGCCCGCAATGACATCCTTCTTGATTGTTTGTGGACCGCCGTTTAACCGAGCACTGTCTGCGCAACGATATTGCGTTGCACCTCATTCGACCCGCCATAGATCGTCGTCTTGCGCATGTTGAAGTAGCTCGCGGCCAGCGGCGCGAGGTAGGCGGCGCCGACGTACTCGCCCTGGTAGCCGGCGGCCATCGCCTCCTGGATGAAGGGGGACGCGTAAGGCCCCGCGGCCTGCATCATCAGTTCGGTGTAGCGCTGCTGGATCTCGCTGCCCTTGATCTTCAGCAGGGCTGCGATGTCCAGCGGATTCTTGCCGGACTTCTCCGCCGACAGCACCCGCAGCACCAGCATCTCCAGCGCGACCACGTCGACCTCCAGCTTCGCGATCTCGTCGCGAAAGCGCATGTCGCTGTAGACGCCTTCGCTCTTGGCGATGCGCTTCAGGCGCTCCAGCTCGCGCTTGGCGCGGTTGACGTCGGCGATGTTGGTGCGCTCGTGCGAGAGCAGGTGCTTGGCGTAGGTCCAGCCCTTGTTCTCCTCGCCGATCAGGTTCTCGGCCGGCACTTCGACGTTGTCGAAGAACACCTCGTTCACCTCGTGGCCGCCATCGAGCATGATGATCGGCCGCACCGTCACGCCGGGCGACTTCATGTCGATCAGCAGGAAGGAGATGCCGGTCTGCGGCTTGCCCTCGGTGGAGGTCCGCACCAGGCAGAAGATCCAGTCGCCGTATTGCGCCAGCGTGGTCCAGGTCTTCTGCCCGTTGACGATGTAGTGGTCGCCCTTGCGTTCGGCGCGCGTCTTCACGGAGGCCAGGTCGGAGCCCGAGCCCGGTTCGCTGTAGCCCTGGCTCCACCAGACCTCGCCGCTGGCGATGCCGGGCAGGAAGCGCTTCTGCTGCTCGGGGGAACCGAAGGCCATGATCACCGGCGCGACCATCACCGGGCCGAAGGGGATGATGCGCGGCGCGCCGGCCAGCGCGGTCTCTTCCTCGAACAGGTGCTTTTGCACCGCGCTCCAGCCCGGGCCGCCGAACTGCTTGGGCCAGCCGTAGCCCAGCCAGCCCTTCTTGCCCAGGATCTTCGCCCAGCGCTGCATGTCTTCCCGAGTGAGATGCAGGGCGTTGTGCACCTTGTGGGCGATCTCCTGCGGCAGGTTCTCGCGCACCCAGGCACGGACCTCCTCGCGGAATTTCTGTTCTTCAGGGGTGAAAGCCAAGTCCATGGGGAGTCTCCGCAAACATCCAGAATTCAAGCACGGTCGTTCGATTCGGGCTGTCCAGGTGGCGACAAGCCCAGTTGCGTGGCCAGGTCGGTCACGAGTGCGCGCAAGTCGGCCACCTCGGATTCCAGCGCCGTCACGCGCGCCGCCAGGCCGCCTGCTTCGCCGTTGCCGCGCGTCTCGACGGCCGCCGGCGCCGTCATGTCCACCGGCCCGCACAGCAGGTGCGCCCAGCGCGCCTCGCGGGCGCCGGCCGCGCGCGGCAGCAACACCACCAGCGGCCCGCCCTTGGCCTCGGAGCGATCGCGCAGCTCCTCGAGGAAGCCTTCGACCGAGGAGATGTCGGCAAAGCGATACCAGCGCTCGCTGTGGATGCGCAACTCGCCCGCGGTCTGCGGCCCGCGCAGCATCAGCAGGCCCAGCAGCACGGCCGACTGCTCCGGCACCACCATCGCCCGCTGGAAGTTGTGCTCCCAGCGCATCACGCGGTTGCCGCTGGTGGCAAAGGCGAGCGAGCGGCGCTTGAGGCCATCGAGCGCCTCCTGCACTTCCGCTTCGCTCAGGTTGCTGATCGGCTCCCGGCTGCTCTTCTGATTGCAGCCGGCGACCAGCGAATTCAGCGTCATCGGATAGCTGTCCGGCACCGTGCGCGCTTTTTCCATCAGCGTACCGAGCACGCGCGCTTCCACCAGGGTGAGAGGTTCCATGTTCATGCGGCTGGGATAATCGCCCCCGACATGAAGAAGATCGTGATTCTGATTTCCGGCGGGGGCTCCAACATGGCCGCCATTGTGCGCGCGGCCGAGCGCGACAACTGGGCTGGCCTGCCGGGCGCGCAGGTCGCCGCGGTGATCAGCAATCGCGCGGATGCGGGCGGCCTGGCGTTCGCGCGCGCGCAGCGGATCGCCGCGGAAGTGGTGGACCACAAGGCCTTTGCCAGCCGCGAAGACTTCGACGCGGCGCTCGCCGAACGCATCGACAGCTTCCAGCCAGCGCTGGTGGTGCTGGCCGGCTTCATGCGCATTCTCACGCCCGGCTTCGTGGCCCGCTATCAAGGACGCTTGCTGAACATCCATCCCTCTCTGCTGCCGGCCTTTCCCGGCCTGCATACCCACCGGCGGGCGATCGAGGCCGGCTGCCGCTTCGCCGGCGCCACCGTGCACCAGGTGACGGCCGAACTCGATTACGGTCCGATCCTCGAGCAGGCGGTGGTCCCGGTGCTGCCCGGCGATACCGAAGCCACTCTTGCCGCCCGCGTGCTGACGCAGGAGCACCTCATTTATCCGCAGGCGATAGCCCGCCTGCTGCCTTCGTTGTAGGAAACACGTGCATCCCAAAGCCTTGCTGGACGCCTGCGCCGACCTGGTGGCGCAGGTCCTGAAGTTCGACCATCCGGCCGACGCCGTGGTCTCGCACTACTTTCGCGAGCATCGCTCGCTCGGCCCGCGCGAGCGCGCGACGCTGGCGGAAACCGCATACGCGGTGCTGCGCCGCAAGCTCCTGTTCGAGCATTTCGCGGGTTCGGGCAGCGGTTCGCGCGAGCGGCGGCTGGCCATCCTGGCTTTCGCCGGCCCGCGCGACTTCCTGAAAAGCGAGCTCAACGAGCAGGAGAAGGCCTGGCTGGACCAGTGCGATGCGGTCAAGCCTGCCACGCTGATCGACCGCCATCGCCACAACCTGCCGGAGTGGCTGGCCGAACCGTTGCGCGCGCAACTGGGCGAAGACTTCTGGCCGCTGGTGGACGCGCTCAACCAGCCCGCGCCGCTCGACCTGCGGGTCAATGCCTTGAACGATAAGCGCGAAGACGTGCAGAAGGAACTCAAGCTGGCCGGCATCGCCGCCAGGCCGACCCCTTATTCCCCTTGGGGCCTGCGCATCGACGGCAAACCCGCGCTCACGAAGCTCGACGCTTTTGCCCGTGGTGCGGTGGAAGTGCAGGACGAAGGCTCGCAGCTGCTGGCCTTGATCACCGATGCCCGCCGCGGCCAGATGGTGGTCGATTTCTGCGCGGGTGCCGGCGGCAAGACGCTGGCCCTGGGTGCGGCCATGCGCAACACCGGGCGCCTGTATGCCTTCGACGTCTCGGCCCATCGGCTGGACAATCTGAAGCCGCGGCTGGCGCGCAGCAAGCTCTCGAACGTGCATCCGGCGGCCATCGCGCACGAGCGCGACGAGCGCATCAAGCGGCTGGCCGGCAAGATCGACCGCGTGATCGTCGACGCTCCCTGCTCGGGCCTGGGCACGCTGCGCCGCAATCCCGACTTGAAGTGGCGCCAATCCCCCCAAGCTTTGGCGGAGCTGACGACCAAGCAGTCCGCCATTCTCGAAAGCGCGGCCCGGCTGCTCAAGCCCGGCGGGCGCATCGTCTATGCAACGTGCAGCCTGCTGCGGGCGGAGAACGAGGACATCGCCGCGGCATTCAGCGCCGCTCACCCCGATTTTCGCGGCATCCAGGTGCAGGAACTGCTGGAAAATGCCAAGGTCGCCGACGCCGCAAAGCTGTGCAGTGAAGGCGGACAGGACCTGCGGCTGTGGCCGCATCGGCATGGCACGGACGGTTTTTACGCCGCAGTGTGGGAAAAAGTCCAAGGCTGAGCGCATACTGACCTCAAGTGTTCATGTAGGAATGAACTGACGGCCCTAGAATCCGTCCAATTCGTAACGCAGGAGATCCTGCGGGTACCTCCACGAGAAAGAGAACCACACTCCATGTTGCTTCCCGACTGGGCCGTGCTGAACGCAGCGATTGACTGGCTCGCCAACGGCTTCTGGAATCTGTCCTGGTGGCAGATCGTCCTGTATACGCTGCTGACCACGCACATCACGATCGCCGGCGTGACCATCTTCCTGCACCGCACGCAGGCTCATCGGGCCATGGATCTGCACGCCATCCCGTCGCACTTCTTCCGTTTCTGGCTGTGGCTGGGCACGGGCATGGTGACCAAGGAATGGGTCGCCATCCACCGCAAGCACCACGCCAAGTGCGAGACGGTCGACGATCCGCACAGCCCGCAGACGCGCGGCATCGACACCGTGTTCTGGAAGGGCTCGGAGCTTTATCGCACCGAGGCCAAGAACCTCGAGACGATCGCCAAGTTCGGCCACGGCACGCCCAACGACTGGATCGAGCGCAACCTGTACACCCGCTACAGCTGGCAGGGCGTGGGCCTGATGTTGATCATCAACGTCGCCCTGTTCGGCGCCGCCGGCCTGGCCGTGTGGGCCGTGCAGATGGCGTGGATCCCCGTCACCGCCGCCGGCGTGATCAACGGCATCGCCCACTACTGGGGTTACCGCAACTTCGAGGCGCCGGACGCCAGCACCAACATCTCCCCCTGGGGCGTGCTGATCGGCGGCGAAGAGCTGCACAACAACCACCACACCTACCCCACCTCGGCGAAATTCGCGGTGAAGCCCTACGAGTTCGACATCGGCTGGCTCTACATCAGCCTGATGCAGAAGGTCGGCCTCGCCAAGGTCAAGAAGGTGCCGCCGAAGCTGCGCCTGGGCAGCATCAAGCCGGTGGCCGACGAGAAGACGCTGGAGGCGGTGATCGCCAATCGCTACGAAGTCATGGCCGGCTATGCCCGCGAAATGCGTCGCACCTGCCAGGCGGAGATCGCGCAGCTCAAGGCCAAGGGCCAGGACTCGGCGATGCTCAAGGCGGCCAAGCGCTGGCTGCACCGCGACGACGACAAGATCCCGGCGGCCGTGCGCCCGCACGTGCAGCAGGTGCGCGAGGCGCATCCGGTGCTCGACAAGATGGTGAGCATGCGCGAAGAGCTGCGCCAGATGTGGATGAACACCAACCAGTCGCGCGAGCAACTGGCGGTGGACCTGCAAGCCTGGTGCCGACGCGCCGAGGAAAGCGGCATCGAAGCGCTGCGGCAGTTCTCGCTGCGGCTGCGCTCGGCGCAGCACGCCTGAGGCGATTTCCCGCACTCATGAAAAGGCCCGCTGTCGCGGGCCTTTTTCTTTGTGGATGTCATCCGGGGCTGTTCGGATGTCATCCCGGGCTCGACCCACTGCTGTCCGGAATGTTCTTTCATGAAATGAGAGACGGCTGGACCGCAGCGAGCTCGTCTTGGGCGCGCTTTCGTTTTCGGTAGTAGCTTTCTTCGGTGCGAGGCCGCTGAAAGAGGCCCG
>NZ_JAQGNQ010000060.1 GCF_028291745.1 Ramlibacter sp. | reverse complement strand
CGAGATGCGCGCCGCCTTCCTGCAGAAGGACCTGACGAAGAGCCGCGCCGGCTGGCTGTATTCGTACGATCCGCTCACGGTGCCCTTGCCGGCCTGAACAAACGGCGCTGGCCGCGATACATTCCGGAAAATCTTTTGTCTTTGGAGAATCCATGGCCTGGCAGCAGGAAGGGCGCGAGCCGGATTACCAGCCGCGCGACCCCGGCCTGCAGCCCGAACGCACCGCGCTCGCCTGGCGGCGCACCGCCCTGGCCATGACAGTCAACGCCATTCTCGTCGCGCGCACCGGCATCGCCAGCCAGGCGCGGCCGCTGATGCTGGCCGGCGGCCTGCTCGCCGGCTTCGCGCTGTTGCTGACCGGTGCCAGCGTGCTGCGGCACCGGCAACTTGCCAGCGCCGCGCCCGCGGCGCCGGGCCAGGGGCTGCTGGCCATCGCCACCCTCACGGTGCTGGCCGCTGCGGGATGCGCGCTGTGGTCTATGGTGCTGTGAGTGGCGCGATTCAGCTCGCGCGTTCAGCTTGCTCTCGCTCCAGCCGGCGCTCGCTGGCCAGTGCGACCGTGAAGGCAAGCTGCGCCAGCGCGGTCGCCACGACCATGACGATGGTCGCGGACAGGGCCGGGTCGCGGCCACTGGCGGCGGCCGCGGTGCAGATCGCGCCGATGGTCATCTGCGTGCAGCCATAGAGACCGGCGGCCGATCCCGTCAGCCGCGGATTCACGCTCACGGCCTTCGCCAGCGCCGAAGGGCTGGTCATGCCGCAGCCGCAGGTGAAGAACAGCATCACGCCCAGGGTGGTCAGCAGCGTGAGGTGGCCGGTCAGCACGATCGCCAGCAGCACGAGGCCGCTGGCCAGGCTCAGGGTGTTGCCCACCCGCAGCAGGCGCGCCGCCGCGACCCGCCGCGCCAGCATGCTGGTCAGGCCATTGCCCGCCGCCATGCCCAGCACCATCAGGCCCGAGTACATGCCGACGCGATGCACCGGTTCGTGCAGTTGGTTGATGAAGATGAAGGGCGCGGCCGAGAGGAAGGCGTACACGCAGGTGGTCGCCGAGCCGCCGCCCAAGGCGAAGCCGACGAAGCGCGGCGAGGACAGGAGCGCGCGGTAGTCGCCCACCAGGGTCTGCATGCCGAGGCGCCCGCTTGGTCGCGCCGTCTCCGGCAACAGCCGCCAGGTGAACACGAGCGTGGCCGCGCCAGCGATGGCCAGCAGCACGAAGATCGCGCGCCAGCCCGCGGCGGCGGAGACGGCGCCGCCGACCACCGGGGCCAGGCCGGGGCCGATCATGATCATCAGGTTCAGCAACGCAAGTTCGCGGATCGCCGACTCGCTGCTCGTGGTGTCGCGCACGATGGCGCGCCCGAGCGCCAGGCCGGCGCAGCCACCGAGCGCCTGCACCAGGCGCGCGCCCAGCAGCATTCCCAGGTTGGGCGCGCAGGCTGCCGCGACGCCGCCGGCGGTGTAGAGCGCCAGGCCCGTCATGAGCAGGGGCCGCCGACCGAGCGCATCGGACAAGGGGCCGTAGCAAAGCTGGCCGGCGGCCAGGCCGATGATGTAGATGCTGATGGCCATCTGCATCTGGCCGGTGGTGCTGCCCAGGGCGCGCGCCGCATCGGGCAGCGCCGGCACGAACATGTGCATGGCCATCGTGCCGCTGATGGTGATCAGCACCAGCAGCCACATGGGCGGGGCCAGGGTCTGGCGGGTGTTGGTCATCCGGCGCGCCCCTCGTCGCTGTCGCCGGCGCGCAGCGTTTCTTCCAGGGCCTGCGCGATGCGGCTCACCACCGCATGGGCCGTCTCCAGGTCGGCCTGCGGGATGCCCGCCAGCAGGCGCCGCCGGGTCGCGCGTGCCACCTGTTCCACCTGCGCCACCGTCTCCTGCCCGAAGGCGGTGAGGTGGATGGTCTTGGCACGGCGGTCGGTGTGCTCCAGGCGCTCGATGTAGCCGGCCACCTGCAGCGCATCGAGCACGCGCACCAGCGAGGAGGTGTCCAGCACCAGGGAAGCGGCCAGGTCCTTCTGCCGCGGCGGCTGCGGCGCGCGGGCGATGTGCAGCAGCGCCAGCCAGGTGGCCTGGGTCAGCCCGAGCGGCTGCAGCGCTTCATCCAGCACCCGGCGCCATTGGCGCGTGGTCTGGGACATCAGGGCGACGAAGGATTCGCGCACCTGCTCGGAACGGGTCGGCATGGTGACGGTTCGAATTGCTTGGGAACCCAATTATCGACGAGCCCCTGTATTTCCGCCGCCCGCGCGGCACGGTGGGCCGCAATAGCGTGAAAGTCTGCGCGTCAGCGTGCGCCGGCCAGGTAATCCACGAGGTGGCGCACCGTGTTCTGCTGGTAGCCGCGCATCTGTTCCCGGGCGGCATAGCCCAGGTGCGGGGTGAGCACGACCTTGTCCAGCGTGCGCAAGCGGTCGTCGGGCGGCAGCGGCTCCTCGTCGAAGACGTCCAGCGCGGCGCCGCCGATGCGGCCTTGCGCCAGGGCCTCGTACAGCGCGTCCTGGTCCACCAGGCCGGCGCGCGCCGTGTTGACCAGCAAGGCGTGCGGCCGCATGCGTGCGAGGTCGGCGCGCGTGACGATGCCGCGGCTGCGCTCGCCCAGCACCAGGTGCAGGCTGACGATGTCGCTGATGATGAACAGGTCTTCCTTGGACGTGTACTGCGCACCGGCCGCTGCCGCCGCCTCGGGGGTGAGGTTCTGGCTCCAGGCGCGCACCTGCATGCCGAAGGCCTGGGCCACCGGCACCATCTGCCGTCCCAGCTTGCCCAGGCCGACCAGCCCCAGCGTCTTGCCGCGCAGCACGCTGCCGCACTGCGTCTGCCAGCCGCCCTCGCGCATCGCCTGCGCTTCTTGCGGGATCCGCCGCATCCACGCGAGGATCAGGCCCCAGGCCAGCTCGCTGGTGGCGCTCGCTCCCGTCTCCGAGCCGCTGGCGGCGAGCAGCTTGATGCCACGTTCGCGCACAGCGTCTTCGTCCAGGGTGCGGTGTTTGCCGCCGGTGATGCAGATCAGCTTCAGGCGCCGCAGCCGCTCTAGCAGCCGGCGCGGCATCGCCATGCGTTCGCGCATCAGGCACAGGGCGTCGAAGCCGTGCAGCTGCTTCGCCGCTTCGTCTTCGCTCAGGTGGCGATCGAAGACGACGACCTCCGCTTGCGCCTGCACCGGCGACCAATCGGCGAGGGTGAGCGCGACGTGCTGGTAGTCGTCGAGCACGGCGATGCGGAAGTCGGCCATGGCGTCAAAGTTCCTGCAGGTGAAGGGCGCCGAGCGGCAGGCGCTCGAGCGCCCACAGGCTGCGCAGCAAGGTGGCGGCGGCCTCGCTGCCGATCACCGGGCCGGCGAGTTCCGCGAACTTGTCATCGAGTTCGGCGTCCGAAAGCGGCGCCTCCGGGTCGCCTTTGCGATAGGGTGCGAAGTGCTGCAGCACGCGGCCGTCGCGCAGGGTGAGGGTGACGCGGGCGGCGCGCATGCCCGGGAAGCCGGCACTCAGCTGCGGGTCGGCCACCAGCCGCACCTTGCGCATGAGCGCGCGTGCCGTGGGATCGGCGAGTTGGGCCGGCTCGAAAGCGCCCAGCCGCACCGCGCCGGAGAGCAGGGCGCGGCACACGACGTAAGGCAGGCTGAACTTCGCCTCGAAGACGGTGCGCGGCTCGGGATTGCCCGCCACGTCCAACGCTGCGCGATAGGTGGCCACCTCGATCTGCTCCACCTGCGCTGCATCGATCGCGTGCTGCGCGCGCAGTTCCAGCATGGCGTCGATCGCCGCGAAGGTGTGGCCACAGCACGCGTGATTCTTCTGCGTGATCGCCATGATGTTGTAGCGGCTGCCCAGGCCCTCGGTTGCGCGCGCCCACTGGGGATCGCAAGCGAGCGCGGCGCCGAATCCGGCCTCGCCTTCCAGCACGTCGGGCGCGCCGGTGAGTCCGGCTGCAGCGCCGACGCCCGCGCTGACGCCCACCCAGGCGGCGTGGCCCGCATGCAGGGCCTTGGTCATCGCGTCCGAGCGGAAGGCTTGTTGCAGGCCCGCCGCCATGGAGGCCGCGGTGGCCAGCGCATGCCGCATCGCTTGCGCTTCACCGGGGGCGGCGAGTGCCGCGGCCGCCGCGGCGCTGCCGAAGCAGCCCACCGTGCCGGTCGTGTGGAAGAAGCGATAGTGCGAAGGCTGCACGGCGGCGCCGATGCGCGTGGAGATTTCGTAGCCGATGGTGATCGCTTTCAGCAGGTCGGCACCGCTGGCGACGCGGTCCTCGGCAACTGCCAGTGCCGCGGCGATCGTGGGGCAGCCCGGGTGGTAGACGGCGTCGCGGAAGATGTCGTCGAATTCCACCGCGTGCGAGATGCTGCCGTTGATCCACGCGGCCGTGCCGGGGAAGGCATGCGTGCGCTGACCGGGCAGGCTGGAGCGACCATGACCGAGCTCCCCCGCATGCGCCTTCATCAATTGCGGGCCGGGCGCCGCAGCGATGCCCGGAAAGAGCGCCGCGAACCAGTCGACCACGGCGCGTTTGGCGTGGTGCGCCACTTCCGGCGGTAGGGGGCGCCTGGCCTCGAAGACAGCGTAACGGGCAAGTTCGTCGACGATCATGGCGGCCCTTTCAGGGATAACGATAGCCCAGGCCGCGGCCGGAAACGCGGAAGCTCGCTGCTTTCGCAGTGCAGCACAGCATGGACTTCCGTCTTTCCGAGGAACACGCGGCCTTTGCCGAATCCGTGCGGCGCTTCGCACGCGACCGGCTTGCGCCCGGTGCCTTGCAGCGCGCCCATTCGCCGGAGTATCCGGCCGACATCGCCCGCCTGCTGGCCGGCCAGGGCCTGCTGGGAATCCCGTTCGCGGAGGAAGACGGCGGGCAGGGCGGCTCGCTGCTGCACGCGGTGCTCGCCATCCAGGAGGTGGCGCTGGCCTGCCCCAAGAGCGCGGACGTCGTGCAGGCCGGCAACTTCGGGCCGATCCGCACCTTCGTCGAATATGCAAGCGCGGCGCAGAAGGCGCGCTGGCTGCCTGGCCTGCTCAGTGGCGAGCAGGTGATCTCGCTGGGCATGAGCGAACCCGAAGCCGGCTCCGCGGTGACCGAGCTCACCACCTCCGCAAAGGCCGATGGCGACGCTTTCGTGCTCGCTGGCAGCAAGGTGTTTTCCACCCACAGCCCGCATGCCTCGCTGTTCCTCGTGTACGTGCGCTTCGGGCCCGGCCTGAACGGCATCGGCTCGGTGCTGGTCGAACGCGGCACGCCGGGCTTTCGCATCGGCGCGCCATCGGCTTTCATGAGCGGCGAGCAGTGGTGCCCGCTTTATTTCGAGGGCTGCCGCATTCCCGCCGGCAACGTGCTGCTGGGTGCGGGCGGCTTCAAGAAGCAGATGGCGGGCTTCAACGTGGAGCGCCTGGGCAATGCGGCGCGCTCGCTGGCACTCGGCCGGCTTGCCTTCAACC
Organism: Ramlibacter sp.; assembly: GCF_028291745.1. GTDB lineage: Bacteria > Pseudomonadota > Gammaproteobacteria > Burkholderiales > Burkholderiaceae_C > Ramlibacter. Next base: position 14,663 of record NZ_JAQGNQ010000060.1, on the reverse strand, counting down.
TGGCACGCGAGCACGTGCTGCTGCGCAAGCAGTTCGGCCGGGCCCTGTGCGAGTTCCAGGGCCTGCAATGGAAGTTCGCCGAGATGGCATTGAAGCTGGAGTCGGCGCAACTGCTGCTGTACAAGGCCGCCGTTGAAACCGACCAGGGCCTGCCCGATCCGCAAGCCAGTGCCATGGCCAAGCTCGCGTGCAACCTCGCCGGCTTCGAGGTTGCCAATGACGCGCTGCAGGCGATGGGCGCCACCGGCTATAGCCAGGACAGCCTGGTGGAGTACTGCGTGCGCCGCACGCGCGGCTGGATGATTGCCGGCGGGTCCATCGAGATCCTCAAGAACCGGATCGCCGAAGGCGTGTTCGGCCGCAGCTTTTCGCAACGCGCAGCCCGGGGCACCTGAAGCCCTGGCAAGGAGACAAGATGGAGTGCAACCGGAGACAGGCCCTGGCCGCAAGCGCGGCGCTGCTGGGCGGCGGCTGGATCACGCGCGCCGCGGCGCAGGCATCTGAGTATCCCAACGCGCCGGTGAAGATCGTGGTCGGCTTCAGCGCCGGCGGCCCGACGGACCTCGCAGCGCGGCTCGTCGGCGCCAAGCTGCAGGCGGCCTGGGGGCAGCCCTTCATCGTGGAGAACCGGCCGGGTGCGGGTTCGAACCTGGCGTCCGAGATCGTCGCTGCGGCCGCGCCGGACGGCTATACGCTGTTGATGGCGGCGGCGCCGATCGCGATCAACGGCCACCTGTACAAGGGCCTGAAGTACGACGTGCAGAAAAGCTTCGAACCGATCAGCCAGGTGATGTCCGCGCCGTGCATCCTCGCGGTCCGGCCCGACTCGTACAAGACGCTCGCGGAACTGGTTGCGGCAGCGAAGCAGCAGCCCGGCAAACTGAGTTTCTCGTCCTCCGGCCCGGGCGGCTCGCAGCACCTGGCCGGCGAACTGCTGCAGCAGAAGGCGGCCATCAAGCTGATCCACATTCCCTACAAGGGAGCCGCGCCGGCCCTGAGCGACCTCATTGGCGGCCAGATCTCGATGGGCTTCATGACCTCGCTGTCCTCGGTGCCCTATTTCACCTCGGGCCGGCTGCGCGCGCTGGCCGTCGCCGCACCGCAGCGCCTGCCGCAATTGCCCGACGTGCCCACGATGGCCGAGGCGGGCTTCCCCGGCGTGGAGGTCAACTCCTGGAGCGGGCTGCTGGCGCCGGCGCACACGCCGCCGGAAATCGTCGCGCGCCTGCAGCGCGAGGTGGTGCGGGCACTCGCCGCGCCGGATCTGCGCGACAAGTTGATGTCGCAGGGCGCGGTGGTGGTCGGCAGCACGCCCACGGAATTCGCTGCCTACCTGGCGCGCGAACATGCCGACTACGGCAAGTTGATTCGCTCAATCAACCTTACGCTCGATTGAGCGCCTGCATGGCAATGCGGCGCGCTGCGCGCCGGCTGCAATGTGCGAATCCGGACATTGCAGCAGCGATCGGATCGTTGGCATGCCAACACGCCGTTCGTATGCGTGGATTTGTGCGCGGACCCCTGCGCGGAACGGTCCGAGGCTTCACAATTGCGAAACAACGGGACGCAGCTTCGGTCATTCAGGGCCCGCTTTCACAATCTCCATGTCCGCACACGATCAACCCCAGCTTGACGCGATCGCCTTCCAACTGGTCGCCGCCGTCGAATCCTACGAGCAGGAGGTCGATCTCCTGCTTGCCGCCTGGCCCGACATGGAGCAGTACCGCGCCGTCAGCGAGGGTATCGAGGCGGTGCGCCGCTACGCCGCCGCCCTGCCCACGCTCTCGGTGCAATTCGTCGCGCTCCTGATCGCGCATACGGAACTCGTGCACGCGCTGTGGCAGCAGACGAACGACAGGCGCGCCGTGGACCGGCACGAACTGCAACCGGCCTGCGAGCAGCACCGCCGATGCGCCGCGGCGCTGCGTCTCAAATGCAAGTCGCTGCCGCGGTGAACATCACGATCACCGCGCCGGAGGCATGCCAGGTGGCGGCGATCTCGACCACGCCGATCTACTCGCACGTCGCCGGGCCCCTGCTCGGCTTGCCCGCGAGTTCCTGATGCCGCGGCCCCTGGACGGCATCACCGTCGTTTCGCTGGAACACGCGATTGCCGCTCCGTTCTGCACGCGCCAGTTGGCGGACCTCGGCGCACGCGTGATCAAGGTGGAGCGGCCGGGCGGCGGCGACTTCGCGCGTGACTACGACCAGCGCGTGAAGGGCCAGTCTTCGCATTTCGTGTGGGTGAACCGCTCCAAGGAAAGCCTCACGCTGGACCTGAAGCAAGCGCAGGCACTGCAGGTCCTGTCGGACTTGCTGGCAGGGGCCGACGTGCTGGTGCAGAACCTCGCGCCCGGCGCCGCCGAGCGCATGGGACTCGCGTACGAGCAATTGCGCGAGACCCACCCGCGCCTGGTGGTGTGCGACATCTCGGGCTATGGCAACGACGGCCCTTACCGCGACAAGAAGGCGTACGACCTCCTGATCCAGAGCGAGGCCGGATTCCTGTCCGTCACCGGCACGGCGCAGGAGCCGTGCAAGTCCGGCAATTCCATCGCAGATATCGCCGCGGGCATGTACGCGTACAGCAATATCCTGGCCGCACTGCTGCAGCGGCAGCGCACGGGCCGCGGCTCGCACATCGATGTTTCGATGCTGGAGGCGCTGGGCGAGTGGATGGGATTTCCGATGTACTACGCCTACGAGGGTGCGCCGCCGCCGCAGCGCAGTGGCGCCGCGCACGCGACGATCTATCCCTATGGTCCGTTCGAGGCGGGCGACGGCCGCACGGTGATGCTCGGATTGCAGAACGAACGCGAGTGGAAGGTGTTTTGCGAGAAGGTGCTGCTGCAGCCGGCGCTGGCCAGCGATGCGCGCTTCGCTACCAACGCCGGGCGCAGCGAACACCGCGAAGCACTCAGGGCACTGATCCTCACGGCCTTCCAGCCGCTGAGCGCCGCGCAGGTGATCGCGCGTCTCGAAGAGGCCCGGATCGCCAATGCGCACGTGAATACGGTGGGCGACATGTGGTCGCATCCGCAACTGCAGGCCCGCGAGCGCTACCGCAGTGTCGATACGCCCCAGGGGCCGGTGCAGGCCTTGTTGCCGCCGGGCGCGCACAGCGACTTCGAGTACCGCATGGAGGCGGTGCCGGCCGTGGGCCAGCACTCCGAAGCGATCCTGCGTGAGCTGGGCCGGGACGACGCGGCGATTGCGGCCTTGCGTGCCGCGGGAGCGATCTGAGGGCGCCTGGCAGCGATCTCAGCGTAGTCGGATCGGGCCTGCTTCAACCCGCCGCCGTCGCCGGCGTGTCGTTGCCCAGGTGCACGGCTTTTTCCTCGGCCCGCCGGAACAAGACCTCGGTGGGCGGGATGAACAGCATCTCGCCGCAAGCCCGGCAGTGGTAAAGGCGGCGGCTCCACAGCGGCCGCATCCACCATTTTCGCTGCGCGCGCTGGTAGTTCTCTGCGCGACAATTGCAAACAGTCAATCGCATTGTTGAATCTCCCGGCGGGTTTTTGCCGATTATTCCCTGTTTGCGAGAGAAATTACAACTAGTTTCGGTCCGGCAGAAGCGAGCAGGCAAAAAAAAAGCCCCGCTTGCGCGGGGCTTCCCCAGTGGACCTTGCTTGCATCAAGGTCCAACCCAACGACACCCGGAACTACTCTTTTCCCCAACCACCCCTTCGAATCCGGTACCGGCGAGCCGGCGATTCCAGTGCGCTTATTCCCGCGTCTTTCTGAAACCTGTTTCAAGAAGTATCGCCGGAACGAAGGTGCTTGCCAAGGCCGCTCGGCCGTCGGGCCGCCGCCGCTCATCCCGAGCAACGGGCCCGGGCGTGAAGGAAGTCGCGGAGGCCCTGGCTTCGGGCGCGCCGAGAGCTTCAGGCCGGCGGTGGCTTCTCGCCGGGAAGCGGCCGGTCGGACGGCATCTCGCTGGGCGAGCCGCCCTGGAAGCCGGTGAGCCGCGTCTCCTCGCCGAGATCGTTGAAGAAGTGGTCGCCGGACTGCCCGCGCGCCACCTGCGTGCGGTACCAGGCGTAACCGCCCGCGGCCACGGCCACCAGCGCGGGGCCGCCCCAGGAGTGCAGGTAGAGCGACAGCGCGAGCAGCAGCACGGCCGCGATGGCGGCAGCGGCGAAGAGTCGGGTGCTGCGTTTCATGGATGGGGCCGGGCCGCCATCCTAAGCTCAGCCCGCCGGCAGCGGAGTCGCCTGGGGCTCGCGCTGCGTGATTTCATGCGTAGGTGGACTGACCCCGGCGCGGCGTCGTCGCGGGTCGGATGCGCACGCTGGCCGCCTTCTCCAGCTTGTCCAGCAGCGCCTGCAAGGTGGAGCGGTGCTGCCGCCAGAGCGCCATGAAACGCTTGTCGTGCTCGGACTCCAGCCAGTGTTCCGGGTCGCGCAGCCACAGCGCCTGCTGGGTGCCCAGGAAGTTGATCAGGCGGTTGTGCACCGCCAGCAGTTCGGCCATGTCGCCGGACAGCTCGGAAAAGCAGGCCTGGCGAATGGTGCAGGCCCGGTCGAGGGCGGCGGCCGCTTCCGCTCCTTCGCCCTGGAACACCGCGGCGAGCCGCTGCGCGCAGACCCATTCGGAATAGCGTTGCAAGGACTGCAGCAGTTCCTGCGCCTGCACGCGGCGCTCGTCATTGCGCCTGCGGTAGCGCGCCAGCAGCCAGCTGAGAACGCCGATGACCAGCAGTGCGGCAGAAAGGCAGCCGGCGAGGTAGGTGGTGTTGTCCATGGCTCGGCTTCCGGTTCAGGCCGCGCGTCGGGCGCGGCTGCCGCTGGCCGACTTGGCGGCAGTCCCGGCTGGGGCCGCGGCGCGCTTGGCGCTGGCCGGGGATTTCCTGGCGGCCGACGCGCTGGCCTTGGCCGCGGTCTTGCGGGGTGGCGCTGGCGCGGCGGGCGCGGCCCCGCGCAGGCTGCGGCGCAGCAGCTCGGTCACGTCCTCGCCGGTGCGCTTGTTCACGCGCTTGTAGCCCACCGGATCCATCGTGCGGCGGTCGAGCCAGTCGAAGTCGACGTCGCTCTCCTCGGTCGCCGAGTAGAGGCCGATCGGGATGTGGACCAGCCCGAACGTGATGGCGCCCTGCCACAGCGAGCGCGTGGACGTCCTGGCCATGCCCTTGGTATCTGCCATTGAGTTGCGTGCGAATGTTTCGTGCAGTGTGCGAATGTGGCGGGGAACGCCTTGTCGGACGCACCCCGGCAGTCCTGTAGGCAGTCACCCCTAAGCCGGCACAAAGCGAAACGCCGGCGAGGGGTGAGCCTCGGCCGGCGTTTTGGGTGGGTTGCGGGGCATGGCCGCGGGACCCTGGAGGGATGGCATGCAGACCATCCCGGGATCCGCTGCGCGCGGGGACTGTCGGTGCGGTGGCCCGACCGCCGCGCGGGGCGTGCGCCCGGCAGCCTCAGGCGCGGGGGGCGTCGCTCTCGCCGGAGCGGGCGTGGCGCTTCTTGCCGGCGGCGCGCGCTTCTTCGCTGGTGAATTCGTGGGCGTGACCGCTCTGGTGGGCCGCCCGGCCGCCCAGGCTGGCGATTTCACGCTGGCGCTGCGGGTCCATCGCAGCAAAACCGCGCAGGGACTTCTTGGTCGCGGCGGTCTTCATGTTGTCGGTGTCGTGGGCGCTTTGGGAATCCATGGTGTCCTCTCTAGGTTGGTCTGTGAACAACTGGGGCAGCGCCAGGTGTCCAGGTTTGCGCTGTGCCGGTTGCTGGGGCGTGGGTCAACGCAACGGCAGAGTCTGTGTGCAATCATGAGTGCGGTTTGTAGGACGACGCCTCTAGCTATGTCGGCGAGGTCCTTCCTCCGATCGGGCCATCGCGGAAGGTGTTGACATGCCCCCACTACACTCGCTGGCATGAATCTGGAGACGGGCCCGGGGCCGACGACATCGGCCGAGGCGCACTGGGTCGAGGGAGAACTGGTTCGCAGCCTGATGCGGACGCAGCGCGATACCCAATGGGTGGGCCTGATCCTGGTGGCGATCTTCGTCGGCCTCCTGTACGACGACGTCTCGCCGGTCTGGCTGGCCGCCTGGGTGCTGGCGGTGCTGGCAGTGGCCGGCTGGCGCGTGTGGATCCTGCGGCGCTACGACCGCGAGGTGCTGCACGAAGGCGCTGACGAACACGTGGCCTTCTTCCGCCGCTACCGCCTCGTGTGGCCGCTGTCGGCGCTGCTCTGGGGCGGCACGACGCTGTTGTACTTCGATCGCTCTTCGCTCTCGGACCAGTTCATCTGCTGGCTGTCGCTGGCCGGCGTGGCGATGTTCTCGATCAACACCTTGTCGACGAGTCTGGCGACCATGCGCGCCTACCTCAACACCCTGGCCGCGACCGCGCTGGCGGTGCTGGCCTGGCGCATGGTGATCGAGTTGCGCCTGCAGGGCCCCATCTACCACTGGTTCCTGCTCGGACTGCTGCTGGTGTTCTGGGTCGTGCTGAGGCACGCGGGGCAAGTGCTGCACGACACGCACCGCCGCAATTTCGAGCTGCAGTACCGCAACACGCAGCTGATCGAATCGCTGACGCGCCAGACGCAGGCCGCGCTCGAGGCCGTGGAGATCAAGAACCGCTTCCTGGCCAGCGCTGCCCACGACATCCGCCAGCCGGTGCACGCCCTGGGGCTGTACGCCGACTGGCTCGGCACCGAGCCGGAGCTGGTGCACGAACTGGCGCCCAAGATCGTGGAGTCCACCAAGGCGGTGAATCAGCTGTTCGATTCGCTGTTCGACCTGGCGCGGCTCGATGCCGGCAAGGTGCGCCTGAACATCGAGACCGTCAACGTGGGCAAGCTGCTGCGCGACCTGGAACTGCAGTACCGCCCGCTCGCCCAGGCCAAGGGCCTGCAATTCCGGCTGCACGTGTGCCCGGGCTCCACGGTGTCGGACCACATCCTGCTGCAACGCATCCTCGGCAACCTGATCTCCAATGCCGTGAAGTACACGCAGCACGGGGGCATCCTGGTCGCCTCGCGCGCAACCCGCAAGGGCCTGCGCGTGGAGATCTGGGACACGGGCGCGGGCATCGCGCCGGTGCACCAGCGGGAGATCTTCCGCGAGTTCTACAAGGTGCCGAGCCACGCCGGCACCTCCGACGGCTTCGGCCTGGGCCTCTACATCGTCTCGCGCCTCACGCACATCCTGGGCCACTCGCTCACGCTGCGCTCGCGCGTAGGCAAGGGCACCGTCTTCCGGCTGATGCTGTTGCCGACCGATCCGCGCGCGGCGGCGGAACGCACGGCCTCCGCCGTGGCGCGCGCAGCCGGCGAGGCCGGCCACCTGTTCTAGTTCACAGGCCCTGGCCGGGAACGATCACGCGCCCAGCAGGCCGTGCACGCGCGCGAAGTGGATGGTCTGGGTGCGGCTCTTGACGCCCAGGCGCCGGAACAGGCGCCAGAGGTGCACCTTCACGGTGTGCTCGCTGATCCCGAGTTCGTCGGCGATCTCGCGGTTGGAGAGGCCGCGATCGAGCATGACGATCAGCTGCTTCTGGCGCTTGGACAGCTTGTTGTCGGTGGGCGCGAGTTCCTCGAACTGGCCGTCGGCGGACAGCAGCGCGCGCAGCGCGTTGCCGATCTCCTGGCCGCCCGAGGACTTCTCGATGTAGATGTCGGCCCCGGCCTCGATGCAGGCTTCCTCCGCGTCGGCGGAGGGGGATGCGGAGAGCACCGCCAGCGGCGTTTCCGGGAACAGCTTCTTGAGTTCATGCACGCCCGAGGTGCCGGTGGTGTCCGGCAGCTTGAGGTCGAGCGTGATCAGATCGGGCGCGCCGTGCTGCTTGACGGCGGCTTCGATGCCGCCGAGGCGCTCCAGTTCGACGACCTCCGCGCCAGGACGCATGCGGCGCAAAAGCATCACGACCGCCTCGCGCATGAGCGGGTGATCGTCGATGACGTACAGGGTCATGGTATTCGACAAATGTATTTCCAGGGAACGAGCGGCAAAGGATACGCCTTCATCGTCGTAAACCTCGGTGTTAACGACTTAGTTTACGTTGTCCGACAGGGCCTTCAGCGCGGCCAGCACCTGGTCGGCAGTGATGCCGGGCGCGAGCTGCGCGTCGCTCTCGTGCGGCAGGGCAAGGCCGCTCTTGAGCTCGGCGATGCATTGCCCCGCATCCTTGGGCGAGACGAAGCCGGTGCTTTGCAGCAGCGTGCGGCCCTGCGCGTCGACGAACCGGAAGTAGAACATCCCGTCGGCCTCGCGGTACTGCTTGAAACCGGGCAGCGCCGACTTGGTCTTGTCCTTCTTGCCGGACCCTGCCACCGTGGCAAGGTTGCGCAGGCCCACTGCGTGGCGCAGGTCCCGTAGCAGCGGCGTCGCGCGCTCGCGCGCCTTGGCCGCGCCCGCCTGCAGGATGGTCTCGAGTTCCTCGGGATGGTGCACCAGGTGCTCGTAGCGCTCGCGCATGGGCGCGACTTCGCTGTCGATGCGATCGAACAGCAGCTGCTTGGCGTCGGCCCAGGCAATGCCCTCGGCGAAGGACTGGCGCAGTTTCTGCGTCTCGTCGGCGGAGGCGAAGGCCTGGTAGATCTGGAAGAGCGCGGAGCCCTCGACCGCCTTGGGCTCGCCCGGCGCGCGCGAGTCGGTGACGATCGCGAAGATCTGCTTTCTCACCTGCTCGCGCGGCGCGAACAGGCCGATCACGTTGTCGTAGCTCTTGCTCATCTTGCGGCCGTCGAGGCCCGGCAGCAGGGCGACCGATTCGTCGACCGCCGCCTCGGGCAGCACGAGATGGTCGCCATAGAGATGATTGAAGCTCTGCGCCATGTCGCGTGCCATCTCGATGTGCTGGATCTGGTCGCGCCCGACCGGGATCTTGTGCGCCTTGAACACCAGGATGTCCGCGGCCATCAGCACCGGGTACATGAACAGGCCCACGGTGACGTCGGCATCGGGGTCCACGCCCGCGGCCGTGTTCTTGTCGACCTGGGCCTTGTAGGCATGCGCGCGATTGAGCACGCCCTTGCCCGTGACGCAGGTGAGCAGCCAGGTCAGCTCGGGGATTTCGGGGATGTCCGATTGCCGATAGAAGAACACCTCCTGCGGATCCAGGCCCGCGGCCAGCCAGCACGCGGCGATCTCCAGCGTGGAGCGCTGGATGCGGGCCGGCTCGTCGCACTTGATCAGCGCGTGATAGTCGGCCAGGAAGTAGAAGTTCTCGGTGCCCGCGCGCTGGCTGGCCTGCACCGCGGGCCGGATGGCGCCCACGTAGTTGCCCAGGTGCGGCGTGCCCGTGGTGGTGATGCCGGTCAGGTAACGTTCGATGGCGCTCATGCTCTCAATTCAGCAGGTAGGTGAGGGGAGTGAGCACGTAGCCCACCAGGCGATAGCCCAGCGAGATCAGGGGGCTCAGCCACAGGTTGCTGACCACGTGCGTGAGCACCAGGGCCATCACGATGTAGAAGCCCCAGGGCTCGATGCGCGCCAGCGCATAGGCAGGCCGAGGCGGCAGCAGGCCGACCAGCACGCGGCCGCCATCCAGCGGCGGCAGCGGAAACAGGTTGAAGGCCCACATCACCAGGTTGACCAGCACGCCGGCCTTGGCCATTTCCAGGAAGAAGCGCTCGCTGACGCCACCCGCCACCAGCAGGGTGAAGACCGCCCCCCACAGGATGGCCTGGACGAAGTTCGAGACCGGACCGGCAAGCGCCACCCACACGCTATCGCGCTTGGGATGGCGCAACTGGCCGAAGTTCACCGGCACCGGCTTCGCATAGCCGAAGAGGAAGGCACCCGAGGTCGCGAAGTACAGCATCAGCGGCATCAGGATGGTGCCGACCGGATCGATGTGTTTTAGGGGATTGAGCGTCACCCGCCCCAGCACATAGGCCGTGTTGTCGCCGAAGTGGCGGGCCGCGTAGCCGTGCGCCGCCTCATGGATCGTGATCGCGAACAGCACCGGCAGCGCGAAGATCAGGATGGTCTGGATCAGGTTGTTGGATTCCACCGTTCGATTCTCTCAGAGGACCCTCAGAGCCCCAGCAGCGCGAGTTCGCCGCGCCCCTGGCGCACCAGCACTGCGTCGCCGCCCGTGCCCATGGGCGTGAGGTCGACGACCGTTGTCGGCTGATCGGGGCAGGGGCCGGCGCCGATCACCGCGTCCAGCACTTTCTGGAAGCGCTGCCGGATCTCGTCGGGGTCGTTCAGCGGCTCGCTTTCGCTCGGGCCGATCAGCGTCGTCGCCAGCAGCGGGGCGCCATGCAGAGCGAGCAGTTCCTGCAGCACCTTGTGGTCCGGCACGCGCAGGCCGATCGTCTTGCGCTGCGGATGGCTCACCCGCCGCGGCACTTCGCGCGTCGCCTCGAGGATGAAGGTGAACGGACCGGGTGTCGCCGACTTGAGCAGGCGGTACTGTTTGTTGTCCACGCGCGCGTAATTGGCCACGTCGCTCAGGTCGCGGCACAGCAGCGTGAGGTGGTACTTCTCGTCGACCCGGCGGATCTGCCGCAGGCGGTCGGCCGCTGCCTTGTCGTCGAGATGGCAGGCGATCGCATAGCTGGAGTCGGTGGGCACCGCCACCACACCGCCGCCAACCAGGATGGCGACGGCCTGCCTCAACAGGCGCGGCTGCGGGTTCTCGGGGTGGAGTTCGAAATATTGGGCCATGGTCAGTCAGCGGCGCGCCGTTCGCGCACGGTGAGCCAGGCGCCGGCGGCGCCGCAGACCGCGATCATGACGATGCCGGCGAGGGACAGGTCGTCCGCCGGTCACTGGATGCGGTCGGCCAGCAGCTCCCAAACCGGCGTCAGGGTGCCGGGCAGGTAAGGCAGCTGGCCGAGGTCGGTATGGCTCTCGTCCGGGCTGTGGAAGTCGCTGCCGCGCGAGGCGGCCAGGCCGTATTCGCGCGCGGCTTCGCCGTAGCGCAGCGCTTCCGCCGCGCTGTGGCTGCCCGTCACCACTTCGACGCCGCGGCCGCCGTGCGCCTTGAATTCGGTGAAGAGCGCGTACTCCTCGTTGGCGGTGAACTTGTAGCGCGCCGGGTGGGCGATCACGGCCATGCCACCGGCATCGCTGATCCAGGCGACTGCGTGCTTCAGCGAGGCCCAGCGGTGCGGCACGTAGCCGGGCTTGCCTTCGGTGAGATAGCGGCGGAACACCTCGCTGGTGTCGCGGCACACGCCGCTCTCGACCAGGAAGCGCGCGAAGTGCGTGCGCGAGATCAGTTCCGGATTGCCGACGTAGCGCAGCGCGCCTTGATAGGCGTCCTTGATGCCCACCTGCGCCAGGCCGGCGGCGATCTCGTGCGCGCGCGGGCCGCGGCCCCCGCGAGTCTGTTCCAGTCCGCGCAGCATCTGCGGGTCGCCGGCATCGAAGCCGAGGCCCACGATGTGCACCGTCTCGCCGGCAAAGGTGACCGAGATCTCGGTGCCGGTGAGGTACTTCATGCCGTACGACCGGGCGGCCTCGGCCGCGCGCAGCTGGCCGCCGATCTCGTCGTGGTCGGTCAGCGCCCACAGCTCCACGCCGTTGGCCGCGGCGCGTGCCGCAAGCACCTCGGGTTCGAGCGTGCCGTCGGAAACCACGGAGTGGCAGTGCAGGTCGGCGTTGAGGATGGGCACGGCCTGATTCTAGGCGTCGGCATCGGGCTGGCGCCGTTGCGTCAGTTCAATGCCCCCGCTTCCTTCCGGATGTCCTCGCGCGTGGCGAGCGCGCAGCCGATCGCCAGCTCCAGCCCGCGCACGATTTCGGCCAGGCGCATCGAGGGCTGGCCCTGCTCCGGCAGCCACGGCACGTGGATGAGGCCACCGCGCACCCCCTGCCAGCGCGGCTGGCCCAGCAGGTGCATCAGGCCGTAGAAGGCCTGGTTGCAGACGAAGGTGCCTGCCGTTTGCGAGACCTCGGCGCGCAGGCCCGCATCCAGCAGGGTCTGCAGCATGGCCTTGATTGGCAGCGAGGTGAAGTAGGCGGCGGGTCCGTCGGGCACGATGGGCAGGTCGATCGGCTGCGCGCCCACGTTGTCCGGGATGCGGGCATCGTTGATGTTGATCGCCACCCGCTCGAGCGAAATGGCAGGCCGCCCGCCCGCCTGGCCCATGCAGACCACCAGCCGCGGCTGGTGCTCTTCCATGAGCGCCTGCAGGCGGTGCAGCGAAGCGCCGAACACGGTGGGGATCTCACCGCCGACGATGCGGTGGCCGGCGATCACCCGGCCGTGTAGCGCGTGCACGGCGTCCCAGCTGGGATTGACGGGACTGCCGCCGAAAGGATCGAAGCCTGTCACCAAAACGGACAAGGGACTACGGACGGCCGGATTGGGAACAGCTAGCATGCGGTCACTCTACAGCAGGGAGATCGGCATGCGTTGGGAAGGTAACCGTGAGTCTTCGAACGTCGAGGACGAGCGCTCCGGTGGCGGCGGCTTCGGCATCGGCGGCGGCACCATCGGCATCGGCACCATCGTGATCGCCCTGATCGGCGGCGCGGTGCTCGGCGTGAATCCGCTCACGCTGCTCGGGATGTTGACGGGGGGCGGCGGCGCCCCGGTCACGCAGCAGGCGCCCGCGCATGCGCCGCCGGCCAACGACCAGTCCGCGAAGTTCGTCTCCACGGTGCTGGCCGATACCGAGGACGTGTGGACCGACATCTTCAAGCAGGCCGGTGCGACCTATCACGATCCGAAGCTGGTGCTGTTCCGCGGCTCGGTGCGCACGGCCTGCGGCGCGGGCCAGGCGGCGATGGGCCCCTTCTACTGCCCCGCGGACCAGAAGGTCTACATCGACCTGAGCTTCTATGACACGCTGAAGAATCGCCTGGGGGCGCCGGGCGATTTTGCGCAGGCCTATGTCGTCGCGCACGAGGTGGGCCATCACGTGCAGCAGGAACTGGGCATCACGCAGAAGGTGGACCAGGCCCGCGCGCGCGCCTCGCAGGCGCAGGCCAATGCGCTGAGCGTGCGGGTCGAATTGCAGGCGGATTGCTTCGCCGGCGTCTGGGCGAACCATGCGCAGAAGGCCCGCAACATCCTGGAGCAGGGCGACATCGAGGAGGCCATGAACGCGGCGCAAAAGATCGGCGACGACGCCCTGCAAGCCAGCGCCGGCCGCGCCGTCGTCCCCGAAAGCTTCACCCACGGCACCAGCGCGCAACGCCAGAAGTGGTTCTCCACGGGCTTGCAGCAGGGCACCGTGAAGGCGTGCGATACGTTCAACACGCGCAGTCTCTGAGGCTGTCGAACGACCAGCAACCGGACGCAGAAGACGCAGAGGTTTCGCAGAAGACGCAGAAAATGCCTTCCAAGGGCTTGTCTCTTCTGCGCGTTCTGCGCAACTTTTGCGTCTTCTGCGTCCGGATACTTGGGTTTTCGATGCTGCCCAAATGCGCCCCGAGGCACGGTTTTTGCGGTAGTGCGAGAATAGTCGGTTAATGTCCGACCTCGCTTTTTCAAAACTTTCGCTGGCCGAGCCCTTGGCCCGGGCCGTGGCCGAGATGGGCTACGAGTCCATGACGCCGATCCAGGAGCAGGCCATTCCCGTGGTGCTGACCGGCAAGGACGTGATGGGCGCTGCCCAGACCGGCACCGGCAAGACCGCCGCGTTCTCGCTGCCGCTGCTGCAGCGCCTGCTGAAACACGAGAACTCCTCGACTTCGCCAGCGCGCCATCCGGTCCGGGCACTCGTGCTGCTGCCTACGCGCGAACTGGCCGACCAGGTCGCGCAGCAGGTCAAGCTTTATGCCAAGCACACCAACCTGCGCAGCGCCGTGGTGTTCGGTGGCATGGACATGAAGCCGCAAACCGCCGAACTCAAGCGCGGGGTCGAGGTGCTGGTCGCCACGCCGGGCCGGCTGCTCGATCACATCGAGGCGAAGAACGCGGTGCTGAACCAGGTCGAGTACGTGGTGCTGGACGAGGCCGACCGCATGCTCGATATCGGCTTCCTGCCGGACTTGCAGCGCATCCTCTCCTACCTGCCCAAGCAGCGCACCACGCTGCTGTTCTCGGCCACCTTCTCGCCCGAGATCAAGCGCCTCGCCAACAGCTTCCTGAACGACCCGGTGGTGATCGAGGTCGCGCGCAGCAACCAGACCGCCGACAAGGTCAGCCAGGTGGTCTACAAGGTGGCCGAGTCGAACAAGGTCGAAGTGGTCGAATTCCTGATCCGCGGGCGCCAGCTGAAGCAGGTTTTAGTGTTCTCGAACACCAAGATCGGCGCCTCGCGCCTGTCGCGCCACCTCGAACAGAGCGGCATCAAGGCCACCGCCATCCACGGCGACAAGACCCAGCAGGAGCGCATGGCCGCGCTGGACGCGTTCAAAAAAGGCGAGATCGACGTGCTGGTGGCGACCGACGTCGCCGCGCGCGGCCTCGACATCTCCGACCTGCCGTGCGTGATCAACTACGATTTGCCGTACAACGCCGAAGACTACGTGCACCGGATCGGCCGCACCGGCCGCGCCGGCGCCTCCGGCGACGCCATCTCGGTGTATTCCGACAAAGACGAGCGCCTGCTGGTCGATATCGAAAAGCTGATCAAGCAGACCATTGCCCGCGGCGAACTGGCTGGCTTCACCCCGTCTTCGTCTTCCTCGGCGTCCGGGTCTTCTTCCTACGGATCGCCGCGCCCGCCGCGCGACAGCGCCGACTCGCCATCCGAGCGGCGCACCCGCCGCCCGGACGGCGTGTCGGCGCCACGGCTTGCCGAGCGGCCCGCGCGCAGTG
>NZ_JAQGNQ010000050.1 GCF_028291745.1 Ramlibacter sp. | reverse complement strand
GTGGCGACTTCACCGGTGCCGTCGCGGTCGCGGTAGAGCAGGTGCGCGGTGGCGCGAACATGCTCGACGTCAACATGGACGCCGATCTCCTCGAAGGCGAGGAGGCGATGCGCCACTTCCTGAACGTGATCGCGACTGAGCCCGAGGTCGCGCGCATCCCGGTGATGGTCGACAGCTCCAAGTGGACGGTGCTCGAGGCGGGCCTGCAGTGCCTGCAGGGGAAGGGCATCGTCAACTCGATCTCGCTCAAGGAAGGCGAGGCGGAGTTCCGCCGCCAGGCCACGCTGGTGCGCCGCTACGGCGCAGCGGCCGTGGTGATGGCCTTCGACGAGACCGGCCAGGCCGACACCTACCAGCGCAAGACCAGCATCTGCACGCGCGCCTACCGGCTGCTGGTGGACGAGATCGGCTTCCCGCCGGAAGACATCATCTTCGACCCGAACATCTTCGCGATCGCCACCGGCATCGAGGAGCACAACAACTACGCCGTCGATTTCATCGAGGCGACGCAGTGGATCAAGCAGAACCTGCCGGGCGCGAAAGTCAGTGGGGGCGTCTCCAACGTGAGCTTCTCCTTCCGCGGCAACGACCCGGTCCGCGAGGCGATCCACACCGTCTTCCTGTACCACGCGATCCAGGCTGGCATGGACATGGGCATCGTCAACGCCGGCATGGTCGGCGTGTACGACGAGCTCGCGCCGGAACTGCGCGAGCGGGTCGAGGACGTGGTGCTCAATCGCCGTGCCGATGCCGGCGAGCGGCTGGTGGAGATCGCCGAACAGGCCAAGGGCGCGGCCAGGGACGAAGGCAAGAAGAACGAATGGCGCGCGCTGCCCGTGGAGCAGCGCCTGGCGCACGCGCTGGTGCACGGCATGAACGAGCACATCGTCCCCGACACCGAGGAGATGTACCAGCAGATCGTGGCCAAGGGCGGCCGGCCGCTGCACGTGATCGAAGGGCCGCTCATGGACGGCATGAACATCGTGGGCGACCGGTTCGGCGCCGGCAAGATGTTCCTGCCGCAGGTGGTGAAGTCGGCGCGCGTGATGAAGCAGGCGGTGGCCCACCTCATTCCCTACATCGAGGAAGAGAAGAAGCGGCAGGAAGCCGCCGGCGCCGACGTGCGGGCCAAGGGCAAGATCGTGATCGCCACCGTGAAGGGCGACGTGCACGACATCGGCAAGAACATCGTCACCGTCGTCCTCCAGTGCAACAACTTCGAGGTGGTCAACATGGGCGTGATGGTCCCGTGCCACGAGATCCTGGCAAGGGCCAAGGTCGAAGGCGCGGACATCGTCGGCCTGTCGGGGCTGATCACGCCTTCGCTGGAGGAGATGCAGTACGTCGCCAGCGAGATGCAGAAGGACGAGCACTTCCGCATCAAGAAGATTCCGCTGCTGATCGGCGGCGCCACGACCAGCCGCGTGCACACGGCGGTGAAGATCGCGCCCCATTACGAAGGGCCGGTGGTGTATGTGCCGGACGCGTCGCGCAGCGTCAGCGTCGCTTCCAGCCTGCTCTCCGAGCAAGCTGCGAAGTACATCGCCGACGTCGAGGCCGACTACGTCAAGGTGCGCGAGCTGCATGCCAACAAGAAGCAGGTGCCGCTGTGGCCGCTGGCCAAGGCGCGCGCCAACAAGACGCCAATAGCCTGGGCGAGCTACACACCGGCCCGACCGAAGTTCATCGGCCGCCGCGTGTTCCGCAATTACGACCTCGCGGAGCTGGCGCGCTACATCGACTGGGGCCCGTTCTTCCAGACCTGGGACCTGGCCGGGCGCTTCCCGGACATCCTGAAAGACGAAGTGGTGGGCAGCGAGGCGGTGCGCGTGTACTCCGATGCCCAGCGCATGCTCAAGCGCCTGATCGAGGGTCGCTGGATCACCGCCAGCGCGGTGATGGGCCTGTGGCCGGCCAACACGGTCAACGACGACGACATCCAGTTCTATGCCGACGAAAGTCGCAGCGAGACCGTCATGACCTGGTACGGCCTGCGCCAGCAGGCGGAGAAGCAGGTGATCGACGGCGTGGTGCGTCCCAGCCGCTGCCTCGCCGACTTCGTCGCGCCCAGGGGCGTGGCGAACGACTACGCCGGCATGTTCGCGGTGACCGCGGGGATCGGCGTCGACAAGAAGGAGCAGTACTTCCTGGCGGACCACGACGACTACTCCGCGATCATGCTCAAGGCCCTGGCCGACCGGCTTGCCGAGGCGCTGGCCGAGGCGCTGCATGAGCGGGTGCGCAAGGACCTGTGGGGCTATGCGGCCGACGAACAGCTCTCGAACGAGGACCTGATCGGCGAGAAGTACCGCGGCATCCGCCCGGCCCCCGGTTACCCGGCGTGTCCGGACCACAGCGCCAAGCGCGACCTGTTCGCGCTGCTGCAGCCGCAGGACATCGGCATGGACCTGACCGACAGCATGGCCATGTCGCCGGCCGCCAGCGTCAGCGGCTTCTATCTCGCGCACCCGGACAGCCAGTACTTCAACGTCGGCCGCATCGGCGAAGACCAGTTGCAGGACCAGGCGTTGCGCCGGGGCGCCGATCTGGCGCAATTACAACGTTTGCTTGCACCGAACTTGTGATCGGTCCGTGAAGCGGTTCACGAACGCTGCGCCTTGCGTAGGCGTGGCGGCTGGCTCGACCGTCTAATGGCGACACAGCAAGGAGCAGCCATGAAGAAACTCGTTACCGCCACCCTCGTCGCACTCGCCGCCACCGGTGCGCTCGCCGACAACCCGCACGGCCTGCCGCCCGGCATCGCCAAGAAGATGCACGGGCACGAGCACGAGCACGAAGCGATGCAGGTGTGCGACGACTGCGGCCGGGTCGAAGGCGTGCGCCACGAAAGGCGCAAGGGCGAAGGCGGCGTGCTGGGCATCGTCGCCGGCGCAGCGGCTGGCGGCCTCCTGGGCAACCAGGTCGGCCGGGGCGGCGGCAAGACGCTGGCCACGGTCGGCGGCGCGGTCGCCGGCGGCTATGCCGGCAACGAGGTGCAAAAGCGCGTGAGCTCCAAGGACCTGTGGATCACGCAGGTGAAGATGCGCGATGGCAGCGTGCGCAGCTTCGAGCAGGACGCGCAGCCCGCGTGGAAAACCGGGATGATCGTGAAGGTGCATGGCCGCGGGATTTCCGCTTATTGAGCCTGGTGGCGGGATGCGCTCGCGCGCATCCCGCCCACGCGCCGTCCCTGCGTCGCACCCCACCACGCGGCCTATAACAAGGACCGCCGCTGCGCCAGCACCAGCGCCGCCGCCGCCACCATCGCCACCACCAGCAACAGCGCCAGCCCCCAGCGGTAGCCCGCCTGCTGCGTCCACAGGACGCCGAGCAGCAAGGGCGCAATCGCACGCGCCACCGCCTGCGGCAGTCCGAGTGCGCCATTGAGCGAGGCCACGTGCTCGCGGCTCACGTACTGCGCCACCGCCGTTCCCTTGACGATGGTCAGCATGCCGTTGCCCAGCCCGTAGAGCACGACGAAGGCGACGCCGGCCAGCGGCGATGCGGCGCCGGCGATCAATGCGGCCAGAGCCAGCGGGATCAGCAGGGGGATCCAGCGATTCGCCACGTGCAGGTCGAAGCGATGCTCGAAGAAGAACAGCAGCACGCGGCCGAAGACCTGCATCACGCCGATGGTGGCGGGGATGGCGATCACCCAGGCCTCGCGCAGGCCGCTTTCGCGCAAGAGGCTGATCAGGTGCGGCGGGATGGCCGCCGTGATCGCCATCATGCCCACCACGAAGACGGTGATCAGGAGATAAGGCGCGCTGCGCAGCAGCGTCGCCGGCGAGTGGCCGCTGGTGGAGTGCACCGGCGTCGGCGCGGGCGCGCCGCGCAGGCAGATCGCGTGCAGCGGCACGCACACCAGCAGGTGCACCGCCGCCAGGATCCATAGCGCGTCGCGCCAGCCGCAGGCTGCGACCAGCCAGGCCGACAGCGGAATGAACACGGTGCTCGCCAGCCCCCCGAGGAAAGTCAGGGTGATGATCGCCCGGCGAAAATCGTCGGGATAGCGGCGCGTGACGATTGCGAACACCGGTGTGTAGAGCGTCGCCGCCAGCGCCGCACCAAGCAGCGTCCACACGGCGTAGAACGCCGCCGCCGAGTGAATGTTTGCATGCGCAACGAGCCCGATCGCCACCAGCAGCGAGCCACCCGTCATCACCGCGCGCTCGTGGCCGCGGTCGATCCAGCGCCCCACCGGATACGCGAACACGCCTTCCGCCAGCAGCGCCAGGCTGAAGGCCAGCGAGGACTGCGCGCGCGTGAGCCCGAGCTCGCGCTCCACCGGCGCCAGCAGCAGGGCGAAGGTGTAGAAGACGCTGCCCCAGGTAATCAGCTGGGCGAGCGAGAGCCACAGCACCAGCCGGCGATCATGCCTCCCCTTGTCGTGCATGCGGCTAGTGTAGGCAGCGGCTAGTCCAGCGCCGCCTAGTCCAGCGCCGGCAATGCCCGCCGGTACTGCACGGCCTCGGCCACATGCACGACGTCAACGTGAGGCAGGGCGGCCAGGTCGGCGATCGTGCGCGCGACCTTCAGCACGCGATGCGTGGCGCGCGCGCTCCAGCCCAGGCGCGTGGCCGCATTGCGCAGGAAGTCCCCGGCCGCCCTGGAAAGCAGCGCATGGCGGTCGATCTCCTCGCCTTGCAGCGCGTGGTTGCCCTTGCCCTGCCGGCGCAGCGCCCGTTCCCGCGCGGCGCTGCAGCGGGCCTGCACCGGCGCGGTCGGCTCGCCGGCAGGTGCATCGAGCAGTTCGGCCGGCGCCAGGGCAGGCACTTCCACGTGCAGGTCGATGCGATCGAGCAAGGGGCCGCTCAGGCGAGCCTGGTAGCGGCTGACCTGCTCGGGCGAGCAGCGGCAGGCGCGGCCCGATCCGAGCCAGCCGCACGGGCACGGATTCATTGCCGCCACCAGCTGGAAGCGCGCCGGGAATTCGCTGCGCCGCGCGGCCCGCGCAATGGTGATGCGGCCGGTCTCCAGCGGCTCGCGCAAGGCCTCCAGGGCGGCTCGCGGGTACTCGGGCAGTTCGTCGAGGAACAGTACGCCGTGGTGCGCCAGCGAGATCTCGCCAGGCCGCGGCGGCGAGCCGCCGCCAACCAGGGCAACCGCGCTGGCCGAATGATGGGGCGCACAGGTCGGTCGTTGCGCCCAGTGCTGCAGGCTGAAGCGGCCGGCCAGGCTGGCGACCGCGGCGCTTTCCAGCGCCTCGGTCACCGTCATCGGCGGCAGCAGCCCGGCGAATCGTTGCGCGAGCATCGATTTGCCCGCGCCCGGAGGCCCCATCAGCAGCAGCGAATGGCCCCCGGCCGCGGCGATCTCCAGCGCTCGCCGCGCTCCCGCCTGGCCCTTCACGTCTGCCAGGTCCGCATACAAGGCGCCGGTTGCTGGCGCGCTGGCGGTGAGCGGCGTCCAGCCCTCGGACGATTCGGGCGCGGGCGCCTCCGGGTTGGCGGGCAGGAAGTGGCGTACGACGTCGAGCAGATGCTTCGCCCGCACCACCCGTGCGCCCGGCACCAGGGCCGCTTCTTCGGCGCTGGCCGGCGGCAGCACGAGCCGCGCCGCGCTGCCGCCGGCATGCAGCGCCAGCGAGGTGGCGAGCGCGCCGCGTACCGGCCGCAGTTCGCCCGACAGGGACAGTTCGCCCGCGAACTCGTGGCCGGCCAGCCGCTGCGCGTCGATCTGCCCGCTGGCCGCCAGGATGCCCAGCGCGATCGGCAGGTCGAAGCGCCCGCCGTCCTTCGGCAGGTCGGCGGGCGCCAGGTTCACCGTGATCCGCTTGTTGTGCGGAAACGCGAGCCCGGAGTTGAGCAGGGCCGAGCGCACGCGCTCGCGCGCCTCCTTCACTTCGGTGTCGGCCAGGCCCACCAGCATGAAGTTGGGCAGGCCATTGGCCAGATGCACCTCGACCGTGACGGCAGCGGCTTCAAGCCCGACCAGGGCGCGGCTTTGCACCAAACACAGGCTCACGAGCGCGTTCCTCCCTGTTCGGGTGCATGGACGACCCTGGTGCGCGTGACAGCCCCTGTGTGGCACCGTCTTGGTGCCATGCCGGGGCATGGGCGCGGGTTCAGGTGTTCAACGGCGCTTGCCCCCGGGGCGCGGACGCTGCTTCCCCTGTCAGTAGTGGATGGCACGCGTCCTGCTAAAGATGCTGTGCTGCAGGGACTTTCACGAAAACCGAACGGAGAAAACACCGATGCCGAACTTGAAACTTGCCGTCCTGCTGTCCGCCCTCGCTGCCTCCGGCATGGCGACGGCCCAGACCGCTGCCCCCGCGGCGGCGGCTGCCGCTCCGGAGCCGGACTACACCCTGGCCTTCAACGTCGGCGCGGTCACGGACTACCGGTATCGCGGCATCTCGCAAAGCCGGCTCAATCCGGCGCTGCAGGGCGGCATCGATTTCGCGCACAAGAGCGGTTTCTACGTCGGCACGTGGGCCTCGACGATCCAGTGGATCAAGGATGCGGGCGGCGACTCCAACGTCGAGATCGACCTGTACGGCGGCTACAAGACCACGTTCTCCGGCGTGGGCATCGACGTCGGTGCGCTGCGCTACTACTACCCGAGCAACCGGCTGGCGGTGAACGCCGACACCACCGAGCTGTACATCGCCGGCAGCTGGGGCCCGGGCTCGCTGAAGTGGTCGCATGCGGTCACCAACATCTTCGGCTTCGCCAACAGCAGCGGCAGCGACTACGTCGACCTGAGCGCCAGCTTCGAGCTGCCCTGGTACGGGCTCACGCTGGCACCGCACATCGGCCACCAGAGCATCGAGAACAACAGCTTCTTCTCGTACACCGACTGGTCGCTCACCCTCGGCAAGGACTTCGGCAACGGCCTGAGCGCCTCGCTCGCCTACGTCGACACCAACGCCAAGACCAACCCGCTGGCCTATCCGTCCCCGAGCGGCAAGGACCTGGGTCGCGCCGGTCTGGTCGCGGGCGTCAAGTACACCTTCTGATTTCCGCCCGTCCAAGGAGCAAGCCATGAAACTCGTCACCGCCATCATCAAACCCTTCAAGCTCGACGAAGTGCGCGAGTCCCTCTCGAGCATCGGCGTGCAGGGCATCACCGTCACCGAGGTCAAGGGCTTCGGCCGGCAGAAGGGCCACACCGAGCTCTATCGCGGCGCCGAATACGTCGTCGACTTCCTGCCCAAGGTGAAGATCGAAGCGGCGGTGTCCGACGACCTCGTCGAGCGGGTGATCGAAGCCGTCGAAGGCTCCGCGCGCACCGGCAAGATCGGCGACGGAAAGATCTTCGTGTACGACCTGGAGCAAGTCGTCCGCATCCGGACCGGCGAGACCGGCAAGGAAGCGCTCTAAGCATTTCAATCCCCACCAAGAGAGCACTGACATGAGGAAACTTCTCGCTTCCCTGGGGCTTGCCCTGGGACTGCTGGCCGGCGCAAGCGCCGCGCTTGCGCAGACACCTGCAACGCCGGCCGCACCCGCGGCCAGCACGGAGGCGGCAGCTGCCGCTCCCGCTGCGGCAACCGCCACCGCTCCGGCAGCCGCTCCCGCGGCGGACGCCGGCAAGGCCGCGGGTCCGGCGGCGGCCACCGCCGCTGCGCAAGCCACGGCAGCCACCGCCGCACCCGCGCCCGTCCCCAACAAGGGTGACACGGCATGGATGACGGTGGCCACGCTGCTGGTCCTGATGATGACCGTGCCCGGCCTGGCGCTGTTCTACGGCGGCCTGGTCCGCAGCAAGAACATGCTGTCGGTGCTGATGCAGGTCATGGTGGTCACCTGCATGATCTACATCCTGTGGGCCGTCTACGGCTACAGCGTGGCGTTCACGGCGGGCAACCCGTTCATGGGCGGCTTCAGCAAGATCTTCCTCTCGGGGATCACGCCGGACTCCGTCGCCGCCACCTTCAGCAAGGGCGTGGTGATCCCGGAATTCTCCTTCATGACCTTCCAGGCGACCTTCGCGGCCATCACCTGCGCGCTGATCGTCGGCTCCTTCGCCGAACGCATCAAGTTCTCCGCGGTGCTGCTGTTCTGCGCGATCTGGTTCACCTTCGCCTACCTGCCGATCGCCCACATGGTGTGGTACTGGGACGGCCCGGACGGCATCACCGATGCCAAGACGCTCGAGACCGTGACCGCCAACGGTGGCTGGCTGTGGGCCAAGGGCGCACTGGACTTCGCGGGCGGCACCGTGGTGCACATCAACGCCGGTGTCGCCGGCCTGGTGGGTGCCTACGTGGTGGGCAAGCGCATCGGCTACGGCAAGGAATCCCTCACGCCGCACAGCCTGACCCTGACCATGGTCGGCGCCGCGCTGCTGTGGGTGGGCTGGTTCGGCTTCAACGCCGGCTCCAACCTGGAAGCCACCGGCACCGCCGGCCTGGCCTTCGCCAACACGCTGTTCGCCACCGCTGCCGCCACGCTGTCGTGGATCGCCGGTGAGGCGCTGTCCAAGGGCAAGGCCTCGATGCTGGGCGCTGCGTCCGGCGCCGTCGCCGGCCTGGTGGCCATCACTCCCGCCTGCGGCTTCGTCGGCGTGATGGGCGCCATCGTCATCGGCCTGCTGGCCGGCGTGATCTGCCTGTGGGGTGTCAACGGCCTCAAGCGCCTGCTCGGTGCCGACGATGCGCTGGATGTGTTCGGCGTCCACGGCGTCGGCGGGATCCTGGGTGCGCTGCTCACCGGCGTGTTCTGCTCGCCGTCCCTGGGCGGCACCGGCATCTATGACTACGTGGCCAACAAGGTGAGCCCGGACTACTCGATCGGCGGCCAGGTCTGGATCCAGTTCCAGGGCGTGCTGACGACCATCGTCTGGTCCGGCGTCGTCGCCTTCGTGGCCTACAAGATCGTCGACCTGGTGATCGGCCTGCGTGTGTCCGAAGAGGACGAGCGCGAAGGCCTGGACATCAGCAGTCACGGCGAGACCGCCTACAACCGCTGATTTCGGAGGCAAGCGGCGCGCGAGGCAGGCACGCCGCGCTGCGCCGGCGCAACAAGCAAGATCTCCTTTGGATGTTGGGCCCGCTTCGGCGGGCCTCTTTTTTGTGCGAGCGCTCGGCCGTGAGGCCATGCACAATGCGGGCGGCAAGGAGACATGCCCGATGATCGAACTGCGCGCCGGCCGATTCCGTTGCGAGCTTCATCCCGCATTGGGTGGGGCCGTGGCCGGCTTCTGGCGTGACGAGGTCCCGCTGCTGCGCTCCACGCCGGCCGCGCAGCTCACCTCGGCCCGGCTCGCCGGCTGCCTGGCACTGGTGCCTTTCTCCAACCGCGTCGGCCATGCGAGCGTGCTCTGGCAAGGCACGCAACTGCCGCAGGTGCGCCACGGCGGCGACCCGCCGCACGCGATCCACGGCGTCGCCTGGCAGCGGCCATGGACCGTGCTGGAGCAGGACGCGGCCAGTGCCATGCTCGCCTACGAACATCGTGCCGACAGCGCCTGGCCCTTCGCCTTCGATTGCTCGCACACGCTGCGCCTCGACGATCACGGGCTGGAGCTGACGCTCGCCCTCACGAACCAGTCCGGGCGACCGGCCCCCGCCGGACTGGGCTGGCGGCCGTCGTTCGCGCAGCGTCCCGGCAGTCGCATCGCATTTCATGCCGGCGCGCAGTGGGAGTTCGACGCCGACTGCCTGCCCCTGCGCCGTACCCCGGCCACCGGCTTGCAGGCGGACGCCGCATCGCTCCCGACCGACGCATGCTTCGACGGCTGGGACGGCGTCGCGCACGTGCAGGACGACAGCGTGCACCTGCGCCTGGAATCCGAGCTGACGCGGCTGGTCGTGGGCATGGAAGCCGACGGCTTCACCGTTGCCCCTGTGAGCCATGTGCCGAACGCGGTGCATCTCTATGCCGCCGGTGCCGCCGCCGCCGAACTGGGGCTGGCGCTCCTGCAGCCGGGCGAATCGTTGATGGCGCAACTGCGCCTGACCGTGGAGGGGACAGCATGAAGTGGGAGCTCGCGGTCACGCAGCCCGATCAACTGGGCGAATCGCCGTTCTGGCACCCGCGGGAGCAGCGCCTGTACTGGGTCGACATACCCGGCATGCGGGTGCAGCGCTGGGACCCCGCCAAGGGTGCGCGCGAGCAGTGGCAGCTCGATCAGGAGCCCGGTTGCATCGCGCCGGCGGCCACCGGTGGCCTGGTGCTGGCCTTGCGCGACGGCATCTATCGCGCGCGCACCTGGGGTGGTCTGCTGGAGCCCATCGTGCGCTTTCGCCATGGCAAGACCATGCGCTTCAACGACGGCAAGGCCGACCCGGTCGGCCGCTTCTGGGCCGGCACCATCTACGAGCCCAAGGACGCCCGCAAGGCGGACCTGTATTCCGTCGACTGCCGCCCGGACAACGGCAATGGCGGCAAGCCGCTGGTGCAGCTCAAGGCGACCAACGCCAGCACCGCCAACGGACTCGCCTGGTCTCCCGACGGCCACACCGTGTACTGGAGCGACACCCGGCAAAATGCGATCTACGCCTGGGATTTCGAGCCGCCCGCCAATGCCATGCGGCAGCACCGTGTGTTCCGCGAGTTCCCTGGCAAGCCGGAAGGCTGGAAACCGGGCGCTGCCGGCTACGGCGGCCGGCCCGATGGTGCGGCGGTGGATGCCGAAGGCCACTACTGGTGCGCGATGTTCGAGGGCGCGCGATTGCTGCGGATCTCGCCGGCCGGGGAGATCGCGGCGGAGTTCCCGCTGCCCGCGCGCTGCCCCACGATGCCGTGCTTTGGCGGCGCGGACCTGCGCACCTTGTACGTCACCACCGCTTCGCACGAACGACCCGCGCAGGAGCTGCAGAGCTTCCCGCATTCGGGCTGCGTGTTCGCGGCGCGGGTGGACGTGCCCGGCCTGCCGGCGAATTTCTTCATCGATTGAGCCGAAAAAATATCGGGCAGGGGCCGGCGGCGCTGCCGGCCGCCTGCCCGGTAACATCAGCCGATGGATTCCGCCCTGGCCGACCTGGTCGAACGCATACGCGCCGCCGCTGCGCAAGGCACGCCCCTGCGCATTCGGGGCGGCGGCAGCAAGGATTTCTACGGCGAGCGACTGGAGGGCGAGCTGCTGGAGACGCGCGGGCTCGCCGGCATCGTCAGCTACGAACCGAGCGAGCTGGTGGTGACCGTGCGCGCCGGCACACCGCTGGCGCAACTGGAGCAGGCGCTGGCCGAACGCGGCCAGTCGCTGCCCTTCGAGCCACCGCATTTCGGTGACTCCGCAACCGTTGGCGGCATGGTGGCGGCCGGCCTCTCGGGCCCTGCGCGCGCCAGCGTCGGTGCGGTGCGCGACTACGTGCTGGGCATCAACCTGGTCAACGGCCGCGGCGAGGAACTCGTGTTCGGCGGCACCGTGATGAAGAACGTGGCCGGCTACGACGTCTCGCGCCTGATGGCCGGGGCCATGGGCACGCTCGGCCTGATCACCGAACTGAGTCTCAAGGTGTTGCCGGTGCCGCCCGCCGAGGCGACCCTGCGGTTCCGGCTCCCCCAGGCCGAGGCGCTGCAGCGCCTGAACGCCTGGGGCGGCCAGCCGCTGCCCCTGAACGCCAGTTGCTGGCGCGAGGAAGAGGGCGCCGGCACCCTGTCCCTGCGCCTGCGCGGCGCGGTGGCGGCGGTCGATTCCGCCTGCCGCTCGCTGGGCGGCGAACGCCTGGACCACGCCGGCGCCGCCGCCGAATGGAACGCCTTGCGCGAGCAGCGCAGCGCCTGGTTCGAGGCACGTGCCGGGCAGGACTTGTGGCGGCTGTCGGTGCCGCAGACGGCGCCCGTGCTCGATCTGCCCGAGACGCCCCTGGTCGAATGGCACGGCGGCCAACGCTGGGTGCGCTGCGCGCCGCAAGAGGGCCAGCGCATTCGCGCAGCGGCCCTGCGCGCCGGCGGCCACGCCACGCTCTTTCGCACCGGGCGCAGCGATGCGCAGCACCGCATGACGCCGCTGGCGCCCGCGCTGGCGACCATCCACGAACAATTGAAGCAGCAGTTCGATCCCGCGGGCATCTTCAACCGCGGCCGGCTCTACCCGCATTTCTGATGCAGACCCATCTCTCCCCGGAATTCCAGGGTACGGCGGAAGGCGCCGAGGCCGAAGCCATCCTGCGCAAGTGCGTGCACTGCGGCTTTTGCACCGCGACCTGCCCGACCTACCAGGTGCTCGGCGACGAACTCGACGGACCGCGCGGCCGCATCTACCTGATGAAGCAGGTGCTCGAAGGCGAGCAGCCCACGCGCAAGACGCAGCTGCACCTGGACCGCTGCCTCACCTGCCGCAACTGCGAGACCACCTGCCCGAGCGGCGTCGACTACGGCCGGCTGGTGGACATCGGCCGCGCCATCGTCGACCGCAAGGTGCCGCGCGGCGCGCCCTCGAAGGCCCTGCGCTGGTCGCTGGGCGCCGGCCTCACTTCGCCCGCCTTCGGCCCGGCGATGAAGCTCGGGCAAGCGGTGCGCGGCCTGTTGCCGCAGCGGCTGAAAGACAAGGTGCCCCAGTCGCATGCGGCCGGTCGCTGGCCCACTGCCACGCACGGCCGCAAGGTGCTGATGCTGGCCGGCTGCGTGCAGCCGGCGATGATGCCCAACATCAACACCGCGACTGCGCGCGTGCTCGACGCGGCCGGCATCGAGACGCTGCTTGCGGCCGAAGCGGGCTGCTGCGGCGCGCTCAAGTTCCACCTGAACGACCAGGACGGCGGCCGCGCGCAGATGCGGCACAACATCGATGCCTGGTGGCCCTACGTCGAGCGCGGCGAGGTCGAGGCGATCGTGATGAACGCCTCCGGCTGCGGCGTGACCGTGCGCGAGTACGGCCACTACCTGCAGAACGATGCCGCCTATGCGGAAAAGGCCGAACGCATCGGGGGGCTGACGCGCGACCTGAGCGAACTGCTGCCGGACCTGGTTCCCGCGCTGAAGGACAAGGTGCGGCCGGCTCCGGGCCTGTTCGCCTATCACCCGCCCTGCACGCTGCAGCACGGCCAGAAGCTGCGCGGCGGTGTCGAGCAGGGCATGGCGGCGCTCGGCTTCGAGCTGCGCGTGGCGCTGAACGAGGCACACCTGTGCTGCGGCTCCGCGGGGACCTATTCGATGCTGCATCCCGACATCGCGCACACCTTGCGCGACCGCAAGCTCGGCCACCTCGGCGCGTTGCAACCGCAGGCGATTCTTTCGGCCAACATCGGCTGCATCCAGCACCTGCAAAGCGGCACGGCGACGCCGGTGCGCCACTGGATCGAAGTGCTGGACGCCGCCCTCGCCGGCTGACGCGGGTCTGCCCGACCGCCCGTCGCCGCGACCGTGGTGTAAAACAGCGGTCCAGGCGTCTGAGGGCCAATCACAGCATGACATCGGGCCAGCATTTCCTTGCCGGTGGCGGCGAGATGGGAGAGCGCATCCGCGCCTTCGACTGGTCTGCCACCCCGCTGGGAGCGATCGCGCAATGGCCGCAGAGCTTGCGCAGCGCCGTGAGCATCCTGCTGCCGTCGAAGGCGCAGATCTCCCTGTTCTGGGGGCCGGACCTCGTCACGCTCTACAACGACGCCTACCGGCCGGTGTTCGGCGCCAAGCACCCGGGTGCGCTGGGGCGGCCGATCCGCGAAGCCTGGGACGAGCTGTGGCGCGCCGGCCTGAAGGAACTGTTCGACGGCGTGCGCCACACCGGCGAGGCCTTCTGGGCGCAGGACCTGCCCTTCTTCATGGAGCGCCACGGCTACCTGGAAGAGACCTACTTCGACGTCTCCTATGACCCGGTGCGCGACGAGTCCGGCCAGGTCGGCGGCGTGTTCTGCATCGTCAGCGAGAAGACCGGGCGGGTGATCGGCGAACGGCGCCTGCGCACTTTGCGCGACCTGGGGCGCATCGCCGCCGAGGCGCAGACCGTGCCCGCCGCCTTTCGCCAGGTGGCCACCGTGCTGGCCGGCAATGCGCACGACCTGCCCTTCGCGCTGCTGTACGCGCCGGCGGCCGGCGAGGGCGTGACGCTGGTGGCGCACACGGGCCTGGACGATGCAGCCGCGCTGCCGGCCGCGCAACCGGCGTGGCCGCGTGTGCGCGAACTGACGGTGCTGGCCGGCGATGCGCTCGCCGCGGGCGGGCCGCTGCATGCCGGCCCCTGGCCCGAGGCGATCCGCGAACTGGTGATCGTGCCACTCTCGGCCACTGGCGAGGCGGGTCATGGCTGGCTGGTCTGCGGCGTCAGTCCACGGCGGCACGTCGATGCCGATTACCGCGACTTCCTGGCCATGGTGGGGGCCAACGTCACGGCCGCCCTCGATAGCGCGCGGCGCACCGAGGACGAGCACCGCCGCGCCGAGATGCTGGCCGAACTCGATCGCGCCAAGACGGCTTTCTTCAGCAATGTGAGCCACGAGCTGCGCACGCCGCTGACGCTGCTGATGGGCCCGCTCGAGGATGCCTTGAACGATCCGGCGCGACCGCTGGACGCGGTGCAGCGGGGCCGGCTCGAGATGGCCTGTCGCAGCAGCGCGCGCCTGCACAAGCTGGTGAACACGCTGCTGGATTTTGCACGCATCGAGGCCGGGCGCGCGCAAGCCAGCTACGTTCCCACGGACCTTGCCGCCTGCACCGCCGAACTGGCCAGCGGCTTCCGCTCGGCGATGGAAAAGGCCGGCTTGCGCCTGGTGGTCGACACGCCGCCCGCCGGCTCGCTGGCCTATGTCGATCGCGACCTGTGGGAAAAGATCGTCCTGAACCTGTTGTCGAACGCCTTCAAGTTCACCTTCGAGGGCGAGGTGGCGGTGGGCCTGCACGAACGCGATGGCGTCTTCGCACTGACCGTGCGCGATACCGGCGTGGGCATTCCGGCCGCCGAACTGCCGCGGATCTTCGAGCGCTTTCGTCGCGTCGAGGGCGCGCGCAGCCGCACGCACGAGGGCTCGGGCATCGGCCTGGCCCTGGTCGACGAACTGGCGCGGCTGCATGGCGGCCGGGTCACGGTGGCAAGCCGCGAGGGCGAGGGCAGCTGCTTCACGGTCACCATCCCCGCCGGCCATGCGCATCTCGATGCGCAGCGCGTAGGCGCCCCATCCGACCTGGCCAGCACCGCGACCGGCGCGGCGGCCTACGTGGACGAAGCGCTGCGCTGGCTGCCGCCGGCCGCCCCGGCGCCGGCGCCGCAGACCGAGCCGGGCGTGCGGCCGCGCATCGTGCTGGCCGACGACAACGCCGACATGCGCGAATACATCCGCGCGCTGCTGGCCGGCAACTACGAGGTCGAGGCGGTCGCCGACGGCCTGCTTGCCTTGCAGGCCGTGCAGGCGCGCGGCGCCGACCTGGTGCTGAGCGACGTGATGATGCCGGGCCTCGACGGCCTGGAGCTGGTGCGCCGGTTGCGGCACGACCCGGCGACCGCGCAGGTGCCGATCGTGCTGCTGTCCGCGCGGGCCGGCGAGGGGGCTCGCATCGACGGCATCGATGCCGGCGCCGACGACTACCTGGAGAAACCGTTCGCGGCCCGGGAACTGCTGGCGCGGGTGGCCGCCCGCATCGAGATCGCCCAGCTGCGCCGCGCCGCCGCCCGCGAGGTGCAATTGCGCGAGCAGCAACTGCGCATGGTGACCGACAACGCGCCGGTGCTGCTGCTGCACTTCGACCGCGAGGGGCGCTACCGTTTCGTCAACGAGCCTTATGCCGCGAAGGTCGGCATGCCGACGGCGCGGATGATCGGCCGCACGATGGTCGAGGTGCTGGGCGAGGCGGCGCACGCGATGCTGCGTCCGCACATCGAGGCGGCGCTTGCCGGCGAGCGCCAGGAGTTCGATGCCCTCATTCCCTATCCGGCGCAGGGCGGGCGCTGGATGCATTGCACCTACCTCCCGCAGGTGGACGCGCACGGTGCCTGGAGCGGCTTCATCGCCGTGGTGCAGGACGTCACCGAGCGCAAGCTGGCGGAACTGCGGGTGCAGGAACAGGCGCGGCGGTTCGAGAAGCTGAACCAGGTGGGGCTGGTGCTGGCGGCGGAATCGGACCTGCAGCGCATCGTGCAGGCGGTGACGGACGTGGCGACCCATCTCAGTGCCGCGGAGTTCGGTGCGTTCTTCTACAACGTGGTGGACGCGCAGGGCGAGTCGTACACGCTCTACACCTTGTCAGGCGCGCCGCGCGAGCGCTTTGCCGCCTTCGGCATGCCGCGCAACACCGCGGTGTTCGGCCCCACCTTTGCCGGCGCTGCGCCGGTGCGGGTCGACGACATCACGCGCGATCCGCGCTACGGCCACAACGCGCCGCACCACGGCATGCCCGAGGGCCACCTGCCGGTGCGCAGCTACCTGGCCGTGCCGGTGGTCGCGCATTCGGGCGAGGTGCTGGGCGGACTGTTCTTCGGCCACTCGGCGGTCGGGATCTTCACCGAGGCGGCTGAGCGCATCGTGGTCGGCATCGCGGCGCAGGCGGCGGTCTCGATCGACAACGCGCGGTTGCACACGCAGCGACTGCGCCTGATCGACCAGCTGCAGGAAGCCGATCGGCGCAAGGACGAATTCATCGCCACGCTGTCGCACGAGTTGCGCAACCCGCTCGCGCCGCTGCGCAACGGCCTGCACCTGCTGCGGCTGAAGACGCCGCAGGCGGACCGGGAGATCCTGGAGATGATGGAGCGCCAGGTGAACCAGCTGGTGCGCCTGGTGGACGACCTGCTGGAGGTCGCGCGCATCAACCGCGGCACGCTGGCGCTGCGTCACGAGCGGATCGAGCTCAAGGCCGTCGTGCGGCACGCCGTCGAGACCAGCGAGCCGCTGATCCGCGAGTACGGCCACCGGCTGGACGTCGCCCTGCCCGAGGGCGAGCTCTGGCTGCAGGGCGATGCGGCGCGGCTGGCGCAAGTGCTGTCCAACCTCCTGAACAACGCGAGCCGCTACACGGATCGCGGCGGCCGCATCGGCGTCGACCTGCGGGTCGAGGGGGACCGGGTGCGCGTGTCGGTGCAGGACAGCGGCATCGGCTTTGCCGAGGAGCGGGCGGCGCAGCTGTTCGAGATGTTCGTGCGCGGCGAGCGCTCGCAGGGCCTGGGCATCGGCCTGGCACTGGCGCGGCGGCTGGTCGAGATGCATGGCGGCACGCTGCAGGGACGCAGCCCCGGACCGGGCAAGGGCTCCACTTTCTCGCTCGACCTGCCGCTCGGCGCGGCGCTGGAGGCACCGCTGCCACAGCGCGAGGAAGGCGGCGGCATGCCGGCGCTGCGCGTGCTGGTGGTGGACGACAACCAGGATGCCGCCGACACCTTGCGCATGCTGCTCGACCTGCTGGGTGCGCAGGCCCGCGTGGCGCACGAAGGCGAGGGCGCGCTGGCGCTGTTCGAGAGTTTCGCGCCGGAGGCGGTGCTGCTGGACATCGGCATGCCCGGCATGGACGGCTACCAGGTGGCGCGGGCGCTGCGGCAACGCCATCCGCACTGGCGCGGCGCGCTGATCGCGCTGACCGGCTGGGGCCAGGAGAACGACCGGCGCAAGGGGCAGGAGGCAGGCTTCGATCACCACCTGGTCAAGCCGGTGGATGTGGCCGCCCTGCAGGAACTGCTGTCCGCCGTGGCCGCGCAGCGCGACGCAGTGGCGCCGGCCGAATAGGGGCTCAGGCGGCGAGCGCCGCCTCGATGTCCTTGGCCAGCTTGGCCGGCGCGTCCTGCGGTGCATAGCGGCGGATCACGCGGCCGTCCTTGCCCACCAGGAACTTGGTGAAGTTCCACTTGATCGCCTTCGAGCCGAGCAGGCCGGGGGCTTCGCTGGTCAGCCAGCGGTACAGCGGATGCGCGTTGCTGCCGTTGACCTCGATCTTCTGCATCATCGGGAAGCTCACGCCGTAGTTCTTCTGGCAGAAGCCGGCGATCTCGGCGTTGCTGCCCGGGTCCTGCGAGCCGAACTGGTTGCACGGAAACCCCAGCACGACGAGGCCGCGAGCGCCGTAGTCGCGATGCAGTTCCTGCAGGCCCGCGAACTGCGGCGTGAAGCCGCAGGCGCTGGCCGTGTTGACGATCAGCAGGGGCTTGCCGCGGAACTGCGCGAGCGACACGGGCGCGCCGTCGATCTGCTGCGCTTCGAACTCGTAGATGCTGCTCATGGGCGCATTCTGGCCCGCGCTTGCGCAGCTGTCAGTACCGTCAGTAAGCCGGCGTGCGCCGCGGCCAGGCCGACCAGGCCGCGGCCAGCACGATCAGCAGCCCGCCGGCCAGCGTGCGCAGGGTCAATTGCGCGGCGCCGAGCGCCACCGAGGAGAGGCTCGCCACCAGCACCTCGGACAGCATGATCAGCGCCGTGGTGTGCGACGGCAGCCGCGAGGCGCCGAATTGCAGCAGCAGGTTGGCCGCGAGGAAGCCAGCGGCCAGCAGCAGGGCCACCAGCCAGTTGCTGGCGGCGAGCGGCGGCAGTGGCGGCAGCGTGCCCTGCAGCGATCCCACGAAGGCGACGCCGCCGGCCATCACCAGGCCGCCCCCGAACATCGCCAGCACCCGCGCGCTGGCCGAGGCGGCGTGCAGCCGGCGCAGCAGCACGTTGGTGAGCGCGAAGGCAAAGCCGGCGGCCAGCGCGAGCCATTCGGCCATCGTGCGCGGCAAGGGCAGGCCGCTGCCGGCGGTGCCCAGCACCGTCGCCACACCGGCCAGCGCCAGCAGCAGACGTCCCAGTCCGGCACCGGTCGGCTTGTCGCCCAGCACGGCCCACGCCAACAGCAAGGCCCAGGCCGGCATCAGGTAGAACAGCAGCACCACGCGGACGACGTCGCCGATGGTGACCGCCCAATTGAAGCCGACGTTGGTGAGCCCGGCCGCGGCGGCCAGCAGCCACAGCCCGCGGGTGCGCAGCAGCTCGCGCAGCGCGGCCGGGCGCAGGAGGCTGAACGCGCCAAACACCAGCGCGTAGATCAGCGCCGTCGACCACAGCGGATGAACGCCGGCCTCGTGCAGCACGCGCAGCGGCCACCAGGAAAGACCCCATACCAGGGAATTCAGGGCCAGCGCCGCCACGGGCGCCAGCCGGCCGCCCGCATCAGCCATGGGCGTTGTCGTGGCGGGCGATCTCCAGCAGGTGGTCGACCTCGTCCTTGTGCCGGATGCAGTTGTTGGCATGCCAGCGCTGGATCATCCACATCATCCCGGCGACCACCAGGCCGAAGGCCGTGATCGCGCCGAAGGCCGAGAGCCCCATGCCGGCCGACAGGCTGTAGAAGGCGCCCAGGCCGAGGATGCACGCCTGCTCGTTGAAGTTCTGCACGGCGATCGAGCGGCCTGCGCCCATCAGGTTGTGGCCGCGGTGCTGCAGCAGCGCGTTCATGGGCACCACGAGGTAGCCGCCCAGCGCGCCCAGCAGGATCAGGAAGGGCGCGGCCACCCAGACGTTGGTGATGAAGTTCATGCAGATCACGAGCACGCCCATGGCGATGCCCAGGGGCATCACGCTGGTGGCGCGGTCGAGCCGCATCTTGACCGATGCGAGGATGGCGCCGCTGGCGGTGCCCAGGGCGACCACGCCGCTGAGCGACGAAGCCTGCGTCGTGCTGTAGCCCAGGGCGGCGGCGCTCCACGCCAGGATGATGTAGCGCAGGTTGCCGCTCACGCCCCAGAACAAGGTGGTGGTGGCCAGCGAGATCTGCCCCAGGCGGTCGCGCCAGAGGCGGCCGTTGCAGCTCCAGAAGTCGGGCACCAGCTCCAGCACGTTGGCGGGGATCGGCCGCATCTCGACATCGGTGTGTGGAATGCGCGTGTTGAACCACGCGGCCAGCGCGTAGATGAAGATCAGCACGAAGATGGCGGCCTCGGGGGGCGTGTCGATGCCGGTGTCGATCAGCGGGAAGTCGAGCGCCAGCATGCGCGTGGACAGCGCGCGGCCCACGAGCTGGCCACCGAGCAGGATGCCCAGAATGATCGAGCCGATGGTCAGGCCCTCGATCCAGCCGTTGGCCTTGACCAGTTGGGAGGAGGGCAGCAGCTCGGTGAGGATGCCGTACTTGGCCGGCGAGTACGCCGCAGCCCCCAGGCCGACGACCGCATACGACAACAGCGGATGAGCGCCGAGCAGCATCATCAGGCAGCCCACCACCTTGATGGCGTTGCTGAGGAACATGACGTAGCCCTTGGGCCGAGCGTCGGCGAAGGCGCCCACGAAGGGCGCGAGCACGACGTAGAACAGCGCAAACATCGGCACCAATGCAGCGGCCTGCCAGGCCGGGGCGTGTGCGGACTTGAGCAGTTCCACGGCGGCAATGAACAGCGCGTTGTCGGCTAGCGACGAAAAGAACTGCGCCGCCATGATGGTGTAGAAGCCGCGCTTCATGCGTGCGAGTAGGGGCCGACCATGCAGTGGGGCCCTTCGTATTTCTGCTGTCTCCAAGCGACACGGGGTTATATCACGCTGTGTAATGACAAAATGACAGCTGAGAGCCCAGCGCCACCATGCCACGTCCCATCCAGGCCACCATCCACGGCGAAGCCCTGCGCCACAATCTTGCCCGCATGCGCGCCGCCGCGCCCGATGCCAGGGTCTGGGCCGTCGTCAAGGCGAACGCCTACGGGCACGGCATCGAACGGGTGTTCGAGGCGCTGCGCGGTGCCGACGGCTTTGCGCTGCTCGACCTGCTGGAGGCCGAGCGCGTGCGCGCGCTGGGCTGGCGCGGCCCCATCCTGCTGCTGGAAGGCGTGTTCGAACCGCGGGACCTGGAGCTGTGCTCGCGGCTCGGCCTGTGGCACGCGGTGCACTGCGACGCCCAGATCGACTGGCTGGCCGCGCACAAGACGCAGGTGCCGCACCGCGTCTTCCTGAAGATGAACTCGGGCATGAACCGCCTCGGCTTCACCCCGCAGCGCCTGCGCGCCGCCTGGTCGCGGCTGGACGCGCTGCCGCAGGTGGACGAGATCTCGCTGATGACGCACTTCAGCGATGCCGACGGCCCGCGCGGCATCGCCCACCAGCTGCACGTCTTCGAAGAGACCACGCGCGACCTGCCCGGAGAGCGTTCGCTCGCCAACAGCGCGGCCACGCTGCGCCATGCGGCCGACCCGCAGGTGCGCGGCGACTGGATCCGCCCCGGCATCGCGGTCTACGGCAGCGCGCCGGATTTTCCCGAGCACGACATCGCCCACTGGCAATTGCAGCCGACCATGACGCTGGCCAGCCGGGTGATCGGCGTGCAGACGCTGCAGCCGGGCGACACGGTCGGCTACGGCTCCAGCTTCACGGCCGATGCGCCGGTGCGGATCGGCGTCGTCGCCTGCGGCTACGCCGACGGCTATCCGCGCCACTGCACGACCGGCACGCCCGTGCTGGTGGAGGGCGTGCGCACCCGCCTGGTCGGGCGGGTCAGCATGGACATGATCGCGGTCGACCTCACGCCGGTGCCGCAGGCCGGCCTGGGCAGCGAAGTGACCCTGTGGGGGCACGCGGGCAATGGCGCGGTGCTGCCGATCGATGAAGTGGCGAAGAGCGGGGGCACGCTGGGCTATGAGCTGATGTGCGCGCTGGCGTTGCGGGTGCCGGTGGCGGTGGATTGAGGGCCGGGAGCCTGGGCCGCCCAGGCTGTTTCCGGTAGAACGTCGCGCCGACTGCCGATGCACCTGCCTGCGGTGCAAGCCCGGGGCGATCAGTACAGGCCGTGCACCCGCGCGTGCAGCCGCGCCAGCCCCAGCAACGCATCGGTAAAAGGCGTGGCCACGCCGGTCATCTCGCCCATCTCCTTGACCACCGTCACCAGCGCGTCGATCTCCACCGGCTTGCCCGCTTCCACGTCCTGCAGCATCGAGGTCTTGAAGGCGCCCAGCTTGCGCGTGACCTGGTGCCTGTCCTCGGGTTGCTGCGCGATAGGGATGCCGACGCGGGCGCCGATTTCGCGCGCCTCCAGCATCACCGCGGAGATGAAGCCGCGGACCAGGTCGTCGTTGAGGATCAGGTCGGTGGTGGCGCCGGTCATGGCGCTCACCGGATTGACCGTCATGTTGCCCCACAGCTTGTACCAGGCATCCTTCTGGATCTGCTCGGACAGCATGGTCTCGAAGCCCGCATTCGCAAACAGGGCGACGAGGTCCTGCACCCGCTGTGTCGTCCCACCCGAAGGCTCGCCCACGATCAGCTTGTTGCCGAAGTGGTGCTGCACGAAGCCCGGCTCGCGCAGCGCGCAGCTCGCGTGCACGACGCAGCCGATGATGTGCCTGGCGGGGATCGCCTCCCCGATCGCGCCGTCCGGGTCCACCGCCTGCAGGCGCGTGCCCGCGAGCTTGCCGCCGAAGCCGTGGAAGAACCACCAGGGCACGCCGTTCATGGCCGTCAGTACCACGGTGTCGGGCCCGAGCAGCGGCCGGATGTTCTTGGCCACGTCGGCCATCGCCGGCGCCTTGACCGCCACGATCACCAGGTCCTGCACGCCCAGGTCCGCGGGCGCGGCACTGGCCTGCACGCGGCACGACCCGGTCTCGCTGCCTTCCTGCAGCCGCAGCCCGTGCGCCTGCAAGGCCTGCAAGGTTGCGCCGCGCGCCACCACGCTCACTGCACAGCCCGCCCGCGCGAGCTTCACGCCGAGCCAGCCGCCGATCGCGCCGGCGCCGTAGATGCAGACCTTCATGCCGTCCTCATGCCTGGTAGCCGGTGCCGCAGCGCTGCTCCATCAGCCGCGTCATCGCATCGAACACATCCTGCCCGGCGCCGAAGCGCTGGTCGAACTGGAAGGAGTCGTGCGTCGTCTTCTTCGCCACCGCCTGGGGAATCGCGATCGCGCGACCCAGCGGGGCCTGCGTCACCTGCACGTCGCACGCGCGCTGCAGCGTCCACAGGCGCACGAAGGTCAGCGCCAGCGTGGCGCCGCAGGCCAGCAGGCCGTGGTTGCGCAGGATCATCAGCGGCTTGTCGCCCAGGCTGGCCAGCAGGCGCGGCGCTTCGTCGGCGTGGATGGTGATGCCCTCGAAGTCGTGATATGCCACCAGGCCATCGAGCTGCGCCGAATAGAAGTTGTTCTGCGCCAGCCCGCCCTCGGTGCAGGCCACGGCCAGGCCGTTGGTGGTGTGCGTGTGCATCACGCAATGGGCGTCCGGCAAGTGGTCGTGGATCGCTGCGTGGATGGTGAAGCCCGCGGGGTTCACCGGCCAGGGATTGCCTGGATCGAGCTTGTTGCCGGCGAGGTCGATCTTCAGCAGGTTGCTGGCCGTCACTTCGGAGTAGTGCAGGCCGAAGGGATTGATCAGGAACTGCTTGTCGCCACCGGTCACGCTGTCCGGCAGCCGCACCGTGATGTGGTTGTAGATCATCTCCGCCCAGCCCAGCAGGTCGAAGATGCGGTAGGCGGCGGCCAGCTGCACGCGCGCAGCCCATTCGTCAGGGTGCATGCCCCGCGCGCGGGGCTGCAGGACGGCGTTCATGGTCGGCCTCCTAGTAGTTCTGCGGCTTGGCGGCCTGCGCAGCGGGGGCACTGCCCTTGAACCTGGCCAGCAGGCCGCTGGTGGCCTTGACCATCAGGTTGCTGTCGGTGCCCACCGCAATGAAGGTCGCACCCATCTCCACGTGCTGCTTCGCCAGCGTCTCGTCCAGCGTGAGGATGCCGACGGCTTTCCCCGCCGCCTGGATCCGGCGGAAGGCATCGGCGATCATCTCCTGCATCTCGGGATGCCAGGGATCGCCAACGTGGCCGAACGCTGCCGACAGGTCGGACGGGCCGATGAAGACGCCGTCCACCCCCTCGGTGGCGGCGATCGCGTCGAGGTTGCGCATGCCTTCGCGCGTCTCCACCTGCACCAGCAGGCAGACCTGCTCGTTGGCTTCCTTCGCATAGGCCGCATTGCGGCCCCAGCCGGACGCGCGCGTGGCGGCCATGCCGCGGATGCCGTGGGGCGGATAGCGCATGCAGCGCACCAGCTCGCGGGCCTGTTCCGGCGTGTCCACCATCGGCACCAGCAGGGTCTGGATGCCCACGTCGAGATATTGCTTGATGAGGGACTGGCCGATGTAGCCGTGGCCCATGGGAATGCGCGCGATGGCATGCGTGGCCGGGTAGCCAGCGACGATCTGACCCTGCTGCAGCGCATTCAGCGGATCGTTGGGCGTGTGCTCGCCATCGAGCAGCAGCCAGTCGTAGCCGGCGGCTGCGCAGATCTCGGTGTTCAGCGGGCCGAGCAGGCTGTGCCACAGCCCGTATTGCGTGCGCTTCTCGGCCAGGGCCTTCTTGAACGGATTGATCGGCGTCTGCATGATGTGTCCCCTCAGATGAATGTGAAAGTGAAGCGGCCCAGCGGGCCGTAGTCGGCGTCGAACACGTCGCCCTGCTTCGCGACGGCGGGCCGGGTGAAGGAGCCGGCCAGCACGACCTCACCGGCTTCCAGCCGCTCGCCCCAGGGAGCGAGTTTGCGCGCAAGCCAGGCCACGCCGACGGCGGGGTGTCCCTGCACGCCCGCGGCCAGGCCCGTCTCTTCGACGACGCCGTTCTGCCGCAGGATGGCGCCGACCCAGGGCAGGTCCACCTCGGTCGGCTTCACCTTGCGGCCGCCCAGGATAATGCCCGCATTGGCGGCGTTGTCGCTGATCGTGTCGTACACCTTGCGCATCGCCTTGCTATGGCGGTCGAACTGCTCGATGCGCGCGTCGATGATCTCGATGGCGGGCTGCACGTAGTCGGTGGCGGCGAGCACGTCCTCGATGTCGACCTGGTCGCCCTCGAGCGTGCGCTTGAGGATGAAGGCCAGCTCCACCTCCACGCGCGGGGCGATGAAGCGTCCGATGGGGATGTCGCCGGGTTCGAAGAACATGTCGTCGAGCAGCGTTCCGTAGTCCGGCTCGTCGATCTGGCTGGAGATCTGCATCGCGCGCGAGGTCAGGCCGATCTTGTGGCCGCGCACCTTGCGTCCTTGCGCGATCTTCATCTGCACCCAGGCGCGCGACACGGCGTAGCCGTCCTCGATCGTCATGCCGGGATGGCGCTTGGAGAAGTGCTCGACCTGCCGGCGCGATTGCTCGCTTTCGTTCAGTTCGAGGGCGAGTCGCTGGATGGTTTGCGGGTCGAACATGAGGTTGGAAGCAAAGGAGAAGGATGTCATCCCGGGCTTGACCCGGGATCCACGCGGCGCCGGTTTGCGCGCCCTCGTGGATTGCGGGTCAAGCCCGCAATGACATGGTTATCTGTTGAAGAGAGGATGCAGCGTGCTGTGCTTGCCGTCGTACACCTGCCCGGGGCTCTCGTCGATCTGCACCGTGATCCCCACCAGCTCCTGCTGGAAGATGGGCGCGAAGTGCTCCTTCACGCGGGCCAGCAGGCGGTCGCCCGCGTTCTTCTTCACGGCCTCGCTGCGCCCCGCGCCCATGCGCACGTTGACGTACAGGAAGCCGTAATCCCCCTTGCCGTCCGCCACCGCGTAATGCGCCGCCGGATACGCCAGCACGCGCGTGCCGCCGGTGGGAAACACCTGCTTGCCGCCTTCGTCCAGGATCGCAAGCATCTCGTCCGCCAGCGTGCGGCACAAGCGCCCGACGTCGGTCTTCGCTTCGAGATTGGGCGTGTAGAGGATGACGCAGTGGGGCATATCTCATTGGGGTCAGGTTCGGATTTTCAGAGGCGCTGATTCACGTTCGTGTAGCCCTCGGCCGATGAGGCCTGCGCGCGCGGAATCGCGTCGCCGCTCACGGCGGTGACCGGGAACACGGCGTTGATCTGCCCGGTGCCCGAGGCGCCGAAATAAGGCGTGACCACTTCCGCGTGGCCCGTGTACTCCGACCAGCCCAGCGCGCCGAGCAGCATCGCCGTGTCGTGCATGAAGCCCTCGCCATGACCCTTGGCCGCGTACTCCGGCAGCATGCCGCAGAACTGCGGCCACTCGCCGGCCTGCCACATGCGGATCACCTCGCGATCCAGTTGCTCCAGGAAGGGGCTCCAGATCCTGAAGCCGTACTCCGGCGCCAGCCCGTTCTGCGCGAAGCGATGCGACAGCGATCCGCTGGCGAAGAAAGCCACCGTGCCGTCGTAGTGATCCTCCACCGCCCGCCGCATCGCCCAACCCAGGCGCGCGCTGTCATTGAGGTAATGCGCCTGGCACAGCGCCGACACCGACACCACCTTGAACTGCTGGTCGGTGTTCATGTAGCGCATGGGCACCAGCGTGCCGTACTCCGGCGCCAGCGTCGTGCGGGCGTGCGCCAGCGTCTCCACGCCCCAGTCGTTGCAGACCTCCGCCAGCACCTTGCCGAGCTCCGGGTTGCCGGGGAACTCGTAGGCCATGTTGCTGATGAAGTGCGGCAGCTCGTTGCTGGTGTACAGGCCCTTGAAATGGGCGCCGCAATTCACGTGGTAATTGGCATTGACCAGCCAGTGCGTGTCGAACACCACGATGGTGTCCACGCCCGCTTGGCGGCAGCGCCGGCCGATCTCGACATGACCATCGATCGCGTCCTGGCGCGAGCCGTGCCGCGCCCCCGGCAACTCGCTCAGATACATCGAAGGCACGTGCGTGATCTTGGCCGCCAGGGCGAGTCGTCCCATGCCTCCTCCTCAGCCTTCCACGCTGATGTGCACGCGCTGGATCACTTCCGCATAGCGTGCGATCTCCAGGCGCATGAAGTCGGCGAACTGCGCCGGCGTGCCGGAGCGCGACGCGATGCCGCCGGTGCGAAAAGCCTCCAGCACCGCGGGCGACACCAGTGGGACGCGCAGCGGGCGCGTGGGCCATGCCGGCTGCGCGAGCGATGCGAACGGCAGTGCGGTCAGGCTTGCGACCACGGTACGACGGCTGAACGCCCTCCCCGCGCGGGGCGGGTTGGTAAGGGGGGAGCCCATGACGCCCGCTTGGGGAGCGGCGTTCACGCCGACCCCCAATGCGGGATAGGGTGGTCGCCCAAGGAGACGGCAATATTCTTCGGCTCCAGGAACACCTCGTAGCTCCAGGTGCCCCCCTCGCGCCCGGTGCCCGAGGCCTTGGTGCCGCCGAAGGGCTGGCGCAGGTCGCGCACGTTCTGCGAGTTGACGAAGCACATGCCGGCCTCGACCGCGGCCGCCACGCGGTGCGCCTTGCCGATGTTCTCGGTCCAGACGTACGAAGACAGCCCGTACTGGATGTCGTTGGCGATGCGAACAGCATCGGCTTCGTCCTCGAACGGGATCAGGCACGCGACTGGCCCGAAGATCTCGTCCTGCGCGATCTTCATGCGGTTGTCGACATCGGCGAACACGGTCGGCAGCACGTAGTTGCCCTTCCTGACGCGGTCGGGCAGCGGCGGCGCATCGAGGCCGCCGCACAGCAGGGTGGCGCCTTCCTTCGGTCCCAGCTCGATATAGCTGCGGACTTTCGCGAGGTGGGCCTGCGAGATCATCGGGCCGACGATGGTCTTCTCGTCCAGCGGGTCGCCGACGGTGATGCGCCTGGCGCGGGCCACGAACTTCTGCACGAAGTCCGCGTAGATCGACTGCTGCACCAGGATGCGGCTGCCGGCCGTGCAGCGCTCGCCGTTGTTGGAGAAGATCATGAACACCGCGGCGTCGAGCGCCCGGTCCAGGTCGGCGTCCTCGAAGATCACGAACGGCGACTTGCCGCCCAGCTCCATGCTGAACTTCTTCAGGCCGGCTTCCTTGACGATGCGGTTGCCGGTGGCCGTCGAGCCGGTGAACGAGATCGCACGCACGTCCGGATGCCGCACCAGCGGCT
Source organism: Ramlibacter sp. (assembly GCF_028291745.1). GTDB lineage: Bacteria > Pseudomonadota > Gammaproteobacteria > Burkholderiales > Burkholderiaceae_C > Ramlibacter. The sequence continues at coordinate 307 of NZ_JAQGNQ010000050.1, read as the reverse complement.
CGCCGGCCTGCTTGCCGTAGCCGTGCACCAGGTTCAGTACGCCTGCCGGAATGCCCGCTTCCAGTGCCAGTTCCCCCAGCCGCGCCGCGCTCATCGGCGACAGCTCGCTCATCTTCAGCACCGCGGTGTTGCCGAAGGCGAGGCAGGGCGCGACCTTCCAGGTCGCCGTCATGAACGGCACGTTCCAGGGCGAGATCAGCGCGCAGACGCCGACCGGATGGAACAGCGTGTAGTTCAGGTGCGTTTCGGTCGGGTAGCTGTGGCCATCGACCCGCACGCACATCTCGGCGAAGTAATAGAAGTTGTC
>NZ_JAQGNQ010000026.1 GCF_028291745.1 Ramlibacter sp. | reverse complement strand
ACCGTCGCTTTTGCATCCGGCTCCGTCGCGTTCTCTCTGCGGCGCTTTGACCAGCGAATAAACGTCCGAGGTCCTCGGAGGGGAAAGCTTTGCCTCTTGACAGAGTTAAGCCATATCAACGTTGGAGATGACCGGCGGACAGTAGGCGGGCGGCGCCCGCCGATAGGACGTCCGTGTCGATCGACCTGTTAACCCGCTGCTCATTGAGAGGCTGCATCTCTGAGGACCGATGTGGTAGACATGGCACGCATAAACGAACGCATGGAAACGAAGAGCATGAGAAGAGAGCCCCAGTAAAGGACCTTCAATGCGACGACGAGAACCATGTCTGAGTTGAGAGCTTGCGCGGAGGGAACACGTACCCGGACAAAGACGTAGAACAATATGAGGAAAACGGCGAGCAGCGTGGTGTGAACGGCGCGGATGCGGTCACGCAACTCGTCTGCGATAAGTAGTTGGAGCTCGCGATCGCTTTGCCGGACTTGCTCGATTCGTGCTTCCCGCGCCTCCCGCAGTCGGCGAGAGCGAGAGTTCCAGCGGTTCGAGAATGTGGAAAGAACGCCATCCAGCGGACGCTTGAGGTAGGTGCTCCCCACGTTCAGAACAATGCCTACCGCGACAACGCCCAACCACCACGAGAGGGAGCTCAGATTTTTGGCGAATTCTTCCATAGCGGGTTAACGTCGGAGTTGACCGGCACGCACCGGCAAGGCGCCGCGAGACGTATGCTCCGGCGCAGGGCTTGCGGCGCCTTGCCGGTGTGTGTCCGTGTCGAACGACCTGTTAGACGGCATGGTTCACGAACAATTGAAGGTTTTCGTCAACCTGTTTAGACGGCCATTCTGCGCCCTTCCGCGAGAAACCAAGCTTCTTCAGAGTCACATGCATGCCAGTGTTGCTCGCGCGGGAGGTAGCGAAGATGCCGGCATCACCCGCGGCCTGGATCACAGGCTCGCATAGCGGAAAGGAAAGTTTCGTACCTCGTGCACTCGGGAGAATGAAGATCCACCCCAGCTCGAACTCGAACTCTTCTCGAGGAAGTGAAAGCCCGGCGCTCTTCGCCACGCGCGCTCGGTAGCTGGGCTCGGGACGCTTGAGTCCCGCGACTCCGAGAAGACACTCATCTCGACGCAGGAAGGCCACCGTGTGAGCCCTCATTACCCGATCGCGCAAACCGACGGGACTCACCTCTCCGGCAGCCAGCACGAACGCAACGAAGTCGTCGATCTCGCGATCGCCGAATTCGGTAGGCGATCTTGCGACCACGTGATGAGCGGCTGGTCTCATGGCGTCTAACGTAATGTAGACCGCACACCCCACCCCACAACCCCGCACGCGCCGAATAAGACTGCCATAACGCGACCTCCAAGTGCTTGACTCGCCTTCCCATCGTCCCGCCGCCGCGGAATATCAACTCCCGGAATTCCGAACCTGAAACCCCGCAGTTGCGAATCAGGGTCGAGGCCGGTGAACCCGAAGCGCTCGCGCCCCACTGACGCGCAGGCGACGTACTGCCTTGCCGCGGCCAGCCGCCCGCCGCCCCAGCAGCCCACACCGCAACTTGGCCGCCGCCTTCCCCATCAGGAGGAGGAACGCCCCCTCACCCCAACCGCTTCTTCAAATTCTGCATCGCGACAAACAGATCACCAATGAACTTGGTGGTGCCTTCATCGGTCAGTTCCCCCTGCGCGTTGAACTTGGTTGGCGCAAAGGAGATGAACACTTCGGGCCTGTTCACGGTGAAGGCGTTCATGAACACCAGCACCTTGCGCAGGTCGTATTGCACGCGCGCCGTGCCGACCGGGCCGGGGCTCGCGCCCATCAGGGCGACGACCTTGCCGTCGAAGGGCGGCTCGGGGGGGCGGGAGAGCCAGTCCAGCGTGTTCTTCAGGACGCCAGGGATCGAGAAGTTGTATTCCGGCGTGGCGATCAGCACCGCATCGGCGGCGCGCACTTGCGCCTTCAGCGCCGTCACCGCCGCTGGTTCGCCGGCCGCGCGCACGTCGTCGTTGTAGAGAGGGATGCTGCCGATGTCGGCGATGTCCAAGGTCACGCCGGCCGGCGCAAGCTTCTGCGCTGCGCGCAGCGCCATCGAGTTGTAGGAGCCCTGGCGCAGGCTGCCGGAGATGCCGAGTATCTTCATGGTGTTCGTCTGATCTCGTGGGTTGGAAGGAACGTCATTCGGCGCGGATGGCAAGCGTCTTCACCAGCTTGGCCCAGTGGTCCACGTCGCGTTTCACCAGCGCCCGCGCATCATCGCCGATCAACGCCATCGGCTTGCCGCCGGTCTTCAGCAGCGTCTCCTGCACCTCGGGCATGGCCGCCACCTTGGCAAAGTCGGCGCGCAGTTTCTGCAGCACTTCGGGCGGCGTCTTCGCGGGCGCGAAGAGCCCGAACCAGGACTCGAGTTCGAGCGGCGCCGCGCCGGTTTCCTGCACGGTGGGCACCTGCGGGTGCATGCTGTTGCGCGCCGCGCCGGATACCGCCAGCGCGCGCACATTGCCGGCGTCCACCTGGCCACGCGCGGTGGGCGACAAGTCGAAGAACAGGTCCACGCGGCCACCGAGCAGGTCCTGGTACGCCGGCTGCGCCCCGCGATAAGGGACGTGCGTCAGGTTGACGTTCGCCAGGTGCCACAAGGCGGCGGCCAACACATGTTGGCCGGAGCCATTGCCGGCCGACGCGTAATTGAGCTTGCCGGGATTGGCCCTGGCATAGGCCAGCACTTCCTGCAAGGTGTTGAACGGCAGGTCCTTGCGCGCGACCAGCGTGTAGCTGTAGCTCACGATCAGCCCAATGGGCTCGAAGTCGCGCAGGCTGTCGTAAGGCAGGTTTGGGTAGAGGCCGGGATTGAGCGCGAGATTCGAGATCGATCCCACCAGCAGCGTGTAGCCATCGGCCGGCGCCTTGGCCGCAGCATCGGTGCCCACGAGGGTGCCCGATCCGGTGCGGTTGTCGACGATGAAGCTCTGCCCCGTGACGCGCGCCATGCGCTCGGCCAGCAACCGGCCGACCTGGTCGAAGCCGCCGCCGGGCGGCTGGGGCACGACGATGCGCACGGGTTTGGTGGGGAAGGACTGCGCGTGCGCCATCGAGACCGTGCAGGCGAGAGCGAGCGCGATGAGGAGGATGCGGCGTTTCCTGGTGGCCTGTTCGTGCATGTCGATTTCCTGGGGATGGGGGACTCTGGCGAGGTGCTGGCGAAGGGTCCCTCAATGCGCCTCCACCCCCAGATAAGCCCTGCGTATTTCCGGCCGTTCCAGCAGATCCTGCGCAAGCCCCTGCGCCACGATGCGCCCTTCTTCCATCACATACGCACGCCGCGCGATTTGCATGGCCAGCGCGACGTTCTGTTCGACCAGCAACACCGACGTGCCTTGCGCATTGATGGCCCGGATCGTCCGGAACATGTCCAGCACCACCGCGGGAGCCAGTCCCAGCGAAGGCTCGTCCAGCAGCAGCAATTTGGGAACGCTCATCATCGCGCGGCCGATCGCCACCATCTGCTGTTGCCCGCCCGAAAGCGATCCCGCGGCGCTGCGCAGCTTCGGCTTCAAGGCCGGAAACAAGGCGAGCACCTGCGCCAGCGATTCGGCACGCCGCGCCTTCGCGTACGCCAGATAGCTGCCCAATTCCAGGTTGTCCTGCACCGTCATGCCGGTGAAAAGCCGCCGGCCCTCGGGCACGATGGCGATGCCGGTGCCGCAGAAGCGATGGTTCGGCAGCTGCGTGATGTCCTGCCGGTCGAACAGCAAGCGGCCGGCGCGCGCGCGGTGCAGGCCGGCGATCACGTTGATCAGCGTGCTCTTGCCGGCGCCGTTCGGGCCCACCACGCAGACCAGTTCGCCGCTTGCCACTTCGAGCGACACATCCCACAGCGCCGGTGCCGCGCCATAGGCCGCCTGCAGGTGGACCACTTCAAGCATAGGCGGCCTTGCCGAGATAGGCGTTCACGACTTCCGCGTCCTGCATCACCTCGCTCGCCTGGCCCTGCGCGATCAGCTTGCCGTGGTTCAGCACGACGATGCGGTCGGTCAGCGCCATCACGGCGCGCATCACGTGCTCCACGAAGACGATGGTCGATCCCTGCTCGCGGATGCGGCGGATCAAGGCGATCGCCTCGTTGATCTCGCCCGGTGTCAACCCCGACAGCACTTCGTCCAGCAGCACCAGGCGCGGCCGGCCCGCCAGCGCGCGCGCCAGTTCCAGGAACTTGCGCTGGTGCAGGTTCAGCTCCTGCGGCAGCGCGTGCGCGCGCGCCTGCAGGCCGGTGAACTCCAGCCACTTCCAGGCCTCGCGCGCCGCCTCCTTTTCGTTCAGGGCGGTGCAGCCGAACATCGCCACCAGCGAGACGTTCTGCAGCACCGTCATGTGGCCGAAGGGCCGCGGGATCTGGTAGGTGCGGGCGATGCCGGCGCGCGCCTTCCGGTGCGCGGGTACGCCGGTGATGTCCTGGCCGTCGAACAGGATGCGGCCGGCCGACACCGGGAAATGCCCGCTCGCCACGTTGATGAAGGTCGACTTGCCCGAGCCGTTGGGCCCGAGCAGCCCGAGGATCTCGCCCTGCCGCACCTCCAGGCTCACGGCATCCAGCGCCTGCACGCCCTTGAAGGATTTCGACAGCTCGCGCACTTCCAGCAAGGCCTCGCCGCGATGCACGCGCAGTCGCTGGAAGGCCCTGGCGTCGGGGTGGCGCTCGGGATCCGGTGCGGGCGGCAGAGTCTCCTCGACCGGCTGCACCGGTAGCCCGCGCTTGCGCCGCACGCGCCCGAGGATGCCTTCCGGCAGGAAGAGGATCACCACCACCAGGATCGCGCCCACCGCGGCACGCCCGGCCACCGCATGCTCGCCGGCGGTGAAGTAATACAGCAGCCCGGTGATCGCCGTCGCGCCCACGGCCGGTCCGGCCCAATGACGCGTGCCACCGAGCACGCTCATGAGGACCACCGTCAGCGGCACGGTGATGTTGAAGGTCTCGCCCGTGGTCACGTACGAGACGAACAGCGCGTCGATGCCGCCGGCCAGGCCCGCCAGCGCGCACGAGAGCGCGAAAGCCTGCAGCTTGTAGCGGAAGGTGGGCACGCCCATCACCTCCGCCACGTCCTCGTCGTCGTGGATGGCACAGAGGCCGAGTCCGAGTCGCGACATCTGCACGCGCCAGGCGACCAGCAGCGTGCCCACCGCGGCGATCAGCGCCATCAGATAGATCGACGAGGAGGCGGTCGGCCCGAGCTTCGGGACGGCCACCGCGTTGAGATAGATGCCCGGTCCGCCGTCGATGGGCGTGTTGAGGATGATGGTGGCCACCACGAAGGTGACTGCCAGCGTGAGCAGCGCGAACAGCTCGCCACGCACCGCCTTGACGCGGAACACCACGAACCCGATGCCGACACCGAGCAGCGCCGGCACGGCAGCAGCGAACGGCAGCGTCGCGAGGAAGGGCAGATCCAGCTTTCCCGCCAGCACCGCCGTCGTGTACATGCCAACCCCGAAGAAGGCGCCGTGCCCGAAGGAGAAGTAGCCCGAGTACCCGGACAGGATGTTCCACGACACGGCCAGCACCACCCAGTGGCACACCAGGTACAGGATCGATTCGTAGAACGCGGGGAGGCCCAGCCACGGCACCGTGGCCAGCGCCAGGCCGGCCAGCAGGATCGCCGCCACCGGCCGCTTCACCGCGCCACTCCGGGGCGCACCAGCAGCATCGCGATGAGCAGCGAGAAGGACACGATCGGCGCCCACGAGGGCGAGGCCACGGCCATCGTGATCGCCTCGCTCACGCCGATGATCACGCCGGCCACCAGCGGGCCGAGCGCGCTGCCCAGGCCGCCCAGCATCACGGCCGCGAACACCACGCCGACCCAGGCGAAGATCTGCGAAGGCGTCAGCGTGAAGGTCAGTGCCAGGCAGACGCCCGCGACGCCCGCCAGCGCGGCGCAGCCGCCCGCGAGCACCAGCGACATCGTGCGCGCGTCGATGCCGAAGGCCGCGGCGATCGGGCCGTCCTCCGCCATCGCGCGCAAGGCCTTGCCCAGGTCGGTGTAACGCATGCCGGCCCAGACCGCGAAGGAAAGTCCCACCGCGAGGGTGAGCGTCAGCAATTCGGGCACCGGCACGTACAGCTTGCCGATCGTGAACTTCAGGTCGCTGTAGTGCGACTCGAGCCGGCGGTAGTCCGCCGTCCAGATGCCCTGGATCGCGCTCTCGATCATCACCGTGATGCCGAAGGTGACCAGCAGGGAATTGAAGGGCGTGATGGCAAAGCGCGAGAGCACCCACTGCATGGCCACGCCGATGACGAAGAACACCGGTGGCACGATGACCAGCGCCAGCAGCGGATCGAGGTGCCACGCCGTGGACATCTGGTAGCTGAGATAGCCGCCCAGGAACACCAGCCCGAAGTGCGACAGATTGATCTGCCGCAGCAGGCCCCAGGTGAGGCCCAGTCCCAGCCCGATGAGTCCATACAGGGCGCCGATGAAGATGCCCGAGAGGATGGACTGCAGCAGCAGGTTGAGGCTGGGAAGCATCATGCGCGCTGGGCTCAGCGTGTCTGCAGCGTCGCGCCGGGGGCGGCGAAGGCGGTGGGCCACACCACCTTCCACGTGCCGCCCTGCACCTGCTTGATCTTCATCAGGTCGTCGCCGTAGTTGCCCGGCCCGTCGAAACGCAGCTTGCCCTGGATGGTGTCGACCTTGTTCTTGCGCAGGTACTCGGCGATCTTGCGATCGTCCAGACTGTTGGCGCCCTTCACGCCGGCCTCGAGGATCTGCCACGCCGAATACGAGGCGGCCGCCTGCACCTCGACGTGCGTGTCGGGCAGGCCGGCGGCGGCGGCGCGCTCGTTGAAGGTCTTGACAAACTCCGCGGCCATCGGCTGGTTCAGGAAGGGCTGGTGCTCCTCGAAGATGGTCAGCGCCAGCGCGTGGTCGGCGTCGGGCGCCTTGGTCATCGGCCCGGGCGCGGGGTAGATATGGAAGTGCAGCGGCGGCGAATAGTCGATCTTCTTCATCGCATCGAGCAGCATGTTGCCTTCCAGGCCGATGTCGCCGATCCACACCAGGTCGGGGTTGGCGTCCTTCACGCGCGCGGCGATCGGGCCGAAGTCGCGGTTGCCGAACTCCCACTCGAGAAACAGCACTTCCTTCAGCCCGCGCTTCTTGGCCACCTCGCGACCGGCGAGCGAGAGGAAGTGCACCGACGGGAATTTGCTGGTGACGATGGCGATCGTCTTCGGCGGGTTCTTGGAGGCAGCCAACATGTCGAACAGCGTGCTCGACACCGTGTTGCCGGGGTCCGGGCCGAGTGCCCAGGCCGGGAACTGCATGTCGTATTTGGCCAGCGACGGGATGCCGAAGGTGTGGTGGACCAGCACCTTGTTGTAGCGCTGCGCGACGCCCATCGCCGACAGGATGGCGCCGGTGGCATACGGGCCCATCAGCAGGTCGACCTTGTCGCTGGTCACCAGCTGCTCGTACAGCGTCCGCGCGAGCTCGGGCTTGGACTGGTCGTCCTTCACGATCCATTGCACAGGGCGACCGAGCAGGCCGCCCCGCTTGTTCAATTGCTCGACGTAGATCTCGCCCACCAGCTTGTGCGTGAGCGCGGTGGCGGAGAGCGGCCCCGTCAGGGCGAGCGTGCTGCCCACGCGAATCGGCTGGCCCGCGGGCGCCTGCGCCAGCACGGGCAAGGCGAGCGCGCTGCCGGCGGCGCCGCTGGCGCGGAGAAGTTGGCGGCGGGTGAGGGTCATGCGGGTCTCCTGGTGTGCGATGCCTGCGGATCTGATCCACGTGCGCGCCCGAGCGTCTGACCAGCTCGGACACTTGCCGATTTCACTGCGCTTGAAGGCGACGAGTTCCTGCGCAGGCTCACTCGCTGGTCTCCTTGGCGGGCGTGGCGCGCGGCTGCCAGCCGTGCGCCAGTTCCTCGTTGTGTTCGCCCAGCACCGGCGGCGCGCTCACTTGCAGCGGCCGCTCCCCGTCGAAGGAGACCGGCGAACGCACGGTGCGGAAGGTGCCCCCCAGCGGATGCCCGGTCTCCACGAACAACTGCAGATGCCTGGCCTGGGGATCGTCAGGAACTTCTGCCGTGGTGTACATAGGGGAATGCGGCACGTCGTTGGCTTCCAGCCTGCGGCACCATTCCCGCCTTTCGTGCTGGCGGAAGATCGGCCGCAGCACCTGGATCAGGTCCTCCTGGTGCGCGATGCGGGCCGGGCGGCTGGCGAAGCGCTCGTCCTGGAAGATGTCGTGCCGCTCCATCGCCGTGGCCAGGCCCTGCCAGAACTTCTCCGGCGACGACATGTGCAGCGCCAGCCACTTGCCGTCGGCGCACTCCAGCACATAGGACTGCGACACGCTCGGCCGGCTATAGGGCCCCATCACCTCGTCGGCGGAGAACAGGTGCTGGAACGCATCGAGATTGAAGTGCGTCATCGCCTCGAACATCGAGAGGTCGATGCGGCGCGCGGTGCCCGTCTTCTCGCGCTCGACGAGGGCACCGAGGATGCCGTAGGCGGCATAGAAGCCGGTGACCAGGTCGGCGATGGCCGGGCCGGTCACGCGCGGATTGCCCGGATTCACCAGCAGGCCGAGGAAGCCGCTGGCCGCCTGCGCGACGCTGTCGTAGGCGGGGCGCTGCGCCGCCGGCCCGGTGACGCCGAAGCCGCTGATGGCGCAATAGATCAGTTGCGGATTGATGCCGCGCAAGCGCTCGCAGCCGGTGCCGATCTGCTCCGCAAAGCCGGGCCGGAAGTTCTGCAGGTAGACGTCGGCGTCCTGCACCAGCGCATCGAACTTCTCCCGGTCCGCGGGCTGCCGGGTATCGAGCGTGACGCTGCGCTTGTTGCGATTGACGGTCTGGTAATGCGGCGAATAAAGGCCGCCGTTGAACGCGCGAAACGGATCGCCGGTGCCGGGCAATTCCACCTTCACGACGTCGGCCCCCAGGTCGGCCAGCAGCATGGCGGCCGCGGGCCCCGTGATGAAGGTGCCGTGCTCCAGCACCCGGACACCAGCGAGCACCTTGATCACTGCTTCTCCCCCGTACGGCTGTCTGCTTTTTCGCTCCCCCCAGCCCGGTGGGCTGCCGCAGGCCTCCCACCACGCCGCGCCACCTTCACGCGGAAGGCACCAGCCGGAAGTCGTACTTCGCCGTGTAATACGGCTTCGTCATCTCGCGACCGTCGGGCGCCCTGCCCGGTTGATGCTTCGGAAACTCCACGACCAGGCTGTTCCTCACCCCGAACACCGCATCCGATTCGAGGTAAGGGCTGTCCTTGACGAACAGGTGCGTCACCAGCCGCGCGTGCCCGGGCGCCTTGAGCATCATGTGCATGTGCCCCGGGCGATTGAGGTGGCGGCCCATCTTCTCCAGCATCGCGCCCACCGGGCCGTCGCCCGGCACCGGGTAGAAGCTGGGCTTGATCGACCAGAAGCGGTAATTGCCCTGCGCATCGGTGCGGAACTGCGCGCGCAGCTGCATCTGGTCGCCCTTCTGCATGTCGTAGAAGCCCTCGTCGTCGCCCGACCACACATCGAGCTCGCAGTGCGCAACCGGCTTTCCGAAGGTGTCCGTCACGCGGCCGTGATAGAGCGTCGGCTCGCCGTGGCCCTCCCCGATGTCGTCGCCCAACTCGCGCTTGGGCGCGCCCGGCCAGAAGAAGGGGCCTTGCACGGTCGCTTCGGTCGGCTTCTCGCCGGGCTGGTCGGCCAGTGCCCGGGCGCCGCGCGCCTGCTCCAGCGCCACGACCAGCATCGAGACGCCCAGCGTGTCCGACAGCAAAATGAACTCCTGCCTGCGCTCGTCGCATTTCTGGCCGGTGGCGGTGAGGAACTGGATGCCCGCCATCCATTCGTCCGGGCTCAGGTCGACCTCGCGGATGAATGCATGGGCGTGCTTCACGAGCGACGCCATGATCTGCTTGAAGCGGTCGTCGCTGCAATCGGCCATGCGGGCGACCACGGCCTGCGCGAAATCGCTTGCCTCGAGTTGGGGCATGTGCTTCTCCTTCAGGTGCGCGGCAGTTCAGCGACCGTCGCGTGCTGCGAAAGTGGGGGATTTCGACGGTGACCATCGATGAGGTTGATGGCAATCGGGGCGGACCCTGAGCCTACGCCGCCAGCCCGCGCCGGCGCCCTCGTCCAGGCATGCGCGGCACCTCATGTCGCACTGCCGCAATCGACCCTGCAAGCGGAAAGCGCGTGCTAAAGTGAATCGCAGTCGGGCAGGCAGGGCGCTTGCACCTCATTGCCGCCCGCCGCTGTCCATGGACCAAGGGGACCCGGAATGTTGTTGCGCCTGCTCGCGATCGCTCTTGCCCTCCTCGCGGCCTCCGGCTGGGCGCAGCAGGACACGCCCGCGCAACAGCTGGCGCGGGTCAACGCGGCGCTGGGCAGCATGTCGGCCGAGCAAGCCGCGGTGTACCAGCAGTTCCAGATGGTGCAGGAGATGCGGCGCAGCGAGGAGCGCCGCAACCTGCCCCTGCCCGGCAGCACCTACGGCTCGACGCCGGCCAATTTCGACGACGTGCAGCGGGCCGAGGATGCGCGTGCGCAGCGTATCGTCGACCTGGCGTCGGAGAGCGACCGGCTGTATGCGCGCTATCGCGAGCTGGAAGAGCGGAAGCGGGTGCTGCTCGACACGCTGTCGTCGCTGGCGCAGCTGACGATCCCGGTCGCGGTACCGCCGGCGCTGCTGGCGCCGGATGGCTCGATCGTCACCAGGTCCACGGTCCTGGCGCCGGACGGTACCGTCGTGTCGCCGGTGCCGCTGCCGACGCCGGGCGCCTTGACGGTGCCGGGCGTCACGTCGCCCTGAGGCGCATCGGCGCCTTCGATCGATTGCGGCGTACTGGCGCGCACTCGCCGATGCTGAGGCAGTTTGCCGAAATCATCCGAAGGGCCGCGGGCATGGCCGCCTGACCAGCTTCCCCGCGGCCGGGTGCTTGTAGGCGGCGCCTTATGGCTGGCGGCTTGCGTTGACACCCGACAGTGCTCACCGCCGACGTGATGTGCCCGGCCGCATCCCCATCTGCGCTCCATCGCAACACGGACACAGGCAAGGAGCAGTACGCATGAACAGGATTTCGCAAATCGCCGCCGTGATCGCCCTTGGCACTGCCTGTGCCATGCCGGCCATGGCGCAGGGCGCGGGTGGAGCCGGCGGCGGCGCTGGCGCGGGCGGAGGTGCAGGCACGGGGGGCGCGGGCGTCGGCACGGGCAGGGCCGCCGGCGGTGGCGGCACCGGCTCGGCATCAGGCACTGGCAGCGGCGGTTCCGGTCTCGGCACGGGGACGGGCACCGGCACGGGTTCGGGGATCGGCACGGGCACTGGGGTGGCGGGCGCAGGCACCGGCACGGCGGGCACCGGCGTGGCTGGTACCGGCACCGGCACGACCGGCATGACGGGCAGCGGCGTCGCGGCGGGCAACACCGGCACCGGCTCTACGACCAGCCTCGCCCAGGGGTCGCCCACCAGCAGCGGCGTCGGCCCCGGCTACACCGTGCCTGCTTCCTCGCTGGCCGGACAGGATGCGGGCGGCAGCGGCACCCTGCCGCCGTCCTCGGTCGCGGCGCAGTCCGCTCCTGGCTCGACGATCAACATGGGCAGCACCGCGAGCAATACGGGCACCGGTTCCATGCCCTCCTCGATGACGGGCCAGGACGCCACGACGACAGCCAGCGGCGGCGGCACGGGTGGCGGCAGCCCGCAATCCGCCAGCGCGCAGACGCCTGCCACCACCACGATGGGCGCCGGCCCGAGCACCGACCAGCCCAACCAGGACGACGGCCACCGCGACCTCGGCTGGCTGGGCCTCATCGGCCTGGCGGGCCTGCTGGGCCTGCGCGGGCGCGGCCGACTGCAGCGCAGCGACCGGATCGACACGCCGCGCACCGGCACGGTCCGCTAAGCACAAGCGCGAGCTCGTATCCGGGTGCCCCCTCGTGGGCACCCTTTTCGTTTGGCGCAGCGCTAGGGTTTTCTCCAGTCCTGCGGCCTTGGCACGCTCCTACCCTCCAGTCCCCACACAACTGGAGTCCCCCCATGCCCCGCCGCCTTGTCGCGCTGGCCTTTGCAGTTGTCTCTGCCTCGGTCGCCGCGCTGGCCACTGCGCCCGCTCTCGCGCAGTCGCCGCCCCGCGTCGAACTGACCTGGATGTCCATCGCCAACTGGGACATGAAGATCAACGACAAGCGGATCATGATGGACGCATACATCACGCGCCTGCCGCAGTCCGCCTTCTTTCCCCCGCCCGGCATTCCCAACGATCTCTACGCGTACACGCGCATGCCCCAGGCGGTGGACATGGATTCGATCCGCAAGGTGCGCGACGCCGAGCTGGGCAGCGACAAGCTCGACCTGCTGCTGGTCGGCCACGCCCATTGGGACCACAGCTGGGACACGCCTTCGTGGGCCAAGCTCACCGGCGCGCCCATGCTCGGTGGTATCTCCGCCTGCATGCAGGCCGCGGCGCAGGGCGTGCCGGCAGCCTCCTGTCGCGCCGTGAGCGGCGGTGAGAAGGTCGTGCTGGGCGACGGCATCACGATGCGGATCGTGCGCTTCAACCACAGCGGCGATGCCAGCAACCCGATCCAGCACTTCGCGCGGGAGCTCTATCGGCCCCCGGTGCCGGACCCTGCCACGGGCGGACTGCGCGCCGGCGTGGGCGAGGACTATCCCAATGGCGGCGGCAACCGCGCCTTCCTGTTCACCGTGGAACGGGGTGGCGAGCAGTTGTCCTTCTTCGTCAACAACTCCGCCAGCGCCTTCGACCTGGACAAGGACATCCTCGTCGACGGCGTCAACTACGGCTCGCCCTTGAACAACCTGCGCGCGGCGATGCGCGATGCCGGCCTGACGCAGGTCGATGCGTGGATCGGCACGGGCGGCCGGCCGGTCGCCGAGATGGTCATTCCCGTCCTGCACCCGCGCACCTACATCCCCAGCCACTGGGACGGCCTGTTCAACGCCTTCTGGCCCGGCATGCCCTACCCGTTCAAGGACGAGGCGCTGGCCTCCTATCTGCAGGCCGAGAGCGTGTCGCTCATGCCGCAGCAGCAGTACTTCGACCGCTACATCCTCACCAAGGCCGGCGTGCAGCGCGACGAGAACCTCGCGGTCAAGAGCAAGCTGGGCTTCGCGCCGCAGCAGAAGTTCAGTCGCGCGGTACTGGATGCGGTGACGCAGGTGTCGTCCACCAGCGTGGGCGACGACTGCGGCGAAGGCTTCGCGGTGCCATCGGCCTGGGCGAATGCCTTTGCCGGATTGCAGGCGCCGGAGATCGGCACCGGGCGATGAGCGCGCGGCGCCGCGCTCAGGCGGCGAGCAGCGGCGCCGGCTTGGAGCCCAGGTGGTGCGACAAGGCGTCGATGCAGCCGACGTCGCCACCCCGCGCCGCGATGAAGCCGTCCAGGTCTGCCGCCTCGCGCAGCGCATAGCCGGCCGCGCGCAGGCGCTCGCACAATGCGTCCACCTCGGATCGCATGGGCGAGGCCTGCGCCGGCGCCAGCGACAGCAGGGTCGTGACCTCCTTCGCCAGCCGCGCCGCCTGCTCGCGCAGCAACACGGCGAGTCCACGCAACTGCGGCGCGTCCAGCAGGTGCTCGATGATGAGGCACAGGTCGACCATCGTGCCCAGGGTCGCCGGCCAGCCCGAGCCGGTGCCGACGCTGCGAAAGTAGATCAGCGAAGGGTGCGAGGCATGGCTTTGCAGCACGCCCGCGCACCAGTCGCGTCCATTGCGCAGCACATCGGGCAGATCGTCGCGGATCTCGAGCGCGGCATAGCGTTCCAGCAGGCCCAGCGCCGAGGGAGGGTGGCCCGAGGTGGTGGTGATCTTCAGCACGCCGTTGTCGCGGTGCGCGATGTTGCTCTGCACCTCCAGCAGATAGGTGACGGCCATGGTCATCACGGACAGGCCGCACAAACCGTCGAACACCAGCACCACACGGGCCGCGCCGTGCGCCTCGCCGTTGCCGACGCCGATGGTCGCCAGCGCGCTGCCGGCGGCATACAGCGCGGCGCCGAAGCCCTCCAGCGGCGGCGAGAACGCGTCGCCCAGCCCATCGAGCATCAGCCCGAAGGCCAGCACCAGCAGCATCATCCAGCCGACGAAGGCGCCCAGCATGATGGCCGGCGCGAAATTGACGCCGATCGGGCCGTCGCGCACGTGCTTCCAGACCGGCAGCGTGCCGCGCGCCAGCCGGCGCACCAGCTTGAGCGATCCGCGCGAGCCGCCGGGGACGACCACCGTTTCGCAGACGTCGCGCAGGGTGAGCCCCGCCAGGTACAGGCCGGCGGCGGATTCGAGCAGGCGCAGGACCATGGCTGCCTAGTCGTCGAGCACGCGGACCTTGACGCCCTTGCCCTTGATGCGGGCCGCACCGAGCTTGCGTGCCACGTCGGCGGCGATGCCGCGATCCACCGCGACGTAGGTGGAAAACTCGTTGACGTCGATCTTGCCCACCTGCTCGCGCGTGAGCCCCAGGTCCTTGGTCAGCGCACCCAGCACATCGCCGGGGCGGATCTTTTCCTTGCGGCCGCCCTGGATGTGCAGCGTGGCCATGGCCGGACGCAGCGGCGGGCCGGCAGCGGGGGTCAGCTCCGCCAGCGGATGCCATTGCGACGCGCGGCCCTGCAACTGCTCGATGCGCCCGACCGAGCCCATCTCGTCGAGGCTGGCCAGGCACAGCGCCAGGCCGGTCTCGCCGGCCCGGCCGGTGCGGCCGATGCGGTGGATGTGGCCCTCGGGATCGGGCGAGACGTCGACGCTGATGACGGCTGCGAGACCGACGATGTCGAGCCCGCGTGCGGCGACGTCGGTGGCCACCAGCACCGAGCAGCTGCGGTTGGAAAAGCGCACCAGCACCTGGTCGCGATCGCGCTGCTCGAGGTCGCCGTGCAGCGCCAGCGCGGCCAGGCCGCGGGCACGCAGCGCCTCCACCAGTTCGCGGCAGCGCACCTTGGTGTTGCAGAAGGCGATCGTGCTGGCGGGGCGGAAGTGATCGAGCAGCTTGCCGACAGCGGGCAGGCGCTGCGCTTCCGTCACCTCATACCAGCGCTGGTCGATCTGGCCGGCGGCGTGCTGCGCCTCGACCTTCACGGTCAGGGGATCGCGCATGAATTGCGCCGCAAGGCGATCGATGCCCTCGGGGTA
This sequence comes from Ramlibacter sp., assembly GCF_028291745.1. Classification (GTDB taxonomy): domain Bacteria; phylum Pseudomonadota; class Gammaproteobacteria; order Burkholderiales; family Burkholderiaceae_C; genus Ramlibacter. The sequence goes on along the minus strand of NZ_JAQGNQ010000026.1, from coordinate 15,807 downwards.
GGTCGCCGAGAACAGCAGCGTCTGGCGATCGGGCGGGCACAGCCGCACGACGGCCGCGATCTCCTCGAAGAAGCCCATGTCCAGCATGCGGTCCGCTTCGTCGAGCACCAGCGTGTTGACGGCGTCGAGCTGCAGGCTGCCGCGCTCCAGGTGATCCTGCACGCGGCCCGGCGTGCCGACCACCACGTGCGCGCCGTGTTCGAGCGTGGCGAGCTGTCCGCGCAGGGGCACGCCGCCCACCAGGGTGACAACCTTGACGTTGTCGTCGGCCCGCGCGAGGCGCCGCACCTCCGTGGTCACCTGGTCGGCCAGCTCGCGCGTGGGGCACAGCACCAGCGCCTGTACCGCAAAGCGGCGAACGTTCAGGTTGGCCAGCAGCGCAAGTGCGAAGGCGGCCGTCTTGCCACTGCCGGTCTTGGCCTGCGCGATGATGTCCTTGCCCAGCAGCGCGGGCGGCAGGCTGGCGGCCTGGATCGCGGTCATCTCCAGGTAGCCCAGGCGCTGCAGGTTGTCCTGCATCGCGGGCGAGAGCGCGAGCGTGGAGAAGCTCGTCGAAGTTTCTGTCATGCGTCGATCATGACGCACCCGCGGAAGCCGGGGTAAGGATCAGGCTGACGGCCGCAGCAGCTCCAGCACGGCGTTGGCAAAGACCCGGGGCGCCTCCTGCGGCATGTTGTGACCGACGCCCGGCACGATGCGATGCGAGCGCGCACCGGCGAAGAAGCGCGCGTGCGCTTGCGCTGTCGCGGGATCGCGCACGCCGTCGTCGCTGCCGTCGAAGGTGATGGTGGGGACGGTGATCGCGGGCTGCGCGGCGAGCCGCCGCTCGATGTCGGCATACGCAGGGTCGCCCGCGACCAGCCCATAGCGATGGCGGTACGAGTGGATCACCACCGCGACGAAGTCCTCGTTGTCGAAGGCGGCGGCGCTGCGCTCGAAGGTGGCGTCGTCGAACTGCCAGGTCGGCGACCAGAGCTGCCACAGCAGGCGCGTCAGTTCACGCCGGTTCTTCGCCAGGCCGGCGCGGCCGCGCTCGCCGTGGAAGTAGTACTGGTACCAGAGGCGATGCTCGTTGGCCGGCGTGTCCGGCTGCAGGCCGCGCGCGATGTCCTGGATGTTGTAGTTGTTGTACGAGACCAGGCCCGCACACCGCTGCGGCCACAGCGCCGCGACCACGCAGGCGGCGCGGCCGCCCCAGTCGTAGCCGGCGAGCACGGCGCGCTCGATCTGCAACGCGTCCATCAGCGCGAGCAGGTCGGCGCCAAGCGCGGCTTGCTCGCCCGAGCGCGGAGTGTCGGCGTGCAGGAAGCGCGTGGGACCGAAGCCGCGCAGGTACGGGACGATGACGCGGCAACCCGCGTCGGCCAGCATGGGCGCGACTGCGGCGTAGGCGTGGATGTCGTAGGGGAAGCCGTGCATCAAAAACACCGGCGGCCCGTCGGCAGGGCCGCAGCCGTGCCAGGCGACCGAGAGCACCCCGGCGGGCGTCGTTCGACACGGCAGCGCGAGCGGCGGGGCGGGGGAGCGGGTCGAGTTTGCCGTCATGCGCCGAATCATCGCCCACACGAAAGGCCGCACGGCCGGTCCGGCAGCGGTGAGTCGCGCGGCCGTAAAAGATGGCGGCCGGCCGCCCCGGTCCCGCACGGCGCGGTCGGCCGTGACAGAATTGCTTCCTGTATCGCACACCCGTGCGCAGTGAGGTCATCGTGCTCGCAGTCGCTCCGGGGCCGGGCGCCCATTCCCGCGGACCGGCCGACCACGCCGTCCGCTTCTACGACGACGACCAGCCGCTGCTGGACGAGGTCGGCGAGTTTCTCGACGACGCGCTGCGTGCCGGCGGCCACGCCGTCGCCATCGCGACGCCCGAGCACCGCGTGGAACTGAGCCGGCGGCTGCACGGCTTCGGTGGCCGCTCCGCGCAGGAGGCCGCGCTGATGTCCCAGCGGCTGATCCTCCTCGACGCGGCGCAAACGCTCGACCTGTTCATGGTCAATGGCCGGCCGGACGCCGCGCTGTTCGCCGCCGCCCTCGCTCCCGCGCTGGCGCACGCCAGCCGGGGCAAGCCCTTGCATGCGTTCGGCGAGATGGTGGCGGTGCTGTGCGAGCAAGGCGAGTACGACGCCGCGCTTGCCCTGGAAGCGCTGTGGAACGAGCACGTCAGCCGCGTCGGCTTCTCGCTGTTCTGCGCCTATCCCTGGCGGCTGTTCTCGTCGGCCGAACGCACGCGCGCCTTCCAGCACATCTGCACCGCCCACAGCCGGCTGCTCGAGCCGGTGCGCGGCAAGATGGCCGCGCTGATGGATCCGGCGCACGCCGTCGCGCACCTGCAGCAACAGGCGCTGGTGCTGGAGGCGGAAGTGCAGCACCGCCGTGAGGCCGAGCAGGTCCTGCGCGCGCGCGAGCGCGAACTGGCGGACTTCCTGGACAACGCCAGCGAGGGCATCCACAAGGTGGCGGCGGACGGAACCGTGCTGTATGCCAACCGCGCCGAGCTCGAGATGCTCGGCTATGGCTGGGACGAATACGTCGGGCAGAACATCGTCGGCTTCTATGTCGACCAGCACCAGATCCAGGGCATCCTGGAACGGCTCAAGGCCGGCGAAGTGCTGGATGACGAGCCGGCCCTGCTGCGCTGCAAGGACGGATCGCACAAGCCGGTGGTGATCAACTCGAACGGCTATTTCGAGAACGGCGAGCTGGTCTACACGCGCTGCTTCACGCGCGATGCGTCCGAACGCGTCGCCCGCGAGCAGGCGCGCGAAGAGCGCAACAACCTGATCCTGCAGGCGCCGGTCGGCGCCGCACTGCTGATCGGCCCCGAGCTGCGCTACGAACTGGCCAACGAGGCCTGGTGCCGCATGCTCGGCCGCGGGGCGGTGGTCGGCCGTACTTTTGCCGAGGTGTTCCCGGAGCTGGCCGGCACGGCGACCGAGCAGGCGATTCGCCAGGTCCTGCGCAGTGGCGAAGCCTTCGCCGCCGACGAACACCGGCTGCTGCTGGACCTTGGCACCGGCAGCCACGAGGAGCGCTTCTTCAAGTTCAACCTGCAGCCGCTGCGCGCCGCGAGCGGCGGCATCCAGGGAATCATCGCCGTCGCCGTCGAGGTGACCGAGCAGGTGCGCGCGCGCCAGGAGCTGCAGCGCTCGGCGGCGGAACGCGAGCAGCTGCTGGAAAGCGTGCGCGAGGCGAGCCGGGTCAAGGACGAATTCCTGGCGATGCTGGGCCATGAGCTGCGCAATCCGCTGTCGCCCATCGTTACTGCGCTGCAACTGATGCGCATGCGCGGAGAAACCGGCACCGCGCGCGAGCAGGGGATCATCCAGCGCCAGGTCGATCACCTGGTGCGGCTGGTCGACGACCTGCTGGACATCTCGCGCGTCACGCGCGGCAAGATCGAGCTCAAGCGCGAGACTTGCGAACTGTCGCCGATCCTCACCAAGGCGGTCGAGCAGGCCAGCATCCTGCTGGAGCAGCGCAGCCACCGCCTGGAGATCGAGATCGAGCCCGGTCTGCACTGCGACTGCGACCCGGTGCGCGTGGCGCAGGTGGTCGCCAATCTGCTGACCAACGCCGCACGCTATACCGATGTCGGCGGCCACATCCGGCTGCATGCCTGGCGCGAAAGCGACGATCGCCTGGCCATCAGCGTGCGCGACAACGGCTCCGGCATCGCCGCCGACGCGCTGCCGCGACTCTTCGAGCTGTTCTACCAGGGTGAACGCGGCGTCGACCGCGCCGAAGGCGGTCTCGGCATCGGGCTGGCGCTGGTGCGCAGCCTGGTCGAGCTGCACGGCGGCAGCGTGCATGCGCACAGCGAGGGCAAGGGCCACGGCAGCGAATTCGTGGTGCGCCTGCCTTATCGCGTGCGCGAGGCCGCCTCGCCGAGCGCACCGGAGGCCGAAGCGCTGGCCACGCCTGCGCCAGGCCGGCGGGTGCTGCTGGTGGACGACAACGTCGATGCGGCCGAGGTGATGGGCGAGTTGCTGCGCGCCAGCGGGCACGAGGTCACCTTGTTCGCAGACCCGGTGTCGGCACTGCTGGCGCTGGAGCAGCTGCGCCCGGAGGTGGCGGTGCTCGACATCGGCCTGCCGGTGATGGACGGCTACGAGTTGGCCGCCAGGGTGCGCGAGACCTGCGGCGACGACTGCCTGCTGATCGCGCTGACCGGCTACGGCCAGGAGAACGACCGACTGCGCAGCCGCGCGGCGGGCTTCCATACGCACCTGGTCAAACCGGTCGCGCCCGATCGCCTGCTCGCACTGCTGACTGCGGCCGGCTGAAGCGCCACCGCCGCTTGCGCGGCGCTCAGGCGCGGCCCGCAAGCCCCATCGCGCGGGTGATCTTCTCGCCCGACGCGCGCAGCTTCTGCAGGTCGCCGGACAGATCCCCCGCCAGCAGCCTGCCGGCGCGCTTCTTCCACTTGCCGGCGACCATCACGCTGTCGATGTTGGCCAGCGAGGTCTGGAACACCACGCTGCTGACCGCATCGTGCACCGGCTGCATGTTCAGGTCGCTCGCGCGGATCACCACCAGGTCCGCCTGCTTGCCCGCGGCCAGCGTGCCGATGCGATCGAGCTGTTGCAGCATGCGCGCGCCTTCGACCGTCACCCACGACAACGCCTCGCGCGCGGTGATCGTGGAGGTCGGCGGGATCGTTCCGTGCGTCTCGCGATAGGCCACGTTGTCGAGACTGCGCTGGATGCCCAGCGCGACCCGCGCCTGGGTCAGCATCTCGCCCGAGAGCACGCTCTCGAGGTCGACCCCCAGCGAGGGGGCGCGGCCGAACCTGCGCAGGCGGCCAGTGAGCGGGTGGCCGTGGCCCTGCGACATCTCGCTCTCGGCGGCCGACGAGAAGCTCATGCCCAGTTCGCAGAAGCGCTGGAGCTGATCGTCGTCCAGCGCGTGCCCGTGCACGATGTTGACGTTCGGCCCGAGCAGGCCTTCCGCTTCCAGCCGCTGCCAGCCATCGGGCGTGCGGGCCGCGCCACCGCCCTGGTGCAGCGAGGCAATCAGTCCCAGCTCGCGGGCCATGCGGAAGTCGTGCAGCGCCACGGCTAGCGTGGAGTACTGCGGCCCCAGCACGGCGGCCTGGATCGACAGCAGTGGATGGCCCTGGTGCGCTTTCAGCAGGCGCTCGACCTCGGCGCGCGGGTGCGGCACTTCCCAGAACGGGATCTGCCCTGGCTTGGGATCGGGCTTGGGCGTGCCGTGGAAAAAGGCGGCGCGGATGCCCGTGGAGAGCAGTCCCTCGATCGCCGCGTCGTTGTGCTCGGGCGTCGGGTTGTTGTGGCACCAATCGGCCAGCGTCGTGGTGCCGCAATTGAGCTGGTTGAGCGCCCCCATGCGGGTGGCGATGAACAGGTCCTGCGCGCCGAAGGCCGTGGCCAGGCCGGCGTGCATCTTCTGGAAGTACTCGAGCAGCGTCCAGTTGCTGGCGGCGCTGCGCAGCGCGGTCTGCCAGGTGTGCATGTGCGCGTTGACCAGTCCGGGGATGACGATGCAGCCGGTGGCGTCGATGACCTCGGCGTCGTCGGCGGCGACGGTCGGGGCGATCGCGGCGATGCGGTCGTCCTCGACGAGGAGGTCGCCTTGGGCCAGGTCGCCCTGCGTGTCCATGGTGAGGATGGTGGCGTGGCGGATCAGGGTGCGGGTCATGGTTGTTCCTCGGGAGCGCCCCCACCCCCGCCCTCCCCCCGAGGGGGAGGGAGTAAGACAGGGTAGTCGACCTGGTAACGGTGCGTGCGCATGTCCCCGATCTCCTGCTTCACGCGCAGGTGTTCGGGGTGCGTGGCATAGGCGTCGAGAGCGGACTGCGACTCGAATTCGCTGTACAGGACGACGTCGCAGGCGTAGTCCACTGCACTGGTGTCCGCGCCGATCTCCACGTGCAGCAGCCCGGGCACGCGGCCACGCAGGCTGTGGAAGCTGGCCGTGATCGTGGCGATGTTGGCCTGCTTCTCCGCGCGCGTGTCGCCGCGCAGCTTCCACATCACGATGTGGCGGATCAAGGCGCGTCCTTCGCGGGATTGAGCACGAAGTCGTATTCGACCAGGTAGTTGCCATCGGGCTGCTTCACCCAGTCGGCCACCAGCGACTGGCGCACGCCGAACACGGCATCGGAATCGAGATAGGCATCGCCGTTGCGGAAGACGTGCGTGATCAGCGTCTCGTAGCCCGGCGCCTTGATCATGAAATGCAGGTGCGCGGGCCGCCACGGATGGCGCTTCGTCGCGCGCAGCATGTCGCCCACCGGGCCGTCGTCGGGGATCGGATAGGCCTCGGCCAGGATCGAGCGAAAGTGATAGTGGCCCTTGCCATCGGCATGCAGCATGCCGCGCGCCTGATGGCCCGCGTCCGCGCGCTGCACGTCGTACTTGCCTTCGGCGTCGGCCTGCCAGACGTGGATCTCGGCGCCCGGCACCGGCTCGCCAGCGAGACCGCGCACGCTGCCGCGCACCTGGCAGGGCACGCCGGGGGCGCCGTTGGCCAGGTCGTCGCCGAGGTCGAATGTGGGCGCGCCTTCCACGTAGAAGGGGCCGAACACGGTCGCCTCGGTGCAGCCCTGCGGCTTGTCCTGGTTCATGGCCACGGTCAGCATCGAGAGGCCCAGCGTATCGGACAGCAGGATGAATTCCTGGCGCTGGTCGTCGGTCGTGTGGCCCACTCGGGTGAGGAACTCGATGCCCTGGAACCATTCCGCCTCGGTCAGCTTCACCTCGCGCGCGAAAGCGTGCAGGTGCTGCACCAGGCTGGTCATGATTTCCTTCAGACGCGCATCGGGCGTGTCGGCCATGCGGGCTATGACGGCCTGCGTGATGTTGTCCTGGGTGAGGTTGCGCATGCGGTTCTCCTGGTGGGCACTCTAGGGCGGGGCCATAATTTGCGAAAGAGTGGCTTGGCAAATGAGTTTTCCGCCGCGCGCAAAACGGAGAGCAAGACCTTGGATCGCTGGACCGAAATGGCCCTGTTCGTGCAGGTGGCCGAGACCGGCAGCCTGAGCCGGGCCGCGGACGAACTGGGATTGTCCAACGCCGCGGCCAGCCGGCACCTGTCCGCGCTGGAAGAGCGCCTGGGGGCGCGCCTGGTCGAACGCAACACCCGCCGCCTGTACCTCACCGAGCCGGGGCAGGAGTTCCTGCGCCGCAGCAAGGCGATCCTGGCGGAGCTGCACGATGCGGAGTCGGCGGTCAACGCCTCCACGCTCAATCCCACGGGCACGCTGCGGGTGACGGCCTCGCTCTCCTTTTCGATGCACCACATCGCGCCGCTGCTGCCGGAGTACACGCGCCGCTATCCCAACGTGACGGTGCACGTCGAAACGGCCAACCGCTACCTGGACCTGATCGACAACAACATCGACGTGGCGATCCGCACGCGCGAGTTCGAGCCCGACTCCAACATCACGATCCGGCGCCTGGCGGAGACGCGGCGCATCCTGGCGGCCTCGCCCGGCTACCTCGGTCGCGCCGGCACGCCGCGCGACCTGGACGACCTGAGCAAGCACGCACTGCTGGTCTACACCTACGCCAACAACCCACACGAGCTGCGCTTCACGCGCGAGCATGAGGTGCGCACCCTGGCGATCAAGGGCGTGCTGGAATCCAACGACGGCCAGGTACTGCGCGCCGCGGCGCTGGAAGGGCTGGGCATCCTGGTGCAGCCCACCTACATCCTCTACGACGACATCGTCGCCGGCCGCCTGGTGCCGGTGCTGGACGCCTGGGACCTGCCGCACCTGACCGTGAATCTCGCGTATCCCAGCCGCAAGCATCTCTCGGCCAAGGTGCGCACCTTCATCGACTTCATTGCCGAACACTTCGACCGCATGGAGTACGAGCGCAAGTGGACGGCGCGCTTCGGGTACTGAGTAGGGTGGGATGCGCGACGCGCACACCGCCACGACGGCCGCGCGGTGGTGTGCGCTACGCGCATCCCACCCTACTGAAGGCCCTACAGGGTTTCTCCTGAACCGCGCGCCCGGGTGCGTCACAACACTAGCGTCGCTGTCCTTTCAGGAGAACTCATGCAATCGCATTTCCAGGCTGCGCGCCGCCGCCTCCTTGCCGGCGGTGCCGGCGCTCTGGCGACCAGCGCGCTGGCGGGCTTCAGCCCAGGCGCGGCGGCGCAGTCGGGCACGGTCGAACTGCCGATGGCCAACGGCCGGCGCAATCTCGTCGCGTTTCCGGAGAAGCGGCCGCTGATCGTGCTGACCACCCGGCCGCCGCAGCTGGAGACGCCGTGGGAGGTGTTCAAGGAAGGCGTGATCACGCCCAACGATGCCTTCTTCGTGCGCTATCACAACGCCGGGCTGCCGCAGAGCATCGACGGCGATGCCCACGCGATCCGCATCGGCGGCAATGCCGTGGCCAAGCCGTTCAGCATTTCGATGGCGGAGTTGCGCACGCAATTCAAGCCGGTGGAACTGGTCGCCGTGAATCAATGCTCGGGCAACAGCCGCGGGCATTTCTCGCCGCGGGTGACGGGCGGGCAATTGTCGAATGGCGCGATGGGCAATGCGCGCTGGGTCGGCGTGCCGCTGAAGGACATCCTGGCCCGCGCCGAGCCGATGAAGACGGCACGCCAGGTGACCTTCGATGGACTGGACACGGGCGTCATGGGCGGCGGCGACTTCGTCAAGGCACTCGAGGTGGGCCATGCGATGGATGGCGAAGTGATGGTCGCCTACGAGATGAACGGGACCGACCTGCCGATGCTCAACGGCTTTCCGGTGCGGCTGGTGGTGCCCGGCTACTACGGCACCTACTGGGTCAAGCACCTCTCGGACATCCAGGTGATCGACCGCGAGTTCGACGGCTTCTGGATGCGCCCCGCCTATCGCGTGCCGGACAACGACTGCGCCTGCGTCGAGCCCGGTACCGCACCGGCGGCGACGCGCCCCATCGGCCGCTTCACCGTGCGCTCCTTCATCACCTCGATCAACGACGGCGCGCGGGTTGCCGCCGGCCAGCCGATCACGGTGCGCGGCATCGCCTTCGACGGCGGCCAGGGCATCCGCGAAGTGGCCTGGTCGCCCGATGGCGGCCGCGTCTGGCGCGAGGCGCAGCTCGGGCCCGACCTGGGCCGCTACTCCTTTCGCGAATTCACCTTCGGCGTCGTGCCGTCCGCCGGCAACTACGACCTGCGCGTGCGCGCCTGGAACCGCTCGGGACAGAGCCAGCCGATGGAGGCGCTGTGGCAGCCGGCCGGCTACATGCGCAACGTGGTCGAGTCGGTGCGGATCACCGCGGCATGAACGGAGCGAGCATGAAAACGAGCCGACTGCTCTGCGCCCTGCTGCTCATCGCAACCGCCGTTCCGGCACTCGCGGTGACCAAGACCCTCGTGCTGCCGCCCGACGGCGTGCAGCTCAAGGCCAGCCCGCTCCCGGGCTACGCGAAGGCCCAGGTCAACTGCGTGGCCTGCCACTCGGCGGAGTACATGCTGTACCAGCCCGCCACTGCACCGCGTGGCTACTGGGAGTCCATGGTCAAGCGCATGCAGGTGGTGTTCAAGGCGCCGATCAGCGATGCCGACATGCCCGACATCGTCGACTACCTGGCCAAGACCTACGGCAGCGAGCAGCCGAAATAGCGCGCTGCACGTGATGCGGGCGAAGGACCGGTTCCCTCGCCCGCACCCGCGTGCCGCGGGAGGGCGCATGGCCCGCCCGCGGCAGCGGCTGTCAGAAGCGCGTGCCGACGGCGATGCGGAACACGTCCGGGTTCAGGCGCGTGCTGATGCTCTGGCCGGTGGACAGCGTCGTCGTGGTGCGCAGGAAGGAGTGCGCGTACTGCAGGTCCACGAAGAAGCGGTCGGTCGCCTGCCAGGTCACGCCCAGCCCCGGCGTGATGCCAAAGCGGGAGTCGACTTTCAGGCCCGTGTTGCCACCAGGCGGGTTGGCCGGATTGACGCCGTTGAGCGTGGCGCTGCCGTGCGCGTCGTAGAAGTACGCGTAGGTGAGGCCCAGCATCGCGTACGGACGCAAGCGCGCAGTTGCCTCCATGAACCGGTACTGGCCGAACAGCGTGATCGGCAGCGAATGCACCGTGCCGATCCGGCCGACCCCGCCGATGCCACCGGTGCCGGTGATGTCGGACTTGAAGCCGAAGCCGATCGGCAATTCGACCGACCAGTGGTCCGTGATCATGCGACCGACGAAGAGGGTCGGCTTGGTGTCGCCACCGACATCCACCGTGGTGTTGGGCGCCGCCGGCGGCGACAGCGTGCCGCTCTCGGTGTTGGGCGTGATCCGCGTGATGCCGATGCCGCCGAACCAGGTGCCGGCCGTCTGCGCCTGCGCGCCGAGCGCGGCCAGCGCCAGGGCGCCGGCGGTGAAGAGTTTCTTGTTCATCGTTGTTCTCCTTGGTCCGCGCAGGATCAGAGCCAGCCGGCGCGAGCGAGCGCGCGGTTGACCGAGGCGGCCAGCAGCTGGTGGCCGAAAGGCGTGGGATGGAAGCCGTCCGAGAACGCCCAGGTGGTCCACCAGCCGGCGGACAGGCCCGCGGGCGGGTGCGCGTCGAGCGCGTTCGAGGTGCAGGGGGTGGGGTCGCCGAAGGCCGTGACGCCGACCACCGCGCAGGCCGGCGTGGTCACGTTGCTCAGGCCGAAGGTCGAGGCGTTGTTGATTTCCTCGGTGAAGTCGGCGTTGAAGGGCACGACCGCGACCCGGGTGTCGGTGCCGACGTCGGTACGCAACTCCGCGTTGAAGGCATCGGTCCATTGGCGCAGCAGCGTCTGCACGCTAGTCGCCGCAGCGGCGCCGTTGGCACCGCCACCATTGGCCTGCGCGACCTGCGCCAGTGCCGCCTGCACGCGCGGCGTGAGGCTGATGTCGGGCATGTCGAGCACGGCGACGTGGGTGGCGCCGCGATCCAGCGCGTTCGTCTTGAACGCGGTGAAGTAGGTGTCGGCCAGCTTGCGCATGTACAGCACCGCCAGGGTGGCCGCGCCATTGGGTTGCGGCAGCGTGCTGGCGATGGTTGCGGCATCGAGCTGGTGCGCCAGGAACACCTGGTAGGCGGCAACCCCGGCAGGCCCGGAGGCGGCGCCGAGGAAGGCGGTCAGCAGGTCGCCGGAGTCGTTGCCGCCCCCGTCGATCAGCACCAGGTCGGATGCGGAGTACGTACCGAGTCTCTGCGCCGCGACCGACAGCTGCAGCGGGACCGACTGCGGGCCGGCGTTGCCGCCCTGGTTGTCGGGGTTCTGGATGCGGCCGGCGCCGATCGCGAAGTCGGTGCAGCCCGCCGTCGTGTTGGGCACGAAGGTCGTGCCGTTGAAGGTGAAGAAGTTGCACCCCGGCGTCAGGCCGAAAGTCTCGGACACGATCTGCGGAAAAATGGGAAAGCCGGCCGCCGGATTGGCGGAGTTCTGCACGGTGAACTTGAAACCGAAGGTTCCGTCGTCGGCCAGGCTGTCGCCGGCCACCACCACCCTGTTGATCGCGACGCGCGGACCGGCGTCACTGCCGCCGCCGCAACCTGCCAGCAAGGCCGCGGCGCCAAGCGCGGCGGTCAGCAGGTGGAGCTTGAATCTATGCATGCTGTCTCTCCACTGAAAAAAGAACGATCGTTCGATTCGAAAACGGCACAGCATACCGGCTGCGCACCAAGGCAAGCCTCAGGGTTTGCGCGCGGTGGGTCGCGCTGGCGACGGGTTTTACCTGGTGCGGCGGATTGCTTGTCTTGCTCCCTCCCCCGCTGGGGGAGGGTTGCGGTGGGGGCGCTGCGGCGCTCGATGCATCGCGGGGCGGGGAGCGCCCCCATCCCGGCCTTCCCCCGGAGGGGGAAGGAGCAAGTCCGAATTACCGATCCCGCAGCATCCGCCCCAAGGCCAGCATCGCCGGCAGCGTGATCGTGTCGTTCGCTGCACTCGCGGCGATCGGGTGCGAGGCAAAGCGCGCCACCACCATGTCGGCCGCCGGCGCGATGTACAGGCGCTGGCCATGGATGCCACGCGCCTCGATGGCATCGAGTTCGTTGTGCGTCACCCACCACATGCTGCGGTACGAGTATCCAGGCAGCAGCGTGTAGCCAGCCTTCGCGAATTTGTCCGGGTCGCTGCCGCGGCGGATCTCGGCGATCACGGCCGCGGGCAGCACTTGTTGGCCATTGGCCTCGCCTTCGCGCCGCATCATCTCGCCCAAGCGCGCCAGGTCGCGCAAGGTGGCGCTCAGACCGGCGCCGGCCATGGCGGTGCCGGCCGTGTCGACCGACAGATAAGCGTCCTGCTCGCAGCCCAAGGGAGACCACAGGCGTTCAGCCAGCATCTGCGGCAGCGGGATGCCGGTGACGCGCTGCATCACCCAGGCCATCACTTCGGTGTTGGGGGTCTTGTAGGCAACGGCTTCGCCGTGCGCGCCCTCGGCTTGCAGCGTCTGCAGGAACGCGTGCAGGCTGCCAGGGCCTGGCCAGCCGGGCGGCCGCGGCCGCAGGCCGCCGGCACGCGCGTAGTCCCAGATCTGCGCAGCGGGATCGGCGTACAGCTCGGAGTAGGCAACGCCCACCTGCATGTCCATCACCTGCTGCAGCGTGGCGTCCGCATACGCGGTGTTCTTCATCTCCGGCAGCCAGTGCGGGATGCACTGTTGCGCGTCCAGCGTGCCGTCGTGCACCAGGGCCGCGCACAGTGTCGCCGCGTACGACTTGGTGATCGAAAAGCAGGCGTGCGGCACTTGCGGCTGCAGCGCGCCGAAGTAGCGCTCGTAGATGCGGCGGCCGCGGTACAGCACCAGGATGCCGTCGGTGTAGGTGTCGTGCAGCGACTCGTCGAAGCGGCGCTCGCGTCCGTGCAGGTCGGTGAACGCCAGCGTGTCGATGGCTTCCTGGCCAATGCTGGCCGATTCGCCGAACGTGCTGGGCGCGCCCTCGCCGCGCCACACATTGACCGTGGGCAGCAGCTCGCGCAGGTGCGAGAGGCTCCAGCGGATCTGCGGGAAGGTGAAGAAGCGGTCGTCTTCGAAGCGGACCAGTCGCTCGGGCGGTGGCGGCGCGCCGCGCATCCAGCCGAGGTGGCGCGGGTCGGAGGCGCGTCCGTCGAGATAGCGGACGCCGTCGAATTCGAGAGTCGCTTGCGGCATTTCGACCTTTCGGCGCGGGAGGCGAGGAAGGTGGGATGCGGTGCGCGCAGCCCACCCTGCGAGCTTACTGCGCCTTGAGGTTGGCCGACTTCGCGATCAGCGCGGCCGCTTCCATCTCGCTCTTGATGTAGGCATTGAAGGCCGCCGGCTGCATGGGCATGGGGTCGGCGCCGAGCGCGGCCAGGCGGGCCTTGACCTCGGGGCTGGAGACGGCCTTCACGGCCTCGTCGTGCAGGCGCTTGATCACGGCCGGCGGCGTGGCCGCGGGCACGATCATGCCGACCCACAGCGTGTAGTCGGAGTTGGCGACGCCCGCCTCGTTGGTGGTCGGCACGTCGGGCAGCGCGGGCGAGCGCTGGGCCGAGCTCACGGCCAGGGCCTGCAGCTTGCCGTCCTTGACCAGGGGCAGCGCCGAAGCCATGGGCGCGAAGAACCAGTCGTCGCGGCCGCCGATCACGTCCGTCAGCGCTTCCGGCGTGCCCTTGAAGGGCACGTGCTGCGCGTCGATGCCGGCGCGCAGCTTGAACTTCTCCGCGTTCATGTGCGTGGCGCTGCCGGTGCCCGCCGACGCATAGTTCATGGTCCCGGGCTTCGCCTTGGCGGCAGCGATCAGGTCCGCCAGGTTCTTCCAGCCGCGCGTGGGCGAGACCACCAGCACGTTCGGCACGGAGGCCAGCGGCGTCACGCCGGTGAGGTCACGCACCGTGTCGTAAGGCAGGTTGGGATAGATCGCCGGATTGAGCGCGTGGCCCGAAGAGTGGATCAGCACCGTGTAGCCATCGGGCTCGCTCTTGGCCACCTGCGCGGCGCCGATCGTGCCGCCGGCGCCCGGCTTGTTGTCGATCACGATGGGCTGGCCCAGGCTCTTGCTCATCGACTCGCTCACGACGCGGGCGATGATGTCCGTGACGCTGCCGGCCGTGAAGGGCACGATCATCCGGATCGGCTTGGTCGGCCACGCGGCCTGCGCCGCGGCGCCCCCTGCGATCAGCGTGGCGGCCAGCAGGGTGAGGATTCGCTTCATGTCTTGTCTCCTTTGGAATACTTGTGGAACAGGATGCGAAAACCGCGCGTTACGAGGCGAGGCCGTCGTCGAGCTTGACGTTCTCGGGCTTGAGCTCGAGGCCCGCGTCGGCGGCCGTCTCCTTGAGCAGCACGGCGAAATCGATGTGGTCGTAGCCGCGGCCGACCATGCGGGCGATCGACTCGCGCGTGGCCGCTGCCGCGGGCATGGCCACGCCGTAGGTCTTGGCCGCCCCCATGCCCAGGTCCATGTCCTTGAGCAGCAGCTTGGGCGTGAAGGTCACCTGGTCGAAGGTGAGGTTGGTGAGCGTGGGGCTCTTGTAGCGCGTGTACATGGAGCCGAGCACCGAATCGTTGATGCTCTCCAGGAACAGGTGGCGCGGGATGCCGGCCTTCTCGGCCAGCACCGTGATCTCGCACAGGTTCTGGATCACCACGCCGAACATGGTGTTGTGCGCGATCTTCCAGACGCGCGCCAGCTCGCCCTCGCCCACCCACATCGCCTTGCGGCCCATCGCCTGCAGGTAGGGCTCGGCCTTCTCGTAGAGCGCGCGCGGGCCCGAGGCGACGATCAGCAGCTTGCCGGCCTTGGCCACCTTGGCATTGCCGGAGACGGGTGCGCAGAGATACGCGACGCCCATGTTTTCCAGGCGGGCGCGGACCTCGGCCGAGCCTTCCTGCGAGATCGAGGAGCTGTCGACGACGACCTGCGGCTTCTTCGTGCCGGTGACCAGGCCGCCCTCGGCGAACAGCACTTCCTTGAGGTCGTCGGTGGTCGAGACCATCGTGAACACGACCTCGCAGCCGGCCAGGTCGATCTTGTTGCGCACGATCTCGGCGCCGTATTCGGCCAGCGGCTCGGCCTTGCTGCGCGTGCGGTTCCACACGCTCGCGCCATAGCCCGCCTTCAGCAGCCGCTTGACCATGGCCTCGCCCATGCGGCCCAGGCCGATCCATCCCACTTGATTTGGCATTGCTCGCCTTCCTTCTCGATGTCAGAGGTTGGCGGCAGTGTCTTGCGCGGGCGCGAGGCTGGCAAGCGGGGCGCCGGAATTCAGTTTTCCGGGCCGCGCAAGAGCAGGGGCGCGGCACCGGGCAGCCCGAGCTGCCGCGCCTGGAGCTCCAGGGCCTCGCGGTCCTGCGGGTGCGCAATGGCGATCATGCGTCGCACGCGCTGCGCCAGCGTCAAGGCCCGTAGGTCGGCAATGCCGTGCTCCGTGACCACGATGGCTGCATCGCTGCGCGCGGTGCTGGCCGGCCCGTTCAGCCGCGCGACGATGGTCGGCTGGTCCTTGCCCGCGGTGCGCGAGGGCAGCGCGATCACCGGCAGGCCGCCCCGCGCGGCACGGGCCCCGCGCAGGAAATCGGCGGCTCCGCCAATGGCGCCGACGTACACGCCGCCGGCCATTTCGGCATTCACCTGGCCCGTGAGATCCACCTCGATGGCGCTGTTGATCGCCACCAGCCGATCGAGGCGGGCCAGCACCGCGGCCCCGTGTGTGTGTGCGATGCTGCGCAGCTCGATCGCCGGGTTGCGGTGCGCCAGCGCGTTGAGCACGCGGCTTCCTGTCAGCACGCCGGTGACGCTGATCCCCGCATCGACCGTCTTGCGTGAATTGGTGATCACGCCGGCGCGCACCAGCTGCGCGGCCGCATCGCCCATCACACCGGAGTGGAAGCCGAGATCGCGCCGGTCGACCAGCTGGCGC
>NZ_JAQGNQ010000146.1 GCF_028291745.1 Ramlibacter sp. | reverse complement strand
GATCCGCGCAAATGCTGAAGAGGTCCCGCATGACTTCGATTCGATCCCACCATGCGCCACCCGCCGGGCCCCGGGCCCAGGCCGGCGTCATGTTGCTCGAGGCGCTGATCGCGATCCTGATCTTCTCGGTCGGCATCCTCGGCATCGTCGGGCTGCAGGCGACCGCCGTGCAGCAATCCAGCGATGCCCGCTACCGCGCCCAGGCGGCGGAACTCGCGCAGCAGTTGCTGGGCCAGATGTGGACCGGGGACCGCACCGCGACCACGCTGCAGACGCAGTACAACTGCACGCCCCCGTGCAGCAGCCCGGGCGCCGGCTACGCAACCTGGTACACGCAAGTCAAGAACAACCTGCCCGGCGTGGCTTCGGACACCAACCTGCAGCCCGCGGTCATCGTCGACTCGGCCGGCATCGTGAACATGACGCTGTACTGGCGCCAGGCCTCGGACCAAACGGGGTCATCGCACCAGTACAAGGTCCAGAGCCAGATCGGACAATGAACACCCTGCCCGTCCCTCCTCGCCGGCCGTCCGGGCGCTACGCGCGGGGCTTCTCCCTCATCGAGATCATGGTCGGCCTGGTGATCGCGATGATCGGCGTGATCATCATGATGGAGGTGCTGATCACTTCCGAACAGCGCACCCGCACCACCAATGCCGGCAACGAGGCCACGAGCGGCGGCGCCGTGATGCTGCACATGCTGACGACCGACCTCAAGCAGGCCGGCTATGGTTTCAACAACGCCACCACGCTGGGCTGCAGCATCACGGTGCCCACCGGCGCCGTCGTGCCACTGGCGCCGGTGGTGATCAACCCGGCGACCTCCCTGATTCCCGCCGGCGACGCCAACACCGACACCCTGCTGGTCGCCTATGGCAGCGGCAACGGCCAGCCGGAGGGCAACAAGGTGACCGGAATCGCCGGCAGCGTCTACAAGGTCCAGGCGGCCGAGTCGTTCGCGCCGAACGACTATGTGGTCGCCGCGCCCTGCACCACCAGCGGGATCCTCGCGAAGGTAACCGCCGCGTCCCCGGCCACGCTGAGCGTCACCGTCAATACCGTGCAGGCTGGCGCGACCACGCTCTACAACCTGGGCGCGGCGCCGCGGATCGTCGCCTATGCGGTGCGCAACGGCTCGCTCACCTCCTGCGACTTCATGACCAACGATTGCCGCACCAACAGCGCGACCAACTGGGTCGCCGTCTCGGGCAACATCGTCAGCCTGCGCCTCCAGTACGGCCACGGCACCGCCGCCAATGGCCAGGTCTCCAGCTGGAACCAGACCACCCCCGCCACGCAGTGCGACTGGATGAAGACGCCGGCGGTGCGGCTTGCCCTGCTTGCCCGCAGCACGCAGTACGAGACCACGATCTCGGACACCACCAAGCAGCGCACCTGCGAGGCCGTCACCGGCGCCACTCCCCTCTGGACCGGCAGCAGCGGCACGCCCAACGCCCCCTTCGTGCTGAGCAACTCGGACTGGCAGTGCTACCGCTACAAGACTTTCGAGAGCACCGCGCCCGCGCGGAACATCATCTGGTCGGCATCGGATTCGGGATGTTGAAACGTCGCCCCCTCACAGTCTCCCTGCGGCGCGCCCGCCAGCAGGGCATCGTGCTGCTGATCGCGCTGGTCGTGCTCGTGGCCATCATGATCGGCGGCGTCGCCATGATGCGCTCGGTCGACAGCGCCACGCTGGTGGCCGGCAACCTGGCCTTCCAGCAGGCGGCCACCAACTCGGCCGACCAGGGGATCGAGCAGGCCATCGCCATGCTGCAGATGAAAGCCGGCACGAACGCCTTGAACACGGACGATTCCAGCTGGGGCTACTTCGCCACGATGAAGTCGGACCAGAGCCCCGACAGCAGCACGAATTGGCAAGCCTTCTGGGACAGGAACCTGGCCGCCAACGCGCGCGACGCGGGGATCGACCAGGCCGGCAACCACATCTATTTCGTCGTGCACCGGGAGTGCAGCGCCGCGCAGGCGCCCGGAACCACCGGGCAGTCGTGCGTCGCCTCGCCGCTGGCGACCAGTTCCGGCGGCAATTCCGAAGAGGTCGGCGAGATCGCCCTGCAGTCCGCGTCGCAAGTTTATTACCGGATCACGGTGCGTGTTTCGGGCCCAAGAAGGACAGAAAGCTATGTTCAATCGCACGTCACAATGTGAGCGCCCGACGCGGCCCCAGGGGTCGCCGTTGCTGACGACGGCCGCCCGCGCGGCCGTCGTCGCTCTGGGCATGCTGGCGCCCTTGCACGCCCTGCCCGCCACCACCGACCTCTCCACGGTGCCACTGCCCACCTATACGGTAGGCTCGACGGTGGACATCAAGCCCAACATCCTGTTCGTGCTCGACGACTCCGGCTCGATGGACTGGGACTTCCTGCCCGACTGGGTGACGCTCACCAGTCCGTCCTCCACCGACTACAGCATCAACTACACGCAGGCTCCCGCGTACCTGTTTGGCAACGCAGCCTTCAACGGCGTTGCCTACAACCCGGCGGTCACCTATTCGCCGCCGGTGATCTTCACCTCGGCGGGCGCCAAGAACACGACGACCTACCCGAGCATGACGGGGACCTCGACCACCACCGGCGGGGACAGCTCGGCCAGTTCGTCCGCGCCCAACTGGAACGCGGTCAAGTACGACGCGTACGGCGTGCAGAGTTTCAACAACGCCAACGTGTTCTCCCCGCCGGTGAACGCCACCAGCAGTTCGAAGAACGTACTGACGAACAACGCCTATTACTACACCATCATCCCTGGCGAGTACTGCACGACACCAGGTCTGACGACCTGCACCCCGGCTACCGCACTCATCGACACTTACCAGTACCCCGCCCCGCTGCGCTGGTGCAACAGCACGACGCTGGCAAACTGCAAGGCACTTCCGGACGCCAGCTACAAGTACCCGCGCATCGCCGCGCCGCTGATCTCGACGGTCACGTTCCCGTCCACGGGCAGCAGCCGGAGCGTCACCGGCATCACGATCGCCAGCCAGCAGATCATGAGCGCGGCCACGTCTTCATCGACGAGCGCATCGACCATAGCGGCGAGGGTCGCCGCCCAGATCAACGCCTGTGCAAACGTCATGACCGGCAGCTGCGCGGTCGCGGGCTACACCGCCGACAGCAACGGCGGCGTGCTCACGATCTTCGCACCGGGCAGCACTGCACCGGCCACGCCGGTGGCGGCCACGGACCTCGCCGCCTACACGAGCACGATCACCTACTCCGCGTTTGCGGCCTCCAAGATTCCGTTGGCGCAATACCTGAGTGGCACGGCGCAAAGCAGCGCCCCCATCCCGGGCTTCAACGTGCGCACGGCGATCACCGCCGCGAACGACAGCTACCCGTATCCGGGTACGACCGCCAAGGCACTCACGCGCACCGACTGCGCCGGCACGACCTGCACGTTCAAGGAGGAGATGACCAATTACGCCAATTGGTGGACCTACTATCACACGCGCATGCAGATGATGAAGTCGTCCGCCGCCCTGGCGTTCTCCACGCTGGACAGCGCGGCCAACGTCGCCGCCGGCACCACACGCTACCGCGTCGGCTACTTCAGTCTCAACAACAACACCACCACGGACCTGGTGAACGTGACGGACTTCGACGGTTCCGGCAAGTTCACCTGGTATTCCAAGGTCCTGAGCGCCAAGCCCCTGAACGGCACCGCACTGCGCAAGGCGCTGTCCGACGCCGGCCGGCTGTACGCGGGCAAGCTGAACGGCACGAGGTACAACGGGGTCACCGTCACCGAGCCGATGCAGTACTCCTGCCAGCGCAACTACACCATCCTGTCCACCGACGGCTTCTGGAACGGTGGCGCGGGCTACAAGCTGGACGCAACCTCCGCCGTAGGCAACCAGGACGGCCTGATGCCGCGACCCTACAAGGACGGCGCCGCGTCGCAGATCCAGCAGAGCACCAGCCAGCTGCAATCGGCCACCATCACGCAAAAGGCTTCGAAGGGCACGCTCCAGGCGCAGACCTCGCAACTGCAGAAGCGCACGTCGCAACTGCAGCAGCAGACTTCGCAGTTGCAGAAGCAGACTTCACAGTTCCAAATCCAAACCTATCAGTTGCAGCGGCGCACTGCCAACACGGCAGGAGTCTTCCCAACCACCTGGACCAACGTCACCAGCGGCAGTTGCGTGGCAAGCGCTACGGTTCAATGCCAGTACGCGATTGTTACGCCCTGGACAGGCACCAAGACCTGCAGTGCGGTCGCGCAGTCGACGGGCCCCACGTATTCGGTGCGCACCGCAACCGACTGTCAAACCGTCGTCACCTCCGCGTTTACCGGTGTCTCCGCCTGCACGGTGGACACCACGACGAACAACAGCGGGAACACCACCCAGTGTCAGACCGTCGTCACGTCGCCCTTCACCAACGTCGCTTCCTGCACCCCGAACTCCACGCCGGGCACCAACGGCAACACGACGCAATGCGCCTACACGAGCTGGACCAGCTGGGTCGGAGCGGCGTCCTGCACGGTACGGGCCCAGGACACCTCCGGGGCATCCAACGTGGCTACGGCCACCGACTGCCAGACCGTGGTCACGTCCGCCTACGCGAACGCCCCTTCCTGCGCCGTGACGACCACGCCGGACAGCAGCGGGAACACCACGCAATGCCAGTACTCGTTCGCCGCGGTCGCGGCCACGGCGACCTGTGCGCCCGCGTACGTCAGCGGTAACTTCAGCAACGCCACCGTCTACCAGGGTTGCACCCAATCAGCCCCGACCTGGACCAACGTCGCCGCGGGGGGATCGTGCACGGTCACGGCGGCCAATACGAGCGGCCAGTACACCGCCTGCCAGTACGCCGCCTGGACCGCGTATGCGGATGTGGCCTCCTGTAGCGCACTGGCCCAGAGCACCGGCCCGACGACGTTCAATGTGGCCAAGGCGGTGCAGTGCCAGGCCGTCGCCAGCGGCGGTACGAGCGACACGCTCGCGGACGTCGCCGCCTACTACTACAACACCGACTTGCGCAGCTCCACCCAGACCGGAGCGGACACCACGGGCAGCTGCACCGCAGCCGACGGGACCACCGACCTGTGCGCCGACAACGTCATCGCCTACGGCCGGGACACGGCCGCCTGGCAACACATGACCGTGCACACGCTTGGCCTGGGCGCGCAGGGCCAGATGGTGTTCTCCCAATACCAGAACGACTCGGGCGGTACACGCGTCTACGCTCCCGACTACTGGACCCAGCCCTCCGGTGACTTCAACGCGGTCGCCAACGGCAGCACGGCCACCAGCACCGTTTGCACCTGGCTCACCAGCGGTACCTGCACGTGGCCGATTCCGGCGTCCGACACGATCACCAACATCGACGACCTGTGGCATACCGCGGTGAACGGCCATGGCACGTACTTCAGCGCCACCGATCCGGCGTCGCTCTCGAGCGGGCTGAGCGCGGTGCTGGCACAGATCGTCAATACCCCGCGGCCCGGTACCGCGGCCGCGGCGGCCAGCTCGAACCCGAACATCACCAGCAGCGACAACTTCGTGTTCAGTTCTTCCTATCAGTCCGTGAACTGGTTCGGCGAACTGATCATGCAGCGCTTCAACGACGACGGCACGCTGACGGCCCAACAGTGGTCGGCCATGCAACTGCTGGACTGCGCCACGACGCCCTGGCGGGCCGCCACCACCTATTCCGTGGGCCAGGTCTACAACTCGGGTGGCACCTGCTACCTGGTGAAGAACGCGTACACCTCCCTCAGCGGCTTCGCGGGCGGCACGGGGGGTACCGACGGGGCGAACGTCTCGGCGCTCACCGGCGCCCCGGTCACCCGCAAGATCTTCATGGCCAAGGCCGGCGCCCTGACACCGTTCACCTTTGCCAACCTCACCACCGTTCAGCAGGCGTACTTCACCACGCCCTACCTGACCTACACGTCCGCCGCCCAGGGTCTGTCCCAGTTCTGCGCCAGCGGCGCCTCCTGCCTGAGCACCACCGCCCAGACCAATGCCTCCGGTTCGGCACTGGTGGACTACCTGTCGGGCGTCCGCACCAACGAGGTCACGTACTACCGCTCCCGCATGCACGTCCTGGGCGACATCGTCTCGTCCGAAGCGCGCTACGTGAAGCAGCCGACGCAAGCCTACCTGGACGCGAACTACGCGAGCTTCGTCAGCCTGCAGTCGACCCGCGTGCCCACGGTGTACGTCGGCAGCAACGACGGCATGCTCCATGCGTTCGATGCCCTCACCGGGCAGGAGCGCTGGGCCTTCGTCCCGACCGCGGTCATGCCGAACCTGTACCGGCTGGCGGACATGAACTACGGCAGCCAGCACCAGTACTACGTCGACGGCACCGCGGAAGTGGGTGACATCTGCCCGAAGGCGCCGGCTGCCACGTGCGCCGCCGCGGAGTGGCGCACCATCATCGTCGGCGGACTGAACCAGGGCGGCAATTCCTACTATGCGCTGGACATCACCGATCCGATCAATCCGACCCTGCTCTGGGAGTACAGCAATGCGACGATGGGCCAGAGCTACAGCAATCCCCGCATCACCAAGCTGGCGAACGGCACCTGGACGGTGATGCTGACCTCCGGCTACAACAACCCCGACGGCATCGGCCGGCTCTACGTGCTCAACGCGTCGACCGGTTCACTGCTCAACACGATCTCCACGGCCACGGGCTCGGCCACCAGTCCGGATGGCCTGGCCAAGATCTCGGCGCGCTCGTCGGCCGGCGCCGCCAACAACACGGTGGACGAAGTCTACGGCGGCGACCTGCTCGGCAACGTCTGGCGATTCGACGTCAACGGCAACATCGGCGCGGGGGGTACCGATGCGCAGCTGATGATCAATCTGCAGGGCCCCAGCGGCGCCGTGCAACCGATCACCAGCAAGCCCACGGTGGCCGCGGTCAACAGCACGCCGCTGATCATCGTTGGCACGGGCCGCTACCTCGGCCTCTCGGACCTGACCGACACCAGCACCTTCAGCATGTACGCGATCAAGTACGCCACCAGCCAGACGGCCACGCTGACGACCCCCCGCACCACAGGCAGCAAGTTCGTGAAGCAGACGCTCACCGCGACCACATGCCCCGCCGGCACGCCGGCCACCATCTGCGACCAGGGCCAGTCCGTGTTGACCGGATCGTCCAATGTCGTGGACTGGGGGGTGAACAACGGGTGGTACCTCGATTTCGTGAATTCCGGCGAGCGTTCGGTGACGGATCCCACCCTGGCGCTCGGCACGCTGGCCTTCACGACCATCAAGCCCCAGAGCTCCACGACGGGCACGATCACCGGTTGCACCGGCGCCGACAGCTCGGTGAACGCGCAGAGCTTCCTGTACTACCTGGACTTCCTGTCCGGCAGCGCCATCTCCGGTACCGGTAACGTGGTGGGCGAACTGCTGTGCACCTGCGTCGCCACGCGACCCTCGGTAGTGAAGACTCCCAGCGGCACGGTCGAAGCCATCATCCGGATGTCGGGCGGCGGCCTCACCACCGGCACCGACATGGGCGTGACCTCCCGCCAGGACTTGCCGTACAACACGAGCACCGGCACCCTGCGTCGCACCTCCTGGCGCGAGCTGAACGGCGACTAGACTCCAGCGATCGGCCGGCGCGCGGACCCTGCGGGGTCCGCGCCCGTTTTGGAGGACCCACTTGCACATAGCCCGCGCCCTGGAACTCGCCCGCCTGGCGATCGGCATCACCGAACCCAACCCCCGTGTCGGCTGCGTGATCGTCTCCGGCGACGGCACGCGCGTGCTCGCCGAAGGCCACACCCAGCCCGCCGGCCAGGCGCACGCCGAAATCATGGCCTTGCGCGATGCCGCTGCCCGCGGTCACGACGTGCGCGGTGCCACCGCCTACGTGACCCTCGAGCCCTGCGCCCATCACGGCCGCACCGGCCCCTGCTGCGATGCGCTGATCGCCGCTGGGATCGATCGCGTGGTCGCGTCGCTCGCCGATCCGAATCCTCTGGTGGCCGGCCAGGGCTTCGCGCGTTTGCGGGCCGCCGGCGTGAGCGTCGAGATCGGGCCCGGGGCCGAGGCCGCGCGCGAACTGAATCTCGGCTTCTTCAGCCGCATGGTGCGCGGCCAGCCCTGGGTGCGCATGAAGATCGCGGCCTCGCTCGACGGCCAGACCGCGTTGGCCAACGGCGCCAGCCAGTGGATCACGGGCGAAGCCGCGCGCGCCGATGGCCACGCCTGGCGTGCCCGCGCCGGCGCCCTGCTCACCGGCATAGGCACCGTGCTGCAAGACAACCCGCGCCTCGACGTGCGGCTGGCGCCCGTGGGCAGGCAGCCGCCGCTCGTGGTGGTCGACAGCCGACTGCAGACGCCGCCGGATGCGGCCCTGTTCGACGTGCCCGGGCGGCCGGTGTGGATCTACGCGGCGGCGGATCAGCCCCCGGCGCAGGAGCGCTTGCGTGCGCGGGGCGCCACGGTGACCCACCTGCCCGACGCGGGCGGCAAGGTCGACCTCGCGGCGCTGCTGAAGGACCTGGGTGGCCGCGGCGTGAACGAGCTGCACGTCGAAGCGGGCTTCAAGCTCAATGGGTCGCTGCTGCGCGAGGGCCTCGTCGACGAGTTCCTGGTGTACCTGGCGCCCAGGCTGCTGGGCCCCGGCCAGGGCATGGTGAACATCGGCCCGCTGGCGCAGCTGGACGAAGCGGTCGCCCTGGAATTTTCCAGCGTGGAGCGCGTGGGGGCTGACCTTCGTGTGCTGGCACGGCTGCCGGGGCGGACGGCCTTCTAGAGGTGCCATCCGTGGTCGTCGGCTGTGCGGGCCCTCCCCGACCCTGTCAAAATACCCCCATGTTCACCGGCATCATCACCGGCGTCGGGCGGATCGCCGCCATCGACGACCTCGGGACTTCGCAGCAGTACGGCAAGCGCCTCACCATCACCGCGCCCACGGGATACCTCGATGACGTCGGCCTGGGTGACAGCATCGCCCTCAACGGCGCCTGCATGACCGTCACTTCGCTCGACGCCAACGCCGGCCGGTTCTCCATCGACATCTCCGCGGAGTCGCTGGACAAGACCGCGGGTCTCGACCGGCCCGGCGCCGTCAATCTCGAAAAGGCGCTGCGGCCGCAGGACCGCCTGGGCGGCCATCTCGTCTCCGGCCACGTCGACGGCGTCGGCACGGTGCTGAAGATGGCGCCGGTGGGCGAGAGCTGGGAGCTGCGCATCCTGGCGCCGCGCGCGCTGTCGAAGTACCTGGCCTACAAGGGCTCGATCACCGTCAACGGCGTGAGCCTCACGGTCAACGCCATCGAGGACGGCGAGCAAGGCACCGACCTGAGCATCAACCTGATTCCGCACACGGTGGACAACACCGCGCTGCACGCGCTGGCCGAAGGCAGCCGCGTCAATCTGGAAATCGACCTCATCGCGCGCTACGTCGAACGCATGCTGAGCTCGGGCACCGGCTTGCCCGAGCGACCCGCGCCCTAGCCTTTCAGCTTAGGGGACTCCCCGAGCGCCTGGGGCGCTATTTCCCTAGTGCCGCTACTGCCGAGCATGGTCTCATCGGCGCATCCAGCTAGTTGTCAGCCCAGCGCCTTCCCGCCCCGGGCGCTTGCCCGTTCAAGGTCGTCAAATTCACCTCGCGTCGCAAGCACGCGCAGGTCGCGCTTGGCGGCGGGCAGCAGACGGACGAACTCACCGTGTTCTCCGTGCGTGACACCTGCTATTTCTGCCTGCCGCGCGGCTGCGCCGCCGGCCCCGTACGGAAGCACCAATGACCATGCAGGGGACCACCAACCGCCGCATCCTCGTCGTCGACGACATGCCGCAGATGCACGACGACTTCCGCAAGACGCTCGCCGCCCGCCCCGCGGACGATCGCCTCGCGGACTTCGAGAACGCGCTGTTCGGCGACAGCCGCCCCGCGGCCGAGGATGGCTACGACATCGACTCTGCGTACCAGGGCATCGAGGCGCTCGCGAAGGTCAGCGGGGCGCTGCAGGAGGGCCGACCCTATGCGATGGCCTTCATCGACATGCGCATGCCCCCCGGATGGGACGGCGTTGAAACGATCGAAAGGATCTGGGCGGTCGACCCGCAGCTGCAGGTCGTGATCTGCACGGCCTACTCCGACCATCCCTGGGAGGAGGTGCTGGCCCGCCTGGACGTGCGCGACCGGCTGCTGATCATCAAGAAGCCGTTCGACCTGATCGAGGTCTCCCAGCTGGCGCGCATGCTCACCGCCAAGTGGACGCTGGCGCGCCGCGCCTTGCGGCAAGTGGACGAGCTCGAAGATACGGTGCACGAGCGCACGCGCGAACTGGTGGTGGCCAAGGAGGCGGCCGAAGCGGCCACCCGCGCGAAGGACGAGTTCCTCAGCAACATGAGCCACGAGATCCGCACCCCCATGAACGCGATCATGGGCCTGTCGTACCTGCTGCTGCAGACCGACCTGAACCGGCAGCAGCGCGATCACCTGGGCAAGGTCTACGCCTCGGCCGAAAGCCTGATGGGAATCCTCAACGACATCCTGGACTTCTCCAAGGTGGAGTCGGGAATGCTGCAACTGGAGCTGGTTCCTTTCCCGCTTGCCGCCGTGCTGGAGCGGGTGACCAACATGCTGTCGCTCAAGTGCGAGGAGAAGGGCCTCGGCCTTTCCTTCGACATCGCACCCGATGTCCCGCGCGAACTGGTCGGCGACCCGCTGCGGCTTTCGCAAGTTCTGCTGAACTTCACCAGCAACGCCATCAAGTTCACCGAGCGCGGCCAGGTGCGCATCTGCGCCGAGATTTCGTCGGTCACCGAACGCGACGTCGCGCTGCGCCTGTCGGTGGTGGACAGCGGCATCGGCATCAGCCCGGAGCAGCAGCAACTGCTGTTCCAGCGCTTCCAGCAGGCGGACGCCTCGACCACCCGCCGCTTCGGCGGCACCGGCCTCGGGCTCGCCATCTCGCGCCGGCTGGCCGAGCTCATGGGCGGCGACGTCGGCGTCGAAAGCGAGCTGGGGCGCGGCAGCCGCTTCTGGTTCACGGCCCGCCTGGGCTTGCCCGTCGCGGTCGAGGACCCGACCTTGGCAGCACCGAAGCCCCCCCGGCCCGCGCAGCCGGGCAAGCAAGCCGCTCTCCCCGCTGGGATGACCCCGCGGCAGTTCGAACAGCGCGAGCAGCTCGCCGGGGCGCGCATCCTGCTGGTGGAGGACAACGAGGTCAACCAGATCGTCGCCTGCACGATCCTGCGCAAGGCCGGCCTGCACGTGGACATCGCGGACAACGGCCAGGAGGCGCTGGACCGGCTGGCCTGCGAGTCGTACGACGCGGTGCTCATGGATGCGCAGATGCCCGTGCTGGACGGCACGGCAACTACGCGCGCCCTGCGCAAGCTCGCCCGACACGCCGAGCTTCCCGTCATCGCGATGAGCGCGAGCGTGCTCCCCGAGGACCGCCGGCGTTGCCTGGACGCGGGGATGAACGATTTCATTGCCAAACCGCTCGAGCTGCCAGCCATGTGGGAGGTGCTGCTCAAGTGGGTGCCGCCGCACCGAAGCGCGCGCGCCGCTCTCGCGGGCGGTGCCGCATGCTGATGCTGCCGGCCACTCCAGCCACCGTGCAGGCGACGCCGATCGACGCGCGGTGGGTGGTGTCGGGCCTGCGCATGCGGGTGCTCGTGCCGCTGGCGCTGGGCCTGATCATCCTCTTTGCGACCTTGACCACCATGATCCTGCTGGCGCGTGCGCGGCAGAGCGAGCAGGACCTCGCGCAGAGGGCGGCCTCGGTGCAGACGCGCGTGCAGGAGCGCATCGACAGCGAAGCCCGCACCATGCGTTCGTTGCTGGAACTGCTCATGCTCGACCAGCAGCTGGTGGCCGCCATGCGGGCACGCGACCGCGGCGCGTTGCTGGCGCTCGCCGCACCCGTTTTCGACACCTTGCGGGTGCGCAACAAGGTCTCGCACATGTACTTCATCCTGCCGGACCGCACGGTGCTGCTGCGGGTGCATGCGCCGGAGGATTACGGCGACCGCATCGGCCGGACCAGCCTCTTGCGCGCCGAACGGACAGGCGAGCCGGCCTGGCTGAACGAGCCCGGCCCGCGCGGCACGTTCACGCTGCGGGTGGTCTATCCCTGGACCGTACGCGGTCAGCTGATCGGCTACATGGAACTCGGCATCGAGCTGGAGGACCTTCTCGACGGGCTGAAGGGCACCCTGGGTGCGGACCTCTTCGTGGCCATCGACAAGTCCCGGCTCGACTTCAAGAACTGGCAAGCAGCCCAGGACCACGGGGCGCACCGGATGGACTGGGACGAGTTCCCGCAGACCGTGCTGATCACGCGCACCACCGAGAAGCTGCCCCCGGAACTGCGCGCCTTCCTTTCCGGGCAGGCGGCGACCACGAGCAAGCGGACCTTCGAGGCACGGCAGGGTGGGCGCATCCAGCAGGTCATCTCGGAGCGGTTCCAACTCGGGGGGCAGGACGTCGGCCGGATGCTGGTGATGTCCGACATCACGGATGGCGTCGCCGAACGACGCCGCGCCGTGCTGACGCTGGCCGCGCTCAGCCTGCTGATCGGCGGCGCCCTCACCGCGTTCTTCTATGTGCTGCTCGGCAAGGTGCAGCAGGACGTGGCGGCACGTACGGCACGTCTGGGGGAGGCGCGTGCGAGCCTCGCCGAGGAACACCTCGACCGAAGGCGCGCGGAGCGCGAACTGGTTTCCCAGCACGAGCGCAACGAGATGCTGGAGGCCCGCAGTCGCATGCTCGATAAGCTGGCTGACGCAACGCAGACCGCCCAGGCGGCCTTGCGGGACAATGAGGAGATCACGCGCAAGCTGCGCGAGATGCAAAGCGAACTGGTCGCGACCGCACGGCAGGCGGGCCGGGCGGAGATCGCCACGAACGTGCTGCACAACGTGGGCAACGTTCTCAACAGCGTCAACACTTCGGCCGGCCTGATCGGCAGCACGTTGCGCCGCTCGCGGCTCACCGGCCTGGCGCGCGCGCTGCAGCTGCTGGAGCAGCACGCGGGCGACGTGGGCGACTTCCTGACGCGGGACGCAAAGGGCAAGCTGCTGCCCGGGTATCTGGCCGCGGCAGGGCAGGCCCTGGCCTCCGAGCACCAGGGCATGACGCAGGAGCTGGAACGCCTCATGAAGAGCCTCGACCATATCGAGGAAATCGTGGCCACGCAGCAATCGCACGCAGTCGCCGGCCATGTGATCGAGCCCGTGATGCCGGCAGAGCTTGCCGAGAATGCCTTACGGATGCAAAGCGCGGCGCTCATCCGCCACAACGTGCAAGTGGTGCGCGAGTTCGGCGCCGTTCCCCGGGTGCCGCTGGACCGCGGCCGCGTGCTGCAGATCCTGGTCAACCTGATCTGCAATGCGACAGCCGCCATGGGCGGCCTGGCGACCGACGCCCGGCGCCTGACGGTGCGCATCGAGATGGCCACGCCCTCGCGCCTGCGCTTCGCGGTCAGCGACGTCGGCGAGGGCATCCCGCAGGAGAACCTGACGCGCATCTTCGCGCACGGCTTCACCACGCGAGCGGACGGTCACGGCTTCGGGCTGCACAGCAGCGCCCTGGCCGCCAGTGAAGTGGGCGGCACCTTGACCGTGCACAGCGACGGCCCGGGCCGGGGCGCCACCTTCACCCTGGAGTTGCCGCTGCCGGCGCGCACCGAGTGAGGCGCCCGCATGCCCGCCCGGCCCGGGAGGGACATGCGGCCGATGCGACAATACGGGGGATGACCCGCACCGACCTGCCCAGCCTCGCCCCCGTCTCGCCCGTCGAGGAGATCGTGGCGGAGATGAAGGCGGGCCGCATGGTGATCCTGGTCGACGAGGAAGACCGCGAGAACGAGGGCGACCTCGTGCTCGCCGCCGAACACGTCACGGCCGACGCGATCAACTTCATGGCGCGCTTCGGCCGCGGCCTGATCTGCCTCACCCTCAGTCGCGAACGCTGCGAGCGCCTGCGCCTGCCGCCGATGGTGGCGCGCAACGGCACGAAGATGGGCACGGCCTTCACCGTCTCCATCGAAGCCGCCGAGGGCGTGACCACCGGCATCTCCGCCGCCGATCGCGCCCGCACCGTGCAGGCTGCCGTGGCCCGCAACGCCCGCGCCGAAGACCTCGTGCAGCCGGGACACATCTTCCCCCTGCAGGCCGTCGACGGCGGCGTGCTGATGCGCGCCGGCCATACCGAAGCCGGCTGCGACCTCGCCGCCCTGGCGGGCCTGACGCCCGCCGCCGTGATCTGCGAGGTGATGAAGGACGACGGCACGATGGCGCGGCTGCCCGACCTGCAGCTGTTCGCCGCCGAACACGGTCTGAAGATCGGCACCATCGCCGACCTGATCGGCTATCGCAGCCGCACCGAAAGCCTGGTCGAAAAGATCGGCGCCCGTCCGCTCGCCACCACCTGGGGCAACTTCGTGGCGCATGCCTGGCGCGACAAGCCGAGCCAGGCCCTGCACCTCGCGCTGGTCTGCGGCCAATGGCAGCCAAGCGATGCGGTGCCGGTGCGCGTGCATGAACCGCTGTCGCTCCTCGATGCGCTCGAAGTCAATCGGCCGATGCACTCGTGGAGCCTCGACGCCAGCCTGAAGCACATCGCGCAGGCCGGCCGCGGCGTCGCGGTGCTGCTCAATTGCGGCGAGTCGGCCGACCAGTTGCTGGCGCAATTCGAAGGCACGGCGCGCGCCTCGCATGCGCCGGAGCGCGGGCGCATGGACCTGCGCAGTTACGGCGTGGGCGCGCAGATCCTGCGCGAATGCGGCGTGCAGAAGATGAACCTCATGGGCACGCCGCGGCGCATGCCCAGCATGGCGGGTTACGGACTTGAAGTGGTGGGCTATACCCACCGGCCACTTTGAGATGAAACCCCGCAGGGGCACCTGGACCGCGCGGAATAACATGCAGCGCGGTCCCTCCTGTGGAGAGGATCCGGCTTTGCCGGTCCTCTCCACACTGATTGACCACAACCCAGAAAAATCGCCTGCGATTTTTCTGGGTTAAGGAGACGTATGTTTGGTGCAGACAAGGGCACGGCCGACCGGCTGGATGGCCGCAAGCTGGTGATCGGCATCGTCCAGGCGCGCTTCAACCAGGGCGTGACCAACGCGCTGGCCAAGGCCTGCTGGGACGAACTGCTGGCGCGCGGCGTGCAGGAAAAGAACATCGAGCACGTGCAGGTGCCCGGCGCCCTGGAAGTGGCCGTGGCGCTGCAGGCGATGGCGGAAAAAGGCGGCTACGACGCGCTGATCGCGCTGGGCTGCATCATCCGCGGCGAGACCTATCACTTCGAGCTGGTGGCCAATGAGTCGGGTGCCGGCGTGACGCGCATCGCCCTGGACTACCAGCTGCCGGTGGCCAACGCGATCCTCACCACCGAGAACATGGAGCAGGCGGTGGCGCGCCAGGTCGACAAGGGCCGCGACGCGGCGCAAGTGGCCATCGAGATGGCCAACCTGCTGGAAGAGTTCTGATGGCGACGCCTGCCCGCAAGACCGCCAGCAAGCCGCCGCGCAGCCGCGCCCGCGAATTCGCGGTGCAAGCCCTGTACCAGCACCTCGTGGGCCGGCAGGATGCCGACTCGATCGACCAGTTCACCCGCGGCCTCTCGGGCTTCCACAAGGCCGACGCGGTGCACTACGACGCGCTGCTGCACGGCTGCATCCGCGAAGCCGCCCAACTCGATGCGCTGATCCTGCCGCTGCTCGATCGCAAGCTGGAGGAGATCTCGCCGATCGAGCACGCGGTGATGTGGATCGGCGCCTACGAATTCCTGCACGCGCCTGACGTGCCCTGGCGCGTCGTCCTGAACGAATGCATCGAGCTGGCCAAGGAATTCGGCGGCACCGACGGCCACAAGTACGTCAACGGCGTCCTCAACGGGCTGGCACCGTCGCTGCGTTCGCCGGAGGTCGAGGCCGACCGCGCCACCGGCAAGGCAAGATGAAGCTGGCACGCCGGGCCGAACGGATCGAGCCCTTCTACGTGATGGAGGTCGCCAAGGCCGCGACGCGCATCGCGCGCGAGGCGGCGGGCAGCGCCAGCCCGATGATCTTCCTGAACATCGGCGAGCCGGACTTCACCGCGCCACCGCTGGTGCAGCAGGCCGCCGAACGCGCGATCCGCGACGGCCGCACGCAGTACACCGATGCCATGGGCCTGGACCGCCTGCGCGAGCGCATCAGCGGCTGGTATGCCGAACGCTTCGGCGTTGCCGTGCCGGCCCGCCGCATCGTCGTCACGGCCGGCGCCTCGGCCGCCCTGCAGCTGGCCTGCCTGGCGCTGATCGAGGCCGGCGACGAGATCCTGATGCCGGACCCGAGCTATCCGTGCAACCGGCATTTCGTCAGCGCGGCCGAAGGCGATGCGGTGCTGATCCCCACCACCCCGGCCGAGCGCTACCAGCTCAGCGCCGCCAAGGTGCAGGAGCACTGGGGCCCCAGGACCCGCGGCGTGCTGCTGGCCTCGCCCTCCAATCCCACCGGCACCTCGATCCATCCGGACGAACTGCGCAGGATCCATTCCTTCGTGCAGGCCAGGGGCGGCATCACGCTGCTGGACGAGATCTACCTCGGGCTCTCCTACGACGAGACCTTCGGCCACACGGGGCTGGCGATCGACGACCAGGTGGTCAGCATCAACAGCTTCTCGAAGTACTTCAACATGACGGGCTGGCGCCTGGGCTGGATGGTCGTGCCCGAAGTGCTGGCGCCGGTGATCGAGCGGCTGGCGCAGAACCTGTTCATCTGCCCCAGCACGGTGGCGCAGCATGCGGCGCTCGCGTGCTTCGAAACCGAGAGCATCGCGGAATACGAGCGGCGCCGCGCCGAGTTCCGCGCCCGGCGCGACTGGTTCATCCCGCAGCTGCAGGCCCTGGGCCTGACCGTCCCCGTCATGCCCGATGGCGCCTTCTACGCCTGGGCCGATTGCAGCGAAGCGGCCCGCCGCCTGGGCGTGCAGGGCAGTTGGGACTTCGCCTTCGAGGCGATGCAGCGCGCGCACGTGGCGGTCACGCCCGGCCGGGACTTCGGCCACGCCGAGACCAGCCGCTTCATCCGCTTCTCCACCGCCAATTCGATGGCGCAGTTGCAGGAGGCGGTCGCCCGCCTCGCCAACATCCTGCAATGAAAGAACATGCGCCGTTCATCTGGCCGGTGCGGGTGTACTGGGAAGATACGGATGCCGGGGGCATCGTGTTCTTCGCCAACTACCTCAAGTTCTTCGAACGCGCGCGCACCGAGTGGCTGCGCTCGCTGGGTCTCGCGCAGCGCGCGCTGCAGGAGCGCAGCGGCGGCATGTTCGTGGTCAGCGAGACGGCAGTGCGCTATCTTCGGCCGGCGCGCCTGGACGATGAACTTCTTGTTACGGCCCAGCTGGAAACGGCAGGCCGTGCCTCTCTGATAATCGCGCAGCAGGCGCGCAGCGGGGACACCCTGCTGGCGGCCGGCACGATCCGCATCGGGTGGGTCGATGCCGCCACACTGCGGCCGGCGCGCATTCCGCCGGCGATCCTCCAGGTGCTGGACACCAAGGCATGAACCAAGACCTCTCCATTCTGCAACTCGTTCTCGGCGCGAGCATCGTCGTGCAGCTCGTGATGCTGCTGCTGCTGGTGGTTTCCATCACCAGCTGGGCGGCCATCTTCCGCAAGCTGTTCGCGCTGCGCCGGGTCAATGCGCTGAACGACGACTTCGAGCGCGACTTCTGGTCCGGCACCAGCCTGAACGACCTGTTCTCGTCGGCCGCGCAGAACGCGAAGCTCGCCGGGCCGATGGAACGCATCTTTGCCTCCGGCATGCGCGAATACCAGAAGCTGCGCGAGCGCCGCATCAACGACGCCGGCGCCCTGCTCGATGCCGCCCGCCGCGCGATGCGCGCGAGCTTCCAGCGCGAGCTCGATGCGGTGGAGACCAATCTCTCCTTTCTGGGCTCGGTCGGTTCGGTCTCTCCCTATGTCGGCCTGTTCGGAACGGTGTGGGGGATCATGCATGCCTTCACCGGCCTGGGCGCCCTGCAGCAGGTGACGCTGGCCACGGTGGCGCCCGGCATTGCCGAGGCCCTGGTTGCCACCGCGCTCGGCCTGTTCGCGGCCATCCCCGCGGTGGTGGCGTACAACCGTTTCGCGCGCGACATCGACCGGGTGTCGATCCAGCTGGAGACCTTCATCGAGGAGTTCTCCAACATCCTGCAGCGCAACCTCGGCGCGCACCCCACTGCCACCGCCTCGGGGCACTGATGCCAGGCGTCGCCCACCGCGGCCGCGGCCGCCGCACGATGAACGAGATCAACATGGTCCCGTTCATCGACGTCATGCTGGTGCTGCTGATCATCTTCATGGTGACCGCGCCGCTGATCACGCCGAGCATGGTCGACCTGCCCAGTGTCGGCAAGGCGCCGCGCCAGCCGGACAAGGTGGTGCAGGTGGTGGTCGCCAAGGACGAACACCTGGAGGTGAAGAACGGCGACAAGACGCAGGCGCTGTCCCTCCAGGACGTCGCCCCCATGGTGCTGCAGGCGCAGTCGGGCCAGCCGGCCGGCAGCGTCGCCGTGGTGATCAGCGCGGATCGCAGTGTGAAGTACGAGACGGTGGTGAAGGTCATGGACACGCTGCAGCGCGCCGGCGTGCAGCGCGTGGGTCTTTCGGTGCAGCTCGCGCGGCAATAAGGCGATGGACGCCGCCGCCGATCGCCCGGAGTTCGCACCGCCGCCGCAGCGGGGCGACCTGCGCGCGTACACGCTGGCCGTGGCCGCGCACCTGGTGCTGCTGGTGGCGCTGACCCGGGGCCTGCACTGGCAGCGCGAGGCGCAGAACGCCACGGTCGAGGCCGAACTCTGGTCGGCCCTGCCGCAGGAAGCGGCGCCGCCGCCGCCGCCTCCTCCCCCACCGCCGCCGCCCCCGCAGGCGGTGGTGCAGCCGCCCCCACCGCCGGCCGTGGTGCGCCCGCCGCCCGCGCCGCAGGTGAACCGCAATGCGCAGATCGCCATCGAGCGCGAACGCGAGCAGCGCGAGCTCGAGCGCGAGCGCAAGGCGGAACAGGAACGCGAGCGCGACCAGCGGCGCAAGGAACTGGCGCAGAAGAAGCGGGCAGACGATCTGGCGCAGAAGAAGCACGACGACGATCTCGCGAAGAAGAAGGATCTGCAAAAGCAGCAGCAGCTCGCCGACGCCAAGCGCCGCGACGACGAGAAGAAGCGCAAGCAGCAGGAACAGGAAGCGCGCGACAGCAAGCGCATGGCGCAGCTGCGCGAAGAGAACCTCAAGCGCATCCAGGGCATGGCGGGCACCGGGGCGACCGACTCGCAAGGCGCCTCGGCGCGCTCCTCCGGGCCGTCCGCCAGCTACGCGGGCCGGGTCGCGGCCATCATCAAGCGCAATACGCGCTTCATCGAGACGGTTGCCGGCGATCCCCCCGTGGAAGTGGAGATCCGGCTGGCGCCCGACGGCACCATCGTCGGCCAGCGGCTGATCAAGTCCAGCGGCAACAAGGCCAGGGACGACGCCGTACTGCGCGGCATCGACGCCACCGAACGCCTGCCGCGCGACATCGACGGACGGGTTCCTTCCCTGATGGTCCTGTCGGTCCGCCAGTTCGGCTGAGCCTCCTGCGCCCCGGCGGCCGCGTTTCGTGTTTCACGCGACGGTCGATTGGCCCTTAAGACACAGTAAGTGGAAGGCCCTATACCGTTGCGCGCGCAACCATCCGCGGCGGCCGCCCTGCTCCCGAATCGCTAGCACGAGTTGCAAGGGAGCGTAACTGCCTGCAGAGTTCGCCGAATCCCTATGGTCGAGTTGCGGCCGGCGCGGCAACACTCGCGCCAGCGCGGCAGACGGTGGCACAACCTGTGCCCGGCGGCGCTTCCGGGAGAACAAGAACATGAATCGACGCAATATCCTGGTCCGGAGTGCGGGCCTGGGGCTCGCTTCGCTCCTGGGTCCGGCAGCGCTGCGCACGGCGGCGGCCAGCACGCCCATCGTCGTCGGTCAGTCGGCGGCGCTGACCGGTCCGCAAGCCGGCTTCGGCACGGCGATGCGTGACGGCATCCAGGCCGCCCTGCACTCGGTCAATCGCGCCGGCGGCGTCAACGGCCGCACCGTGGAACTGCTGTCGCTGGACGATCGCGGCGACAAGACGAAGACCGAGGCCAACATCGCCACGCTGGCCGCCGATGCCCGGGTGATCGGCCTGACCGGCTTCACCACCCGGCCCTGCTCCGAGGCCGGCGCGGTGCGCGCCGCGCAGGAAGGCATCGCGCTGGTCGGCGCCTTTTCCGGCACGCCGCTGCTCTATGGCGACAAGGCGGCAACCACCTTCACCACGCGCGCCAGCTACGAGCGCGAGCTCGAGGCGATCGTGCGCCACTACCGCCTGCTCGGCGCGCACCGGTTCGGCTTCGTGCACCTGGAAGACGCCCGCACCACCAACGTGCCGCTGCTGGAAAAGATTCTCGCGCAGCAAGGCGGCCAGCTCACCGTGACGGCGGGCGTGGACCGCAAGGGCTCGGACCTGAACGCATCCGCCCTGCGCACGCTGGCCGGGAACCAGCCCGAGGTGCTGATCATCCTGGCCAACAACGCGCCGCTCACCGGCTTCCTGCGCGAGTACGCGCCGCGGACCATCCTCCTGCCGAAGATGGTGATCTCCTTCGTGGACCGCGAGACGCTGCTGAGGGACCTGGGCAAGGACGCCGCCGGCGTCGGCTTCAGCGTGGTGGTGCCCGAGTACACGCACGAGAAGTACTGGGTGGTGCGCGAATTCACGGCGCTGGCGCGCGAACTGAAGATCCCGGTGACCCCGGTTTCGCTGGAGGGCTTCATCACCGGCCTGGCGCTGGTCGAGGGACTGAAGCACGCCAGGAACGACAGCCGCGCCTCCTTCATCGAGGGGATGGGCCGCGTGGGCGGGCTCGACCTGGGCTACACCAACCTGCGCTACAGTCGCAGCGAGCGCAGCGGTTCGCATTTCGTCGACCTCTCACTGGCCTCGCGCAACGCGGGCCTCGTCTGAACCAGAAGAAAAAAAGGAAGCGGCATGAGCATCCGCCATACCCCGATCACGCCGGCGCTGGGCGCCACCATCGAAGGCGTGGACCTGGCCCACCTGGGCCCCTCGGAGTTCCGCGAGCTCTACGAGGTGTGGCAGCGGCATCACGTCATCGTGCTGCGCGACCAGCGCCTGACCAACCAGGCCTTCGAGGACTTCTCGGCCATGCTCGGCGAGCTCGATCCGCCGCCCAACCAGGGCGCCGGACGCAAGAGCGTGCCGGGGCATCCCAACCTGTACGTGGTGTCCAACCGCAAGAACGCGGGCGGCGAGCCGCTCGGCGCCCTGGGCGACGGCGAGGCCTCGTGGCACACCGACATGTCCTATCTCGAGCGGCCGCCCTTCGCCTCGATGCTGTGGTCGGTGGAGCTCCCCAGCACCGGCGGCGACACGTGGTTCGCCAGCATGCCGGCGGCGCTGCGCTCCATGCCCGCCGACCTGGTCGCGCGCATCTCGCGCCTGGGCATCAAGCACGACGGCACCTACGACAGCGGCGGCAACGTGCGCAAGGGCGTGGTACCCAACGACGATCCCCGGCAGTCGGTCGGCACCGTGCACCCCATCGTGATCACGCAGCCCGAGACCGGTGAGCCCACGCTGTACCTGGGGCGCCGCCGCAATGCCTGGATAGCAGGCCTCTCGGTCGACGAATCCGAGCGGCTGTTGAACATCATCTGGAGCTATGCGACGGCCGACCCCGTGACGCTGCGCCACCAGTGGCGCGTGGGCGACGTGGTGCTGTGGAACAACCTGACCACCATGCACCGGCGCGACGCCTTCCCGCCGACCGAGTTCCGCACGCTGCACCGCTCACAGATCAAGGGCCGCTACGTGCCTTCCGCTCCCGTCCGGCAGGAGGCCGCATGATCCGCCGCCGCTGCGTCATGCAGGGCCTGCTGGCCAGCGGCGTGCTCGGCGCGGCCGGCGTGCGGGCGCAGGATCCCTATCCCAGCAAGCCGGTGCGACTGGTCGTGGGGCTGGCCCCCGGCGGCATCGCCGACCTCACGGCCCGCATCATCGCGCCGCGGCTGGGCGAGGTGCTGGGACAGAACGTGGTGGTGGAGAACCGAACCGGCGCAGGCGGCGCCATCGCGACGCGCATGGTCGCTGCCGC
The DNA here is from genome assembly GCF_028291745.1 of Ramlibacter sp. Taxonomy (GTDB): domain Bacteria; phylum Pseudomonadota; class Gammaproteobacteria; order Burkholderiales; family Burkholderiaceae_C; genus Ramlibacter. The sequence continues at coordinate 18,173 of NZ_JAQGNQ010000146.1, read as the reverse complement.
TGCGCCGGACGGGTACACGCTGCTCGTTGCCTTCGACGGCACGCACGTCACCATTCCGGCGGCCAATCCGGCGATCGGCTTCGATCCGGTCAACGAGTTCGCGCCGATCGGCAAGGTGGTCGACTCGCCGGTGCTGATCACGAGCCACCCGAGCTTTCCGGCGCGCGATTTCGCCGAATTCATCGCGCTCTCGCACCGGTCGATCGCCGGTGGCAACGGGCCGCGCGTGTTCGACTACGGCACCGCGGGCATCGGCAGCACGGGCCATCTCACCATGGAGCTGCTCAAGCTGCGCCTGCACTTCTTCGCCGTGCACATCCCGTACCGCGGTGGCGGCGAGGCGCGCGTCCAGGTGCTGGGCAAGCAGATCCCGCTGATGCTGGCCGCCGTGCCGACCACCTCGGGCGACGTCCGCGCCGGCGTGCTGAAAGGCCTGGCGGTGACGAGTGCGAAGCGCTCGCCCGCGCTGCCGAACGTGCCTGCGCTGGCGGAGCTGGGCTTCCCGGAAGCGAAGAACCTGGACGTGAACTCCTGGGTTGGCCTCGTGGCCCCGGCCAGGACGCCCGCGCCCATCGTGTCGCGCCTGGATGCGGCGCTGCGGCAGGTGCTGGCGACCGAGGAGGTGACGGCGCGCCTGCTCAATTCGGGCGCCATCCCGGTGAAGAGTTCACCGGACCTGTTCGCCCGGCAGATCGCCGCGGATTTCTCGCAGTGGAAGCGGGTGATCGCGGAGTCGGGGTTGCATATCGAGGGGTGAGGCGACTGCCCATCGCGCTTGGCGGGTCGTAGGCTGGGCTGCCGAAGGCACCCCAGCGCTTGCGCGTATCGCTGGGGTGCGCTGCGCGCAGCCCAGCCTACGGGACCGGCAGTGCCGGGCGTCAGCCCTCGTACACGATCTGCGCTTGCCCGCCATGCGCCTGCGCCATCCAGCTCGCGAGCGCCGCATCAGTCGGATAGAACTTCGCCTGCTCGCCCAGCTGCAGTTCCACCCGCGCCTGCTCGCGCAGCACCTCGAGGCGCACCGTCAGCCCGCGCAGCAGCTCGCCCTGCTCCGTCATTTCCTTCTTCGGCGGGAACTCGCGCACCAGCCGCTCGATGTCCGGTGCCGAGCCGTTCACCGCGACCTTCAGGTACTTGCCGAAGCGGCAGCGTGCCGTGGCCAGGTCCCAGATCTGCTGCACGTTCAAGCGGAAGCCGCCCGAGAAGCGATCGGGCTGCAGCTTGGCCTGCACCAGCACCAGCTCGTCGTCCTTGAACCACGCGCGGTGCGGGTTGAACACTGACTCGTCCGCCGCGGCCTCGATCACGTCGGTCTTGTCATCGAGCTTGAACAGCGCCAGCTTGCCGCGTTGGCCGTTGATCACGCGCAGGTCGGTGACGATGCCAGCCAGCAGCAGCTGCTCGCGCGTGTCCACCAGTTCCTCGATCCTGCGCTTGCAAAAGCGCCGCACCTCGCGCTCGACCTCGTCGAACAGGTGACCGGAGAGATAGAAGCCCAGCGCCGTCTTTTCCTGCGACAGCCGCTCCTTCACGCCCCAGGGCGTCACCTCCACCAGGTCCGGCTGCTGCGTGCTGGCGCCGTGGGAATCCTCTCCGCCCAGGTCGAACAGTCCGCCCTGATTGGCGTTGGCATCCTGCGCAGCGGCAAAGTCGAAGCCGCGGTCGATCGACGCCACCAGCACCGCACGATCGAGATGCAGCGTGTCGAAGGCGCCGGCCTTGACCAGCGCTTCCACCGTGCGCTTGTTCACCTTCGTGCGATCGATGCGGCAGCAGAAATCGTAGAAGCCCTGGAAGGCGCCGCCCTGCTCGCGCGCGGCGACGATCGCCTCGATGGCGGCCTGGCCCGTGCCCTTCACGGCGCCCAGCCCGTAGCGGATCTCCTTGTTGGAGATCGGCTCGAAGCGATGGGTGCCGCGGTTGATGTTGGGCGGCTCGAAGGTGATGCCGAAGCGGTTGCGCGCATCCTCGAACAACACCTTGAGCTTGTCGGTGTTGTCCATTTCGATGGTCATGTTGGCGCAGAAGAACTCCGCCGTGAAATGGACCTTCAGCCACGCCGTGTGATAGGCCAGCAGCGAGTACGCGGCGGCATGCGACTTGTTGAAGCCGTAGCCCGCGAACTTCTCCATCAGGTCGAAGATCTCGTCGGCCTTGTCCTGCGGGATGCCGTGCGTCTTGTCGGCACCGGCGCGGAACCGCTCCCGGTGCTCGGCCATCTCCTCGGCCTTCTTCTTGCCCATGGCGCGGCGCAAGAGATCGGCGCCACCCAGCGAGTAGCCGCCCAGGATCTGCGCGGTCTGCATCACCTGGTCCTGGTAGACCATGATGCCGTAGGTCTCGCTCAGCATCTCCGCCACCGCGGGGTGCGGGTACTCAACGGTCTCGCGGCCATGCTTGCGGGCCACGAAGCTGGGGATCAGGTCCATGGGGCCCGGGCGATAGAGCGCGTTCAACGCGATCAGGTCTTCCAGGCGCGTGGGCTTGGCGTCGCGCAGCATGCCCTGCATGCCGCGCGATTCGAACTGGAACACGGCCTCGGTCTTGCCGTCGGTGAACAGGCGGTAGGTGTGGACGTCGTCGAGCGGGATCGTCTCGAAGCTGAAGTTCTCCTGGCCCGGATGCCGCCGCACGATGAACTCGCGCGCGAGCTCCAGGATGGTCAGCGTGGCGAGTCCCAGGAAGTCGAACTTCACGAGGCCGGCGGCCTCCACGTCGTCCTTGTCGTACTGGCTCACCGCGGAGTCGCTGCCCGGTTGCTGGTACAGCGGCGTGAAGTCGGTGAGCTTGCCCGGCGCGATCAGCACGCCGCCGGCGTGCATGCCGATGTTGCGGGTCATGCCCTCGAGCTTCTGCGCCAGATCGAGCAGCGTCTTGACCTCGTCCTCGCGCTGGTAGCGCTCCTTGAGGATGGGCTCCTGCTCCAGCGCATCGGCGATGGTGATGTGCGTGCCCGGCTTGTTGGGAATGAGCTTGCTGATGCCGTCGCAGAAGGTGTAGCTCATGTCCAGCACGCGGCCCACGTCGCGCACCGCGGCGCGCGCGGCCATCGTGCCGAAGGTGGCGATCTGCGAGACCGCGTCGCGCCCGTACTTCTCTTTCACGTACTCGATCACGCGGTCGCGGTTGCCCTGGCAGAAGTCGATGTCGAAGTCGGGCATCGACACGCGTTCCGGGTTCAGGAAACGCTCGAACAGCAGGTTGTATTGCAGCGGATCGAGGTCCGTGATCTTCAGTGCATAGGCCACCAGCGAACCGGCGCCCGAGCCCCGGCCCGGGCCGACCGGGCAGCCGTTCTTCTTGGCCCAGTTGATGAAGTCGCCCACGATCAGGAAGTAGCCCGGGAAGCCCATCTTGAGAATGGTGCCCAGCTCGAACTCCAGGCGCTCCTCGTAGCGCGGGCGCTGCTGCTCGCGCTGCGCCTCGTTCGGGTACAGCAGCTCCAGGCGTTCCTTCAGGCCCTCATGCGAGGCGAAGCGGAAGTACGCCTCGACCGGCATGCCGTTGGGCGTGGGGAAGTTGGGCAGTCGCGGCTTGCCGAGTTCGAGCACCAGGTTGCAGCGGCGCGCGATCTCCAGCGTATTGGCGACGGCGGAGGGCAGGTCCTCGAACAAGGCCTCCATCTGCGCCGCCGTCTTGAAGTACTGCTCGCGGGTGAACTTGCGCGGCCGCCGCGGGTTGCCCAGGATCTCGCCCTCGGAGATGCACACGCGCGCCTCGTGCGCCTCGTAGTCGTCGGCCTTGGTGAACTGCACCGGGTGCGTCGCCACCACCGGCAGGTTCAGGCGTGCCGCCAGTTGCACGGCGGCGGCGACGTGCGTCTCGTCGTCATTGCGGCCGGCGCGCTGCAGCTCGATGTAGAAGCGGTGCGGGAAGATGCCGGCCAGCTGCAGCGCCACTTCGCAGGCGCGGCTCTCGTCGCCCTGCAGCAGGGCCTGGCCCACCGGCCCGGCCTGCGCGCCGGCCAGCAGCAGCAGGCCCTGGCCCAGCTCCTGCAGCCATTCGAGCTTGACCACGGCCTGCGCGCGCACGACGTTGCGGGTCCAGGCGCGCGCCAGGATCTCGCACAGGTTCAGGTAGCCACGGTGGTCCTGCACCAGCAGCACGACGCGGCTGATGGCCGCCGGGTCGAGGCCGACGCCCTGCAGCATGACCTCGCTGCCGATCACCGGCTTGAGACCCTTGCCGCGGCCCTCCTTGTAGAACTTGATCGCGCCGAACAGGTTGTTGAGATCGCTGATGCCCAGCGCCGGCTGGCCATCGTCGGCCGCGGCCTTCACGATCTCGTCGATGCGGTTGGTGCCGTCGACGACGGAGAATTCGGTGTGGAGGCGCAGGTGAACGAACATGCCTCGATTGTAGGAAACGGGCAGGCGCGATCTCCCCTTGACAGCCGCCTAGAATGCGCCCCCGTGAACAATGTCCTGAACGTCTCCGGCTACCGCTTCGTGCCGCTGCCCGACGCGTCCGCGCTGCGCGATCGCCTGTTCGCGCAGGCGCGCGAGCGCGGCGTCAAGGGCACGATCCTGCTGGCCGAGGAAGGGATCAACCTGTTCCTGGCCGCTGCCCCCGGGGATTTGCGCGGTTTCCTGGCGCAGCTGCGCGAGGACGCGCGGCTGGCGGACCTGCAGGTCAAGGAAAGCTGGTCCGAGGCGCTGCCCTTCAAGCGGCTGCGCGTGAAGGTCAAGCGCGAGATCATCCGAATGAACCACCCGGCGATCCGGCCGTCGGCGGGCCGGGCGCCGGCGCTGGATGCAGCGACCCTCAAGCGCTGGCTGGACCAGGGCCACGACGATGCCGGCCGGCCGGTGGTGACGCTGGACACCCGCAACGGCTTCGAGGTGGCGTACGGCAGCTTCGCTGGCGCGATCGACTGGAACCTGCGGAAATTCAGCGATTTCCCGGCCGCCTTGCAGGACCATCTTTCCGAGCTGCAGGGCAAGACGGTGGTGAGCTTTTGCACCGGCGGCATCCGCTGCGAGAAGGCAGCGCTGGTGATGCAGGAGGCGGGCTTGCAGCACGTGTGGCAGCTCGAGGGCGGGATCCTGAAGTACTTCGAGGAGACGGGCGGTGCGCATTTCCACGGCACCTGCTTCGTGTTCGATGAGCGAGAGGCGGTGGATGCGGAGTTGAAACGCTCGTAGGCTGGGCTGCCGAAGGCACCCCAGCGACCGGCGCCCAAACGCTGGGGTGCCTTCGGCAGCCCAGCCTACCAAGCCCGCACGCCCGAGCGCAATCACATGGCATCTACGACCGCGGCTCCGGCGGCGTGAAGCGCGTAGGCGGCAACGGAATGAACTCCACGTCATCCCCCGGCACCGTCCCCATGCGCATCGCCTCCCAATCCGCACTGGCCTGCAGGATGCGGTCCTTGCGGCTCGAGACGAAGTTCCACCACAAGTGCCGCGGCGCATCCAGTGGCGCGCCACCCACCAGCACCACGCGCCCACCGGCCGGCGCGAACAGCATGGCGGCCTGCCCGGGCTGCAGCACCGCCATGCGGCGCGCGGACAAGGCCTCGCCATCGACCTCGATGGCGCCGTCCACGGGATACAAGGCGAGCTCCGCCGCCAGCGACGGCAAGGCCATGCGGCCACCGGCCGGCAGCGCGATATCGAGATACACGGCAGGCGACAACGACGGCACCGGCGACCGCAGCCCGAAGGCCTCGCCCACCAGCACGCGCACGCGCGCATCGTCCACCGTGCACTCGGGAATCGCATCCGCCGGCGTGTGCGAGAACGCCGGCTCGGCCTCCTCGTGCTGCAGCGGCAGCGCGGTCCACAGCTGCAGGCCATGATTGACAAAACCCACCTCGCGCAGATGATCGGGTCGCCGCTCCGAATGCACGATGCCGCGCCCCGCGGTCATCCAGTTGAGCGCGCCGGGCTCGATCAATTGCGCGGTGCCCAGGCTGTCGCGATGCATCATCGCGCCTTCGAACAGGTAGGTCACCGTGGCCAGCCCGATATGGGGATGCGGGCGCACGTCGTGGTTGACGCCCGGCAATTCCTCGGCGGGGCCGAAGTGGTCGAAGAAGATGAACGGGCCGACGCTGCGCTGGCGCGCGTCGGGCAGCAGCCGACGAACCTTGAAGCCGCCTCCCAGGTCTGCCTCGCGGCCGGTGAGCTGTGTTGCGATGGGCATGGCGCGAGCTTACTTCGTCCAGCGCTGCGCGGCGTGCGCCACCCGCTGCCCGAATTGCCGGCCGGTTTCCAGGTCGCCGGGCAGCATCTCCGCCGGCGAGGCATCCGCCGGCGACTGCGCCGCGGCACCGGCGAAAGTGCCGATCCAGTTGACGTCGTTGCGCTGTGCCGCCTTGCTGTTGGCCGGCATCATGCCGTTGCCCACCCACACCCCGCCGTGCTGCATGGCGAGGGTGAAGAAGTAGTACATCGTGCTGGACTTGTCGCCGTTGATGCTGCCGCTGTTGGTGAAGCCGGCAAACATCTTGTCCTTCCAGCCCTGGCTGAACCAGGGCTTCGAACTGGCGTCGGCGAACTTCTTGAATTGCCAGCTCGGCCCGCCCATGGTGGTGGGCGAGCCGAACAGGATGGCATCGGCCTGCGCCAGTTGCTCCCAGCCGCCGTCGGGCAGGTTGCCCTCGGCATCGATGGCCAGCAGGCGCGCGCCCGCGCCCTCGGCGACGGCCTGCGCCAGGCGCTGCGTATGGCCGTAGCCGGAGTGGTAGACGACGACGAGATTCGCCATGGGCGGCGGTCCTTGTGGGTGGGTTGCTGGCTTGTGCCTGGGCAAGGCGCTTTGAACGCAGAAGTCGCAGAAAGGAAAACCGAACACGCAGAAGGATCGCAGCAGACGATGTCGCTTGATCCAGTTTTTCTTCTGCGTCTTCGGTTCCCGCCTCTGCGTCTTCTGCGTTCAGATTTCCAATGCATCAACCGACTCGCCCATCGGGGCGAGCCGGAGATGCGGCGAGCCTCACGCGCGGCGCCGGCCGTCGACGCTGAACGCACCGCCACCGAAGGCAGCAAACGCCATCAGTCCGCCGGCGATGGCGCAGTTCTTGAAGAAGTTCATCTTCTGCGCCGCCACCGCCGCTTCCGGCGAAGCCCAGAAGTTGTGGAAGATCGGCGTGATCACGACGGTGAAGAGTGCCAGCCCCAGTGCGGCCCAGCGCGTCTGGATCCCCAGCAGCAGCATCAGGCCCAGGCCCAGTTCGGCGCAGACCGCGATCGCGGCACACACCTGCGGCAGCGGCACGCCCTTGGAGCTGATGTAGCCCACCACACCCGAGAAGCCCATGAGCTTGCCCCAGCCCGCGGGCACGAACAACAGGGCGATCAGCACGCGGCCGACCAGCGTGAGCGCGTTCTGCGCCGGCGTGAGCGCGAGCCCGCTGCCGTCCGCGGATCGGGTGTACAGGGCGTTGCTGGAAGTGAGGGTTGCCATGGTTGCTCCTTGATGAATCGAAAAAAAAACAAGAGATCAGTGCTCGGCCAGGTCGAACACCAGCACTTCGGCGTCCTTGCCATCGGACAGCTTCAGCTGGCTTTCGCCCTGCAGCTTCGCGGCGTCGCCCTGCCCCAGGCGGCTGCCGTTGACCGTCAGCTCGCCACGCACCAGGTGCACGTACACAGGTCGCTTCGGATCGAGCGACATGGTGGCCTGCTCCGCGCCATCGAACAAGCCCGCGTACACCCGCGCGTCGGCATGGATGCGCACCGAGCCCTGCTCGGCGTCGGGCGAAGCGACCAGCCGCAGCCGGCCGCGCTTCTCCTCGTCGGCGAAGGCTTTCTGCTCGTAGCCGGGCTCGATGCCGTTGACGTTCGGCTCGATCCAGATCTGCAGGAAGTGGGTGGTCCGGTCCTTGGCGTGGTTGAACTCGCTGTGCATCACGCCGCGGCCCGCGCTCATGCGCTGCACGTCGCCCGGGGGGATGCCCTTGACGTTGCCGAGGGTGTCGCGGTGCGCCAGCTCGCCCGACAGCACGTAGCTGATGATCTCCATGTCCCGGTGGCCGTGATTGCCGAAGCCGGTGCCGGGGGCAATGCGGTCCTCGTTGATCACGCGCAGGTTGCCGAAGCCCATATGCTCCGGGTCGTAGTAACCCGCAAAGGAAAAGCTGTGGAAGGACTTCAGCCAGCCGTGGTCGGCGTAGCCGCGCTCCTGGGACTTGCGGACGGTCAGCATGGTTTCGGTTCCTTTGAAGGTGGTGCACTGTAGGTGCCCGGCCGTGTGCGAAAGTCCGCTTGAATTTGATGGCATCATTCAAATCGACTGAATGAAGGATGTGATGGCGAGCCCCCGCGACGTGTTGACCCCCGATGCCCTGGGCGTGCTGCAGGCGGTTGCCGACCAAGGCAGCTTTGCCGCGGCCGCCCGCCAACTCGGGCTGGTGCCGAGCGCCGTCACCTACCGCATCCGCCAGCTCGAGGACGCGCTCGACGTGCTGCTGTTCGACCGCAGCTCGCGCAACGCACGCCTGACCGCGGCCGGCAACGAGCTGGTTTGCGCCGGCCAGCAATTGCTGCAGGACATCGACGCGATGGCCCATCGGGTCAAGCGCGTGGCGACCGGCTGGGAGGCGGAGTTCACGGTGGCGGTCGACAGCTCGCTCTCCGGTTCGACGGTGATGGAACTGGCCGAGTCCTTCTACGCGCTGCAACCAACCACGCGCCTGCGCCTGCGCGACGAGGCGCTGGCCGGCACGCTGGAGGCGCTGGTCTCCGGCCGCGCCGACCTGGCACTGGGCGTGGTGGTCGAGCCCGGCACGACGCCCGGCATCAGCAGCCACGAACTGGGGGACCTGCCCTTCGTGTACACGGTGGCACCGCATCATCCGCTGGCGACGGCTGCCGAGCCGATCCCGGATGAAGTGCTGCTGAAGCATCGTGCGGTGGCCGTGTCCGATTCCGCCCAGCAACGCGCGATGGCGCTCACGCTGGCCTTGCTGCCGGGGCAGGACGTCTTCACGGTCTCCAACATGCGGGCCAAGCTGAATGCGCAATTGCGCGGGCTCGGCGGCGGCTTCCTGCCCGAACCGCTCGCGCGGCCGTATCTGGAGAGCGGTCGCCTGGTCGCGCGGGAAATCCAGCGCGCACCGCGCCGCATGATCCGACTGAGCTATGCGTGGCGCACGGGCGGCAACCCGGGGCCGGGTCGCGCGCTGCAATGGTGGCTCGCGCAACTGGAAAGCGCGACCACGCGCGCTGCCTTGCTGGAGCGGCATCGCTCGGCATGACGGGCTATCGCGGCCGCTTCGCGCCCTCGCCGACCGGGCCGCTGCACGCGGGCTCGCTGGTGGCCGCACTGGCCAGCTGGCTGGATGCGCGGGCGCACGAAGGGCAGTGGCTGGTGCGTATCGAGGATGTGGATCGCCCGCGCTGCGTGCCCGGAGCGGACCAGGAGATCCTGCGGCAACTTGCCGCCTGCGGATTGCTGCCGGACGCGCCGCCGCAGTGGCAGTCGCAGCGCGAGCCGCTGTACCAGCGCGCCCTGGAGGGCCTCGTGGCCACCGGCGCGGCCTATCCCTGCGCCTGTTCCCGCAAGGACATCGAACTGGCCTTGCGCGCGCAGGGCCGCGAGCGATCGCGCCACGGGGAGCTGGTCTATCCCGGCACCTGCAGGCAGGGGCTTGCAGGCCGCGAGCCGCGTGCCTGGCGCCTGCGCGTGCCCGAGGGCGTGGTGGCGTGGACCGACCGCCGGCTGGGCGTGCATCTGCAGGATGTGGCCGCGACGGTTGGCGACTTCGTGCTCAAGCGCGCCGATGGCCTGTTTGCCTATCAGCTCGCCGTGGTGGTCGACGATGGGGAGCAGGGCATCACGCACGTGGTGCGCGGCGAGGACCTGGTCGACAACACGCCGCGCCAGCTGCTGCTGCAACGCGCGCTGGGCTTGCCGCAGCCCACCTATTTGCACGCGCCGCTGGTGCTGGGCGCCAATGGCGAGAAGCTCTCGAAGCAGAACGGCGCTGCGCCGCTGGACTTGCGCGCGCCCCGAGCGGCGCTGGGGGCCGCCGCGGCGACGCTGGGCTTGGAGTGGTCGGTGCACGGCACGGTGGCCGATGCGCTGGCGGAGGCGGCGCGGGCTTGGAGGCAGCGCTGGCCGTAGGACAATCGGGCCATGAGTTTCGACGAACCGGACGCGCCCGCGAGCGTGCCCCATCCGCGCGGTATCCGCAGCTACGTGCGGCGCGCCGGCCGCACGACGGTCGGCCAGGCCAAGGCGATCGAGGCGCTGGGCCCGCAATACCTCCTGCCGTATCGGCCGGAGACCGTGGACCTGGCGCAGGCCTTCGGGCGCGATGCGCCCACGATCCTCGAGATCGGCTTCGGCATGGGCGAAGCGACGGCGCACATCGCGGCGCTGATGCCGGAACAGAACTTCCTGTGCTGCGAGGTGCATCCGCCGGGCGTGGGCGCGCTGCTGAAACGCATTGGCGAGCAAGGGCTGAGCAACATCCGCATCGTCGAACACGACGCGGTGGAGGTGCTGGACCGCATGCTGCCCGAGGCTTCGCTCGCCGGCGTGCACATCTTCTTTCCCGATCCCTGGCACAAGGCGCGGCACAACAAGCGCCGGCTGGTGCAGCCGCCGTTCGTGACGAAGCTGTTGCGGTGCTTGCGGGGGGGCGGGTACATCCATTGCGCGACGGATTGGGAGCCGTATGCGGTGCAGATGCTGGAAGTGCTGGCGGCGCAGCCCGCTTTGCGCAACACCGCGGAGGGGTTTGCCCCGAGGCCGGAGTATCGGCCGCTGACGAAGTTCGAAAACCGCGGGATCCGGCTGGGCCACGGAGTGTGGGACGTGGTGTTCGAGAAGCTTTGACTTGCCGCCTCCCCGCGGGGGGAGGGTTGGGGTGGGGGCGCTCCCCGCTCCATCCAGCGCCGGGCGGGTGAGGGCCTGACTTGCTCCCTCTCCCGCCAAGCGGGAGAGGGTTGGGGTGAGGGCTCGCCTGAATGGGCGCCGTCGCCCTCACCCCTGCCCTCTCCCGCAAGCGGGAGAGGGAGCAACAGCCCCAGCGCGTCCATCCCAATCTTCCCTGTATCGACCGAGCACATGGGCAACACCCGTGCGAGGACATGGGTGACAGTCCGGCAGCAGCTTGGCAGGGATCTTTCAGGCTGTTTTCGCCCGGGTTGGAGAGCGTTGGGGCAGGGTCTGACTTGCTCCCTCTCCCGCCGGGCGGGAGAGGGTTGGGGTGAGGGCTCGCCTGAATGAGCGCCGTCGCCCTCACCCCTGCCCTCTCCCGCAAGCGGGAGAGGGAGTGATACCGGCGCGACCCCAGCGGCCCAAGCGCCCCGCGCACCCCCAGCGCCCCCATCCCAGCCTTCCCCCGAAGGGGGAAGGAGCAAAGTCAGGTCAGACGCGTTCTGCGACCCAGGCTTGCACCGAGCTCAGCGCCCCCGACAATTTGCTCGCGTCGGTCCCGCCGGCCATGGCCATGTCCGGCTTGCCGCCGCCCTTGCCGCCGACTTGCTGGGCGACGAAGTTCACCAGGTCGCCGGCCTTGAGCTTGCCCATGCTGTCGGCCGTCACGCCCGCGGCGATCTGCACCTTGCCGCCATCGACGGCCGCCAGCACGATGGCCGCCGACTTCAGCTTGCCCTTCAGCTTGTCCATGGTGTCGCGCAGCGTCTTGGCATCCGCGCCTTCCAGCCGCGCGGCCAGCACCTTGATGCCCTTCACGTCCACCGCCTGCGCGACCAGCTCGTCACCCTGTGAGGAAGCGAGCTTGCCCTTCAGTTGCGCGACTTCCTTTTCCAGCGCACGCACCTGGTCCAGCACCTGCGCGATGCGGCCATTCAGTTCGCTCGGCGCGGCCTTCAGCGATCCGGCCACGGCTTGCACGGTGGACTCCAGCTGCTGCAGGTAGGCCAAGGCATTGGCCCCCGTCACCGCCTCGATGCGGCGGATGCCGGCGGCGACACCGCCTTCGTTCAGGATCTTGAACAGGCCGATGTCCCCCGTGCGCTGCACGTGCGTGCCGCCACACAGCTCGCGGCTGCTGCCGATATCGAGCACGCGCACCGACTCGCCGTACTTCTCGCCGAACAGCATCATCGCGCCGGTCGCCTTGGCCGATTCGATGTCCATCACGCGCGCCTGCGTGGCGTGGTTCGCCAGGATCTCGGCGTTCACGCGCGACTCGATCTCGCGAATCTGTTCGGCCGTCACTGCGTGGTTGTGCGTGAAGTCGAAGCGGGTCTTGTCGGCATCGACCAGCGAGCCCTTCTGCTGCACGTGATCGCCCAGCACCTCGCGCAAGGCCTTGTGCATCAGGTGCGTCACCGAGTGATTGCGCATGGTCGCCGCGCGCCGCTGCATGTCGACGCTGGCTTTCACGGTGTCGCCCACCTTCAGCGTGCCCTGCGTCTGTACGCCATGGTGGCCGAACACATCGGCCTTGATCTTCTGCGTGTCCTCCACGCCGAACTGCACGCCTTCGGCCGCGAGGATGCCGCTGTCACCCACCTGGCCGCCGCTTTCGGCATAGAAGGGCGTGGTGTCCAGCACCACGATGCCGGGCTGGCCCTCTTCGAGCTGCCGCACCGGCGTGCCATCGCGATACAGCGCGACCACCTTGGCAGTCTCCTCCAGCCGCTCGTAACCGGTGAAGACGTTGCCCGCGCCCGCGTATTCCAGCGCGCGATCCATCTTGAACTTGCCGGCGGCGCGGCCCGCGGCCTTCTGCTTTTGCATCGCGGCGTTGAAGCCGGCCTCGTCGACGGTCACACCGCGCTCGCGGCAGACGTCGGCCGACAGGTCCAGCGGGAAGCCATAGGTGTCGTGCAGCTTGAAGGCGACTTCGCCCGGCAGCACCTTCTGGTCGCCGGCCAGCGCCGCGTCCAGGATCTCCATGCCATTGGCCAGCGTCTCGTAGAAGCGCTCCTCTTCCGCCTTGAGCACCTCCATCACGCGGGCCTCGCTGGCCTTCAGGTGCGGATAGGCCTCGCCCATCAGCTTGACCAGGTCGGGCACCAGCCTGTGGAAAAAGGGCGTCTTCTGTCCCAGCTTGTAGCCGTGGCGGATCGCGCGGCGAATGATGCGCCGCTGCACATAGCCCCTGCCCTCGTTCGACGGGATCACGCCATCGGCCACCAGGAAGGAGGTGGCGCGGATGTGGTCGGCGATCACGCGCAGCGAGGGGTTGGAGAGATCGGGTGTGTGGGTCTCGCGTCCGGCCGCGGCGATCAGCGCCTCGAACAGGTCGATCTCGTAGTTGCTGTGCACGTGCTGCAGGATCGCGGCCAGCCGCTCCAGGCCCATGCCGGTGTCCACGCAGGGCGCGGGCAGCGGCTTGACCGAGCCATCGGGCTGCATGTCGAACTGCATGAACACGTTGTTCCAGATCTCGATGTAGCGGTCGCCGTCGGCAACCGGGCTGCCCGGGGGGCCGCCGGGAAGGGGCGGGCCGTGGTCGTACAAGATCTCCGAGCACGGGCCGCACGGGCCGGTGTCGGCCATCATCCAGAAGTTGTCGGAGGCATAGCGCGCGCCCTTGTTGTCGCCGATGCGCACCACGCGCTCGGGGGGCAGGCCGATCTCCTTGGTCCAGATGTCGTAGGCCTCGTCGTCCTCGAAGTAGACGGTGGCCCAGAGCTTGTCCTTGGGAAGCTTGTAGACGTCGGTCAGCAGCTCCCACGCCCACTTCAGCGACTCGCGCTTGAAGTAATCGCCGAACGACCAGTTGCCCAGCATCTCGAAGAAGGTGTGGTGGCGCGCCGTGTAGCCCACGTTCTCCAGGTCGTTGTGCTTGCCGCCCGCGCGCAGGCAGGCCTGCACCGAGGCCGCGCGCACGTAGGGGCGCTTGTCGGTGCCGAGGAACACGTCCTTGAACTGCACCATGCCCGAGTTGGTGAACATCAGCGTCGGGTCGTTGGCCGGCACCAGCGGGCTCGAGGCCACCACCGTGTGGCCGCGCTGCTTGAAGAAATCCAGGAAGGTCTGGCGGATGTCGGCGACGGTGAATTGGGGAGTGGTCATGGGGAGTCCAGCTGAACCTTTCATTATAGATTTGGGGGTGTGGCCGCTCGCTGACCGTGGGCCGGAGCATAGGTCGGGCCGGAACCTCCCAATGAAAGCTCGTCAATGGCTCGCCGCCTTCAGCCGGGCCTCCGAGCTGCTGAGGCAGTGCCTACAAGACCGGTGGCCATTCCTACACCTGTTCCACGACAAGGACGACGCAGGAATCCATGCAACGGGCAGAGAGTGTGCAGGAGTTAACAACCTCGCCACCTGGAGATCCTCCATGCCCACCGCAGTCACCCACTGGAGCGACGCCATGTTCACGTCGCTGGCAGCCGCCATGGCGCTGCTGTTCTCCGCGATACCGAAGATCATCGCCTTCGGGTTGATCCTGGTGGCGGGCTGGTTCATCGCCTCGCTGATCGACCGCGGTCTGGCCGCCGTGCTGCGCACCATCCGCTTCAACCACTTCGCCGACCGCGCGGGGCTGTCGGAGTTCATTGCGCGCATGGGCATGAACACGGATGCCGCCGGCATGATCGGCTTGCTGGTCAAGTGGTTCGTGCGGCTGATCGCGCTGGTGGTGGCGTTCGATGCGTTGGGCCTGCCTGCGGTCTCCGAGGTGCTCAAGCAACTGTTGCTGTGGCTCCCGAACGTGGTGGTGGCGCTGGTGGTGCTGGTGATCGGCGGCCTGGCGGCGCGCGGGCTCAGCAACGTGGTGCGTGGCGCGGCCAGTGAGGCGGGCCTGTCCAACACCAACTTCCTCTCCAAGGCTGCGGCCATCGTGGTGTGGGCCTTCGCGATCGTGGTGGCGGTGAACCAGTTGGGCATCGCGACGGAACTCGTGAACACGCTGTTCATGGCGGTGGTCGGCGCGGTGGCACTGGGCATCGGCCTGGCCTTCGGCCTCGGCGGCCGCGAAACCGCCGCGGAGATCCTGCGCAAGGCCTACGACAAGGCGCAGGAGAAGCAGGGCAAGATCCAGCAACTGGCCGAGAACATCGGCGACGAAACCCGCGCCCGCGTGCCGCCCACGCAGCCGGGCCAGTGGCCCACCGGCGGCTACCCGCAAGGCGGCGGCATGCAAGGCGGCGGCAGCCCGATCCCGGCGGAAAAGCGGCATGACTTGGAAGGGGGTTGATTCCTTCCGATGCTTCCAATGAAAGGGCCCTTCGGGGCCCTTTGTCTTGCTCCCTCCCCCTCCGGGGGAGGCTGGGGTGGGGGCGCTGCGGCCGTCGCCCTCACCCCAACCCTCTCCCGCAAGCGGGAGAGGGAGCAAGAAGAAGAGCGCCCCCATCCCAACCTTCCCCCGGCGGGGGAAGGAGCAAACACCATCGACAGGCCAGCCCTCGAACCCGTTTTTGTTGCCACACTTCCCCATGGCCTTAGACCCCGTCATCCAGAGCCTGCTCGACACCGATCTCTACAAGTTCACGATGTGGCAGCCCATGCTGCACCGGCATCCGCAGACGCAGGCCACGTATCGCTTCGTGCTGCGCAATGCGCCGCAGTACCCGCTGGCCGATTTGCGTGACGAGGTCGATGCGCAGCTCGATCATCTCTGCAGCCTGCGCTTTCGGCGCGACGAGCTGGATTTCCTGGCCAGCCTGCGCTTCATGAAGGGCGACTTCATCGACTTCCTGCGCATCTTCCATTTCCAGCGCGACTTCATCCAGGTGCGCGCCGAAGGCGACGCCCTGCACGTCGAGGCGCGCGGGCCGCAGGTGCACGTGATGGCCTTCGAGATCTTCGTGCTGGCGATCGTCAACGAGCTGTACTTCCGCCGCTTCGACCACGACGCGGCACTGGCCGAAGGCCGCAAGCGCCTGGCCGCCAAGCTCGCCGATCTGCGCGCGTTCGGCAAGGAGCCCGAGCTGGCGCATCCCTTCGAGTTCTTCGACTTCGGCGTGCGCCGCCGCTACGGCCGCGACTGGCAGCGCGAAGTGGTGGCCACGTTTGCGCGCGAGCTGCCGCGCTTCTTCAAGGGCACGTCCAACGTGCTGCTGGCGCGCGACCTCAACCTGGTGCCCATAGGCACCATGGGCCACGAGTACCTGCAGACCTTCCAGGCGACCGGCGTGCGCCTGCGCGACTTCCAGCGCGCGGCGCTGGAGGAATGGGTGCAGGAGTACCGCGGCGACCTGGGCATCGCGCTCACGGACACGGTCGGCATGGATGCCTTCCTCGCCGACTTCGACCTGTACTTCGCGAAACTGTTCGACGGCCTGCGCCACGACTCCGGAGATCCCTTCGCCTGGGGCGAGAAGGCCTTGGCGCACTACGCGAAGTTGCGCATCGACGCGCATCGCAAGCGGCTGGTGTTCTCCGACAGCCTGGACACGGCCAAGGCAGATGGGGTTCGGCATCGGCACCAAGCTCACCAACGATGTCGGCCTGACGCCGTTGAACATCGTGATGAAGCTGGTGGAGGTCAATGGCCAGCCCGTGGCCAAACTATCCGATGCGCCGGGCAAGACGCTGGCGACGGACGAGACCTTTCTGGCTTATTTGCGGCAGGTATTCGGGGTGGTCGCGCCGTGAATTGGCGCGGGGGTGGATCCCGGGTCAAGCCCGGGATGGCATCCACACCTAATAGCCCGAAGGCTGCTCGCAGGCTGTGCTCTTGAGATGAGCACGAACCACTTCGGCCTGGTCACCCACTGCGGCCACCGCCTCCTTCACGCGCTTTTCGCTCACGTTGAAGTGGCGTGCCCAGGAGCACACGGCGTAGTCGTAGGTGACGTCGATGCGCTCGCTCTTGCCGGCGCGCGCCTGGAGGGGGGAGGTGCTCGTCGTGGTCATGGGGATCATCGTAGGGGAGCGGCATGGCACGCCGATGTAGGACGGATACGCCAGGGGGTCTTGCTCCTTCCCCCTCCGGGGGAAGGTCGGGATGGGGGCGCTCCCCGCCTTTGCTCCCTCTCCCGTCCGCGGGAGAGGGCTGGGGTGAGGGCGACGGCCGCCGTCCCTCACCCAAACCCTGTCCCCGGAAGGGAGAGGGAGCGAGCACCACACTGGTTGCCGCGCCCGCATTGACAATGTCCGCAGCACGTCGTTCACATCGATGTGCTGCCATTGCAGGCTGCGGCCGGGCTCGGCCCGTTCGCGCGTCCGACATTACAACGTCACCCACTTCACTCCATCCCCTCCAGGAGCCTCCTCCATGCGTCACCTCCCCCTGGGCCGCACCGGCCTGTTCGTCTCGGAACTCTGTCTCGGCACCATGACCTTCGGCGGCACCGAAGGCATGTGGAGCAAGATCGGCACGCTGCAGCAATCGGACGCCGAGCGCCTGGTCGGCCAGGCCATCGATGCCGGCATCAACTTCATCGACACGGCCGACGTGTATGCCGGCGGCGCCAGCGAGCAGATCACCGGCCAGGCGCTGCGCAACCTGAAGATCGCGCGCGACCACGTGGTGGTGGCCACCAAGGTCTTCGGCGAAACCGGCCCGGGCCTGAACATGCGCGGCAACACGCGCGGCCACATCCTCGATGCGGTGAAGGCGAGCTTGAAGCGCATGCAGCTCGATCACATCGACCTCTACCAGATCCACGGCTTCGACCCCGCGACGCCCATCGAGGAAACGGTGCGCGCGCTCGACCAGCTGGTGCGCCACGGGCACGTGCGCTACGTCGGCGTCTCCAATTGGGCGGCCTGGCAGATCGTCAAGGCACTGGGCATCGCGGAGCGACTGGGCCTCGCGCGCTTCGAATCGCTGCAGGCGTATTACACGGTGGCGGGCCGCGACCTGGAGCGCGAGCTGATCCCGATGCTGCAAAGCGAAGGCCTGGGCCTGATGGTGTGGAGCCCGCTGGCCGGCGGCCTGCTCAGTGGCAAGTACGGACGCGAGCAGCAGGGCGAGCAAGGCAGCCGTCGCACCGCCTTCGACTTTCCCCCGGTCGACAAGGACCGCGCGTGGGACGCCGTCGACGCGATGCGCGGCATCGCGCAAGCGAAGGGCGTCTCGGTCGCGCAGATCGCATTGGCGTGGCTGCTGCACCAGCCGCAGGTAACCAGCGTGATCGTGGGTGCGAAGCGGCCCGACCAACTGGCCGACAACATCCGGGCGACCGAGGTGCGACTGAGCGCGCAAGACCTGCAGCAGATCGATGCGGTGAGCAAGCTGGCGCCGGAATATCCCGGCTGGATGCTGGAGCGGCAGGGAGACTTCCGTCGTCAGCAGCTGAGGGAAGCCCGGCGGGACTGAGCGACGCGGGTCGGGCAAGCGCTGCCGTTGCAGC